>NZ_DAMBOE010000001.1:0-183791 GCF_032063905.1 Alcaligenes phenolicus
GCCCAACCCTGGCAGGTCGGTCTTGGCATCCTGTGCCTGCACCCTAGGATTGACGTTCAATCCGTTGCTGCTTACCTGTAAGGTGGTCGGCCGTTCCTCTCTTGCTGTACTGACTGTTTGTTGTTGAGACGCGGCGACAGACCACTTCTTCTTCTTCTTCTTCTTCTTCTTCTGCTGATTGCCCCGGATAGTGACGCTAATCGGCATGTGCGGTGTCTGCTCTATGAGTGACCCGCATAGCGCTTGTTTCTTCGGTAATTGCATAGAACGTGACTGGATCATAGAAGCGGCATTTCATACGCCGCTTCTTCTGCCTGGATGGTGGTAGCTCTGCCACTGTCATACGGTTAATGCTCAAAGTATGGGTAAAATAGTTCGGTATAGTTATTGTTAATGCTTGTTTCAGGAGAACCGAATGAATCAGCCCATTAGCCCCGAGCTTGAACCAGGCTTGTCGCTGCGCAAGATTACGCACATCTGCTATGGCTTGTTTTCTTTGGCTATGATCAGTGCAGGTATCTTCGGTGCTGCAGCTGTAGCAGCTGTGATTCTGGCTTACGTCAAACGCGGTGATGCATCGGGCACTATTTATGCCAGCCATCTGGATTGGGTCATCAAGACTTTCTGGTGGGGACTGTTGTGGGTGGTGTTGAGCGCTTTGCTGACGACCATCTTTATTGGTTGGGTAACCGCTCTGGTAGCCATGGTATGGATCATCCACCGCCTGATTAAAGGCTGGTTGGCCTTGGCAGGTGGTCAGGCTCTGGGCCACGACTACTAACGCGATCCCATTTCAGTAGTGTTCTGGCGTAGCCCAGAAAGAAATATTTAAAAGGTGCTCATCTGAGCACCTTTTTTTTTGTTGCTTTGCTTGGGCTTGCTCGGATTTGGCCCGCATCTGCTTGGCTATGCACCCCGGTTCAGGCCCTTGGGCGGTGCGTTTCGCTTATCCCTGTTGAGGAAGCCTTTAAGGTGCCAGCAGGTGGATCTGTTCGATATGCATATGGTGCAGGCACTCGCGCAGCAGCAAGAGGTAAATACCCAGGTTTTGATTATTGACCAGCTGATGGATATTTTCCAAAGAGCCCGCGTTGATCATTTTCAGGCTGACCGCTCCTTGGCTGGCTGCTGCATACAGGGTGAACAGGTCGTCAATCATGTCCCGATTAAGAGTGTGCTGCTCGCTGCCTTGGGCTTCTGTGAGCCAGACGCCAAGCTCTTCAGCAAACTCCCCAGCGGCAAACACCATAAACTGACGCAGATCCAGGCTGGCTGGCATGATCGCGTCTTCCACGACCTCGATAGCATGTTCCAACTGCGCTGCGCGCGAGCTGGAGTCTGCGAAACAGCTTGCCAAGAGCTGGACCCCACTAAGTTCCGGGAAGTGCTCGGTATGAACAGGGACACCTTTATGAGCCATGCTTATTTCGGCGTGATCGGAGCCGAAATCAAGGATAGCCACTTGTGCTTGAGGATGAGCGGTTTGCAGGTTTTGCAGTAATACCGGGGTACTGGCTGGAGGTGGTGGTCGGGAGCTGTCTGACATAAATATCCTTAAGGTATTTCAATCCGTTTGCTCTTGCTCTCCTGCTTGCTTGAATAGCGCCAGAGCAAGATGCCGTTGTGTCTCATGATCCACGATGGGGGCCGGGTAATCCTGTCTCAGCCTGAATTCGATAGGAAGCTGCTTGGCCTGCCAGGGTGCGTGCACGGCCTGCTTGTCCAGGGAAGCCAGTTCGGGGACATACCGTCGTATGAATTGCCCATCAGGATCAAATTTACGCGATTGGGTAATGGGATTAAAGATGCGAAAGTAAGGCTGCGCATCGCATCCGGTAGAGGCTGCCCATTGCCAGCCTCCCACATTGGAAGCCATATCGTAATCAAGCAGCTTCTGAGCAAAATATTGCTCACCCCAACGCCAGTCTATCAGCAAGTCTTTCACCAGAAAGGACGCGCTGATCATGCGTAGCCGGTTGTGCATATAGCCTGACTGGTTCAGTTGACGCATGGCGGCATCCACAATCGGGTAGCCGGTCCGGCCTTCTTGCCAGGCCTGGAACCAGTCTTCGCGATTAGGGAAGGGCAGATCCTTGTAGGCGGGCTTGAAGCTCTCTGTCGCCGTTTCAGGGTGGTGCCACAGGAACTGCTGATAGAACTCTCGCCAGATCAATTCGCTCAGCCATGTTGCTGCGCCCACGGAGTCGCTGGGCCAAGCTAAAGATACCGCTTGGCGGATAGAGAGGGTTCCAAAGCGTAGATGGGGGGCCAGATAGGACACCCCTCGTTTGGCGGGAAAGTCTCGGCGCTCCTGGTAAGCGTGGATTCTGGGTTCGAATTCTTCCAGCAAGGTTTGAGCGCCTTGCCAACCGGCGGGGTTCAGCAGTTTTGCGCGAGACTCGTCTTGAAAGCCCAATTGCTCCAAACCAGGCAAGGCTTGCTCGGGTAGCGCGGCCCATTTGCCCTGCGAGCAGTCGTATGCTTGCACATTTTCAGATTGGATACGCGCCAGCCAATTGCGTTTGTAGGGCGTAAAAACCGTGTAGGGCTGCTTCTGTTGGGTCAGGATCTCATCCCGCGCAAAGATCACCTGGTCCTTGAACAGCTGCAGTTCCATGCCTTGTGAGGATAGAGCATGCCTGACAGCCTGATCCCGAGCGAGGGCTGCCGGCTCGTAGTCCTCGTTTGTATAGACGGTTTTTGCATTCAGGCTGTTCGCCAATGCTGGAATTTTCTGTACGGGGTCCCCATAAACCGTGATCAGTTCACTGCCATTTTGACGCAGCTGCTCCTGAACCTGTAGCAGGCTGTCGTAGATAAAAGCCAGTCGGACATCATCGGCGGGTAAGGATTGCAGGATGGTGCTGTCAAAGACAAATACACAGGCTACAGGCAAACCACTTTTCAAGGCATGGTGCAAGGCAGCATGATCGTGCAAACGTAGATCACGGCGTAGCCAGCACAAGGCGCGTGGGGTTTGAGCGGGTGGGGTAGAGAATGAAATCGACATGGAGACGAGAAAGCAGCGGACTTGATGCCGCCAAATAAAAAAAGGGCCGCGGCTGAAAGCTCAGCGGCGCGGCCCGATATTGCCAGAGGTGCCTGGGCACCCCGTGCTTATTTCAGGTGGGCGCTGACCAGCTTGGTCAGTTCAAACATGGAGACCTGGTCCTTGCCGAACAAGGGGCGCAGCTTGGCGTCGGCATTGATGTTGCGACGGTTCTTGGGATCCTGGAGATCGTGTTTCTTGATGTATTCCCAGATTTTCTTCGTAACTTCAGTACGCGGCAGCGCGCCAGAGCCAATCACCGCAGCCAGTGTTGGGCTAGGAGTGAGTGGTTTCATGAAGGCTGCATTGGGTTTGCGGGTAGCAGGCTTTTTTTCAGTGCTGGCCATGAACGGAACTCCTGAGAAACGAGTTGAAGGGGCGGGTTATGCGCTAGGGCACGACTTGTCTGTCAGCATACCGTGATACTCCCTATACGTCCAAGCCCTTTGTGAGCAAGAGCTTTGCGGGTCTGTAAGCAGATTTTCCAGTGTTTACAGGCTGCTGCAACGCACTATGGATTTGGGCTCGGGATTCCTGTGCCAATCATGCGCAGCACAGGTAGCTGTAGCATAATGATGGATTCGGCCTGCTGAAAGGCAATTGTGGCACCTGTTGCTTTATGGACGGTTCAAAGCACGGGGCCTTTGTTTGATATTGAGTAAAGATATGAGCCCTACTGTGGATACCCTGGTCATTCGTCGTCCTGATGATTGGCATTTGCACCTGCGTGACGGTGCTGTGTTGGAATCGGTCTTGGGCCATACTGCGGCACAATTTGACCGGGCTATCGTCATGCCCAACCTGACCCCGCCCGTTACAGCCACCGCACAGGCTCTGGCCTACCGCGAGCGTATTTTGAGCGCACTGGCCAAAACCGAGTACGTCGGCAAGTTTGAGCCTTTGATGACTTTGTACCTGACGGACAATACTCAGCCTGAGGAAATCGTTCGCGCCAAGGAAAGTGGGTTTGTGCATGGCGTGAAGCTGTATCCCGCCGGTGCCACCACAAACTCCGATGCAGGCGTGACAGATTTGCTGAAGAACTGTTCCAAGGTGCTGGCCCAGATGCAGGAATCGGGCATGCCTTTGCTGATGCACGGAGAGGTCACAGACCCCAGCATCGACTTGTTCGACCGGGAAGCCGTATTCATCGAGCGTGTGATGATCCCCATGCGCAAGGCCTTCCCCGAACTGAAAGTGGTGTTTGAGCACCTGACCACGGCAGAGGGCGCTGCCTATGTTAGCCAGGCGGAAGGCCCGGTTGCCGCAACCATCACCGCCCATCACTTGCTCTATAACCGTAATGCTTTGTTCCAAGGCGGTTTGCAGCCACACTGGTACTGTTTGCCTGTCTTGAAGCGCGAGAAGCATCGCCAGGCTCTGGTTGATGCAGCAACCAGCGACAGCAATCGTTTCTTCCTGGGCACAGACAGTGCTCCACACTCGCGTAGCCGCAAAGAACAAAGCTGTGGCTGTGCGGGCTGTTATACCGCGCTGCACGCCATGGAGTTGTACGCGTCAGCTTTTGACAAGGCCGGACGTCTGGATCGCCTGGAAGCCTTTGCCAGCTTGAATGGTCCCGCTTTCTACGGTTTACCGGTCAATGAAGGAACAATGACTCTGCAACGTCGCCAGTTCACCATTCCCGAGTCCGTGGAAATGGCGGGTGAGCCATTGATTCCTCTGGCGGCCGGTCAGGCTCTGGACTGGAGTGTGGTGAGCTAAGGATGGAGGAAGCCGCCCGATTTCAGTGTATTTGCTGGCGCTGAGTCGGGCAGTTCCTGATACCTGGTTTCACTGCGAGATAGCTCCGTGGAAACTGCTTTTCTTGATATAGCGTGGTCTGCCTTGGCAGTTCGCATGGCCGCCACCGCTTTGGTTGTTGTTCTGGTTTCGTGGTCAGTTAGCGCATTTGGCCCCTTGATTGGTGGTGCGCTGGCGGGCTTGCCCATGGTATTGGGCCCCGGTTTTTATTTTCTGTCCCAGCAGTTTCCTGCCGATTATGTGCAGCAGGCGGCAACCTATGCCGTGTATTCGCTAAGTGCGACTCAGCTGTTTTTGCTGCTCATCATTCTTTGTGCCCCCACTTTGTCGCCCTGGCGCACCTTGTTGTGTGCGGTCGCTGGTTGGGCGGTGGCCGCCTTGTTCTTGTCCTTTATGCCCGTGCAACCTGTGTTGGGGCTGGCTTTGTTTATTGCTGTGACTGCATTCAGTTTGCGCGTGTCACGCCGTCTGGCCGGCATGAAAGGGACCAGCAAAGCGAAGGCGGGTTGGGGTCTGCTGATATTCAGAGGGGCATTGGCAGGACTTCTGGTTGCTATCGTGACCACCAGCAGCTCTTTGCTGGGGCCGAGCTTGTCGGGGCTGATCATGGCCTTCCCCATTGGCTATACCGTGGTCGCCGTGACCATTCACCAAACCTTGGGTGCAGCCAGCTTGGTCGCGACTTTGCGTTCGGCCTTGTGGGGGACAGGCAGTCTGGCGGGGTTTTGCACCACGCTGGCGCTGACCTTCACGCATTTGCATTGGCTGGCAGCCTTGCTGCTGGCTGCCGCTGTGTCGATTGCGATTACCTTGCTGTTGGTGTTCCGCCCCTGGGCTCGCCGGGGCTAAGCGCTTATTCTGCGTCGAACAGATCCTGACCCTGCGTGTTGCGTGGCGGCGTGAGCCCCAGGTGACGCCAGGTGTTCAGGGTAGCAATGCGGCCTCTTGGGGTGCGTTGCAAAAAACCATGCTGGATCAGATAGGGTTCGATCACATCTTCGATCGTGTCGCGTTCTTCACCAATGGCAGCCGCCAGGCTGTCTACCCCAACCGGGCCACCGTCGAATTTATGCACGATGGCCTCCAGCAATTTTCTGTCCATCAAATCCAGGCCTTGTGGATCCACTTCCAGCATGGACAGGGCCGCCTGTGCGCATTCGGTATGGATAATGCCGCCGGTTTTGACTTCGGCGTAATCGCGTACTCGGCGCAGAAGTCGGTTGGCAATACGCGGGGTACCGCGCGAGCGGCGGGCAATTTCGTAGGTGCCTTCATCCGTCGTGCTGACATTAAGCAGCCCGGCACTGCGCGCCACGATATGCGTCAGGTCTTTGACGTCATAGAACTCCAGGCGAGACACAATGCCAAAGCGGTCGCGCAAGGGATTGGTCAACATGCCAGCGCGAGTGGTGGCACCGACCAGGGTAAAGGGCTGCAAATCCAGTTTGACGCTGCGGGCGGCCGGGCCTTCGCCAATCAGGATGTCAATTTGAAAGTCTTCCAGCGCTGGATACAGAATTTCCTCGACGACGGGAGACAGGCGATGGATCTCGTCAATAAACAGAACGTCGTTGGGTTCCAGATTGGTCAGCAAGGCAGCCAGATCACCGGGACGCTCCAGCACGGGGCCGGAAGTCTGGCGCAGGTTCACCCCCATTTCATGGGCAATGATGTGAGCCAGCGTGGTTTTACCCAAACCGGGAGGGCCAAACAGCAAGACGTGGTCCAGTGCTTCCTGGCGTTGGCGAGCAGCCGCAATAAAGATTTCCAGCTGTTCGCGCGCCCGAGCTTGCCCGACATAGTCCTCCAGCATCTTGGGTCGCAAGGCGCGTTCGATGGACTCTTCGTTGGGCGACAAGGGTTTGGGCGTAATGATGCGCTGTTCAGAAGGCAGGCTGGAGAGCGAATCGGAATGTATGGCCATGATGACTACGCTGATTGAATATACAGTATGGTACACCAAGCACCCACCGCCTGAGTATCAGGGCACATGGCAGTGTTCATGGAGTGCGCGGGCAAATCGGTCATCCGTAGCAGCCAGGCTGGATTTGTCCGGCCAGCGCTAGGCTGCTTCGCCTGGCATCGCGCATAATGTGGGCTGGAGTTTTTAATCGAGATTTTAGCCATGTCCCTGGAATTACCTGATTTTGCTGATGTTGTAGCCGCCGCTGAACGCTTGGCGCCTGTGGCACACCGCACACCGGTCTTGACTTCCGCAACCTTGAACGAGCGCCTGAATGGCGAAGTCTACTTCAAGTGCGAGAACTTTCAGCGTATTGGTGCTTTCAAGTTTCGCGGTGGCTTCAATGCGCTGGCGCAGTTGAACGAGCAGCAGAAAAAAGCAGGTGTCGTGGCTTTTTCCTCTGGCAATCACGCGCAGGCGGTGGCCTTGTCGGCCAAGCTTTTGGGTATCCCGGCTACCATTATCATGAATTCGGATGCTCCGGCTGCCAAACTGGCTGCAACGCGCGGCTACGGTGCCAAAGTGATCGAGTACGATCGCTTGACTCAAGATCGTGCCCAAATTGCACAAGATCTGGTCGAGCGTGAAGGGCTGACCTTGATTCCTCCCTTTGCGCATCCTGATGTGATCGCGGGGCAGGGGACGGCGGCATTGGAGCTGTTTCAGGAAGTGCCGGACTTGCAGCAGTTCTATGTTTCATTAGGGGGCGGTGGCTTGCTGTCGGGCTGCTTGCTGGCCGCCAAGGCTATGGCACCGGATTGTGAAGTCTATGGTGTTGAGCCGCAGGCTGGGGATGATGCCCAGCAGTCCCTGCGTAGTGGGGAGATCGTCAAGATTGCCCCGCCTGCATCGATTGCTGATGGGGCACTGACCCAAGCTTTGGCACCCATGACGTTTGAGCTGATTCGCAGCATGGTTACAGATATTTTGACGGTGCCTGATACCGAGCTGGTTCAGGCCATGCGTTTCTTCGCGGAACGTATGAAGATGGTTGTGGAGCCTACAGGTTGCTTGGGTGCCGCGGCGGTAATGCGGCAGGGTGATTTGCAAGGCCGCAAGGTCGGTGTGCTGATCAGTGGCGGGAATGTGGATGTGTCCGCCCTGGGGCGTCTGCTCGCTTGATGAATGGAGTAGTAAAAAAACCGGGCCGTTCATATGAACGGCCCGGTTTTTTATACACAGCAGTGTCGTATCAAGCGCGTGACAGCGACTTCAATGCCTGCTTGATCCCTTCCGACACATCAATATCATCCGGCAAGGCTTTGACAGCAATACTGGCCTCCTTGTTGGAGTAGCCCAGCGCTTCCAAGGCGTGCAGCACATCATCACGGCTATTGGGAGTGGCGCTGACGGCGCCACCGCTGCCCAGGTCTGCACCCAGCTTGCCACGCAGTTCCAGTAAAAGACGCTCGGCCGTTTTCTTGCCTATGCCCGGAATCTTGACCAGACGGGACGTCTCCTGGCGCGTAATAGCATCGGCCAGTTCTTCAGCGCTCATGCCTGAGAGCAAGGACAGGGCGGTGCGGGCACCAATGCCCGTGACTTTGATCAGGGCCTTGAAGGTGCTGCGCTCGTTCAGGCTGGAAAAGCCAAACAGCACGTGAGCATCTTCACGAATGGCCAGATGGGTGAACAGATTGACCTGCGCGCCCAGTTCCGGCATTTGGTAGAGCGTACTCATGGGTACATCGATTTCATAACCAACCCCACCCACATCCACACAGATGGTAGGCGGTTGTTTTTCGATCAAGGTACCCCGGATGCGACCTATCATGACGTTCCTTATGGAGAGTTAACCCAAGATCCGGCCAGCGCGAATGCGGCGGCGCGGCCCGGTGGTGATGGCTCCGCTTTTTTGCAGGCCGCCCACCACACTGCTGTGATGAGCATGGCTGATGGCGCAGGCCAGGGCATCGGCCGAGTCCGGCGCAGGCAGGCCGTTCAGCTGCAAGAGCCGCTGGACCATCAGCTGGATTTGTTCTTTGGCAGCATGACCGCTGCCGGTGACGGTTTTCTTGATCTGCAACGCTGTGTATTCATGTACATCCAGCCCACCGACGGCCAGCGCACACAAGGCGGCGCCCCGAGCCTGTCCTAGCAAAAGGGTAGAGGCAGGGTTGCTGTTTACAAAGACTTTTTCGATGGCAGAGGTATCGGGCTTGCTTTGCTCAATCACTTCCGTGATGTGAGTCAGAATCAGCTTTAGCCGCTCTGCCAGAGGCAGATCAGGCGGGACCACAATGGTCCCGCTGGCCACGTAGCGCAAGCTGGGCCCCTGGGCGTCGATCACTCCGAAACCAGTGCGACGCAAACCAGGGTCTATGCCCAGGATTCGCATATTAGTGACGGAAGTGGCGTGTGCCGGTCAAGACCATGGCAATACCACGCTCGTTGGCGGCGGCAATGACTTCGTCATCACGCACGCTGCCACCGGGTTGAATCACGCAGGTGGCGCCCGCTTTTGCAACCACATCCAGACCATCGCGGAAGGGGAAGAAAGCGTCGGACGCAACAGCCGAACCTTGCAGGGTCAAGCCAGCGTTTTCAGCCTTGATGGAGGCGATGCGGGCAGAGTCCACACGGCTCATCTGGCCAGCGCCTACACCCAGTGTCATGCCCTGACCGCAGAACACGATGGCGTTGGATTTCACGTACTTGGCCACGTTCCAGGCAAACAGCATGTCTTGCATTTGCTGGGCACTAGGTTGGACTTGCGTCACGACCTTGAAGCCTTCGGTGTTATCGCGGAACGTGTCGGGTGTTTGTACCAACCAGCCGCCACCGACACGCTTGACGTCAAACGCGTTGTGAGCCTGGCCGGGCTGAATGCTCAGCACGCGCACGTTCTTTTTCGCGGCAAACACGTCCAGAGCACCTTGGGTGTAGGAAGGTGCCAGCAGCACTTCCACAAACTGGCTGCTGATCGCCTGGGCAGCGGCTTCGTCCACTTCGCGATTGAAGGCAATGATGCCGCCAAAGGCAGAAGTTGGATCGGTTTGGAACGCTTTGCGGTAGGATTCCTCGGCGGTTTCGCCCAGGGCTACACCGCAAGGATTGGCGTGCTTGACGATGACGCAAGCGCCCGCGTCAAAGCTGCGTACACATTCCCAGGCGGCATCAGCGTCAGCAATATTGTTGTAGGACAGTTCCTTGCCCTGCAATTGCTTGTAGCGACCCAGCAGACCTTCGCCAATGGTGCCGTCTGTGTAGAAAGCCGCGCTTTGGTGCGGGTTCTCGCCGTAGCGCAGAGTCTGTTCCTGTTTGAGCTGAATGGTCAGCACATTGGGCCAGGTGTTCACTTCGGGGGCGCTGTCCTGGGCAGGCTCGGCTTGAGCCAGGCTGCTCAGGTAAGCCGCGATGGCACCGTCGTAAGCGGCGGTGTGGGCGTAGACCTTGGCAGCCAGTTCCAGACGCAGGCCGTAAGAAGGGTGACCAGCAGGGCCATCCATATCAGCCAGCACGCGTTCGTAATCGACAGGGTCAATCACCACACAGGCGCCGCCTTCAGGCGTGCCGTGGTTCTTGGCAGCAGCGCGCAACATGGCGGGGCCACCAATATCAATGTTCTCTACCGCATCGGCAAAGGTGCAACCAGGCTTGGCAATGGTTTCACGGAAAGGGTAGAGGTTGACGACCAGCAGATCGATACGGTCAATGCCGTGCTCTTCCAGAGTCTTCAAGTGTTCGGCGCTGTCGCGACGGGCCAGCAGGCCACCGTGAATTTTTGGATGCAGTGTTTTGACACGGCCATCCAGAATTTCTGGCGAACCGGTGTGCTGGGCCACTTCGGTAACAGTCAGGCCGGCCTGGGCCAGCAGCTTGGCCGTGCCGCCAGTGGATAGAAGCCGCACTCCGCGTTGGGCGAGTGCTTGGGCAAATTCGACAATACCGGTTTTGTCGGAGACAGAGAGAAGAGCTGTCTGGATTTTCATGGAAGGTGAGACGTGAGAGTTAGGAATCAGGGTTGCAGATTGTGGGCGCTGAGCTTCTTGCGCAAAGTACTACGCGTGATGCCCAGCATTTCTGCGGCCTTGGATTGGTTGCCCGCGGATTTCTCCAGGGCAACTTGCAGGACAGGCCGTTCCACGCAGGAGATGACCATCGACAACAGATCGCGTGGCTCCGATTCGCCCAGATCGGCGAAGTAGCGTTCGAGGCGTTCACGTACGGACTGTTCTAGTGGGTTGGTCGTTGACATTTTTTTCTGAAGGTATACGTAGTACTTAAATACAAAAGAGCCACACAGCTGTCTTTTATTGCAGGTAGGGCTGGTCCAGGTCGCATTCTTGAAACCAGTGAGTAATGGCTTCTAATTGATCTGCACAGTTTTCGATACGATTAATCTGGTCCAGCCAGTGTCGGGAGTCCGGCATATCCGACAAATACCAGCCTATATGCTTGCGGGCAGTACGTACTCCAGTGTGCTGCCCATAGAAAGCGTAATGGTCTTGCAGGTGTTCGATCATGCAATCGCGCAGCTCGCCAAAGGTGGGGGCTGCACGATGTTCGCCATGTTCGAGGTAATGCAGGATTTCCCGGAAAATCCAGGGTCGTCCTTGCGCGGCTCGACCGATCATGACGGCATCCGCTCCGGTGTACTCTAGTACGAATTTTGCCTTTTCGGGACTATCGATATCCCCATTGGCGATGACCGGAATAGAGAGGCTGTTTTTGACTTCGCGTATGGTGTCGTATTCGGCGTGGCCCTGGTAGAAGTCGCAGCGGGTGCGGCCATGCAGGGTCAAAGCGGCGATGCCGATATCTTCGGCCAAGCGGGCAATACGAACAGCATTGCGCGATTGCGCATCCCAGCCGGTGCGGGTCTTGAGTGTAACCGGAACCTGGTAGGGAGTACATGCCTTGACAACGTGCTCAAGGATTTCAATGATGCGTGGCTCGTCACGCAAGAGGGCGGAACCCGAGGCCACGTTACACACTTTTTTGGCCGGACAACCCATATTGATATCAATGATGCGAGCGCCTTTGCTGATATTGAACACAGCGGCTTCGGCCATCATTTCAGGGTCTGAACCGGCAATCTGTACAGCCACCGGATCAGCTTCACCCTCGTGATTCAGACGTCGTGATGTTTTCACGCTGTCCCACAAGCGCTTGTTGCTGGCGGCCATTTCCGAGACGGCATAACCGGCGCCCAGCGTCTTGCACAGACGACGGTAAGGTCTGTCTGTCACTCCAGCCATGGGGGCAATGAAAATAGGGTTAGGAAGGGTCCAGGGGCCGATACGCATGGGGAAGATTTTAACCCTGCGACACGGGTTCGTGGGCAAGGACTTACAAGAAGAATAAGGGGTGGCCCCGCATCGGGGCCTGTAACGCAGGTGGGCCTAGGCGCGCATTCCTTGCAGCAGCTGTCGGGCAAATGGCTGACGGGCAAAGGGCAGGGTGTCCATGGCCAACAGTCCCAGACCACATGCATGCTGGATCAGTGGATTCTTGGTGGCGAACAGACGCGGCAAGGTGTCGGTGATGGCGGCGGTCAACCAGCGATCCGGGCGGCGTAGGCGGGCGTAACGAGCCAAGAAGGGGTCGGGGTTCTGGCTGCAATCGGCTTGCCAGGCGGCCAGACACTGTGACAATTGTGCGACATCACGCAAGCCCAGGTTCAGACCCTGACCGGCAACCGGGTGCAAGGTCTGGGCAGCATTGCCTACTGCCAGCAGGCGTTCGGACAAGCGGCTGGGGCCAGCATGAAAGGCAAGCGGGAAGATGTGACGCTTGGAGACCAGCTCCAGATGTCCCAGGCGCTCGCCAAAGGCTTGCAGCATGGCGGCTTGAAACGCTTCGACCGGCAGTTCGGACAGGGATTGGCTGCGTTCAGGACTGTTGCACCAGACGATGGCATACAGATCGGGAGCATCAGGGTGGGGCAGTGCGGCAAAGGGGCCGTGTTCGGTAAAGCGCTCGTAGGCCCAGCCGGTTTGAGGCTGGCTGGCGCGCACCGTCGTCAACAAGGCGTGCTGACCGTAATCGCGTCGCACGCCGCTTGGACGGACGCCATCACACTGTACGGCAATTAAGGCTGTGGCTTGACCCGCATCGTGGTCGACCAGAATCTGTTTGGGGGCAGAGTGGGTGCGGGCTTGCTGAGCGGGCAGTAGCGTAACACCGCTGTCCCGGAGCCGGGCATGCAGGGCCCAGAGCAAATCATCGTAATGAACCACGGCGCCAAGGTCAGGTACACCCAGTTCGTCGGCTTGAATCAGACAACGGCCCAGGCGTCCTTTTTGGGAAACATGCACGGTGCGCATCAGGGCGGCGCGCTCGGGCCAGGCTTTGAGCTGATTCAGAATCAGGCGGCGGCTGCCGTGATTCAGGGCCAGCGTGCGTGGATCACCCTGGGCATGTTCGGTGCTGGCCAGATTGAAGTTTTTCCCCAGAACGGCAATGCGTGACGGGCTTGGGTGCTGGGCAGCCAGCATTAGCGCCAAAGATGCGCCTACGGGACCGGCGCCACAAATGGCGATGTCGTAGTCGGTGGCATTCATGGGGGACCTCATGACGGCAAGGAAGTAATTCAGGTATTGTACGGGAAGGTGGCTGTCAAATTGGCTTTAAGCAAATGACAGCTGTGCGCAATGGCTGGCAGCACAAGCCCGGATTGGATGCCCTGCATGTCTCAGCAGACTTTGTCATTTGAACAGACCAAACCTTTTCGCCATAAAGTCACCGCTGCGTGGCTGTCTCTTCTATTAGGTGTGGTGGGCGCACAGCACCGCTATCTGGGCAGACGTTTTTGGTATGTCCCTTTGATGTTTACCAGCCTGGCCATTCTGGGAACGCTGGTGTTTCAGCAGGGGCTGGATTCGTTATTCCCCAATTTGCTGATCTTGCCGGTCAGTGCCGGGATTATCGAGGCCGTGATTCTGGCGCTGCGTAGCCCCGAAAAATTTGATGCGCTCTACAACCCCCAAAGCGAGCAACACAATCAGCATGGCTGGCCCAGCGTCCTCACAGCGGTGGTCTCGACGGTTGCCTTTGCCAATATCAGCCTGTTCTGGCTGGTGCACGTCATCATGGCCTTTTATCGTTATATGGGCTGGCTGGATCTGTCTGTGTATTAAACACATCAAGTGCCTTGTAAAGTAAAGGTTTTTCACAGGCTTGCCCTTGTGGCGAGGGCTTGCGCACGTTACAATACGGGTTCTTTGGTTTTATAGGAGCTGTGTGGTGAATCCCGACCCCGGCGACAGTGCTAGTCGATCTATGCTCGACCTATCTATGTCCAGGCGCGTTCAGGCCCGCTGATTCCTTCACAGCTTGCCGCGTCCTGGAAATTTCAGGGCGTGGTGTCTCAGGCGGCTGTTCTGCTGCCTTAAATTCCCCGCCATTTCATTCTCTGGAAAGCCTTTGGCTTTCCGAATCCTGATGTGTTGCAACTTTTATGTGCAATAGGGGGAATGTATGCGTATTTTTGATCTCTTTTTGCGCCGTGCCGGCATCCAGGCTTCTGCCCTGCGTGCTCGTGCCCCTTTGTCCGTCTCCCGTTTGACGGTTGTCTGCCCTCGTGGCGATCTGGCCCAGATCCGGCGGCGTATTTACTCGGACCTGAATACCGCGGGAATCCGCGTGGCCAATGTTCAGGTAGACCATTCCGATACGCACGATACCGCGTGTGTGACCTTGACCTGCCCGCCTGAACTGCGCGCAGAGCTGATGCAGCGTGCACGGCTGATTCGGGATTATCCCGGTGTGCTGAATGTGAAGTGGGCAGGACGGGAGCGTATTGCTATAAACTAAACCGCAACTGGATTTGCGGATGGCGCTGCTATGTCCTTGCTCGACTGGCTGACACCTTGGGAGTTTTCTCCTGTTCTGCTTTTGACCTTTTTGCTGGTCATTGCTTTGTACGTCCGGGGGCGGCAAGTACACCGCCCCAATCTTTTGCGCCAGTCCTTCTTCTGGATTGGCCTGATTCTCCTCTACCTTTCCTTGCACACGCGCCTGGACTATTACGCCGAGCGCATGTTCTTCATCCATCGGGCCCAGCATTTGATCTTGCATCATCTGGGCCCCTTGTTCCTGATGGGGGCCTATCCCGGTCAAACCTTGCGTGCGGGTCTACCGCTGAGCTGGCGGCGGGCTTTGGCTCAATGGTTGCGCCGACCTAGTGGCCGACGTGTTCAGGCTGTCCTGACCAACCCGATACTGGTCGCCTTTCTGTTTGTTTTCCTGGTCCTGATCTGGATGCTGCCTACGGTGCAGTTCTATTCCATGCTGGACTGGCGTTTGTACCGTTTGATGAACTGGTCTGTGGTTATCAGCGGGATTATGTACTGGAACCTGATTCTGGATCGTCGGCCTTCGCCACCGGCCCGGCTGTCGGTGGGTGGGCGTATACTTTCGCCGGTTATTACCATGGTGCCGCAAATGGTTGTGGGTGCCATCATCACCTTTACCGAATACGACCTGTATCCGATTTTCGATTTATGTGGTCGTGCCATTCCCGGCATGGATGCGCTGGCTGATCAGGTCATGGGGGGCCTGATCATGTGGGTGCTGGCCGGTCTGGTGGAAGTGTTTGGCCTTTTGTATGCCTTGGGCACCTTGATGCGCCTGTCAGCGCGTCACCGTTTGCCAGAATCTCGCAAGCGGACAAGCGCTATGATGGTCAGAGCCAATTGATTTTGTCGGGAGTATCCATGCAGTTTAAACCCGCCCGTTCCGCGCTTTCTCTGTGTCTGGCTTTGTCGCTGGCTTTCGGTTCAGTGCTGCCTGTACAGGCGCAGCCTGTGGGCATTCCTTCAATGGGGGCAGCGTCGGGTGCCGAGTTGTCTCCGGCTTTGGAGCGGACCCTGGGCAATGCCATCATGGAGCAGGGCAGGCGCTCACCCGAATATGTGTCGGACCCGGATATCAATCAGTATTTGACGGATATGGGCCGCAAGCTGGCCCAGTACGGTCCTGCCATGGCGCAGCCCGTAACGGTATTTGCCCTGCGCGATAGCAGCATCAACGCCTTCGCCTTGCCCGGTGGCTATATCGGTATTCATAGCGGTCTGTTCACGGCTTCACAGTCCGAGTCCGAATTGGCCTCGGTGCTGGCTCACGAAATTGCCCACGTGGCGCAACGTCACGTCGCTCGCGGTATTACCCAAAGTGCGCAAAGCAACCATTTGCTGATTGCTGCTCTGGCCGGAGCCTTGCTGGGAGCCTTGGCAGGTAGTGGGGATCTGGCGATGGGGGCGGCTGCTTTCGGACAAGCAGCGGCCGTGGATAGGCAGCTGGGTTTTTCTCGTCAGGCCGAGCAAGAAGCTGACCGCGTCGGTTTCGAGATGCTGCTCAAGGCTGGTTATGAGCCACAAGGCATGGTGCAGATGTTTCAGCGTCTGGCCGCGGCTTCGCGTCTGAATGAGCGCGCGACAGCGAATGAGTACGCCAGCACTCACCCCATGTCTCAACAGCGTGAATCGGACATCAGTAACCGGGTGCGCGGTCTGCCAGCCAGTAATTATCAGGACACTCCTTCGTTTTGGTATATCCGTGCGAAGTTGATGGTGATGCAGGCTGGGGGCGGGCAGTCCTTGCGTGTTCTGGAGCAGGCGCTGCAAAGCTCGAATCAGTCGCAAAGCGATCTGGAGCGTTCGGCGGCACAGTATGGCCTGGCCTATATTGCGCAAGGCCGCCAGGATTACGAGCAGGCCCGCGTGCATCTGGCCCAGGCTCGGGCGCAAGGCAAGTTTCAGGCTCCTGAACTGGATACCCTGGATATACGCATTGCGATTGCCGATCGTGATGTACAAGGTGCTCTGAACTTGGCCAAGCAGGCCTGGCAGCGTTGGCCCAAGAGCCAAGGGGTTGCCCTGGCATATGTGCAGGTCCTGCAGCAATTGGGGCAGAACGATCAGGCCCAGGCTTTCTTGATGGATCGCATCAAGCAATGGCCTGATGAACCCCAACTGCATCAGCTGCTGGCACAAACGTACGACCGTTTGGGTGATGGGGTGAAAGCCCGACGTGCCATGGCTCAATATTATGAGTTAGTCGGGGCCTTGCCTACGGCCGTGGAGCAGTTGCAGCAGGCGCGCAATCTGACTCAGGACTTCTATCAGCAGTCCGAGCTGGATACGCAGATTCGCCAATTGCGCGAGCGTGTTGAAAGCGAGCGTGTCTTGCTGGAGCGTTTCCGCTCCTGATGAGCCCGCAGGCCCGCTTTAACCTGTCTTAGCTATTGGTTTCGAAGAAGCGGGCCAGCCGTGCGGGTAACCAACCCATATTGCCGGGGATGCTGCCCGTGATGAAACCGACGTGCCCACCTTCGGCAGGTTGGTGCAGCAAAATGGAGTCCGAGCAATCCTGAATGGTCGGCAAGCTGGCATGCGGCACGAAAGGGTCGTTACGGGCATTCAAAACCAGCGTGGGGATTTTGATATTGCGCAGCAAAGGTTTGCTGGACGCACGCGTCCAATAATCCAGCGCATGGCTGAAACCATGCATGGGCGCGGTATAAATATCGTCGAAGTCGCGTATGGTGCGGGCCTGGTTCAAGCGGGCCGTATCGACCATGCCGGGAAAGCGGTGGGCCTTGTCCTGCAGCTTGCTGCGCATGCTTTTCAGAAAATAGGGCGAGTAGAACCAACGACCCATTCGGGATTCGGACAGGTAGCGGCCGCAAGCGACCAGATCCAGGGGTACCGAAATGGAGGCACATGCCTGCAACCAGGAAACCTCATCACCCGCTTCACCCAAATACTTGAGCATGGCATTGCCGCCCAGCGAGGTGCCGGCCACGTGCCAGCGTACATTGGGCAGATGGCCGCGAACAGTATTCAGGATAAAGCTGATTTCCTCCGAGTCGCCCGAGTAATAGGCGCGCGCCATGCGATTCGGAAAACCCGAGCAACCGCGGAAATGAGCGACCACCACAATCCAGCCGCGGGCGCGGAAGTATTGCGCAATGGCCTGGATGTAATGGCTTCGGCTGCTGCCTTCCAAGCCATGAAACAGAACCAGGGCATGCGTATCGGCCGTGCTGGGCAGGCTGTCCCAATCCTGGGGCTGCATCCAGCGGCGGGCGGCGGTGCGGGATAGATGGGCGTCGGGCTGGGCGGTGGCACCGTTGGCCAGCTTGTCTGCAAACAAGCCTGGTCCGGTCCAGTCCAGATCCAGGAAGTCGCCATCGGGCGTATCAATCCTTTGGCGGACAAAGGCGATATGGTGATGGCGGGCAAAAAATGCCCCGTGGATAGTTTGGAGGTGTCCGCCAGGCAGCCAGGCGGGCAGAGGGCAGGCGCTGGAATCCAGACGGGCAACCACGTCGGTGTGACGCCAGGGTTGCGCGTCTGCGCCGGGCACAGGGCCCGGCTCTATCGCATTGCCAGAGGGGGGAGCAGTAGGGTCCAACGAAGCCAAGTTCAGAAATTAATGACCGTGAACCTTTTCGCCTTCTTTCAGGCGGTAGCGGGCGCCACAGTAAGGACAAGCGGCTTCGCCGGTTTTGCTGATATCGATATACACGCGGGGGTGCATGTTCCACAGCGAGCCACCTGGACGGGGGCAATGCACGGGCAGATCGTCGGCTCCGACCATGATCAGTTCGTGATCTGCTTTTTTAGGTTCGATAGCGGCGCTCATAGGATTCCTGATAAACAATGAGAGGGGTAAGAATACCGTGCACGCAACGGCGGTGCCGAACTTTACGTGCGTAGACTAGCGATTGTAGCAAGACCCGGCCTGTTTTTTCTTGACCTTATCAAGAGAGCAAGATGTTCGTGCTTCGGTTTTGCTTCTAGAATAAGAAAAATCATAAGCAAAGCTGCCACCGCTATTTACAGCTTGCGGGCAGCACATCTCAGGAGACGGCGTGTCAGCCATCACAAGATTATCGGCCTTGTTGCCTAGTGCACAGGATCGTGTACACATGCGCGCCGGTTTCATCGACTTTATTCCCGCCTTGATTGCCACTGTGGTCTGGGGCTTTGTAACGGGCGTGGCCATGGTCAAATCCGGCTTGAGCGGGTTTGAAGCTACTTTGATGACCTTGTTTGTGTATGCGGGCTCGGCCCAGCTGACGGCCTTGCCGCTGATCGAGTCCCACGCGCCCTTGTGGCTGATTTTCACTGCCGGGTTTATCGTCAATATTCGCTTCATTATTTTTGGAGCGGCCTTGCAGCCTTTTTTTCGTCATCTGAGCTGGAAGAAACGCCTGGGCCTGGGCTATATCACCAGTGACATGGTGTTTGTGCTGTTCATGTCCAAGTATGGCGACTCCAAAGAGCGCGGCTCTCGCGAGCATCTTTGGTATTACCTGGGAATCATCCTGCCTGGTTGGCTAAGCTGGCAGATTGCCTCCTTGTCGGGCATTGTGCTCAGTGCCTATGTGCCGCCTTCCTGGTCGCTGGAGTTTGCGGCCATTCTGGCCTTGCTGGCGCTCCTGATTCCCTTGGTCAATAACCGTGCCATGTGGGCCTGTTTGATTACGGCCAGCGTGATTGCATGGGTCGGACAGGCGCTGCCCCTGCGTTTGGGGCTGGTGGCAGCGGTGCTTGGCGGAGTGCTGGCCGGCGTGGCGGCAGAACAACTGCAACGGCATAGGGATGCACGGTGATGAGCGATTGGCAGTATGATTGGTACGTTTTGGGTGCAATCGCCCTGTTGGTGTTGTGCAGCTTGCTCACCCGCTCAGGCTATTTCATGTTTGGTGATTTGCTGCCCCTGACCGAACGTATGCGGCGCGCCTTGCGCTTTGCTCCGGTAGCTGCTCTGGCAGCAATCATTATCCCGGAACTTTTGCCTTGGGCTTACGGCGACACCCCCCGATTGGATATCAAAGCTCTGGCCAGTCTGGTGGCTGTGCTGGTGTTCATCCGTACCCGTAACGCTGTTTGGGTAATCGTGGCCGGGATGTTGGCGTTCTGGCTGATACGTGCCGTGATGCCATAAAATCCTGACGCGAGTACTTACACGCCTGTGACTGCTGTTGAGGCAGGCGGGCATAAGTTAAAATAGGATTGTTACAAATGCTTGCCACTCGTGGCAAGCCGACTTTTTGCGTACATGACAGATAAAACTCCTTCGACCCCCAATGACCTTACGTTTGCTGATTTCGGTCTGCACCCTGGAATATTAAGCGCCGTTACCGAGGCGGGATATTCCAAGCCTACGCCTATTCAGGCCGAGGCGATTCCCGTGGTGCTGGCCGGCCGTGATGTCATGGGGGCAGCCCAGACGGGTACAGGTAAGACGGCAGCCTTTTCCTTGCCTATCCTGAATCGTCTGATGGCACACGCCACGACCAGCGCCTCGCCCGCCCGTCACCCGGTGCGGGCTTTGGTGTTGACGCCAACGCGCGAGCTGGCTGACCAGGTGGCCGAGAGCATTGCGCTCTACAGCAAATCGGTTCCCTTGCGCTCGACGGTGGTGTTCGGTGGTGTGGATATTGGTCCGCAAAAAGAAGCCCTGCGTCGCGGTGTTGAAATTGTCATCGCCACGCCAGGCCGTCTGCTGGATCACATTGATCAGCGCACGATCAATTTAAGCCAGGTCAGCATTCTGGTGCTGGACGAAGCGGACCGCATGCTGGATATGGGCTTCTTGCCCGATCTGGACCGTATTGTGTCCTTGCTGCCCAAGAATCGTCAGGGCCTGTTGTTCTCGGCGACGTTCAGCAAGGAAATCCGCAAGCTGGCCCGCAACTTCCTGAATGATCCGGTCGAGATCGAAGTGGCTGCCCGCAACGCGACCGCATCGACAGTCACTCAGGTGGTGTACCCCATGTCGGCGGACGAGAAGCGTCGTGCCGTGGCGCATCTGATCAAGACCAAGAAGCTGACCCAGACTATCGTCTTTTCCAATACCAAGATTGGTGCTGGTCAACTAGCCCGCTATCTGGAGCGTGAAGGCATCAAGGCGGAATCCATCCACGGCAATAAAAGTCAGCTGGAGCGCATGAAGGTGCTGGACGCCTTCAAGAGCGGCAGTGTGGATGTATTGGTGGCAACCGATGTGGCCGCCCGCGGTCTGGATGTGGCCGGTATGCCTTGCGTGATCAACGTGGATTTGCCGTACAACGCTGAAGACTACGTACATCGTATTGGCCGTACCGGTCGTGCTGGCGCCTCGGGTGAAGCCATTGCCCTGATGGCTCCCGATGAAGAGCATTTGCTGCAAGAAATTGAGAAGCTGATTGGCACGGCTGTGCCACGTCTGAAGCTGGATCTGCCTGCTGCCGCTTCGTCCCGTTCCGGTTCCAACCGTCACGAGCGTGGTGAGCGTCGTTCGTATCAGTCGAACACGCCACCTGTGGACGAGTTTTTCCTCAAGCCCTACGAGCCATCGACCGCTGCTGCGCCCAAGCCAGCGGTGACGACTCCCTCCAATACAACGCGCAAGCGTTCGGTGGGCGTTCTGTTAGGCGGCGGCCGCTACTAAGGCGCGCAAATCCCCAGGCCCGGCATCAACGACCGGGCTGCGTTCGGAGATGCTGTGCACCAGACGCGCCAGATGTTCGATATGAGGCAACATGGGACCGTAGAAAACGGTCCCATTCTCGTTCTGGATCAGCAGCGTGGGGAAATCCTCAATATCTTCATCGCCCACTAGCTCGGGCTGCTCTTCAATATCAATCCAGATCAGGCAAGCCTGGGGAAACTGTGTGGCCAAAGCCTCAAAAGCGGGCTGATACTGCTGACAGGTTTTGCACCATTCGGCGCAGAAACAGGCAATCAACAAAGCATCGGGTTCGGCTTGCAGGTGGGCCGCCAGGGCGGTCAGATCGTGTTGGGCGTTGAACAAGGCCATAATTTCATACAGACAAAAAGAAGCGACTGTGTCTATGATACTCGGGTAATCGATTTTGCTTAGCAGGAGCAGTATGTCCGTATCTTCGTCTGCCCCATCGCGATCGGGCCCTGCTGGCGGTTGGGCCAGCATCTCCATCGCCTTCAAGCGTTCTTTGGTGTCGCAATTTCAGCCACGCATGCTGGTGGCCCTGGTCATGCCTTTCCTGATCATGTTTGTGGGCCTGATTTTACTGAGCTGGCTATTGTGGACCCCCATTCAAACCTGGTTGCTGGAGCTGCTGGGGGGCTGGAATGCCTTTGAATCCGTGGATCAGTGGTTGGTGGGCTTGGGCCTGTTCTCGCTGAAAGTGTATCTGGCGCCCTTGTTGGCTTTAGGCATTTTGTTGCCTCTGGCCGGCGTGTTGGGCCTGATTATTGCCGCTGTGCTGGTCATGCCTTTGGTCCTGGGCCATTTGCAGCAGAAAGACTATCCCGATCTGATCAAGCAAGGCCACAACGCCACGGTCTACAGCGTCTGGAACGCGGTGTGGGTGGGGACCTTGTTTGTAGTGGGTTGGTTGGTCACCTTGCCGTTATGGATTTTTCCTCCTTTCGCGCTGATTTTGCCCGTGCTGTGGTGGGTTTTTGCCCTGACGCGCATGTTGCGGGTGGATTCCCTGGTTGAGCACGCGAATGTGCAAGAGCGCAAATATCTGTGGTCCCGTCTGAATAGCCAGTACTGGTTGATCGGTCTGATCTTTGCCCTCTTGAACCTGATTCCACCGGCCTGGCTGGTCTTGCCTGTGTTTTCGGCTCTGGTATTTGCCCACTTCTCTTTGGAAAACCTTCGTCGCCTGCGCCAGCACGAGGCAGCAGCGGCTTCTACTACGCTTATTGACCATGACAACTAAGGATCAAGCCATTATTCGTCTGATTATTATTGGCGACGAAATCCTGTCGGGACGTCGCTACGATAAACACTTTTCAAAACTGATCGAGCTGCTGGGGGCCAGGGGCTTGCAACTGGGAGGCGCCCAGATCATCCCTGATGATCTGGATACGATTGCCGCCACCCTGGAGCGCAGTTTTGCGACGCCGGATATTGTGTTTTGCTGTGGCGGGATTGGTGCGACACCGGATGATCAAACCCGCCAGGCGGCGGCCAAGGCTTTGGGTGTGGAGCTGAAGCTGCATCCCGAGGCCGCAGCCTTGATTGCTGAGCGCTGTGCTGAAAATGAGCGTAATGGCGTGGGTAGTGCGGATATGTCCTTGCCCGAGAACCAGCAGCGCTTGCAGATGGGGGTATTTCCGGTGGGTGCTGAAATTGTGCCCAATGTCTACAACAAGATTCCCGGTTTTTTCATTCACAATCACACCTTCATGCCAGGTTTTCCTGTGATGGCCTGGCCCATGATGGAGTGGACGCTGGATACTCGCTATCGGGAACTGCACCATCTGGCTCATCGAGTCGAACACTCTTTCCTGGCCTTTAACTTGCCAGAGTCGCGTATTACGCCGGCCATGGAGCATGTAGAGCTGAACTGGCCAGGTGTGAAAGCGTTTAGCCTGCCCAGCGTGGGGGAAGCGGGCGGACAGCCACATATTGATCTGGGCGTAAAAGGGGAGCCGGAACCGGCGGCAGAGGCCTTGGCCTATTTGCGCCAGCAGGTGCTGGACTTGGGCGGGAGCTTGAGCCCTGCGCTAAAATAGCGCTTGCCAAGCGCGCGACCATTTCATATTATGGAATTTGTTGCGTTGCATCATAATTCTCCTAATAATGACAACAAATTCCTTTACGCCCTCAGGCGCGTCGTCAAACAATGGTGGTCAGATGTCGATCCAGGTTCTGGAACGCGCCATGATTCTATTGGACGAACTGGCCAAGCAATCTGAGCCAGTGGCATTGAAGAATCTGGCGGCTGCAACTGGCCTGCATACCTCAACCACTCACCGTATCCTGAACGATCTGGTGGTGGGACGTTATGTGGAGCGCGTGGACAGCGGACTGTACCGACTGGGCATGCGTTTGCTGGAGCTGGGCTCCCTGGTTAAAGGCCGTCTGAATGTGCGTGCGGCTTCCCTGGGCCCCATGCGCGAGCTGCACAAGTACACCGGACAAACGGTGAATCTGTCCTTGCAGCAGGGCGATGAAATTGTCTATGTGGAACGTTCCTGGAGCGAGAGCTCGGGTATGCAGGTGGTGCGCGCTATTGGTGGCCATGCACCTTTGCATTTGACCTCGACCGGCAAGCTGTTTCTGGCTTCCTGGGAACCGCGTCAGGTGCGGGCCTACGTCATGCGTACCGGCCTGGCCGGTGCTACCCGTAACAGCATTACTCAACTGGAATTACTGGAACGCGAATTGGCGCAAGTTCGTCGTCTGGGCTATGCCCGCGATAACGAGGAGCTGGAGATGGGTGTGCGCTGTATTGCGGCTGGTGTGTATGACGACACCGGCAAGCTTTTGGCCGGTCTGTCTTTATCTGCTCCGGCCGAGCGTTTGCACGACGACTGGATTCCCGTTTTGCTGAATACCGCCGCTAAAATTTCCGAAACGCTGGGATACGACAAACAGCGTTAAGTCTGTGTTTTAGTGTTGTTTTTCCAGCCTTGATTACAAGTCCATGACGGTTTTGTTGCAGCGCAACAAATTACGTTGACTTTGTTTTGGATAGCGCTTAAAGTTGAATTGTTGCGGTGCAACATAGAAGGTTTGCCTTGCGTAGTTGCGAATGGGCCGGGCCTTCTTCAGACCCTTGTCTAGTAACACTGACACTAATTTCACGCTGGCTTGACCCAGGCCACGTATCTCCAAGGAAAACATCATGAGTGCTATTCCACAAAACGTACTGGAATCCCAACAAGCTACTTTGAACAACCTGTTCGCTGCTCAAGGTCAATTGCTGCAAGGCTTTGAAAAGCTGGTTGGTCTGAACCTGAATCTGCTGCGCAGCTCGCTGGAACAAGCGGCTGGCCAATCCCAGCAAGTTATCAACGCCAAAGACGTGCAAGACGTTGTGGCCCTGTCGCAAAGCGTGGCCAAGCCTAATGCTGCCCAGGCTCTGGAATACGGCAAAAGCGTTTACGACATCTTCTCCGATCTGCAACTGAACCTGTCGCGTATCGCTGAAGCTCAACTGGCTCAAGGTCAACAGCACGCTGCTGACGCTATCGACCAGCTGGCCAAAAATGCGCCTACCGGCACCGAAAGCGCTGTTGCTTTGCTGAAGTCTTCCTTCGCCACGGCTTCCAACGCTGCTGAAACTGTTGTCAAGGCTGCTCGCCAAGCTGCTGATGCTGCTGAAAGCAACATCCAGGCTGCCACCAACGCCAGCCTGAAAGCTGCTGCTCAAGTCACCGAAGCCAGCAACAAAACGGTTGAAGCCGCTGCCGCTGCTGCGACTGCTGCTACCAGCAAGAAGTAAGTTTTTGCTTGTCTGATTTAATCAGGCGCTAAAGAAAAAGCCAGCTCGTTGAGCTGGCTTTTTTCTTGCGTGCAGTGCCAATAGTGAACGTGCTTCAGGGTGCTAGTGCCCGCGTTACGCGGGCACGATGCGTTTTACAGGGCGCGAATGCACTCGGAGATCAGGGCGGGGCCTTTGTAAATCAAGCCGGTATACAGCTGTACCGCCTGGGCACCTGCCTGGATCTTTTCCTGAGCCTGGCGGCCAGATTCAATACCGCCAACACCAATAATTGGGAAGTCGGGGCCTAGTTGCTCACGCAAACGACGAATGACGTTCAAGGATAATTCGTGCACTGGTGGGCCGGACAAACCGCCTTGCTCCTGACCTTGACGCAAACCCTGTACGGCATCGCGCGACAAGGTGGTATTGGTGGCAATAATGCCGTCCAGACCTTGCGAGGGAACCGTGTCCGCAATGGCATCAATTTGTGATTGATCCAGGTCAGGAGCGATTTTCACCACAATAGGCACGTAGCGTTGGTGCTCTTGTGCCAATTCCGTACGTAGCGCTTGCAAGGAACCGAGCAGACGGGCCAGTTCATCCTGAGCCTGCAAGGCACGCAGGTTTTGCGTGTTGGGTGAGGAGATATTCACAGTGACGTAATCGGCGTGGGGGTAGACCGCACGCAGACACGTCAGATAGTCCTGATCGGCCTGCTCAATGGGGGTAGTCGCGTTCTTGCCAATGTTCAGACCCAGAATGCCGCCTTGCGAGCGGAACTGGCTTTTGCGCACATTATCAATAAAGGTATCCAGGCCGTGGTTGTTAAAGCCAAAGCGATTGATCAGGCTATTGGCTTCAGGCAGGCGGAACAAGCGTGGCTTGGGATTGCCGGGCTGCGCTTTCGGAGTCACGGTGCCGACTTCGACAAAACCAAAACCCAGGGCGCCCAAGGCATCGATATGTGCGCCATTTTTATCCAGGCCAGCGGCCAGACCCACAGGATTGCGTAGCTTCAGACCCATTAGTTCCAGAGGTTTGCTGGGCAGGTCTTTCAGCAAACTACCTAAAAGAGGGGTTTGGTGAGCGCAATGCAGGGATTTCAGAGTCAGTTCGTGAGCGTGTTCAGCATCCAGACTGAACAGCACCCGACGAGCCAAGGGATAAAGGCTGAATAGGGCAGACATGGGGATCGATAAAAGAGGACGTTAAGCCAGCCATTCCCAACGACCTTTCATCAGGAGCTGGTAGGGGCGAAAGCGGGTTTTGTAGGCCATTTTACGGCTTTCTTCGATCCAGTAGCCTAAATAGAGCCAGGGCAGGGATTGTTGACGGCAATAGTCCAGTTGCCAGAGCACGGCGTAGGTGCCCAGACTGCCGGTGTCGTCGGGATCAAAAAAGGTATAGACGGCGGAAAGCCCGTCTTGCAGCACGTCGATGACGGCCACGATTTTCAAGGTGCCGTCGGGCTCACGAAACTCCAGCAGGCGCGAGGTGACATGGCTGGCCAGCAGAAACTGGGCGTACTGGGACTGGTCGTCTTCGTCCATGCCAGCACCGGGGTGGCGGCTGGCCTGATAACGGCGGTACAGCTCGTAGTGTTCGGCATTCCAGTGCAGGGGCAGATCTTGTACGACCAGATTGCCGTGACGCTTTTGGGCACGGCGTTGGGCACGGTCGGGCTGAAAGTGCAGGGTGTCGCAACGCAGGGGCAGGCAGGCGCGGCATTGGTCGCAATAGGGGCGATAGGTAAAGGTGCCGCTGCGTCGAAAGCCTTGCTGGACCAGTTTGGAGTAAACCGTGTCGTTGATCAGGTGAGCAGGAGCGGCAACCAGTGAGCGTGCCTGTTGCTCTGGCAGGTAGCTGCAACGGTAGCTGGCCGTGGAATAAAATTGCAGCGTTTGGGGACTGGTGGGTGCTTTGGGATAATTCATGCGACTCTGCCAAGCGTGATAGAGCCATTATGGGATGCTCGCGCCAGCCTAGCAAGCTGGGGGCAGGCCTAGTTGCAACGCCCCGCGCGGCCAGACTGGACTGGGTTGATCTTTGGCCCAGGTCAGGGCGGCCATAAAGTCTTTCCGGGGGATGGGGCTGGCACCGAGACTGGCCAGATGCGATGTTTCCTGCTGGCAGTCTATATACGGGATGCCAGCGAACTTCAGGAACTCCACCAGATGGGCCAGGGCGATCTTGCTGGCATCGGTTTGCAAGGCAAACATGGATTCGCCAAAGAAAAAGCGGCCCAGATTCACCCCATACAAACCGCCGACCAGCTTGCCGTCCATCCAGGTTTCTACGCTGTGGGCATAGCCACTGTGGTGCAAATCTGTATAGACCTGCTTAA
Source organism: Alcaligenes phenolicus (assembly GCF_032063905.1). Classification (NCBI taxonomy): domain Bacteria; kingdom Pseudomonadati; phylum Pseudomonadota; class Betaproteobacteria; order Burkholderiales; family Alcaligenaceae; genus Alcaligenes; species Alcaligenes phenolicus. Next base: position 27,266 of record NZ_DAMBOE010000001.1, read on the forward strand.
TATCCGGGCTGATCCAGGTGCCGGTCGCACTACGTTGGGCGGCGCATTGGCCTATGACTTGCTCAAAGGCCAGATCGCAGGTGACTCGGATAGGGGCGTCGTCCTGATCTTGCTGCCGTGCAATCTGGCGCAGTTTTTTGCCCAGGGAGCGGGAAATCTTGAATTGATCGACCTCCAGCACCATGCGTGGATCAGGAGACCACCACAGAACCGGGTCACCAGGGCTGTACCAGGGAAACATGCCCTGGCTATAGGCTTCCAGGAGGCGTGGAACGCTTAAGTCCAGACCGGCGGCTACCAGCCCTTCGGGGCTGGCGTGTTCAGGGCTGGGCAGGGCCTGATCAGGAGCGACCCATACAAGCGACATGATCAGCCGTGGTCGCGGGGGGCGATATCAAATTCGTGAATCTGGAAGCGGCCTGCCTTGTGGTCTTCGACGTAACGCTCCAGGGTGGCGGTTACGGTGCGAAAAGCCAGGTTGTCCCAAGGGATGTCGTCCAGGTGGAAGAAACGGGCTTCCAGGGACTCCGGGCCGGGGTCCAGCACGTCGCTGGTGACTTTGGCCAGGTAGTACACGTGAACTTGTTCGGCGTAAGGCACGCTGATAACGGTAAAGAGCGGGCCGGGCTCGACTTGCGCACCCGCTTCCTCGCCCATTTCACGCAAGGCACCTTGTCCCAGCGTCTCGCCCAGCTCCATGAAACCGGCGGGCAAGGTCCAGGTGTTGTAGCGCGGCTCGATGGCGCGACGGCACAGCAAGACCTGATCGTCTTTCCACATGGGCACAATACCGACCACATTGCGGGGATTCTGGTAGTGCACCGCGCCGCAATTTTCGCAGACATCACGCATGCGGTTATCGTCCGGGGGCACCAGGCGTGTCAGTTTGCTGCCGCATTGATTGCAGAAGTTTTGCGTGCGTGGGGCGGGGAAATAGAAAGAGGCGGATGGCTGGGTCATGCAGATTCTGTGATGGCGGTTCAAATGGGATCGGGCTCTGGCAAAACAATATACGCCAATTCCTCGGCGGGCGACACGCAGGAAGACCAGACTGTCAGGGAACAGGGCTTGGGGTAGACAGGCAAGGACCAGCCTTCGCTGTGCTGGGGCTGCTCCAGATCCAGGCTGTCCAGGCCATGCTGCTTTGTGCGCAGTTGTTCCAGCAGCGCCGGAATATCTCGACCTGCCAACAAGGCCGGGCCTGCGGAGGTGCGCAAATAGAGCCTGCCCTCAGCGCTGATGTACCAGGCCTGAATCGCTTCCACTGTGTGGCCGGTGTGGTCTTGCAAATGAACCTGGTCTTGCGCCAAGGACACAATCAGTGGGGCGGCATCCAGACGGACATAAACACGTTGCGGACCATTCTGGATAAACCAGCGGCCTTGTTCATCCGCCTGATAATTGCGGTTGAAAAATGCCAACAAACCTTGGTGGGCAATGCGCTCGCCCACTTGCCCTGGGTGCTGATTAGCATCGCCAGCCGGGTGATGACGCCAATGGCCAGACTGATCCAAAGAGATATACCCGCTGACAGCGGGCACATTGGGCCATTTTTTCATGGCATCTATAACAGCAGCATCCATAAGTTTCAGCCTTGCAGGGACGAAAACAAAGGGTGGCACCGATACGGTTGCCACCCTTGACGGTGTAGGGTCGACGACAAGGTCGACCCTGGGGCAAGGCGAGTTTGTGCCTTAAGCCATATAACTGCGCTGCATGGTTCCGGGGATGGTGTGCGAAAGAGGCTTTTCAACTTTGATTTCCGGTGTGTCGTCGCCTTGCAGGGCTTTGGATAACAAATTGGACAAGCGTTCGCGCACGTCTTTGGGCACATGGCTAAATACGCCCGATAGCCACTCGATGTAATAGGGCAGCAGGTGCTCGCACAACTCTTGTCCGGCCTCGGTGAGTTTAACAGTGAGCACGCGGCGGTCCGAGGTATTGTTCTGGCGCACCAGCAATTGCTGCTGTTCCAGCCCGTCGAGCAGGCCGGTGATGGTGGCGCGGGTCACGCCAGCTTGTTCTGCCAATAGCGCGGGGCTCAGGCCAGAGGGTTGGCGGCTAAGCAAGAACAGCAGAACCAGACGTCCTTCGGACAGACCAAATTCGTTCAGAACAGAGCTGGAAGCGCGATTAATGCTGGAGGCCAGCGACAGAACGCGTAAACACAGTTCGATATCCTCGGTTTTAGGGTGGGCCTGGCGTTGGGATTCGCTCAGGATAGTTTGATATTTCAGATCGAGTAATTTCATAGTGCTGTGCCGTTAAGGAGTGCGCGGCAAAGAGCAGTAGTTATTTAGAAAGAATCAATAAAACCCAATAAAAACGGGTTTGCTTTCTTTTATTACTGAGCCGCTGCTTTTAATGTGGAAATTTATCTTATTTTTTAATTCCATTTTTACTGATTTAAACATCTTTTATTGATTAGGAATTTTCATTTAGTAAAATAAGACCAGTTTTTTTCAGTATAAGCGGCTATGGGTTTACAGAATAGTCGTAAAGCCTGTGTATACTCTTTTGCCTTCCTTTTTTTCTCAAACTGCAAGGTTTCCGGACTTCCTATCCAGGCAGCATGGGATGATTTTTGATCCTGTGTTGTGAGTCTTATGGCTTGAACGCATCAAAATGATGCAAGCGCGCAACGCTCGTGTCCAAAGCGCCAGACTCTTGTTACAGACATGATGAGTGAGCTATATCGGAGATACACCGCTAAATTAAGCGAGTTTTCAACTGTCAGTCAGGAAGAGAAGGCGGCCCAGCTCAAGAAAAACCGCAAAACGACGTGCATGTGAGCGCTCGGCGTTTACAATGTTCAAAGCGCTTCCCGAGCTCGACGATGCCTTCAAAAAAGGCGGTTGGATCATTCACCCCGCTTGGTGGATTGCAATAGAGGCCCGTTTTTTACGGGCCTTTGCTTTCCGGGTTTGGATACAAGCATTATCCAAAGCTTATTAGCGGTATTTGCCAGCATGTCCCCGAGCCCCTGCCAAGTTCGCAAGAAATGGCAGGGCTTTGTTCCGTTTGTAGTCCGGGATCGAGTATGAGGCGTATCAAAAAAGTCTTGCTATCGTTATTAAGGAAACGAAGGAATTATGAGTCAGTTCCGTATCGAACATGATTTGCTGGGAGACCGCCAAGTCCCCGATGAAGTCTATTATGGTGTTCATACCTTGCGTGCCAAGGAGAATTTCCACATTACCGGTACGCCTATTTCAACTTACCCGGAACTGATTAATGCTCTGGCGCTGGTCAAGCAGGCAGCTGCTCAGGCCAATTTCAAACTGGGTTTGCTGGAGCAGGATAAGCACGACGCCATTGTGGCTGCCTGTCAGGCTGTACAAGCAGGCAAGTGCCATGAGCATTTCGTGGTAGACATGATTCAGGGCGGCGCAGGTACCTCGACCAATATGAATGCCAACGAGGTTATCTGTAACCTGGCCTTGGAACATATGGGTCACAAGCGCGGCGAGTACCAGTATCTTCACCCCAATGAAGATGTGAACATGGCCCAAAGCACCAACGACGTCTATCCAACGGCTTTGCACCTGGCTGCTTACCGTTCGCTGGACCCGCTGTTTGCCGCCATGGAACGTCTGCGCGATGCCTTCCTGAAAAAGTCCGAGGAATTCTCCTCGTACATGAAGATTGGCCGCACTCAGTTGCAAGATGCTGTGCCCATGACCCTGGGTCAGGAGTTCAACGCCTTTGCCACCATGATCAACGAAGACATCGTGCGTCTGAAAGAATCGCGCAAGCTGATGTGTGACGTGAATCTGGGCGGTACGGCTATTGGTACCGGCATTACGGCTCACCCTGAGTATGCTCAGCTGGCTGTGGCTGCCTTGTCCGATCTGTCCGGTGTTCAACTGCGTGTCTCTGACGATTTGATCGAAGCCACTCAGGATTGCGGCGGTTTCCTGCACCTGTCGGGTGTGTTGAAGCGCGCTGCGGTCAAGCTGTCCAAGCTGTCCAACGACTTGCGTCTGCTCTCTAGCGGTCCGCGTGCTGGTATGGGTGAAATTTGTCTGCCCGCCGTGCAAGCTGGTTCGTCCATCATGCCCGGTAAGGTCAACCCCGTGATCCCTGAAGTGGTCAACCAGGTTGCCTTTGAAGTGATCGGTGCCGACATGACCGTGACCATGGCTGCTGAAGCCGGTCAATTGCAGCTGAACGCGTTTGAACCTGTGATCATTCACTCCCTGCTGCGTAGCATGGCTCTGTTGGGCAATGCTTGCGACACGCTGACCCAGTTCTGCGTGGTAGGTATCACTGCCAACCGTGAATGCCTGGAAAGCAATATCGAGCGTTCCATTTCCCTGGTGACTGCCTTGAATCCGTTCATCGGTTACAAAGCCGCTACCTCGGTTGCCGCCGAAGCCTTCCAGACAGGTACCAATATTCGTGACGTGGTTCTCAAGCGTGGCCTGATGGACGCCGAGACCCTGAACGAAGTGTTGCGTGCCGAATCGCTGATCCAACCTCGTGATCTGCGTGCTGCTGACCCAGCCTGAACCAATCTGAACCAGGCCTGATTGGCCAGTCTTGGCCGACGCCGGTAACAGTTTGGGAAGCCTCCATTGTGGAGGCTTTTTTCTGCCCGCTCGATTCGTAAAGAGGGATACTGTCGCTTGTCTTCAGGCAAGGAGCAGCAGGGGATGATGGAGTCGGTTTATTGGGCGGTGGCTTTTGGCGCCATTGTGGCGGGTTTTGTTCAGGGGCTGTCGGGCTTTGCCTTTGGCATGGTAGCCATGTCTTGCTGGGCCTGGTTTCTGGAGCCTCAATTGGCCGCGGTGCTGGCGGTATGCGGTGCCTGGACAGGACAGATGATTGCTGCCTTTACCCGGCGGCGTACCTCTTATTGGCAGATGCTGTTGCCATTTCTGGCTGGTGGCCTGATCGGAGTGCCTTTGGGCACCTATTTGCTGCCTTTTCTGGATGCAGCTGTATTCAAGGCATTTTTAGGGACCTTGATGGTGATCTGGTGCCCGATCATGCTGATGTCCAGCCGTTTGGGCCATGTCCGGGTACGTAGCCGCCTGGCCAATGCTGTGTCGGGTCTGATAGGCGGCATCATGGGCGGGCTCGGTGGGATGACGGGGGTGATTCCTACCTTGTGGACCACCATGACCGGGCTGCCCAAAGATGAGCAGCGCGCCGTTATACAAAACTTCAATCTGGCGACTTTGTCGGTAACTTTGCTGGCCTATATTGCTTCCGGTTCTATTCTGCCGTCCATGTTGCCGTCTATAGGACTGGTGATGCTGGCTGTGCTGATCCCTGTGCTGGCGGGGGCGCGTCTGTATGTGGGCATTAGCCAAGGCACTTTTCGAGTCCTTGTTTTAAGTCTGTTGACCCTGTCCGGCATTGCCATGCTGGTCTCGTCCGTGCCACAACTGCTGGCGCGCTAGAGCAGGTGGTTGAAGCCTCTAGGGTAATGCTCTATATCGAAAAAAGGCCTGTTTCCCTGATAATAAATGTCGGCGATGGGAATGCATTTCGGCTTCCCGCCCACTGGAGCAGAGCCTGTGAGGTTTCTGGGATTTCAATTGTTGTTTGGTGATCACTTGGCACGCAGTGTGCGTGGGGTATCCTGCGCGCCCCCCTGCAAGGCTTGAGCCCAAGTTTCAAGGCGTTTTTACGCCGTCTTTGATTACCTGATTGCAACTGGAGTCTGCTATGACTGACTTGTTTGAAAATCCAATGGGCCTGATGGGCTTTGAGTTCATCGAATTTGCCGCTCCCCAGCCTGGCGTACTGGAACCCGTATTCGAGATGATGGGTTTCACCAAAGTGGCGGTACACCGCTCCAAGAAAGTGTCCCTGTATCGCCAGGGCGAGATTAATCTGATCCTGAACGAAGAACCCAAGAGCCACGCCGCTTACTTTGCTGCCGAGCACGGCCCTTCGGCCTGCGGCATGGCCTTTCGCGTGCGTGATGCGCAAAAAGCCTACGAACGCGCGCTGGAGCTGGGTGCCCAGCCTGTCGATATTCCTACCGGCCCCATGGAGCTGCGCCTGCCTGCGATTAAAGGCATTGGTGGTGCCCCTCTGTACCTGATCGACCGTTTTGGAGAAGGCAACTCCATCTACGACATTGACTTCGTTTACCTGGACGGCGTGGATCGTCATCCCGTGGGCGCGGGCTTGAAAGAGATCGATCACCTGACCCACAACGTGTACCGCGGTCGCATGGCCTACTGGGCCCAGTTCTATGAGCACCTGTTCAATTTCCGTGAGATTCGCTACTTCGACATCAAGGGCGAATACACCGGCCTGACGTCCAAGGCCATGACCGCCCCTGACGGCAAAATCCGCATTCCCCTGAACGAGGAGTCCGCCAAGGGCTCGGGCCAGATCGAAGAATTCCTGATGCAATTCAATGGTGAAGGCATCCAGCACGTGGCTTTCCTGACCGACGATCTGATCGCCTCCTGGGACAAGCTCAAGGCTATGGGCATGCGCTTTATGACCGCACCGCCACAAACCTATTACGAGATGCTGGAAGGCCGCCTGCCTGCACACGGTGAACCCACCGCAGAACTGCAAAGCCGTGGCATTTTGCTGGATGGCACATCGGAAGGTGGCCACCGCCGTCTCTTGCTGCAGATTTTCTCTGAAACCTTGATGGGCCCCGTGTTCTTCGAGTTCATTCAGCGCAAGGGCGATGATGGTTTTGGTGAAGGCAACTTCAAGGCCTTGTTTGAATCCATCGAGCGCGATCAGTTGCGCCGTGGTGTCTTGCAGGCCGAGTAACAGGGTTCTGCGCCTGTGCTAGACGCACGGGTGCCGATCTGTCCCCACTGTTTGGCGATGGCAAACAGTGGGGTTTTTTTTGGGCTGAACCTTTATATTCAGTCCTGCTTGCCGCGTGGTGGCTGCAGGATTCTGAACAGCTCCAGCATCAGATCAGATTGGGTGATCATGCCCACCAGCTCCTTGTGCTCATTGACCACAGGCATATGACGATGGCGGCCTTGGCTGAACAAGGGAATCAGCTCTGCTACTGACCAGTTTGCGTTGGCGGTGACGGCAGGCGCAGTCATGATCTCGGCCACTGTGGGGGCTGCACGCTGTCGGGGGCTCAGGAAGCGCTTGAGTCGCTGACGCAGATTATCCGGCTGATCCAGTCCGGCGCGCTGCAAGAAGTCCGACAGGGCCAGGATGCCAATCACGTGCTTGTTCTGATCCAGTACTGGCAAGGCCTTGATCTTGCGCTCGCGCATCATGTTCCAGGCTTGCTGCAAGGGCGTACTGACCAGGCAGGACAGAGGCGCATCATTCATCAGGGTGGAACAGCGGCGTGTGCCCAGATTGCGTCGGAAGGCAGACTGGTGCACATAACTGACCAGCTTTTCCAGATCATCGTGGCTAATGTTCAGCGTCTGGTTGTAGTGGCTTAAAGCCGCATCGTAATCCTGGTCCGTAAAGCTGGCTGGCGTGGCGGCCGGACGTGTTGCGGGTTTATGTACCGGCGGATAAGCCACGCCGGTCAGGCGGTTGTACAGCATGCCCAGAAGGATCAGCACGCAGGAGTCAAACAGCACCGGAAACAGGACGAAGTCGTAGCTCTGAATACCATTCAGGGCGGGAAATACTGCCATTGCCAGACTGGGCGGATGCACGCAGCGCAGAGCCAGCATGATGGGCATGGCAACGCAGACGGCCATCGTAATGGCAGCAATCGGATGAGGGAGCAGCACCGCGCAGGTAATGCCTGTGAGTGCGCCCACCAGATTGCCCAGCAATATGTTCCAGGGCTGTGCCAACGGGCTGCTTGGCACCAGAAAAATCAGCAAGGCGCTGGCAGCCAGGGAGGCTACCAACCAATGATGCGTATGTGCAAAATCCGACAGGTACAGGCTAAGAGAGGAAACCAACAGCACGCTAAGCGTGGCGCCTAGCGTGGCACGCAGCATTTCAGGGCGTGCAATGGCCAGCGACTTGGGGCGCAGGCTGTCAAACCAGTGACGAAGTAAAGCAGGCATACCCACCAGGGTGAAGAAGAAAGACAGCTTTAAATCATACTGCTAACTCTTCAATTCAGGGCTTAGCCCCTTGCTGGATACCGGGAATGATGGCGGGGCCTTTGCGCTCGGTGGCGATTTGTTGAGGCACGGCATCGACCGTAATCACAATGTGTTCGCGTTGCAGCGAATCCAGTAGCACACCCGGTGCCAGCTCCTGGCCAGGGCGATACGCACGTACCGGCTGTTGATTGATGCTGAGCAGGGCTGCGCCCGCCTGGCCGCTTACGATCATGCCATGCAAACGCAGCTCGGGCAGCGCGGTGCTGCCTCCAAACCACTGCGCAATTTGCTGCGTGCTGATCTGTTCGCGGTGGTCTTCTTCCAGTACCGGCGCAATGGTCCCGTCCGAGGGCACGAACAGGTTGATCAGCAAATTGATCAGGGCCAGAGCGATACCGGCCTGACACAGACGCAACCAAAGATGTGACGGAAATATGGCGGAAATAATACCCATTTAGACTGCATCGCATAGTGCTTTGGCAGACGGCCGAGATGGCTGTCTTAAGGGCTCTTAGTGTGCGTGTTCTGCATGAAGCCCGTATGACAAGAGCTTGGTTTTTTTTGGGTAGCTTATTTCCTTCATGTCTCGATCTACTTTATCTCGCCGTCCGGCACGCCGTTTGGCCGGCTCTGTGCAGTCCCGCGCTCAACAAGGTTTTTCTCTGATTGAGGTCATGGTGGTGGTGGTCATCATGGGCATTATGGCGGCCCTGGTCGTCCCCAGTCTGATGGACCGTCCCGATCAGGCACGTGCCGTCGCCGCTCGTCAGGACATTGCTGCCCTGACACAGGCCCTGAAGCTGTACCGCCTGGATAACGGCCGTTACCCGAGTACCGCTCAAGGTCTGGCGGCACTGCACCAGCGTCCCACCCAGCCTCCCGAGCCACGCAACTGGCGTCCTTATATGGACCGCCTGCCCAACGACCCTTGGGGCAATCCGTACCAGTATCTGCAACCCGGCGTTCATGGCGAGATTGATGTGTTCTCGCTGGGGGCGGATGGGCAGGCCGGTGGGACGGGCAGTGATGCCGACATAGGCAATTGGGACTGATGTGGCTCAGCGGGGCTTTTCCTTGATCGAGACCCTGGTGGTCTTGCTGATCGTGGGCATTGTCAGCAGCGCGGGTTTAAGCGTGCTGGTGCTGGACCGGGATCAGGGGATACAGCGAGAAGCCCGTCAATTGGCTCTGCGTCTGGCCGAACTGCAAAGCTATGTGCGTGAAAGCGGGCGCAGCGTGGCCTGGAGTGCGGATCAGCAGGGTTATCGCTTCAGCCTGATCCCGGACGCTACGGATGGTGCCAGCCCCACACCGGGCTGGCTGCGCGATCAGGCCCGCTTTGCCCAATTATTTCCTCAGCGATCCTGGACTTTGGAATCAGTGCGTGTGCGCCTGGAGCCGGCGGGACCGTGGGTTTTTGTGAATGAATGGTTGTCCGCGCCGCGTCAGCTGGAGCTGGATGATGGTCACGAGGTCCTGCATTTACGCAGCGACCCGACGGGCCGTTTTGATGTGCAGTCATGACAGAGCGTGGCATGAGTTTGATTGAAGTCTTGATTGCGCTGGCAATCGTCTCGGTGGCCTTGACCGCCGGATTGCGCGCACTGGGTCTTAGTGCCTCTGGTAGCCAGGCCATGCATGAACGCAGCCTGGCTCTATTGGCAGCCGATGGCGTGGTGGCCGAGATGCGCCTGCGCCGCCTGTTTCCCGATCCGGGTGAAACCGTCGTGCCTTGTCGCCAGGGTTCCTTGAACTTGCAGTGCAAGCAAACCGTGCAGGCCACGGCCAATCGCTTCTTTCGTCAGGTAACGGTACAGGCTTTCTTGCCCAAAGGCCCCGTGCTGGCCGAGCTGCACGCGACTTTGGCGTCCTTGCCATGACAGACGCGGGCCAGGAAGGCTTTACTTTGGTGGAAATGCTGGTGGCCTTGACCATCATGGCCTTGATCAGCCTGATGTCCTGGCGCGGCCTGGACGCGGTCTTGCATGCGGATGAGCAACTTGGTCGACAGGCGCGCCAGACCCAGGCTTTGTTCAATGTCTTGTCTCAAATGGGTCGGGATCTGGAACTGCATTTGCCTCCTGTGCCAGGTCCGGCAGACCCGACGGGGGCGATGGCGGTATTGCCCGCCAGTATTCGCTGGCAAGCCAAGGGCGAAGGCCCGGCCATCCTGATGATTGAACGTCGCGCCGAAGCCGGAGCGGGAACCCAGCAGATTCAATGGCGTTTGCAGCAAGGTGTCTTGCAGCGGGCTATTGCTCAAGCTGGGACCGCTTACCCCTTGCCTGAATTGGGCCCTTTGCAAGATGTGCTGGAGCAGGTCACCGCCTGGAACTTGCGTATCTGGATTCCGGCGCGTGGCTGGCAAAGCTGGCCGTGGCCCGAGCAGGCCGGAGCAGCCGCTACGGGCATAGAGCTGACAGTGCAATTGGAAGGGCAGGAGCACCCGTATCGCAAAGTGGTGATGCTGCTATGAAACGGGCATCCCAACAAGGCATGGCGGTGATCAATGCGCTGGTGGTCGTGATGGCGGTGTCCATTGCCACCATGGGCATTGTGCAGCGTCAAAGCGGCTTGGCAACCCAGTTAGCCAGCGAGCGCGATTACATGCAGGCCAACTGGTTGCTGCGCGGCGCGCTGGATTGGGCCGTGCTGGTTTTACGTCTGGACTCGCAGCGTTCGGCTGTGACGCACAAAGGTGGGCTGTGGGCGCAGGCCCTGAGCGAGCTGAAGATAGAGACTCCGGACAAGAGCCGTGCGGCTTACTTCTCCGGCTATATCCAGGACGAGCAGGGCAAATTCAATCTGGCTTTATTGCTGCGCGATGGCCGCATCCAGGCCCGCTATGTGCAGGCATTGGAGCAATTGCTGGGCAGTGTGCAGCAGGAACCCTCTTTGGCCCTGGAGCTGGCCCAGCGCTTGGAGCGGGCACAGGCCGGGCAAGCGCCCTGGCCCTCTCATTTGCGGGACTTCTTTCCAAATGCAGAGCAACAGGCCAAGCAGTTGGAGCCTTATCTGAGCTATTTACCGCAAGCCAAATCCGTGAATGTGAATACCGCCAGTGCCCAGGTACTGGCGGCAGTGCAGCCTTCCGTCAGCCTGGTGGAATGGCGTGGCCTCTTGGAGCAGCGCGACCGGGGCCAGTGGTTTCGGGACCAGGCCGATGTGCAAGCGCGCTTGCAACGTCAAGAGGCGCTGGAGGGGCAAACGCTGAGCGTGCGCAGTGAATGGTTTTTATTAAGTGGTGAGTTGCGACTTGACCATAGCCGGGTGGCGACCCAGGCCCTGATCAACAGGGCCGCGGACCGCAGCCGGATTGTCTGGATTCGTTGAAGTGATGAGCAAAGTGCTGCGTATTTATTTGGACTCTCCGCCAAGGCTGGATCAGCCGGTGGACTTTGTGCTGCGGGACAAGCGCGCCAGGGTATTGCGCCGTGGGCGGGGAGAGGTGCAGGAGTTCAAGGGCCTGGCCCGCTCTTTGGAGCTGGTCCTGCCTGCAGGAATGGCGACGGTAACTGAAGCGCGTATTCCCTCGGTCAGCGCCTCGCGGCGGCAGGCTGTGGCGTGTAGTGCGGTCGAGCCGATGTGCTTGAGTCCTATCGAACAGGTGTGGGTGGCCTGTTCGGCACCGGGGCCTTCCGGGATGAGTCAATTGGCCTGGACGGAGCGCCAGCCTTTGCTGGCTTTGGGGGAGCAGGCGCGTCAGTTGGGACTGCCGTTGAGCGGGGTTTATGCCTGGTCCGATGGCCATGAACAAGACAGGCAGGGCCAGGGCCAAACCTTGACGGTGCCGGCCTGCTCCTTGCTGATGCCAGAGATGGCGTCGACTGGTGGTAGCAGCGTGCTACGACAAAGCCTGTGGTGGACTTTGGCCGCTGTGTTGAGTTGGACCCTGGTCTTGCAGCAGCAGGCGCAGTCGTTGCGATCTCAAATGAGGCAGGTGCAGACTCAGATGGAGCAGGCGGTTCGGCAAGCCTTGCCACACCTGCCCGTTATCGTCGCACCCTTGACGCAGGCCAGACAGCATCGTGATGGTTTGCTGACCGAGAAAAGCCCGGCCTCGGCTCCCTTTGATCGTTTATTGATGGCCAGCGCCGTGCAGTGGCCTGCTTTGCAAGGACAGGTGCGGGCATTGAGTTTTAAAGATCAGCAATTGCATTTGACGTTGGCCAGCGAACTGACCGCGCAGCCTTTGCCGGCTGAATCGGATCTGGAATGGAAGCAGGGCGAGTCTGCACGCCAATGGGAAATTGGTTTCAGCAAAGCAGCGCAAGCAGCCAGCCAGCAGGGGGCGCCGCAATGAGCAAATTCACCGCACTTCAGCCTGTATGGCTGACCGTACAAAGCAAGCTCGCCCTGGCAAGACAGTACTGGCAAGCCTTGGGCCGTCGGGATCAATTGGCCTTGTCGGTATTGGGCGCTTTGCTGGTTTTGATGTTTCTGTGGTTGTTGCTCTTACGTCCTGCCATTCGTGATCTGGCCTTGGCAAAACAGGAGCTGCCTCGTCTGCAATACGAGATGGCGCAACTGCAAACCGTGCTGTCGCAAATTCAGGTTCTGGATAAAGAGCTGGTCGTGCCTGTGGATGGACAAGGGCAGGACAAGGCTTTGCAGCGCAGCTTGCAGACCTTGGGTACCCAGTGTCAGACAGAGCAGTCACCGGCCGAGCAACGTGTTCTGGTCTGCCAGGCCGTGGCCGCTCCTGCCTTGATAGATTGGCTGATGCACGCCCCTCGCGTGCTGGGCTTTGCCGTGCAGGAAGTCAGCATGAGTCGCTCTGTGGTCGATAGCCGTGAACGCGCCGGTCTGCTGGATGGCCGCATTGTGCTGCGTGCAGGAGAGCCTTCATGAAAAAGCTGACCAAGATCATGGGGTGGGTTTTGCTGGCGCTGTGTCTGCTGCTGGCCGCCGTGCCCTTTCTGCCTGCCCGCATGATGCTGGCCTGGCAGCCCGAGCAGTTGCTGCTACGGCTGGAAACCGCCCATGGCAGCCTGGCCTCCGGTCAAGGCTTGCTGGTAGTGGGTTCGGGCCTGTTGGCCCGCACCGTTCCCGGTCCTGTCAGCTGGCGTTGGCGTTTGGCACCCTGGCCGCAAATGGAGTTGAGCCATGGCTGGTTGGATCAGCCTGTGCGACTGCAAGCCAGCCTGCAAGGTTGGCGTATTTCGGGCCAAAGCCTGACCGCTCCCGCCGCGCTGTTAGGACGTTTACATCCTTTGTTGCAGACCGTGCAACCGCAAGGGCAATTGCAGCTGCGCTGGCCCAGTCAGGCTCTGGCCGCTGAAAACGGGCCGTTGCTGGAACTGGATTGGCGTAATGCACGCTCCGCGCTGGCAGCCCAGGCCGAGCTGGGTGATTACCAATTGGCAGTCAGCCGCAAGGGTCAGGGCGTGCAGTTAAGCCTGCGTACCTTGGCGGGGGATTTGACCTTGGCAGGTCAAGGTCAGTGGGGGCCGGATGGCGGGCTGTTTGAAGGACGCGCCCAAGCCAGACAAGCCGACGATCAACGATTCAAAGAGTTACTGGAGGCCTTGGGGCCTCAGCGTCAGGGTGTGACCCAATGGCAAATAGCCACAACGACTAGCAAGCAGGAATAACGATATTTTGACTATGAGTACCTTGACTAAACGACCTCATGGGCTGCGGCCTCGCTTCCTTTTAAGCCTGGGTGCAGCCGTGCTGTTGAGCGCCTGTGCGAGCAATGGTCAGAAGCCTGAACCCGGCCCCGATCCTTCTTCGTTTTTTGCCTCGGTAGGCAAGACGCCTGTTCGTAGCACTCAGGCTGACCCGCGCTTTGCCAATAGCAATACGTCGCCTCCGGCCGTGACACGTCGGGTTCCACAACGTGTCGGGGGCAGTGCCGCCCCGATCGACTTGCCCGACCCGGCCGAGTTCCCGCAAGGCAACGACATCACGCTGAATTTTGTGGATGCCGAGCTGGATGGGGTTGTAGCTGCCTTGGCCCGTTTTACCGGCCAGAACTTCATCGTGGATCCTCGCGTAAAAGGACAGCTGACTTTGGTGTCCGAAGTGCCGGTCGATGCCCGTACCGCCTACGAGATGCTGTTGTCTGCCCTGCGCATGCAAGGGTTTGCCGTGTTGCGTAATGGCAAGGTCAGTCGGGTGGTCCCTGAAGCCGAAGCGCGCCAGCAGGGCGGTGCAGTGCGGGCGGCCGGTACCGGGGCCAGTGGCAGCGGCGAGCTGGAAACGAGGGTGTTTACCTTGCGTTATGAAAATGCGACCGCCTTGGTTCCGGTGCTGCGGCCGATGATTTCGCCCAATAATCCCATCAATGCCTACCCGTCCAACAACACGCTGGTGGTGACCGATTACGGTGATAATCTGGACCGTATCGCTCAGGTCATTGCGGGGATCGATACCCCCGCAGGCTTGAACACGGACATTATCCCGATTGACTACGGCGTGGCCCTGGATGTGGCAGCCCTGGCCTCGCAAATGCTCGATACGCCCGGCAACGATGTGGCGCAGCGCATTACGGTGGTGGCCGACCCGCGCAGCAACTCGGTTCTGGTGCGGGCAGGCAGTCCGGCCCGGCTGGATCTGGCCCGTGACCTGATCCGGCGTATTGACAGCCCGGAAAGCAATAAAGGCAATTTGCATGTGGTCTATCTGCGCAATGCTCAGGCGGTGCAGCTGGCTGAAGTGCTGCGGGGGGCCTTGACTGGGCAAGCGCCTTCGGGGAACGCGAGCACCGGGAATCAACAGGCGAACAGCAATAGCCTGGCACCCGCCGCCAACGCCAGCACCACCGGCGGTGCCAAAGCCATGGACACGTCGGCCACCGCCAAGCAGCAGCCTCAGGCCGAGATGGGTTTGAGCGCCGCAAACAATGCCAGCGGCACCGTGGCCTTTAGCGCTGGCGGTGCCACTGTGCAGGCTGATCCATCCACGAATACGCTGATCATTTCGGCCCCTGATCCGGTTTACCGCAGCTTGCGTGAAGTGATCGATCAACTGGATCAACGTCGCGCTCAAGTGCTGGTCGAGAGCCTGATTGTGGAGGTGAATGCGGAGAATGCGGCCGAGTTTGGCATCCAGTGGATGACAGGCGGTGGCAATATTGCCGATGGAGGTTCAGGTTTTGTCGGGGGCGCCAATCTGGGCGGCAGCGGGATTAACAAGGCCGGGGTGACCACACTGGATTCTTTGGCGGCGGGTTTAAGTCTGGGCGTGGTCAAAGGCACGGTGAACGTGCTGGGCCAGCAGATTGTCAATCTGGGCGTCCTGGCCCGGGCGATGGAGCGCCAGGGCGGCATCAATATTCTGTCCACGCCCAACCTGATGACGCTCGATAACGAAGAAGCCAGCATTATGGTGGGCCGCACCGTTCCCTTTGTGACAGGGCAATACACCACCACGGGTGACGGGGCCAGCAATCCTTTCCAGACCATTCAGCGCGAGGATGTGGGCCTGACCCTGAAAGTGCGTCCGCAGATTTCCGAAGGTGGGACCGTCAAGATGGCTCTGTACCAGGAGGTCAGCAGCCTGGATCCTACTATGTCGGTATCGCCCAGCGCGCCTGTCACGCGTAAACGTGCCCTTAGTACCAATGTCCTGGTCGATGATGGGCAGATTATTGTGCTGGGCGGCTTATTGGAAGACTCGATTGAGGATGGTCAGCAATCGGTTCCCTTGCTGGGCGATATTCCGTTGGTGGGCAACCTCTTCAAATACGAGAAACGCAAGCGCTCCAAAACCAATTTGATGGTATTCCTGCGCCCTCATATTGTGCGTAATGCCCAAGATAGCCAAAGCCTGTCTTTGGACCGCTACAACTACATGCGTGCCGTGCAGACAGGCTTGCCGGATCGCTCCACCTGGTTCCACCCGGATGCGGGACACATGGTGTTGCCACAGGCCGCAGGCTCGTCCGGAGCCGTGGACCTGCGAGAGACGCTATGACCCGCCTGCCGTACTCCTGGGCACGTCAGCACCGCGCCGTGCTGACGCAGCAGCAAGGTGTGGGTACGCTGGTCATTAGCGAACGCACACCGGATTGGGCCTTGGTGGAATTGCGGCGACGCTACCCCGAGCTGGACGAGCGGCAAGTCCCGGATGCGGAGCTGGATACCCTGATTGATGCCAGTTACGCGCAGGGTGACGATGCCGCTAGCGTAGTGGATGCGGCCGCCAACGAGGTAGACCTGGATCGTCTGATGCAGGAACTGCCCGCTGTCACCGACTTGCTGGAAAACCAGGACGATGCGCCGGTCATACGCATGATCAACGCCTTGTTCACCCAGGCGGTGCGGGACGGTGCCAGTGACATTCACCTGGAGCCTTATGAAACCCATTCGGTCGTGCGTTACCGGGTGGATGGCCGCTTGCGCGATATCGTCAGCCCGCGTCGAGCCTTGCATGGTGCTTTGGTGTCCCGTATCAAGATTATGGCCAGCCTGGATATTGCCGAAAAACGCCTGCCGCAAGATGGCCGTATTGCCCTGAAAGTGGGGGGCAGGGCCCTGGACCTGCGTGTCTCGATCCTGCCTACCGGACATGGCGAACGCGCCGTAATGCGTTTGCTGGACAAGTCAGCCGGGCAACTGGAGCTGGAGCGTCTGGGCATGGCCCCGGACATCCTGGCTCAACTGGACGAGCTGATTCATCAACCTCACGGCATTGTGCTGGTTACCGGGCCTACCGGCAGCGGTAAAACCACCACCTTGTATGCGGCTCTGGGGCGAGTCGATACGGCGCGCAGCAATGTGCTGACGGTGGAAGATCCGATTGAATATGACTTGCCCGGTGTAGGCCAGACGCAGGTCAATCCCCGTATTGAGTTGAGCTTTGCACGTGCCTTGCGTGCCATATTGCGACAGGACCCGGACATCATCATGATCGGGGAAATTCGGGATCTGGAAACCGCACAGATTGCTGTGCAGGCTTCTTTGACAGGTCACCTGGTGCTGGCCACCTTGCACACCAACGATGCCGTGTCCGCCGCGACTCGCTTGGTCGATATGGGTGTGGAACCTTTCTTGCTGGCGTCCACCTTGCGTGGTGTGCTGGCCCAGCGGCTGATACGCAAGCTGTGCCGACATTGTCGTCAACCTGCCGAGCACGGGCAGTACCGGGCCAGTGCTGATGGTTGCGAGCATTGCGCTCACACGGGTTATCAAGGCCGTACCGGGATTCACGAGCTGTATCGCATCGATGAACGTGCCCAGCACTTGTTGAATGCTGCCGGAGCCGAACCTGCCTTGCGTCAGGCCGCGCGTGAATCCGGTATGCGCAGCTTGCGCGAGGACGCCCAACGTTGGGTAGAGCAGGGCATCAGTACCCCTGAAGAGGTATTGCGCGTTACGCGCGAGTTATAAGGGGGCGAAAGAGCATGGGTACTTATCACTATGAAGCGGTGGACCAGGCCGGGCGCAGCGAACGGGGTGTGCTTGAGGCCGAGAGCGAACGGCTGGCGCGTCAGCAATTACTGTCCCGAGGGTTGCTGACGGTTTCCCTGAAGGCGGGCCGTAGCCGAGCCGCCGCCCGTGCCCGCAGTGCGGGTTTGCGTCGTACCGAGTTATCCTGGCTGACCCGTCAGTTAGCCAGTCTGGTGGCGGCTGGTTTGTCTTTGGAGGCCAGTCTGGGCGTGGTGATTGAACAGGCGACTCGTCGGCCTTTAGTGCAATTGCTGGCAGCCCTGCGTGCGGATATTCGGGCAGGGCAAAGCTTGAGTGATGCCTTGGCCAACCACCCGCGCGACTTCCCTGAGATCTACCGAGCATTGGTGCGGGCAGGGGAGCAGTCTGGCGAGCTGGAACAAGTGCTGGACCGTCTGGCGAGTTTCATCGAGGACAGTGGAGCCTTGCGCGGCAAGTTGCTGACGGCTTTTATCTACCCAGCCATCGTCAGCCTGATTTCCGTGGCGATGGTGGTGTTTTTGCTGAGCTACGTCGTCCCGCAAGTGGTCGGTGCTTTCACCCAAGCCAAACAGCAACTGCCCATGCTGACTCGGGTCATGATCAGCGCCAGCGATTTGTTGCGTGAATGGGGCCTGGTGTTATTTGTTGTGCTCTTACTGGCGGCTGGCCTGGTGGCTTTTTTGCTGCGACAACCGGCCTTGAAACTGGCCTTTCACCGACGTTTGTTAAGCGTACCCGTTCTGGGGGGCTACTTGCTGGGCGTGGATACCGCTCGCTTCGCGGCCACGCTGGCCATTCTGGCTGGCAGCAATGTTGCCTTGCTGACTGCTCTGGAAGCGGCCGGACGTACTGTATCCAATCTGGCCTTGCGCGATGCCGTGAATCAGGCCGCTATCCATGTGCGTGAGGGTCTGCCTTTGGCGACCGCCTTGCAGCGCAGTGCCTTGTTCCCGCCGCTATTAGTCCAACTGATTGCCAGCGGTGAAAAAACCGGCGAACTGGCACCCATGCTGGATCGGGCCGCGACGACCTTATCAACCGAGCTGGAGCGCAAAGCCCTGACCATGACCGCCTTGCTGGAACCTTTGATGATTTTACTGATGGGTGGGTTGGTGCTGTTGATTGTTCTGGCCGTAATGCTGCCAATTATCGAGATGAATCAGCTGGTGCAGTAAGAGGCGGTAGGGGGCTTGCACAGTTCCCCTACAGATCATTGCCGCCACATAGTTGTCTGGCGGCAATGCTGACTAATACTTGAGTCACTTGCGTTGAGCTGGCTATGTCGAGGCCATGGCCTTGATGCGGCGGATTGTCCTGGGATGAACGTCATATTTTTTGGCAACGATGTCCAGCGGAACTTGATTGGTCAACGCAATAAGGGCTTCTTTATGTTGGGCGGGTGATAAGGCAGGACGTCTGCCTAGTGGTCTGCCATTGGCACGCGCTGCAGCCATTCCTGCGCGAGTGCGTTCGCTAATCAGCGAGCGTTCAAACTCAGCCAGGGCGGCCATCATATGAAACAGCAATCTACCACCCGATGTTGTCGTGTCTATATTTTCCGTCAAGGAAATGAAATGGATATTCTCTTTGCCTAAACGATCGATCGTGTCGACCAAATAGCGTAGTGATCGGCCCAGCCTATCCAGACGCCAGACAATAAGCGTGTCACCCGATTTCAGTTTTCGCTGCAGATGATTCAATCCTGGACGTGTTGCTTTAGCCCCGGATACCCCTCTATCCGTATAGATATGATCACAATTCACCTTTTTTAACGCCGCGATCTGTAGGTCCAGGTTTTGATCCTGTGTTGAAACGCGTGCATATCCATATTTCTTACTCATAGTACCCATCTTCCTAGCGCAAAGCGCAGCCTCCCCCCTCCCACTCGACTACATCTCAGTGCAATCGATGTTAGTAAACCCAAGATGGTCCAGTGGAATGTTGGCCACGCGATGTCAAGTTTTACTAACCGCATGCAAACCTGCTGCCACGTAAACGGCGATTGAGGTAGCTCGTACTGCAATAAAAACTATTACGTAATTTTTTATTAACGCTGTGTTTCAGATGCAGATACTGATTAAGTGTTAGCGGCGGCCACATGTGTGTCAACACGAAGCAGGTCTGGCCGATGCACTTTCTGAAGAACGTTGCAGCCAGTCATAGACAAGCGTCAACAATGGTTAAGAAAAGGCGTAAATAGGCCTGCGATTTTGACAAGAAGCCTCCTTTTAGTCCCAACCGAATAGCGCATCGAAATGATCCTTTTCAGCGTAATTTTCACGTACAAACGTGTCTATTTGTTATGGAATCGATGTTGACATAAAGGAGGCTTTTTGACCGCTGTCTGGTGGAAAGCCAGACGCTGATTCACGCACAGCGTCCAAAGTGCCAACCGGCGATGCGGGGCGCGTAATGGGCGTCCAGTCGCTAGAGTCATTGTCTTGCTGGTTGCAGCAAGTTACTCCTTCAAGCAGCTATTTGCTTTTAGGCTTGCGAAGACTGGCAACGCTTGCCCAGGCCTATGATGCACGCCTGTTCCAGCAAGCCTTTTTGTCCGCCATTTCGGCGCGTCTGCGTCCCTACGGCATAGCACGCAGCGACATCCTGGTGCTTGATCAAGTGGTGTTGATCGGCTTGACGAATTATCGTCTGCCCACCCAGTTTGACAAGGACCTGTTTCTGGAACGAGTCAAAGCGGCGCTGTGCTACGAGCCCGTTCGCTGCGGCTCGGACCGCATCCTGGTCAATGTTGTTCCGGCCTGGGTTGAAGCATCGGGCGACCGTCCGGTTTGCCTGTCTCATTTGCAGTCTCTGGCCAGCACTATTGCTTTCTCCGAGCTTGAGCCTCCTGTTTGCGAGCAGACTCGGCGCGACATGGCTTTGGCGACTCGTTTCTTTGCAGATATGCGGGACGAGAAGGTTGCCCTGTCATTTCAGCCTGTGGTCTTTGTGCAGGATCGCGAGCAGGTTCTGTACTACGAAGTGCTGTTGCGCTGGGATGATGCGCAGAACAGTACTGAGCCCGTTTCTTGTGCGCCGGTCGTTCAGGCCATAGAGCGCTTGCATGTGACCGAACGCCTGGATGCCAGCGTTCTGTGGTCGGTGGTACAGGTGCTGGAGCGTTATCCGGATGTTCACCTTGCCTGCAATATTTCCCCCTTGTCTTTGCAACAGGGGCCGTGGTGGCGGCTGCTGATTGCGGTGCTGCGCGGTGCGCCACAGCTGGCCAGCCGTTTGACCCTGGAAATTACCGAAACGGCTTCTGTCTTTGATCAGAAAGCCGCCATTAGCCTGCTGCGCACCTTGCGCGGCCTGGGCTGCAAAGTTGCCATTGATGATATTGGGACCGGATTCAACACCTTGGATCTGGCTCGGCAGATCTGTCCCCAAGTCATAAAACTTGATAAGTCCCTGGTGCATCAGGCACGGGACAGGGACGGCATTGCTGCCCTTCATTCTTGGGTTCATGCCTCGCATGGCATCAGCCAATACGTCATCGCCGAAGGAATTGAGACTGCCCTGGATTTCCAGTTGAGCGTCGATGCCGGCGTGCACGCCGTCCAAGGCTACTTCATAGAACCTCCCTGCGACCTGCCCCCCTGGGAGGGGGCGGAGCCTTTGTGCGTTCGAGACAGTTTCAACCCTACTCACACCCACGTAGCACTCAACACGTATTCCTTAAAGGATCAGGAACAGAGATGAATCACGTCTATAAAACTATCTGGAATGAGCAAACGGGAACATTTGTTGCCGTTTCTGAGCATAAAAAAGCGAAAGGCAAGCGCAGCTCCTCGTGCGTAAAAGGAGGAAAGCGTGCATCTTTTTCCGCACGCATGGGATGGGTTGCCTTGTTGACAGCAAGCGCATTGGCGATGAGCAATGCCTGGGCGGCAGTCGAGATTCCAGGCGACGGTCAGAACAACCTTATTGACTTCACCAGCCCAGGCGGCACCATTCGGTTTACGGGTGGTGGTGGCAGCATCGTGGGGTTGAGTAGCCTGATGATCTCCGGCGCCTTGAGTGCCGATCAGATTACGGTGGGTGGTGAGTCTGTGGCGACCCAGGCGCAACTGAATGCTACGTCCGCTGAGGTGCAGACCAATACCGGCAAGATTGATGGGCTGGAAGGGCGGGTCACGAGCAATGAGTCCACTCTGACGGATCATGGGACTCGCATTACGGACAATGAAACGGCCATCACGGCCCATGACAGTCGAATTGCGGGCAACGAAACCGCCATCGCTGCACATGACACTCGAATTGGCGCTACTGAAACAGGGTTGGTGACTGTTAACGATCGTCTGATTGCCTTGGGAGTGGATGAAACCAATCCTGGCGTGAAGTACTTCCGTGCGAACTCGGAGCTGCCTGATTCCGAGGCGAATGGTGAAGAATCCATTGCAATTGGCCCTGAGTCCAAGGCAGAAGGGGATCGCAGTATCGCTGCAGGACAAGGTGCGCTGGCCGACGCCGACAGCGCGATTGCATTGGGTGACGGTGCCAGTGTCGCCAGCGCAGACAGTCGACCCAAACCGGAGGCAGCCATTGCCATTGGCAAGGATAGTCAGAGCAGCGGTTTGGCCAGCGTTGCGGTAGGCCGCGAAGCAGCGGCAAGTGGAAATAATGCGCTTGCCTTGGGTATGCAGGCACAGGCCAGTGGGGCTAACGGGATCGCCTTGGGTTTAGGTGCTCAGGCTGATGCAGAAAACAATATCTCTATCGGTAATGGCGCAGGCCAGGCCACTGGCAATCATCTGCCGGGTGATCGTTCGCACAATATTGCCATCGGTCAGGCCAGTGGTCAGAACGTCAAGGGTCAGTTCAATGTGGCGCTGGGTGATGGCACCGGCAATGGCGTGGATGGCAACGAAAACGTGGCGATTGGCCGAGATGCCGGCCTGAATGTCATAGGCGATAGCAATGTCAGCCTGGGCAAGAATGCGAATCGGGGGCTGTCATCAAACCGTGCGATCGGTATTGGTGAGGACTCAGGCGCTGAGACAGAAGGCGTGGCGATTGGGTACAAGGCGATTGCCGGTAATACCGGGGTCGCGATGGGTCGTCAGACAACGGCATTGGGAACGGGTACAGCCATCGGTCCTAATGCACATGCAGACAGCAATTTTGTAGCCCTGGGGTTGAACTCGCATGCCGCGCAAAACGATGTGTCTGGCTTGAGCAAGTTCACCAATAGAGGCTTCAATGGCAGTGCCGTTTCCGTTGGTAGCAGCCAGTCGGGCAGTGAGTTCACACGTCGTATTGTGAACGTGGAAGACGGTGCCAATGATACCGATGCAGTGAACGTGCGCCAGTTGCAGTCGGCTGTTGATCAGGTGACGCTGGGGGCGACTGTGGACTACGAAAAGCTGGCCGAGAAGGTTGGCGAGGACTGGGGCCAGCAGATTGCCGATAGCAAACCTCGTTACTTCAGCGTTAATGATGGTGGTGTCGACAAGGGCAACAAGAACAATAACGGTGCTGCTGCAACAGCCATCGACTCGATTGCCATCGGCCCTGATGCAACTGCCAAGGAAAAGGACTCGGTTGCTATTGGACATATGGCAGGGGCAGAGGGAGCGTCATCTGTTGTGCTGGGACACAACATCAAAGGCTTGGGGCTGAATTCCACGACTATCGGTAACTCCCAATCCGAGGCGCGGGACGAGAGCGGCGTGGCAATTGGTACGCACGTTGTCAGCCGTGACAAGAACTCCATCGTCATTGGCCGGGATTCCTACACAGATCGCCAGGCAAACGGTCCCTCGGTCGAGAACTCGATTGTGATCGGTACAGAATCCAGTTCTACAGCCGTGGAAGGGATTGTGATCGGTAAAAACTCGGTGGTGAATGCGGCTCGCGGCATCGCTCAGGGTAGCAATGCGACGGCAACGGATAATGACGCTATGGCGTTTGGCACCCGATCACGGGCGGCTGCCGGTGATTCCCAGGCCAGCGGTACGGATGCCAAAGCCTTTGCGGTACGCGGTATTGCAATGGGTACTAACGCTCGCTCCGGCCAGTCTAATCCTGATGTCGAAAATCAGGACAAGAACCGCGATTCGATTGCGCTGGGTACGGACTCCATTGCCCAGTTCAATAGCAGCATTGCGGTAGGTCGCGAAGCTCAGGCCACCGCTGATTATGCACAGGCACAGGGCAAGGGTGCACATGCCTTTGGCGAGGCATCGATTGCACAAGGCCGTGACGCTTGGGCGCTTGAGCGTCAGACAATCGCGCTGGGTGACGGCTCCCGCAGCACGGCCGATCGTGCTGTCGCCATTGGACAGGGTTCAAAGGCGCTCAATGCACGCTCGGTAGCGCTGGGTGATGGTGCAGAAACAGCAGGCGCGGTTGGCACCTTGGATGCTTCTTTGAACGGGCTGAACTACGGCAACTTTGCCGGGGATCGTCCTGTTGCTACCGTCAGCGTGGGTACGGAGCAGGAAAAACGCACAGTGACGAATGTGGCCGCGGGCCGGATCAGCGCCAGCAGCACAGATGCGATCAATGGCAGCCAGTTGTATGCCACGAATTCGGTGCTGGGCAATGTAGCTAACACCACGAAAAACATTTTGGGTGGCAATGCCACGCTGGCCTCTAATGGCAACCTGAGCATGAGCAATATCGGAGATACCGGTGAAAACACGGTGCACGATGCGATCAAGTACGCGGCTCAAGGTTGGAATGTGAGTGCCAATGGTGCCATGGCTGAGAACGTGAAGCCGGGTGGTTCGGTGGACTTCAGCAATGATGACGACAACATCGTTATCTCGCGCGATGGCACCGACCTGGCTTTCAATCTGGCCGATGATCTGACTGTGGGTAATAGCATCACTGTAGGCGATACCGTGATCAACGGTGACAGCGTCACGGTTGGTGACACGATCGTTAATGGCGACAGCGTCACGACTAACAATTTGACCGTCAAGGGTGAAACTCGCCTGGGCGACAACTTTGTTGTCCAAAACACCGGGGATGTTATCTACAAAGGCGGGGAGATCGCCAACCTGAATGATGGTCTGAGTTTCGCAGGCAACACCGGCAGCACCATTGCCAAGACGCTGGGTGAGAACACACCGCTGACCATCTCTGGCGAACTGGCCGAGGACGCAGAGTCCACGGGTGCCAACCTGCGTGTTGATAGTGACGGCAACAAGCTGAACCTGGCCATGGCCAAGGATCTGACGGATCTGAACAGCATCACCATCAATAACGGTGGTCCTATCATCAACGGTGCCGGCATCAATATGAACGGCAAGAAAATCACCAATCTGGCAAAAGGCACAGACGACACCGATGCGGTGAACGTGTCGCAGTTGAAGGATGTTGAAGAGGTTGCCAACGCAGGCTGGAACATCAGTGCCAATGGTGGTGCAGCTGAAAACGTGAAACCCGGTGCTTCGGTGGACTTCAGCAATGATGATGACAACATCGTTATCTCGCGTGATGGCACCGATCTGGCTTTCAATCTGGCCGATGATCTGACTGTGGGTAATAGCATCACTGTAGGCGATACCGTGATCAACGGTGACAGCGTCACGGTTGGTGACACGATCGTTAATGGCGACAGCGTCACGACCAACAATCTGACTGTTACGGGCGCAACCCACTTGGGTGACAACTTTGTTGTCCAAAACACCGGGGATGTTATCTACAAGGGCAACGAGATCGCCACCCAGGCTGATGGCTTGAGCTTTGCCGGCAATACCGGCGACGCGATTGCCAAAACGCTGAGTGACAACACACCGTTGACTATCTCGGGTGAACTGGCCGAGGGCGCAGAGTCCACGAGTGCCAACCTGCGTGTTGATAGTGACGGCAACAAACTGAACCTGGTCATGGCCAAGGATCTGACGGACCTGAACAGCATCACCATCAATAACGGTGGTCCGGTGATCAACGGTGCCGGCATCAATATGAACGGCAAGAAAATCACCAATCTGGCCAAAGGTACAGACGACACCGATGCGGTGAACGTATCGCAGTTGAAGGATGTTGAAGAGGTTGCCAACGCAGGCTGGAATATCAGCGCTAATGGTGGTGCTACTGAAAACGTGAAGCCTGGCGCTTCGGTGGACTTCAGTAACACGGACGGCAACATCAATATTTCGCGTGATGGCACGGACCTGGCCTTCAACCTGAACAAGGATATTGATCTGGGCGCAGACGGTAGCCTGACGACAGGAAACACGGTCGTGAACAACGACGGTCTGACCGTGGATGATGGGGCAGGTAACAAGACCTCCACGACTGCGGCAGGTACCACGGTCAGCAATGCCG
Organism: Alcaligenes phenolicus; assembly: GCF_032063905.1. Classification (NCBI taxonomy): domain Bacteria; kingdom Pseudomonadati; phylum Pseudomonadota; class Betaproteobacteria; order Burkholderiales; family Alcaligenaceae; genus Alcaligenes; species Alcaligenes phenolicus. The sequence continues at coordinate 52,950 of NZ_DAMBOE010000001.1, forward strand.
CCGGTGATACGACTACCGTAGGCGCAGGTTCGATCACGGTGGCAGATGCGGCCGGTAACAGCACGGCTATCGGCAGCACGCAGGTCGTGGTGGGCGGAGCGAACCCCGTCACGATCAATGGTGATACCGGCCGAATTGGTGGCCTGACCAATCTGACTTGGGATCCGGACAACTACACCAGCGGTCAGGCGGCCACCGAAGATCAGCTCAAGCAAGTCAATGACGTTGCCAGCGCTGGCTGGAATGTGACCGATGCGGATGGCAATAGCGCCAATATTGGCCCGAACGGCCAGGTTGCCTTTGTCGGTGACAAGAATGTCACCGTTGAGCAGACTGGCACCGATGATTCCGGGCAGGTTGAAGTCAAGCTGAACAAGGACATTGATCTGGGAGCAGATGGCAGCCTGAAGACCGGCGATACCGTCATCAATAACGCTGGCGTTGCGGTAGGCAGCGACGTTCACCTGGGTAACACCGGCCTGACCATCAACAATGGCCCCAGCATCACCCTGGCTGGCATCAATGCGGGCGATATGCGTATCACCAATGTTGCTGCCGGTCGCAATCCGACCGATGCCGTCAATTACGGTCAGCTCCAGCCTATCGAGTCCTTCATTGGTCTGGATGGAAACGGTTCGTTCGCCTACAACGGTGGCCAGCACACATCCCTGAAGGATGTTCTGGACAGCATGCACTGGAATGTTGAAGCACCGACGGATGGCAAGGAAGGTGGCAATAACGGTGGTTCCAACGGCAATGGCTCCGGCTCCACAGGTGGTGGCAATAATGGCTCCGGTGACGGCACGCCTATCCACAATGGCAACACCGTGGGCTTTGTTGAAGGGGACAACATCGTTATCTCCAAGACGGACCGGGTCAATGATGCAGGCCAGACCGTTGGCGCTGATATCAAGGTGTCGGTGTCCCAGGATCTGAAGGTCAATTCCATTACGGCAGTGAATGTTCAGGCCGATGAAATTCAGATCAATAACGGTGGCCCGATCATCAACGAGAACGGCATCAATATGTCCGGCAAGCACATCACCAATGTGGCCGCGGGCGTGAATGACACCGATGCGGTCAACGTAAGCCAGTTGAATCAGGTGGCGGGCAATCTGCAAGGTCAGATCAACAATATTCGCCACGATATCAATCGTCTGGATAACCGCTTAAGTGCAGGTGTGGCGGCCGCGATGGCAACAGCGTCTTTGCCTCAGGCTTACTTGCCGGGCAAGCACATGATGTCCATGGCCGGCGGTACCTGGCGTGGAGAGTCCGGTATGGCCATTGGCTTCTCCGGAATCACCGATAACGGTAAGTGGGTTTACAAGCTCTCGGGCAATACCACTTCGCGCGGTGATTACGGTGGTGCCGTGGGTATTGGTTATCAATGGTAAGTCGGCCCTGACTCTATGGTGTATCGGCGCATTGGCGCCGATGCACAGCACACACTTTTGAAGGAATTCAGATCATGAAGAAAAATTGGTTTGGGGCTGCTTTGCTGGGCAGCCTGGTGCTTGCTGGTTGCGGAACCTTGAGTCAGGTGGACTCGGAGGGCCACACGGAAAACCCGGTGTTTCCGGAAGTGGATAAAGCAACTTTTCACACGGGCTCTTACCCGAATATCGACAATCTGCGTCAGGTCCGGGAAGGCGTGACACGCGATCAGTTGTATGACCTGCTGGGTCGTCCGCACTTTGCTGAAGGCTTCAAGGTTCGGGAGTGGGATTACCTGTTTCACTTCAACACGGCACAGGGCATCAAGACTTGTCAGTTCAAGGTGCTGTTTGATCAGGACAAGCTGGGTCGCAGCTTTTACTGGAAGCCTGGTGAATGTGCTTCTGTTCTGGATGCGGCACCGAAAACCGCAACCATTCAGCCGTTTTCGCTTTCCGGGGACGTGGCCTTTGCGTTTGGCAGTGCGACCTTGACCAGCGCAGGCCTGAGCACGATTCGTGATATTGCCGGCCAGCTCAAGCAAATGTCCAACATCGAACGGGTGACGGTTTCCGGCCATACAGATCGGATTGGAAATTCAGCATCGAATCAGCGCTTGTCGCAACAACGTGCCCAGACGGTACGACAGGCCTTGTCCGCCCAGGGCATTCCAGCCGCCGCAATTGTGACGCAAGGCTTTGGTCAGGACCGCCCCCTTGTGCAGTGTGATCAGCCCAATCGCAGTGATTTGATTGCCTGCCTGGCACCGAATCGTCGGGTCGATATCGAAGTTCAAGGCCAACGTTAAGTTGGATGCGGCAACCAGGCACGCACCCGTCTTGGCCGGGTGTGTGCCTTGATCGAGAAAACAATGAATATTCTGCACAAATTAGCGGTGTTGATTCTGGCGGGTGGTCTGGCTGCTTGTCAGCAAACCATGCCTCGTCATATTTCCGAACCTGTAGATCCAGCACCGCCTGTCATGCAAAGCGCGGGTGGTTCGAACAATGCCAGCACGGCAGCGCCGACGGCCTCTCGTACTCAAGCTCCAACTGTCATTACCCTGCATTTGGCGCAAGAGAAAGCAGAAGCGCCCTTGGTGGCCGTGGATGTGGGGGGAACCTCGCTTTATGCGCTGCCCCAGCCTGTTTTGACGCAATCCGATCTGCACCGCGTCACCCCTGTAAGCACTCAGGATCAAGGTACGTTTTTGCTACTGGAGATGAACCAGAACGGCATTAGCAAACTGCGCAGTGTCACGGCTCAGGCACGAGGCCACTATCTGTTGTTAAGTGTGCAAGGGCAGTTGGTAAGCGTGGCCCGTATCAGTGAAACGATTTCCGATGGGCGTTTGCTGATCGGAACCCAGAACGCCCAGCATACACAGGCCATTATTAAATTGATGCAGGGTGGTCGGTGATAACAGGACTGCGTATCGCGCCCTATGTATGATTTTGATGTGGTTTTTCTCCTGATTGCACAGCCTGCATCATCGCGTGTGGGCGATATGCTGGCCCTGCATGATTATTTGGCCGGCTCCGGGGTGTGCACGACGGTAGCAACCAGTCCTACAGACCTTGCCACTTTCGGAAAGCGCTTGCGCATTCTGATTATTGACGGGGAGGGCGAGAGCGCGTTTGATGTGTACGCCGTTATTTCCGCGATGCGGCAGCTGGATAATGTCGGCATTCTGTTTCTGGCCGATGAGTCTGCCCTGTCCTGTGAGCGTGCTATGTATGCAGGGGCTGATGTTTGTCTGCCTGCTCGTACTGCGTATTCTGGTGTTTTACGCGCGGTTGTGGAATTGGCAAGCACTCGGCAACCGGTGTCCATCAGTGATGAAAGAGTGGCGGTGAAAAGAAAGCGGCAACGTAGAAGGCACTACCTAGGCCTGGGTCTTCGGTCGCGCTTAACCCGCTAGGTTTGCTGGATCCGCGGGCTTTTAGTTTCAGCTTCACACCAGTCACTACAAAAAAAGCCCCGATGCCAAGCAAAGGCATCGGGGTAAAACGTGTGCGTGGTGCGCACGCACACATAGTCAGACGATAGAGAACTATAGATGCACAGCGTTTAAGTCTTACAGGTAAGCAGGAATGCCCAGAGCCGGATCGCTGACACCGTGCTCGCCAAATTCCACGCGGCCAGCGAAACGACGGTAGTAGCTTGGGTCGCTGTTGCTGCGCACCACAAAGTCGTACCAGTGACCGCTGGATTTCAGAACCCAGGATTGCTTGGCTTGCTTGCCCGGTTCCACGGTCACTTCCCATGGGCCGTCCTCACGGTAAGCCATGGACTGGATGGTGAAGGTACAGGCCGACTGGCCACCGTTCATCATTTCCAGATAAACATCACCTTTGGTCACTTCGTAACAAACGCGGATTTCTGGACGGGCGGTGTCGGGCTGGCTCAATACGCTGACATCACCACGGAAGTGGCGGTGGAAACCATTCGGACCCAGAACCCACAGGTCGTAGTGGCCCAGATTGTTCGCCTGCACGTCCCAGACATCGTCCAGAATCTGGTCGGGAGCGACCATGTAGCGGCGAGGGATACGGTCCAGGTTCAGCTTGTCATAGACGTGGAAAACAGCGGCGGCTTTACCTGTGTTGGAGAACAGCAGTTGTACCCCTTTTTCGCTGTCACAACGGGCGCTGACGTGCAGTTCGTAAGGCAGGGCACGCGATGGGCGTACGCCGGTTTGCTGCACGGGAATGCGCTGGTTGTCCACGGGCTGAGGCACTTGAGCCAGACGTTCCTGAGCGTTGCGAATGGCATCAGCCTCTTGACGGTTGCGACGGCCGTTCAAGGTAGGCAGTGGCTCGTCGTTCGGGCTGGCAAAGTTGAAGGCCGTGGTCAGGTCACCACACACGGCACGGCGGTAGGGGCTGATATTGGGCTCCATCACACCGAAGCGCTCTTCCATGAAGCGGATGACGGATGTGTGATCAAACACTTGCGAGTTCACCCAGCCGCCACGGCTCCAGGGGGAGATCACATACATGGGCACGCGCACGCCGGGGCCGAATACTTTGCCATCGCGTGGAGGCTGGCCGGCCAGACCTTTGGGACTGGGGTAGTTGTAGTACTCAAACGCGATTTCTTCTTCACTCAGCGAGGTCTTGCCAGCCGGTTTGCCAGTGACAGGATCGATCGACGGGGCTGAAGGAGAGGGAATGTGGTCAAAGAAGCCATCGTTCTCGTCAAAGTTGACCAGCAATACGGTCTTGCTCCAGACCTCGGGATTGGCCGTCAGCGCATCAAGCAGTTCTTGGGTGTACCAAGCGCCTTGCACGGGGCTTGAAGGGCCAGGATGCTCAGAGTAGTTGGCTGGGGCCACCACCCAGGAAATTTGTGGCAAGGTGCCGGACTCGACATCCTTGCGGATTTGTTCCAGAAATCCGCCGTCGGGCATGGTGTTGGCAATGCCCTTGAATAGAGGATTGCCGACGTCGTCAGATGGTTCGTACGGGGCATTGGTGGGTTTGCCCGATTTTTCAGCGGCAAGTCGGTACTGGATAAAGCCAGCCAAGGGGTTATCGGTGAAGTTGTCAGGCAGGTTCTGGTACACCTTCCAACTGATACCGGCTTCTTCCAGGCGTTCGGGATAAGTTTTCCAGGTGTAGCCGCCAAAGATCGAGGGCCACAGGCTGTCCCACGCATTGTTGACGGTACACTCACCGGTGCCGGTCGGACCGTTTGTGCCGGTCCATAGGAACATGCGGTTGGAGTTCGTGCCGGTGTGCATGGAGCAGTGGTAGGCATCGCAGATGGTGAAGGCGTTAGCCATCGCGAATTGGAAAGGCAATTCGGCTTCGCGGTAGTAGCCCATGGAGTGACGGTTCTTGTGCTTGGGCCAGAAGTCCATGCGGCCGTGGTCCCAGGCAAGCTGGCCGTCCGACCAGGAGTGCGGTGTGCCGTTAACGCGCTGGGCATTGCCTTTGGTGGCGTCCAGATGATAAGGCATCACGGTTTCGGTCGAGCTGACATTTTGCTGCCAGACGTTGCGCCCATTGGGCATTGGGATTGTGAAACGGTCTCCAAATCCACGCACGCCTTTCAGGGTGCCGAAGTAGTGGTCAAAGGAGCGGTTCTCTTGCATCAGAACCACAATGTGTTCTACATCCTTGATGGTGCCCGTCTTGTTGTTGGCGGGGATGGCCAACGCTTTGCGGATACTGGGAGGAAAGGCGGCCAGGGAGCCGGCTGCCAGGCTGGCACCGGTCATGTTGCGTAGGAATGTGCGGCGTGAAGTCATTGTGCTTAATCTCTTAATCAATCAAGGGGCGCATTTGAGTTGCGGCGCAGGTTCTGGGTTAGGTTTGCCCGGCTCAGCAGGTTCTTCGGTAGAGCCGGAGCTGTTCGAGTTGCCTGTGTCGTTACCGCCGCCGCAAGCAGCCAGCAGGCCGCAGAACATCAGCAGCACGGATGCGCGTTTCATGCGCTCGAAAGTGAATGAGGTGCTCGTTGGAGTCATGAGAATTCCTTGGTTGTGCTATCAGGGTTGGAGGCTGGACAAGGGTTTGCGCGATTCGTAAATACTGGTCAGCTCGTCCGTGCTCAGGTCACGATCCCAGATGGCCAGTTCGCCAAAGTCCATATTGATGTCGCTGCGACCCCAGCGTTTGTAGTACTGGCCGGTAACGTCTTCGTTCAGCCCCAGTTCGCTGGTGCCGGTTCCGCCCAATGCGGCGATTGTGCGGGCCTCCAAGGCAACGGAACCGAACTGCGCCCCCTTTTTGGTATCGAATACGTGCCCACGCATGATGCCTTTGGACTTGTCAATCACGACGGCTATGTAGGCCCATTGGTCGGGTGTAACGTTGTAACCCTGACTTTCATTGCGACCGCCCCCATAACCGGTGTTAAAGCGGACGTCACAACCATTGGCGTTGAACAGGCCCAGTGCAAAACCGGGGTTGTTACCGGAGTCGTAGTTCTTGTTGGCCATGATGGAAGCGCCATAACCGTGACAGTTGTCAGGGGTCCGGAACCAGAAACCGATGGTCAGTTTTTGCGCACCACCTGTGCCTAGCAACTCGCGGCTCAAGGACAGGCGATAACCACGGTTTCCATTGGCATCGGCTTTGCTACCGACCAGGCGCAAGCCCCCTTTAGGCTGGGAGGGATCCAGGAAGTCTGCAGCAATGAGTTCACCGCTCGGGACGCTAGGGCTGGATGTTTGCAGGCTGCTCCCGCCCTTAGCATCGGTAAAAGGTTGTGAGCTGAAGGTGTAGTAGCTGCGCAACCCATTTTTCAGCGTGTCGGCCAGCTTGGGAGGGGGTTGGTACCCGACTTCAGCCTTGATGGTAGATGCGGCCTTGCCTGAGCTTATCGAGTAGATCAGCGAGTAAGTCTGGGCATTTTCCGATACTGGCAATGGGTCGGAGTACTGGCTTGTGCCGGCAGGCAGGGTAGCGATCAGCTTGCCGTCGCGCATGACCTGGATTTCCTGCGAGGCGTCACCATCCAGTACCCATTTCAGGTCCACCATGTTCTTGTCGGCGGGTTTGCTGAAGGACACGTTGCGCACACGAGTTTCAGCTTGCAGTGGTGAGCCACGGAAGCGGTACTGTTCGCTTTGGATGCCCAGGTGGGACAGCACGGTGGGGGCAATGTCGATGACAGCCGCCAGGGTGTTCATGTCTGTGGAGCTGGTAACGGCGCTGTCAGCCGCTGGCAAGGAGGCCAATGTCTTGTTGGTGGCGATGAAGCTGGTCTTGTTGCGGTTGAATTGCGAGCCGGTGGTGCCGCCAAATTCGTCCAGACCATAGCTGGTGGTCAGGATGACCAACCAGTCTTCCGACGCGTCTGCCTGCTTGCGTTTTTCGATCAGGGCAAACAGTTTGTCCAGGGAGGCCAGCGAGGCTTGCACGGCTTGCTGGTAGGCCTGGCCACCCAGGCCACCCTGGGATGCGGCACGGGCGGGAGCCTGGATTTGGGCAAGAATCAGGGATTTGCCTTGCTGCAGGTATTTTTCGGTTTGCTCGCTGACACAGCTGTCGGAGTCGGTACAGTTGGCTGCTTCGATGATGCGTCCGGCCTGCAGGTCTTCACCCAGCAGTTTGCGGTAGTCGGCGGCGCTCAGGGCCATGGCGGCCTGGGGCTGCTTGTCAGCCAGGGCTAGCAGGGTGGGGGCGCTCAGTGTGGGAGCGGCAGTGCCTACGCCACGCAGGCCGTGCTGGTCTGCCCAAACGCCGGTGATCAGGGAGGCCCAGCCAGGGACGGGCAGGGTGCGCTGTTCGCTGCTGGTGCCGACATAGCCGCCGGTTTGTGCGGGGGCGATGGTCAGCGATTTCAGGGCGGGGTGCTGGCCGGCCTGGCGGGCTTGCAACAAGGCTTCGTAGCTCAAACCGTCGATGGTGACGATCAGTGCTTTTTTGCCACCCAGGGCCTGGGGTTTGTCGCCGGGTTCAACGGTAGGGGGTTCCGGGTCCACGCCAGGACTGGTGGAGCCATCATTACCGCCGGAGCCACCACTACAAGCGCTTAGCAGCAGGGCCATGGACAGAGTAAGCCCGGCTTGCTGCATGCGCTGCAATGCCGGGGACTTGGGAAGACGGGGAGAGAAGGTCATACAGCCACTCGTGTAGAAAAGTGAAAAGAGAGGCCAGACTGTGCGTGGGGGTGGGCTGCCCAGTCGGCATCGGATCAGGACTGCGGGCAGTGTAGGAAGGGCGTATGACTGCCCTGTGAACGGATCAGCAAATCCGCCGATGATTGGATTGTGTTTTATGTGAAGGGACGGGCGGGGGTGGGAGCAGGGGGGGCTCAAGGGCTGTCTGGCTGCGGCTTGGCAGGCATATGGCGGCTTGATGGATGGTTTGTTACGGTGGCGTGGTTTGGCTGGAGTTTAGGTTTTTTTTTATTTTAAGTAGCGAATTTAAGGTAGGTGATGGATTTGATTTGTGCCAGCACCCCGAGCAGCTCTTCACCGTTTGAAGAGTGAGGTCTGGGTTCTTGGCTTTTGAGGATTGCTGTTTTTTGACGCGATGGCTATGGCTTACTGTTTGGGGCGACGTTTAAAAATGCCCTGAGGGGGTAAAAGTCACCACGTCAGTTCGTGTATGGAATCACGCGGAGGTGGTGAGCGAGTGGGTTTTACAGTGGGTTTAGCGAGTGTGTCGGGAATGCCAGCATGGTAGGTTCGGCCAGCCCTGTCAGGACTCGGATGACTTCTCGAGCTTGGTCTATCGGCGCGCTGCTGATGAAGGCGTTGTTACCTGCTTGGGCTTGTGTGTTCAGGCAGTTGGCCTGAGCCAGGCGGCGGTGCACTTGGGCAGCGACGGCAAAGGAGGGTTCCAGGATATGGAAGCGCGAACCGCAGATGGCTTCGATAGCGGGGCGTAGGAATGGGTAGTGTGTGCAGCCTAGTACGAGGGTATCGGCCTGACTCTGCAGGGCGGGTGCCAGCCTTTCGCGTAGTTCGGCTTCAATGTCGGGGCCGGACAGTTGCAGGGCTTCGACTCGGTCGGCAAGGCCGGGGCAGGGGATGCGAACGACTTCTATATCGCTGGCGTAGCGGTCTATCAGGTTTCGCAGTCCGCTGCTGTCCAGGGTGCGACTAGTGGCCATCAGGGCGACGATGCGGCTACGGGTCAAGGCCGCGGCGGGTTTGATAGCTGGTTCTATGGCGATGATGGGCATGGCCAGTCGAGCTCGCAGTGTTGAGGCTGCGACCAGAGTGGCGGTGTTGCAGGCGATGACTAGTGCCTTGCAGCCTTGGTCCACCAAAATTTGCGCCATGCGCTGGGTGCGGTCCACGATCCATTCGGGGGATCGGTCACCGTACGGGGCGCATCGCGAGTCGGCCAGATATAGTAAATTTTCGTTGGGCAGGGATTGACGCAAGGCACGCCAAATGGACAAGCCGCCCACCCCCGAGTCAAACAGGCCTACAGGGGCCTGAGAAAATGCAAGGGGTATGGATGGACTCATGGCGCTTGATGATTCTTGCGGGGCAAAGTTTGTATTATGGCGCTTTTGCTGTATGGGTGGCCGACACCTTTAAGGCTGTCGGGCGTTTTCTTCTCGAAATAAGAGAGCCAAAGTTTCCGCTGCGAGTGATAGCGGTGTATGGGAGCTGCTTAAAATCCCTAGGTAAGAACAAGGCATGGGCAAGGGGACATCGATATGTTCAAAGTCCGGGGCGTAGCTGGTTTGCAACATGGAAGCGGGGCAGGCAATCAGGGCATCGCTGCGCAAGAGGAGATTCCACATCACTCCAAAAGCGTCGGAGCGAATAATTTTGTTGGGTCGGGGCAAGCCGTGTGCATCCAGAGCCTCCAGAAAGCGCTGATTATGCGAACCTACAGACAGATTCATTAACCATTCCTGATCTCGGATCTGATCCCAATGATGGGCGTTTTTCAAGGGATGGTCTTTGCGCCCGATGATGATGTAGGACAGTTGACTTAAGGGCTCGAACAACATGTCCGACGAAACATGGTTCGGGTCAAGCAAAACTAGGGCAAAGTCGATTTCACCACAGCGTACGGCCGGCTCGACAGCGGGTGCCAAGCCTTCAAATACGCTAATTGACGCCCGTGGCATCGTGTTTCTGAATCTTTGAAGTACCGGAGCAAGTGTGGTCATGGTGACCATGGGCGTAACTCCAATGGCAATTGATACCTGATCTCCACCTTGCAGACGAATGATGTCTTCCCGAGCCAACTGCATTTGACGTTGAACCAGACGCAGTCGCGTGGTGAGCGCTTCTCCCTGCTTGGTCAGCACGATCCCTTTAGTGCTGCGAATAATGAGAGCCGCGCCCAGGTCGGCCTCCAGTTCCTTGATGGCTTTGGTAACGGCTGCCTGACTCAGATGTAGCGCTTTGGCCGCTGATCGGATGGTGCCAGCTTCAACCAAGGCCAACCACGAGCGGATATGGTGGGTTTTCATGGAGTTGTCGTGACAACTTTTAGTGTTCATCAACAAGAAATTATAGTCTTATGGTTTTCTGATTGCCTCAATAGAATGGTCTTTCATTAGCCCAACGAGCAGGGTGCCTGACACCCGCCAGATCAGGAGATAAATATGCACAATCCGTTCACGTCGCGTACCGGTCGCGCTTGCAGGACCACAGTGCACGGCCTGTTGAAAGCCGTCGTGAGTCTTGTTCTGTTTGCTGGGACAGCGACATCCTGGGCCCAATGGCCGGCAGCACCGATCAAAATTATTGTGCCGTATGCGCCCGGCTCTGCGCCTGATGTGGCGATGCGTCCGTTGGCCGCTTCCATGGCCAGGAATCTGGGCGCGTCTATCGTGATTGAGAACCGCCCTGGAGCCAGTGGCATTATTGGTATGCAGGCTTTGATGCGCTCTAAACCGGATGGCTATACCCTGGGGTTCGGCAATGTCGTGTCCTTGGCTATCAATGCTGGCTTGTACCCTGATCTTCCTTATAACCCTGTTAAGGATTTCGCCCCGATCAGTTTGGCCATCGGTAATGCAAATGCGCTGATGGTGCGCAAGGATCTGCCTTTCAGCACGGTTCAGGAATTGTTGGATTATGCCCGTCAGAATCCTGAGAAGTTATTGATGGGCTCTGCGGGAATAGGATCTACCGGCCATCTGTCGGGAATGATGATGCAACAGAAGGCCGGAGTGAAAATGGTTCATGTGCCCTACAAGAACGGACTGGACGGTCTGTCTAATTTGGTGGGAGGCGATATCGACATCATGTTTGAGAATATGGCTTTGGCTCTGCCTTATATACGGGATGGCAAAGTCAACGTTGTGGCTGTAACCAGTGCGGTGCGTGCGCAAGCGCTACCGCAGGTGCCTACCTTGCTGGAGTCTGGCGTTGATGTTGCGGATTTTGTGGCCTGGGGGGGGCTGATTGCTCCAGCGGGAACTGCTCCGGAAATTATTGCCAAGCTCAATCAGTCTGTACATCAAGCCTTGCAGGATCCGGAAGTGATTCGTACGAATGAGACCTTGGCGGTTGAGGTTATGCCCTCAACGCCAGAGGCTTTTCACCAACGCATTGAGCGTGAGCTGCCTCAATGGCGTGACATTATTCAAATTTCGGGTGCTTCGACTTTTTAAATCTTTCGTTAAGCAGGGTGGTCCGTTTTAAAGGAGGAGTTATGAGGCAGGCATTGTGGGAGTGCACAGCGGTTCAACTGCGCCAGGCAATTGAAGCCAGGCGCGTGTCGTGTGTAGAAGTTACAGAGCAAGTGCTTGAGCGTGTTGAGCGGGTTAATCCGGCGGTCAATGCGATTGTTGACCAGAATCGTGAGCAAGCATTGGAAATGGCGCTTGACGCGGATCGTCATATGGCTGAGGGCCGACCCTTGGGGCGTTTGCATGGCGTACCCGTGACGATCAAAGTGAACACGGATCAGCAGGGAAAGGCTACCACCGATGGGGTCACGGCCTTTGCGCAGCGCTTGGCGGATCATGATAGTGCGGTAGTGGCTAACCTTAGGCGTGAAGGGGCTATCCTGCTTGGCCGAACCAATACGCCGGCTTTTTCCTGGCGGTGGTTCACCGATAATGAGCTACATGGGCGTACTGTCAACCCGCTGGATGCATCTGTGACACCGGGGGGGTCCAGTGGGGGTGCGGCCGTTGCAGTAGCCACGGGTATGGGACCTGTTGCCCACGGTACGGATGCAGGGGGATCCATTCGCTATCCAGCTTATGCTTGCGGAGTATACGGGTTGCGACCCACCCCCGGCGTTGTCCCAGTTTTTAACGGCACCGCCAAAGGGGAGCGACTGCCCATGTCTCAAATGATGTCGGTGCAAGGCCCTCTGGCACGGTCAGTAGACGATTTGGCGCTGGCGTTTGACGTGATGGCGGTGGGCGATCCCCGGGATCCTTTATGTCTGCCTGCCCGTCTTCGTAATCCCCCTTTGCCACCTCGTTTGAAAATTGGCTTGATTAGCCAGGATGTGTATGCCCAGCCTGATTGCTTGGTGAGTGAGTCGTTGCAGACGGCCAGCCAAACGTTTCGTGAGGCGGGGCATGATGTTCAGAGTATCGAGTTGCCGTCCCTGGCTGAAGCAGCATTGCTTTGGCGTTCTTTATTAATGAATGAGGCTAAAGATGGCATGTTGGCGGCGATTCAGTCGTATGGAGATGCTGCGATCCGTCATGCGGTAACGTCCATGATGTCCTTGACACCAGCGCTTGATTGGCAAGCTCATCAGCAGGCATTGGGTCGGCGTACAGCAATCATGCGCGAGTGGGCTCTGTTGCTGTCCTCGTTCGATGTGCTGTTGATGCCGGTATCCTGGCAGCGGCCTTTTGATATAGGGTTGGATCAGCAGTCGGTTCAGCAAATGGAGAAGATTTTGCATGCGCAAAGTCCTTTATTAGCCTTGGCGGTACTGGGATTTCCTGCCTTGAGTGCACCCGTAAAGGTTGCGGGGCATTTATGTGGTGGCGTGCAGATTGTTTCTGGTCGCTATCGCGAAGATCTGTGTTTGCATGCTGCTAAAGTGTTGGAGGGTGGTGTTGGTGTTGCAGTGGTGACGCCCGGCTTGTGACGTATCTAACGCCGGAATTCGCATCGCTGACAAAAAGGCCACACGCTTTTGTTGCGAGTGGCCTTTTTGTCATCAGGAGCCTGTACGGTTAGGAAACTTGTCGTAAGGCACTGCCTACTGCATCGAACAGAGAATCCAGTTGTGCCGGTGTACTGGTGAATGTCGGGCCAAACTGTAAAGTATCGCCACCAAAGCGTACGTAAAAGCCCTGTTTCCAAAGTTGCAGTCCCGCTTCAAAGGGGCGGATGGCGGGGTCACCATTACGTGGGGCGAGCTGGATGGCACCTGCCAGGCCGCAGTTGCGGATGTCGATGACATTCGGGCTGTCGCGCAGCTGGTGCAGGGCTTGTTCAAAATGCGGAGCCAGTTCAGCGGAGCGTTGCAGCAGATTGCCCTGTTCCAGCAACTCCAGGGCAGCCAGTCCAGCGGCGCAGGCGACGGGGTGGGCAGAGTAGGTGTGCCCGTGGCTGAATTCCACAGCGTGCAGTGGCAAGTCCTGGCCCATGAAGGTTTGGTAGATTTCCTTGCTGGCAACGACCGCGCCCATGGGGATGGCACCGTTGGTCAACTGCTTGGCCATGGTCATGATGTCGGGGGTCACGCCAAAGTATTCGGCTCCGGTATAGGTTCCCAGGCGGCCCAGGCCGGTGATGACTTCATCAAAGACCAGCAGAATGTTGTGTTGGTCGCAAATCTGGCGCAGGCGTTGCAGGTAGCCGGTAGGTGGCACCAGTACGCCTGCCGATCCGGAGACGGGTTCGACAAAAACGGCGGCGATGGTGCTGGCGTCGTGCAATTCGATCAGTTTCAGCAGTTCGTCGGCCAAGGTAAGCCCCCCAGTTTCGGGCTGGCCGCGCGTGAAGGCGCAGTCTGCTTGCAGTACGTGGGGCAGGTGGTCGGCATCCATCAGTTGGCCGAACATTTTGCGGTTACCGCCTATGCCTCCCAGGCTGGTGCCAGCCACGTTCACGCCGTGGTAGCCACGAGCACGACCAATCAAACGAGTCTTGGTCGCCTGGCCTTTGATGCGCCAGTAGGCCCGCACCATCTTGACGACCGTGTCGGTACATTCAGAGCCGGAGTTGGTAAAGAAAACGTGATCCAGACCCTCGGGGGTGTATTGCGTCAGTTTGTCGGCTAGTTGAAACGCGGTGGGGTGCCCAAACTGAAAGGCGGGAGAGTAGTCCAGTTGCCCGAGTTGACGATGCACGGCGGCCTGGATTTCATGGCGAGCATGCCCGGCACCGCAAGTCCAAAGCCCGGACAGGCTGTCAAAAATCTGGCGGCCATCCTGATCGTACAGCCAGTTGCCTTCGGCTTTGACGACCAGACGCGGATCCTGCTGGAAGTGTCGGTTCGCGGTAAAGGGCATCCAGTGGGACTGGAGATTGAGTTCACTGGCAATCTGCTGTGGCGCAAAGTAGGGTGAGTTCATGGTGGTCTCCTCAAGGCGGTGAATACCCCCAGTGTAGGCAGCTAAGTTGTTGAGTAAAATACGTTTTTATTCAACTTCACTTATTGTTTTACTCACCTATATGCAACTCAAAGGACTCTTGCAGGTTTCCGATTTTGATTTGCGTCTGCTGCGTGTGTTCAGAACGGTAGCGCAAGTGGGCAGCTTTTCGGCTGCGGAAGGCGTGCTGGGCATTACACGTTCGGCCATCAGCTTGCATATGAGCGATCTGGAAAAACGTTTGGGTGGAATCCGGCTGTGTCAGCGTGGCCGGGCGGGTTTTGCCTTGACGGAAGAAGGGCGACAGGTCTTGCGGGCCAGTGAAACCTTGATGGCTGCGGTGGAGAATTTCCGCAGTGAGGTGAACCAGCTGCATTCCAGTTTGCGGGGGGACTTGAATATAGGCTTGATGAATAGCCTGATCTCGCAGCCTCATATGCACATCACCTCGGCCTTGCGTGCCTTGCGGAAAAACAGTGAGGCGGTGCGTGTCCATATCAGCATGAGTACGCCGGGTGAGATTGAGCGTGGTTTACTGGATGGTCGCTTGCACATGGGCGTGCTGCCTGAAACCAATGCCTTGAGCGGGCTGGAGTATCGCACTCTTTATGCCGAACCTTATTTTCTCTATTGCTCCTGCGAACATCCTTTGTTTGCCACGGTGCAAGAAGGGACAGTGTCTCAGGAAGCCTTGCGCCGGGCTGCGGCCATTGCGCCTGCTTATCGCATGAGCCCGGAGGCGATCGGACAACATCAGGATCTGAATTGTGTTGCCACGGCCAGTGACCGGGAAGGGATCGCCTTTTTGATTTTGACGGGGGAGTACATCGGTTTCTTGCCCGAGCACGTGGCGGCTCGCTGGGTAGAAAAAGGCCAGATGATTGCGGTAGACCCGCAGCAGCGTCAATTCACGATCCCCTTGTCCTTGGCCATGCGCAAGGACAGGCGGGCGCACGCCATTGTGGATTATTTTCTGGGCCTGCTGGATAAGGCTGTTCAGAACTGAAACGGCCAGCATAAGCTGGCCGTGGGCTGGTGTCCCCAAGCGGTCAGACAGGCTTGGCACGATGCCACAGAAGGGTGCCTGTGCCCAGCTTGCCTGCGACGGTGATGGGCGTGCCTGTCGTCAGTTCGAGCTCATCCTGGGTAAGACGTGCCAACCGCGGTTGGGGAATACCGAGCCAATTGGGAGATAGGGACATATCTACAAAGTGGGTAACACACTGAGAGGTTTCATCGACCTCAAATGTTCCTGCGTAGGCCAAGTATTTGTCTAGTAGCGTTTGGCTGCTGTCTTGCTCCGTTCTGTCTTTGCTACCTAGTTGCGCTGTCACATAACCTGTTTCTGTGTACGTCAATTGCCCAATGGGATTTGGCCCAAACCCCGGGTAATTGGGCGAGCCGTCTTCCGGGACAAAATCAAAGGACACTAATTGCCAGACACCGATCAGCTTGCTACGTAAGGTATGGGCCATCAAAAACTCCTGAATAGACAGTGTTGTTGCGTTATGTAACTGAACCATCATGCTGTCTTTTCGTTTGTTATTCAATGACTTGCCTATTCTTATTTTCTATCTTCAGGCCCTACGTTTCATGACTTTTTAAGTGGCAATGGTCGGCATAAATTACCCAGTATTTCCAGCGCGTGATCGCTGTGTTCTGTCCACGGGTGGCCAAAGTTAAGACGCAGGCAATGACTGTAATTCCGGGTAGTTGAAAAGATGGAGCCTGGTGCCAGACTGATGCCTTGTGACAGGGCCTGGCGATGCAGTTCCAGGGTCTGCACACTTTTTTCCAGCTCCACCCACAGGAAGTAGCCGCCCTCGGGGCGGGTGGCCCGAGTCCCTGCGGGGAAGTAGCGTCCCAAGGCTTTGGAGAACTGCGCATACTGGCTTTTTAGTTGAGTGCGTAAACGGCGCAGGTGTTGCTCGTACGCACCTTTTTCCAGGTAGCTGGCCAGTGCCAATTGGGTGGGCACGGGGGACGTCAGGGTAGTGGTCAGTTTGGCTTGGGCGACTTCACGTATATAGCGTCCCGGCACAGCCCAGCCGATGCGATAGCCGGGTGCCAGGGTTTTGGAAAAAGAGGAGCAGTGCATTACCAGTCCCTGGCGGTCAAAGGCTTTGGCGGGGCGGGGGCGCTCCGTGTCGAAGTACAGTTCGCCGTAAACATCGTCCTCGATCAAGGGGATTTCATAGCGGGCCAGCAGCTCGACCAATTGGGCTTTTTTCGCATCGGGCATCAGGCTGCCCAGCGGGTTCTGGAAGTTGGTCATCAGCCAGCAGGCTTTGGGGGCGTGATGCTTGATCGCGTGTTCCAGTGCTTCCAGATCAATGCCCTCACGCGGGTGGGTGGGCACTTCCAGTGCTTGCAGTTTCATGCGTTCCAGCGATTGCAGCGCGGCATAAAAGGTGGGCGATTCCACCAGCACAATGTCACCCGGTTGAGTTACTGCTGCAAGACATAGGTTCAGCGCTTCCAGAGCTCCGTTGGTAATCACAATATCGTTGGCATTGATGGCCATGCCTTGAGCCAGATAGCGCAAGGCAATCTGGCGACGCAGGGGAGCGTGGCCTTGGGTCAGATCGTCCACGCTGGCCCAGGGATCTTGCTGTTTCAGACTGGCAGACAAGAAGCGGCCCAAGCGTTCCAGGGGAAAGAGCAGAGGGCTGGGGAAAGCGGAGCCTAAAGGCGCTACGGAGCGCTCTGAACTGGATTGCAGGATCGCCATGATCAGGTCGCTATTGTTGACGCTGGTCGCTTGCAGCGGTGGCTGGGAGGCCGTGTCCGCCTCCAAGGTATGAGGCGCCAGGCTGGAGCAGACGTAGTAGCCCGAACGAGGGCGCGCCTTGATCAAGCCTTGTGCTTCCAGGCGGTAATAGGCCTGGAAAATCGTCGAGGCACTGATCTTGTGCTTATCCATCAATTGACGCACAGAGGGCATGCGCTCGCCTGCGGCAACTGTGCCGTCAAGAATGGCCTGGGCCAGTTCCTTGGCCAGCGTCTCGTACAGTTTCATGTCCTTCTGTGCTCCATCTGATATGGTAATTTCGATAAATGTGGTTTTTTTATTATCTGATGGGTATGTCTTCAAGCACAAGCAAGTCGCGATTTACGCGGCTTTCAAGCCAACTGATAGGGTTTTTTAAGCTTTAACTGATTCTTGGAATGCTCTGTACCGACAGGTAGCCTTGCCGGGTGTTTTCGTCCGTGCCCGTGTGGGTTGCGGGCCTATCTAATCAGAGGAATACCATGAACCCGACGGCGCTTTTGCTTGCCGCATTCATCCTGTCGATTGCCGGGCTTTTTGCCTTTATCTGGTCCTTGCGCAAGGGCCTGTTCGATGCTGACGTCAGTGGTGCGCGCACTATTTTTCACAAGGGCGAAATCGGCCAGCCCGAAGAACCCTCGGCTGATGCTGCCCAACGGCAGGCGCTAAGCCTGGCGGCGGCCGACCATATTGCAGAGAACCATGGTCAGCAAACCAGCGCGCTTGAAATGGCGGCGCGTGAACAGGCCGATCGTTCCAGTTCCATGCCTGCGTTTTTGCTGATTGTCTGTGCGGTGGTCTGGCTGGTGGTGGCCTCGTTTGCGGGTTTGATCAGCTCCTTGAAACTGCACTGGCCCGAGTTTCTGGGTGACGTTTCCTGGTTGAGCTTTGGCCGTCTGCGCACGATTCACCTGAACGGCGTGGCATATGGCTGGGCACCCATGGGCTTGTTGGGGCTAACGATCTGGATGTTGCCGCGCTTGCTGCAAACCCCTTTGCTGGGTGGCCGTTTGGTGATGGTAGGCGGTCTGGTCTGGAATGCTGCGCTGGTGGCGGGGATTGGTGCTTTGGCCATAGGCTTGAATGCGGGCCTGGAGTGGCTGGAAATCCCCTGGCAAATCGGTGTGCTGTTTGCCTTTGGCGGCATGATGATTGGCATGCCGCTGGCCTTGATGCTCTCGCAACGCAAGGTCAAGCACTTGTACGTGTCGGTGTGGTACATCGGCGCGGCGCTGTTCTGGTTCCCCATCCTGTATCTGGTCGCCAAGGTTCCTGGCGTGCACTTCGGGGTGGAGCAAGCCACCATGAACTGGTGGTTCGGGCATAACGTGCTGGGCCTGTTCTATACCCCCATGTCGATTGCCGCTATTTACTACTTCCTGCCCAAAGTCATTGGACGCCCTGTGCGCTCCTACAACTTGTCGCTACTGGGTTTCTGGACCTTGGCCTTCTTCTACGGACAGGTGGGTGCGCACCATCTGATTGGTGGTCCTATCCCTGAATGGCTGATTACCTTGTCCATCGTGCAAAGCGTGATGATGGTGATCCCGGTGTTGGCTTTCTCGGCTAACCAGCATTTGACGTTGAAGGGGCATTTCAGTGCGCTGCGTCACTCGCCCGTTCTGCGTTTCATCGTCTTTGGCGCCATGATGTACACCGTTGCGTCGCTGCAAGGTTCTGCTGAAGCCTTGCGTTCGCTGAATTCCATTACACATTTCACGCACTTCACGGTGGCTCATGCTCATCTGGGTATGTACGGCTTTGTGACCATGGTGATTTTCGGCGGAGTGTACTTTGCCTTGCCTCGCATTCTGAACACGGCCTGGCCCCGTCCTGCCTTGATCTTCTGGCACTTCTGGCTGGTGGTGGCTGGCTTTGCCGTGTACATGATCACGCTCAGCATTGGTGGCGTGCTGCAAGGTTTGGCCTTGCTGGATCCCGCCCGTGGCTTTATGGAGTCGGTGGCAGTCACCATGCCCTGGTTGCAAGGCCGTTCCATTGGCGGCGCCATGATGACGCTGGGCCATCTGGTCTTTGCCCTGCACGTATTGCTGATGATTGTGAAGTCGGGTGCGTTTGCCTTGACCGAGTCCCGCTCGGCTGCAGTGCGCCGTACCGCTGAGCTGGAGGTTTAAGGACATGGAAAACGAACTGAAGTTGATTATCGGGTCCATGGTGACCTTGTCCTTGGCAACGGCCGCCATGATTGTGGTGCCCTTTTTGCAGTTGAAAGACGAGCCAGCCCCGGAAGGTTTGTCGCCCTATACCAGTCAGGAAGTACGGGGACGGGCGGTGTATCGGGGTAATGGCTGCATCACCTGCCACACTCAGCAGCCCAGTACAACGGGCGCAGGTGTGGCGGATGCCAGCCGTGGCTGGGGGCGTGCTTCGGTCGCGGGGGATTATCACTACGACGATCCGCCTTTGCTGGGCACCATGCGCACCGGGCCGGATCTGTTCAATATTGGTGTGCGTCAGCCTAGTCAGGATTGGCATTTGGGGCACTTGTACGATCCGCGCGCTTATTCACCGGGTAGCAATATGCCTCCCTATCGTTTCCTGTTTGAAGCCAAGAACCCGGATCAGGTGCAGCCCGATGAGCGCGTCGTGAGCTTGCCGCCGGGTGTGGCACCGGAGGGCAAGGTTGTGGTGGCCCGTCCGGAGGCTTTGGATCTGGTGGTGTATTTGCAGTCGCTCAAGCATGTGTATCCGATCTTGAGTGCGGATGCAGTGGGAGGTGAGGAATGAGTCGCCCTGTGCAAAGTCGTCAAAGCGAAAATGCGGATCCTCACGAGCAATACAACCCGGTTCCGCGAGTGGTGATTCTGGTGATTTTGGCCTTGCTGGCCTGGGCGGTGTATTACATCGTCTCGGCTCAGCCCAACAGCTCGCCGCGTTTGGGGGATCAGCGTCCTTTGGCGGTTCTGGCTCCTGCCCCTGGCAGTGCGTCTGCGGATGGCAAGCAGCTATATGCCAATGCCTGTGTGGCTTGCCACCAGGCAAGCGGGCAAGGTTTGCCGGGGGTGTTTCCGCCTTTGGCTGACTCTGAATGGGTGAAGGGCGAACCCAAAGTGTTAGCTCAGTTGGTGCTGCATGGCATTAACGGGCCTATCACGGTGAAAGGGCAGCAATATCAGGGCGCGATGCCTGCTTTTGCGGAGCAGTTCAGTGATGCGGAGCTAGCTGCCGTGTTTAATTTCATTCGCCATGAGTGGGGGAATGAGGCTGAGGCGGTCACTCCCGAACTGGTTGCCGAGGCGCGTGCGGCTAGTGCTGATCGAAGCCAACCCTGGCAAGGGGAGAAGGAATTGCAGGACTGGATTGCGGCGCAGTGAGGTGGCTGGGATTGGCTCTTCTGGAATTAATAATTAGAAGCACGTTTTGAAACGGTAGCACGCCGGGAACAGGCCCCCGGCTTTTGAACCGATATCTCGCCCGACCCCAGGGTTGGAGATGTCGGTTTTTTTTGTTTGGTGTCTCTGTGGGGACGCCGCTTGGGGGCCGGGTCCAGGGGGGGGCTTGACTACTTGCCGATGCTGCGCATCGGTGCCCTTGTCGATGTCTTGATACGGGCGCACTCTGAACTCGCCCGGTGGTTTGTCCACCGGACAAACCACAAGCGTCGGGCTCAAACAGCAGAGTGCTTGCATCCCGTATCAAGACATCGCCTGCGGCAAGCAGTCTGAATCGCCCACCCCCCTGGACCCGGCCCCCAAGCGGCTCACAACGGAGAAATAAAAAAAAACCGATTAGTGGCGGGAGAAAGTGCTGGTTGTATAGGAGACAGGGGGCTTTTTAGTGTTCCTTGGCTTGGCGCTTGGTGGGCTTAGGGCTTGTTGTCGGCCAAGTTGTTGAGATGGATTGAAGGGCCACTGCGATTGAGCACAGTGAGGCCAGTTGAAAAAGCCCAAAAGTAATCATCAATGATGATCAGCATGCTTGCAGTACTCACACGTTAATGACTGGCATCTATTTGTATGTAGCGAGAACACGTAAGTCAGGGGCTTTTAGAGGGGGGGCTTTGAGGGTTGCGCTTAAAAATAGAGACCAGGCATTGAAATCTGTCTTTGGGCATCTAGATCTTGGAAGCAAACCAGCTTGAATCGTGGAGTTGCATCACTGTGAACCACTTGGGTCCCTCTACAGGGATTGGGCGGATCAGAGTACTTGCCGCGGTCAGGAGATAGCGTAGGGGTTCAAGCATCCTGCTGTTTGAGCCGGACGCTTGTACTTGGTCCGGGGGACCAAGTACCCGGCGAGTTCAGGATGCGCCCGTAGCTATCTCCTGACAAGGGCACCGGTGCGCAGCACCGGCAAGTGCTCAGCCCAATCCCTGTAGAGGGCCCCAAGTGGTGGCTTCACGGAGACCGATCTCATCATTCAAAGACCGATTTAACTCTCCGTGAAACCCCACTTATAAAAAGCAGACTTACGCCGCCTTCTTCCGTAATGTCAGCCACAGACCCGCCAAGATAGCCACCAGTCCCAGTCCTGCGCGAGCCGCCAAGGTATTCCCCAGAATCAGGAAATCCAATCCCGCCGTCACCACAGGAACCAGATAAAACAGGCTAGTGACATTGACCAGATTCCCGCTGCGAATCATGCGATACAGCAGCAACTGGGCCAGCACGGAAATCACCAGGCCAAGCCATACCACCGGCCCCCAAAAGCCCAACGTGTTCTCCCAGCGGATTTCCTGTCCCAAACCTAGGGACACCAGAATAAACAAGCCCAGAGACAAGGAGTATTGCAAGGGCATCCCCTGCAACGCCCCCACAGGCTGACGCTTTTGAACAATCGTCCCGATGGTGATGCTCAACAAAGCAGCAATCGCAAATACCAGCCCCATTACGGACAAACGGCTGACAATCAGGCTTTGATACACCACCAGAATCAGTCCTGTCAGCGATAGTGCCAAACCGGCCACACGGCTTAAAGAAAAACGCCGCTCGGTCAAAGCCAAAGTCAGAATCGGCTGTACTCCCAGAATCGTGGCCAGCAGACCAGGCGTGATCCCTTGGGCCAGAGTTTCAAAATAGAAAAACGAATACAGCCCGATCATCAGCAAACCGCTGATAGCCGGCAGCAGACGTTGCCCTTTGGGCGGTAGCCAGCCGCCATTGAAGTGCCCCAGCATAATCACCATAGGCAGGGCAATGGCAAAACGCAGAATCAGCATGGCCATAACCGAGCCATGATCCAAACCGATACGAGTGAAAATACCCGCGCTGCCCCAAAGCAGCACGAACAGGGCAATAGCACCCCCTTGGGCGCGAGAAGAAGAAATCATGATGTTCTTTATCTGTCTAAATAAATTAGGTTTGTCTGCAAAGACATTCCAAGCGCATCAAGAGCGCAGGAAAAGAGAAAGAGGTCTTAGGAGCAGACGCTGTAGACGCGTGTGTCGACGACGACGTCGGACACGACTGCGGCTTGATTGACGACGCCTGGGGCGACGACAGTCAACAGCAAGACAGATGGAGGGGAGCCCGCCCGCAGCGACGCGGCCCGCGACAGGGGCAGAGTGCTTGGCAAAGAGGATGCGGGGCGGTTCATGAAATAAGAATCAGATCGTTAAATCGATGAAATACTGTAGCACAAAATATATTTAGGACGCCAATAGTCAGCCGCTAGGGTAATCGCTAGTACAGACGATAGAGCAGGCTATGTAAGAATTGCACCGATCGCGATTTCAGATCGCTGCGACATTTCCGAATAGACACGACATCCGCTGCCAATGCTGCCAGCGCCGATGTTGGGCAAAAAGGCCCAGACCGGTTCATTACCTGAACCGGTCTGGGCCTTTTTGTTTGCCTGAAATAAATCCGACCTCGTAATTAGGGCGCGAACTATTCGGACCATGCCTCCCGGCAAGACGCCATCGCGATACACAGAGCTCACGCAGCGCCAGGAGAATCCTGACGCCAGCCAGGCCGGAACCGTCACCTTGTTTTGGAGGCTTATGCCATGTTGGGTGTTGCGCTTTTCTTTATTGGGGCTGTGCTGATTGTGAATGGCGTGGGTTTGACTGGACGTATTGAAAGTCGGGACCTGGCCCCCTTTAACTTGCTGGTGGGGCTGTTGGCCCTGTTCATCAATTTGCTGGGCTTGCAGCGCGGCGAGCAAATGGCGGATTACTTTGCCGTCGCCGGTGGGCTGCTGTTTGCCTTCACCTATCTATATCTGGCCGTGGTGCAGTGGTATGGCCTGAAAGGAGTGGGCTTTGGCTGGTATTGCCTGTTTGTGGCCATCAGCGCGTTGGCCTTTGCCGGGACTGCCAGCGACCCGCGTTTGATCACCATGTGGCTCTTGTGGTCCAGCCTGTGGTTCCTGTTTTTTCTGGCCTTGGGACTGGGCCGGTCCTTGCGTATCTTGCCTGCGTATACCGTCGTGATCGGGGCCTTGACCTGCTGGTTGCCCGGCACCCTGATCATGATGGATGCCTGGTAGTTTTCATAGGAGTGCAAGCGTGGTGGGAAGCCAGAGTAATGCAGTTTTTTGGAGTAACCTGATGCTCGCTCGTAGTGTTTACCGGCAGGTCCGTCGACCTGCGCCCCTACCATGCTAGACAGGAGATGGACTTTGGCTCACAACGAACCCGTACGCGTCGGCGTTCTTTATTCCGCAACCGGCATGACCTCTACCATTGGTCAGTCGCAATGGCAGGGCACCAAACTGGCGATTGAGGAAATCAACGAGGCCGGTGGCCTGCTCGGGCGCGAGCTGGTGGCGGTGTGCTATGACCCGGCTTCCAGGCCCGCTTGCTACGCTGAACAGGCCGAGCGGCTGATTGTGCAGGACCGCGTCAATGTGATCTTTGGCTGCTACATGTCCAGCAGCCGCAAGGCCGTGATCCCGATTGTGGAGAAGTGGAACAAGCTGTTGTTCTACCCCACCTTGTATGAGGGCTTCGAGTTTTCGGGCAATGTGATCTATACCGGCGCTGCACCCAATCAGAACAGTGTGCAGCTGGCCCATTTCATGACCAGCAATTTTGGCGCGCGGGTCTACATGATTGGCTCGGACTATATCTACCCCTACGAGTCCAACCGCATCATGCGCGAGCTGGTCATGCAGCATCCCGATAGCAAGGTGCTGGGCGAACACTATCTGCCATTGGATGCCAGCGAGAGCGATTACAGCCTGATCATGGAAGACATACGCCAGAAGCAGCCGGACTTTATTTTCTCCACCGTGGTGGGGGACTCCACAGCCAATCTGTATCGAGCTTATGCCAATGCGGGCTTTAATCCGCAAACCATGCCCATTGCCAGTCTGACGACTTCCGAGGCCGAGATCGCGCAGATGGGGGCCGATATTGCCTGTGGGCACTTCACCGCTGCACCGTATTTTCAATCCATCGAGTCGGAGGTCAATGCGCGTTGCCTGGCCAGTTTGCGCAAGCGTTTTGGGGCCGACTGCCACCCTAATCTGTGTTGGGAAGCGGCCTATTCACAGATGCATTTGTTCGCCAATGCGTATCGGCAGTCCGCCAGTGATGCGATCGGGGATTTGCTGCCCTACCTGCTAGGCAGTGAACTGGACGCGCCTCAGGGGCGTATCAAGATCGATCCCAATAATCACCACACCTGGCTTTATCCACGGATTGGCCGCATCAATGCCGACGGCGAATTTGCGATTGTGCGCCAGGCAACGCGCCCGGTCTCGCCCGACCCGTATCTGGTCACCCATTCCTTGGGTGACTGGACTGCCAAGCTGGATACTTTGGAGACATAAAGCGTGGCCAACTCCTCTTCCTACGGTGATGAGCCGGCAAACAAGCCCTTGCGAGCGCGGAATCGTTTTCCGCATGCCACCTCGCCGCAGCTCAAGGAACTGCGGCAATTGACGATGGTGGTCATGCATCCGGACGATAGCGATGGCCGCTTGCTGACCCAGCAACTGCAGCGTATCGGGTGTTCGGTCCAGACGATCTGGCCGCCCACGCAAAACCTGCCTTCAGGAACGGATCTGGTGTTTCTGGCCGTGCAACCTGATCTGTTGCACTTGCGTCTGGATTGGGTCTGCGAGGAGGAAGCGCCCACGATTATTGCCGTGGTCAATTATGAAAACCCCACGATCGTGTCGGCCGTGCTGGATTTGAATATTCAGGCGATCCTGCCGTCGCCCATTCGCTCTTTTGGCTTGTTGTCCACGGTGGTGCTGGCGCGCAAATATCATAAAGAACTGCGCCAGCAACGTCGTCTGATCAGCAAGCTGCAAACCAAACTGATGGGGCAGCGGCATGTGGCGCAAGCCAAGACGATCTTGATGCGTACCCATCAGGTATCCGAGGATCAGGCCTACGATTTGATTCGTGAGCAGGCCATGAATAAACGCAGCACCATTGAGGATATTTCGATCGCCATTGTGAATGCCAGTGAAGTGCTGTCCCTGGGGCAGAAAGGTTCGTCCTTGCGGGGGAACTAGCAAGGCGTCTTGGCTATGCTGATGTGCGGTGACTGGCTAGAGCAGGCGCGTGAGTGAAGCGATAGGCATAGGCTAGCTTGGTAAAGAGAAAAAGGCAGAAACACTACCCGTTTTCATTCCTCCGACAATAGCGTTTTTCCAGAGTACGTCGCTGCCCCAGCGTAGAGATAATGAGCCATCAGGAATATGAACAGCCCCGGTCTGCCCTTGCGGTGACATCAAAGCAGCGTGCTGCCTGGGTGCAACTGCAGAAAGACCGCGATCAGCTTTACGAGCAATTAGAGACTCTGAACCGTGGTCACCTGGACTTGAGGAAATTCTTGCTCAAGGTCAAGCGCAATAATTGGATTGCCAGCACTTTAGTGGTGATTTTTACCGCGCTTGGCTGGTTGCTGGATGCATCGGTCTGGCTGCGTTGGTATGTATTGCCGATTACGTTTTTCTGCTGCGCCTTGTTGTGGTTTGGCGGAAAGCTGCTGGATCGGCTGATGCAAAGCAAGATTGCGAATCTATCCGAGTTTCTGCAACAGACGGATGCACAAATAGAAAAGGGGCGGTCCATCTTCGAGACAGACCACCCCCAATCCGATCAAGCTTGAAGTTACTCAGTGGTGTTTGGTGTTGCCACTCCCCAACCCAAGGCCTGATACAAGGCAATCACATTCAGGTACGAGCCGGTTTCCGCTATTGCCAGCTCTTGCCGGGTCTGGTTCAGGCTGCGCTGATTTTCCAGCACTTGCTGATAGGCACCGGCTCCCACTTCATAACGCGTCAAGGCACGCTCATGGGCACTTTCCAGATGTGACGCCGCTCTTGTCAGGCTAAGAAGGCTTTCCTGATGTTGAGTCAGTCTTTGCAAAGAGCCCTGAATCTCTTCCTGAGCTTGCAACAGTACTTGTTGATAGTGCAGGCGTGATTCATCGGCCACTGCCTCCATGCCACGCAAGCGCGCTTTGGCATGGCCCAGGCGCAGGGCAGGCCATTGCATGGCAGGTGAAACATCAAAGGCACGGGCAGCATGGCCCAGGTCGCTACCCCGCAGAGCAAAAAAGCCAATAAAGCCAGCCAGATCCAGGCGGGGGTACAGCTCGGCGGTGGCGGCGGCCACTTCATGCGAGCTGGCCAGGATTTCCTGTCGGGCGGCGCGTACGTCGGGTCGGTTGAATAGCATGGCGTTCACATCACCCAACGGCAGGGAAGCGGCCAAAGGTGCCTTGGCGCTAGGCAATGGCGTATCAATACTCCCGGCTTGCCCGCCGCTTAGTACCTGGATGCGCAAACGAGCCAGTTCCAGGTCGCTGCGCAGTTGGGGTACCAGGGTTTTGGCACGCTCCAGACCAGCCTGGGCATTGTCCAGATTCTCCGGCAATTCCCGTCCCAGCGATACGCCAGCCTGCACCAGCCTGATCGTGTGTTCCCAGCTGCGTACGTCGTCCTCAGCCAGAGCCAGTCGCCGCTGCAAACCTTGGGCTTGCACATATTGGCGTGCCAGTTCAGCCGCGATAGCCTGGCGAGTCAGATCCAGTTGATCTGCGCTGGCCTCGCTGCGAGCCTGCGCAGAACGGGCCAGTTGCTCCAGACGACCGAACAGATCGATCTCCCAAGTGGCCTGCATGCCCAGGCGCCAGTTCTCGGTAATACCGTGATCAATGGAGCCATCGGGCGCGGCAAATTGTGAACCGCTACGGTTGTAGCTGGCGTGGGCCGTGACGGCGGGTAGACGGTCGTGTTGGCGCTCGTCGATCAGGGCGCGGGAGGCCCGCCAGCGGGCCTGTGCCTGGGCAATATCCAGGTTGTGGTCCAGGGCCTTGGCAATCAAGGCGTCCAGCTGCGGGTCTTGCAGCAAGGTCCACCAGTTTTCGCGTTGCTCGGTGGCTTGAGAGAACTGGCTGTTCCAGTTGGTGTCGGCCAAGCTTGGAGCGGTGGGAATGGAGGTGTCCAGCCCCACCGCGCAGCCGCTCAGGATCAGGCTGGGGATCACCAGTCGCAGAGCACGCGCCACAGGCGCTAGCCTGTTTGATAGTTGTGGCGTCATGATGAGTGTTCTCCAGT
This sequence comes from Alcaligenes phenolicus, assembly GCF_032063905.1. Taxonomy (NCBI): domain Bacteria; kingdom Pseudomonadati; phylum Pseudomonadota; class Betaproteobacteria; order Burkholderiales; family Alcaligenaceae; genus Alcaligenes; species Alcaligenes phenolicus. The sequence continues at coordinate 80,587 of NZ_DAMBOE010000001.1, forward strand.
CGAAGGGCGCAGGGCTTGCGCCAAATCGCGCGCCCGCGGGGTGTCTGCTTGATGGGCGTGATCACGCGCCAGCAAGGTATACAAAGTCGGCAAGATAAACAGGGTGAATACCGTGCCGATCAACATGCCCGAGACCAGCACCACACCCAGGCCAAAGCGGCTGTTAGCACCCGCACCCGAGGCAAATAGAAGAGGCACCAGACCAAAGACCATGGCCCCGGTTGTCATCAGCACAGGGCGCAAACGAATGCGGGCGGCTTGCAAGATGGCTTCGGGCTTTTTCAGGCCCTCTTTGAATTGCAGTTCATTGGCAAACTCCACCATCAGAATGCCGTGTTTGCTGATCAGGCCGACCAGCGTTAACAGACCTATCTGGGTGTAGATGTTGAGCGTGCCAAATCCCAGGGCCAAAGGCAGCAGGGCACCGCACAGGGACAAGGGCACCGTCACCAGAATGATGATGGGGTCCACCAGGCTTTCGTACTGCGCGGCCAGCACCAGATAAATCACCACCAGCGCAGCCAGGAAGGCCCACACCAGAGACTGACTTTCCTGGGTGAATTGGCGCGACTCCGATTGCCAGTCATGCGTGAATCCTGCAGGCAATTGACGGGCGATGTCGTCCAGATAGCCCACCGCTTGACCCAACGTGACGCCCGGTGCTGGAATGGCTTGCAGCGTGGCCGAGTTTTGCTGGTTGAATTGGCGCAGGCTGTTCGGTTCCACTTCGCTGTGGATTTGAACCATGGTCGACAAGGGCACCAGCTCGCCATTGGCACTGCGTACAAACTGGCGTGTCAGGGCTTGAGCCGTCAGGCGCAGTTCACGCTGGCTTTGCGGAATGACGTCGTACGAGCGGCCATCCAGCGAGAAGCGGTTCAGGTAGTTCTCGCCCACCAGTACAGCCAAAGAGTCGGCAATATCACGCAGGCTGATGCCCATGCTGGCGGCTTTGCTGCGGTCAATTTCCACACGGGAAACCGGCTTGTTGTAGTCCAGGTCGCTATCCACTACAACGAACAAGCCACTTTCACGGGCTTGCTGCTTCACCCATTCCATCGTGTCGTACACCGTGCGGTAGTCGCCGGGGCTGCGCAGTACCAGTTGAACCGGCAGACCGCCGCTGGAACCGGGCAAGGGGGCAAGCTGGAAGGCGAAGATACTGCTGCCGGGAATCGCGCTGACGCGTCCTTGCAGTTCACCCTGTACGGCGCTGGCATCGCGCTCGCGCTTGCTCCAGTCCTTCAGGTTGATCCCGCCAAAGCTGGCGGCCGGGCCGTCTGTCCCCACAATCAACCAGGTGCTTTCGGTTTCGGCCACTTCACGATACGTGTCATCCAGCAGCTTGCCGTCGCGCTCGGCATAGGCCAGGTTGGCATTTTGCGGAGCTTTCACGGCTGTCAGCACGCTGGCCTGATCCTCAATGGGAGCCAGTTCACTGTGCGTCATTTGATAGAGCACGGGCAGGCTGATAAAGACCAGCAAGGCGACCGCGCCGGTAATCCAGCGATGACGCAGGGAGCGGGCCAGCAAGTGGCCATAGCGGGCCGACAGGCCACCAAAGAAGCTCTCTGCCAGATGGGCCATGCGGCCTTCATCTTGCTGGGAGGGCAGCAGCAAGGAACTCATCACCGGGGACAAGGTCAAGGCCACCACACCGGATACCAGCACGGCACCGGCCAGTGTCAGGGCAAACTCCTTGAAGAGTGCTCCAGTCAGGCCACCCATCAGACCAATCGGGGCATAAACCGCAGCCAGCGTCAGTGTCATGGCGATTACAGGACCAGCCACTTCACGCGCGCCCAGCAGGGCAGCCACCACGGGCGAACGCCCGGCGGCAATATGACGGTGCACGTTTTCAACCACCACAATCGCGTCGTCCACGACCAGACCAATAGCCAGCACCATGGCCAGCAAGGTCAGCAAGTTGATGCTGAAGCCAAAGGCCAGCATCAAGGCCGCGGCTCCCAGCATGGATAAGGGAATGGTAGCCAAGGGGATCAGCACACTGCGGAAGGAACCCAGGCACAGATAAATCACCAGCACCACGATAATCATGGCTTCGGTCAGGGTCTTCAGTACCTCATCAATCGAGGCTTGAATAAAGCGGGCGGTTTCAAAAGCCAAGGCCACTTCTACGCCGGGTGGCAAGGTCGCCTCAATAGCGGGCAGGCGGTCACGAATGCCTTCCACAATGCGCAAGGGATTGCCGCCGGGAGTAGGGAACAAACCCAGGTGAATCGCGGGCAGACCATCCATCAAGGCGCTGGTTTCCGTCGCCGCTGCCCCCAGTTCTACCTTGCCTATGTCGCGCAGTCGTATCAACGAGGTGCCATCCTCACGCACGATCAGGTCCTGAAATTCGGCCACGCTGGTCAGGTCCGAGTTGAGCTGAATATTGCTCAAGACATGCTGGCCTTTGACCATGCCGGGAGCGGCCTGATAGTTGTTGGCGCGTACAGCCTGGGCAATATCGGCAGCCGTCAGGCCATAGCCCGCCATGCGGTCTGAATCCAGCCACAGTCGCATGGCCAGTTTCTGACCGCCAAAGGTCTGAATCTTCGCCACACCGTCAATGGTGGAGAACATGGGTTCCACCACGCGGGACAGATAGTCGTTCAGTTCCGGGATGGAGATCGATGTTGTGGAAAAGCCCACATAGGCCACGGCAGTGGAGTCCCCGGAGGAGCGTTCCACAACCGGGTCATACGCGCCTTCAGGCAGGCGATAGCGCACCTGGCTGACCTTGCTCATGACTTCGGTCAGGGCCTGGGTGGAGTCGCGGTTCAGTTCCATGCGCAAGGTCACGACACTGCGGCTTTGCACGGAGTTGGAGGACAGATAATCCACCCCTTCGACCGAGGCCAGAGCCTGGGCGATAGGTTGGGTGACAAAGCCTTGCATCAGCTGTGCAGAGGCGCCGGGGTACTCGGTGGTAATTGTGATGGTGGAGTTTTCCAGCAGGGGGTACTGCCGGATGGGCAGCTTGTCCAGGGAGAACAGGCCCAACATCAGGAGCAAAGCGCTGACCACCAGGGCAAGTACCGGCCGACGAACGAACAAGTCGGTAAAGCCGGGACGGGAGGTGGTGTTCATACGGGCTCCTTGTCCTTGGCGGTCTGCACTGTGGAGCCGTCCTGAATCTTGATCTGACCGGCGCTGACAACGGTGTCGCCTTCCTTCAGACCATCAATGATTTCGACACGCTCGTCCCATTGCTCGCCGGTTTGTACCGCCACACGTTTGACCTGCCAAAGACCCTGATCCGTGGGGGAGGCCACAAACACGGTCTGGCCGTAGGCGGTGTAGGTCAGTGCCGTCTCCGGTACGGTCAGCACAGGCGCCTCAGCCGGGCGCTTCAATTGAGCGCGGGCGTACATCCCCGCTTTCAGACGATTGTCGGGGTTGGGCAGCAGCGCTTGCAGGCGTATGGTGCGCGAATCACCAATCAAGGGATCGATAGCGCTGATTTCAGCCTGGAAGTTCTCGCCCGGCCAGGCGTCCACCTGTACTTGCAGTGTCTGGCCGACCTTCAGATCCGGCAGGCTTTGCTCTGGCACGGTCAGGTTTACGCGCAATTGGCTGTCATCGACCAGGCTGGCAATGGGCTGGCCGGGTTGCAAGTAGTGGCCCTGGTGCAGGCTGGTGATACCGATGCGGCCCGAGAAAGGGGCGGCAATCTGTTTCAAGGCCAGTTCAGCGCGTTGATATTGCAGTTGGGCCTGGGCCACAGCGTGATCGGCCTGGGCTTGATCCAACTGCTCCTGGGTAGCGGCTTGCTGTTCTTTCAGCTTGCGTACACGGGTGAGCTGAATGGCGGCCTGTTTGACCTGTGCCTGCTCGCGGCGCACGCTGGCTTGTTCCAGTTCGTCATTCAGCAAAACCAGTGGCTGGCCTGCCTTGACCTGCTGTCCGGAGGTGAAATCAATCTTGCGAATACGGCCGCTGGTCTCTGCACTGAGCAACACTTGCTGCCAGGCTTCCAGTGCACCGACGGCATGCAAAAGACGAGGAGCGGTCTGGGACTCGACGCTGGATAGTTCGACGACGGCAGGCGGGTAGGCTCCCCCTGCTTGAGCTTCTTGCGAGGCTGGCAGCAAACGCCAGCCTATGGCCAATACGCCGGCCAGAACGGGAATCATGATCCAAGTACGACGCGAACTCATGCTGCCGACCCTCCTGTCAGGGAAGAGGGCCACAAAGGCTGTTTGTGGGGAAGAGTCCAGCCGAATCGCTGATCACTTTGCGACCAGTCTTCGGGTTTGAAGTAGGTGGCTGACACAAGCTGGGCTTGCCGTAACCATGACAGAGGTCCGGCAAACAGAATCCAAATGAGGGGAGGCATGGCAGGTTCCTGTGACAACAAAGAGGCAGCCAACATGGCTTGCCTTAATTAGGTACCTGGACTATAAAACCTCAAGTTAACTTGAGGTCAAGGGGTGTCAAGATGGCAAAAACAGTGGATTTCAGTCGTGCCTTGACGGTGGGGGAAGTGGCCAAACGCAGTGGTGTCCCTGTCTCGACCGTGCATTTTTATGAAGCCAAAGGCTTGATTGCCAGCACCCGCAACAGTGGTAACCAGCGTCGTTTTGATTCGGTGGTTTTACGCTACATTGCGATCATCAAAGTGGCGCAGCGTACCGGGATTCCTCTGGAGGAAATCCACGAGGCCTTGCGCGGTTTGCCACCGGGCAGCAAGCCATCCAGCAAACAATGGCGGGCCATGTCCAGTCGTTGGCAAGCCAGTTTGAATGATCGAATTGAGCAATTGACGCGATTGCGTGATGAGCTGACCCACTGTATTGGCTGTGGGTGCTTGTCCATGAGTGAATGTCCCTTGCGTAATCCGGCCGATATTCTGGGCCAGCAAGGGCCCGGCCCCCAGATTCTGGAAAGAAAGCTGGAGGCCGGATCAGAGGTTTAGGTCGGGTCGGGCGACTGCGCGTACAGGGCTGTCGCCTCGGAGGTGACCAGCGACTGATAGCGCTCGAAGTGGTTCAGGATGTCGTTGATGACCTGGCTGGAAGACAAGCCCATCAGGTCATAACCCCGACTGCCATCGGCAAAGACAGTGCGCACTTGCCATTCCTGAGGTCGAGCCTGCTCGTTGCGAGCAGCCGCTGCCGTAAAGCTGGCAACCCGACGTGCACGCAATTCCACGCCATAGACAAAGTTGCGCTGGTTGTCGGCCTGAATGGTCAGTTGCGCCGTATCCGGCTCGCCCGTTTCCAGGCTGACATTCAGGTTGCGTTTACCCAGCTCGTCTGCCACAGCCTGCAAGGCGGGAACCACGGTCTCACCCATGAAGCGACGGGCATCACGCTGGTTGGGCGTGTGCAGAATGGTCGAGAGGCGGCGACGCCAGGACACTTCCGAACCCGGTGCCGGGCCGGACATCGGACCTTGACGACGCAATCGTGACATATCTGCCTTCATGCCTTTGAACAGCCCCAGAATCAACAAGAACATGATGATGGCAAAGGGCAGGGCGCTGACCAGCGTGACGGTTTGCAACGCTGTCAGGCCACCGGCCAGCAAGAGCAGCGAGGCAGCGGTGCCTTCCAGCGCGCACCAGTAAATGCGTTGCCAGACTGGAGCGTCTTCCACCCCGCCGGCGGCCAAGGTATCGATAACCAAAGAGCCCGAGTCAGCCGAGGTCACAAAGAAAATGGCGACCAGAATAATGGCCAGCGTCGAGGTCACATTGGACCAGGGCAGGTATTCCAGGAATTCGAACAGCGCCACGGATGCATTGGCGGCAGCGTCCTGCGCCAGTTGACCCGCGGCCACACCCATATCCAGGAAGATGGCGGTGTTGCCAAAAACGGTCATCCAGAAGAAGGTGAAGACGGTGGGCACCAGCAGTACGCCCAGCACAAATTCACGCACGGTGCGACCACGCGAGATGCGGGCGATGAACATGCCGACAAAAGGCGACCATGCGATCCACCAGGCCCAGTAAAACAAGGTCCAGGCTTTCATCCAGCTTTGCCCGCGGAATGCTTGTGTACTAAATGAGCGTGCAAAGAAGTTATCGAGATAACCGCCGATATTCTGTACAAAAGCATTCATCAAAAAGGCTGTAGGGCCCACGGCGAGCACAAACAGCATCAAGGCAATGGCAACCAGCAAATTCAGTTCGGACAGGCGGCGAATGCCAACATCCAGTCCACTGACAACAGATAAGGTAGCCAGTGAGGTAACCACCACAATCAGGACAATTTGCAGCCAGGTTTCCTGCGGCCAGCCAAATAAATGCTCCAGACCGGCATTGATTTGAAGTACGCCCAAACCCATGGAGGTAGCAATACCAAATAGCGTGCCGCAAACAGCGAAAATATCCACGCTATCGCCAATCCAGCCTTCAATGCGCTTGCCAAATAAGGGATACAGGCCCGAGCGAATCGTTAAAGGCAGGTTGTAGCGAAAGCAGAAATAGGCCAGCGACAAACCCACGACCGCATAGACGGCCCAGGCATGAACGCCCCAGTGAAAGAAGGTGATGATCTGCGCCTGATGGGCGGCTTCCACTGTGCTGGCCAGACCCGAGGGCGGGGCCGAGAAGTGTTGCAGTGGTTCGGCCACGGCAAAGAACATCAAACCAATACCCATACCGGCGGCAAATAGCATCGCCATCCAGGTGAGATAGGGGTAATCAGGTTCCGAGTCGTCCGGCCCTAATTTCAAATTACCGTAGCGGCTTAATGCCAGATAGACGACGGCAAAGAAAAACAGGGCCACAGCCAGGATATAGAACCAGCCGAAACTTTTGATGACCCAGTTTTGTAACTGCTCAAAAATAAGTGCGGCGTCTTTAGGGAAAATAATCCCGATCAGCAAAAAGACCAGGACGATAAAGGTAGATCCCCAGAACACCCGTGGATGTAGCGTGCTTTTAAAAGGCAGCCCCATGTCATGCTCCGTTTGTAACTAAGAGGGCACAGCTTAACGAGAACGACTGCCGGTTGAAAGGTTTGTTAGATTAAGAAATATTTGCTCAGGCTCGGAAAGGATCTATTGGCAAAATTAATTCCTGGTGTCCAGCCTGGCGGGTCAACTCCAATTGATGCAACACACTGGCACTGGCCGTATGCACCGCGGAATGCAGGTCTGCACCCAAAATAAGATGGGCCAGCAAGGTGGAGGCAAACAGGTCTCCGGTACCTTTGGCGGCACAATCCACGCGCGGATGGCTAAGCAGGGTGTCGGCACGCGGCTCCTTGCGAGACATCAATAATTTGATCTGACCATCCTGCCAGGAGTCGGGAGCGGCGCTGGTAGCAATGACCCATTCGGTACGGCCATTTAGCAAGGCGTGCGCGGCGCTTGAACTGCCCTGGATGGTGTCGCAAGGCTGTTGGGACAGCAAGGACAGCTCGTAGTTATTGGGAGTCAGGCCCGTGGCCAGCGGCAGCAAGGTTTCGTGATAGGCGGGAATCAGCGCCGGGTCCACGTAGACTCCTACATCCAGATCGCCGATGACCGGGTCCACGATGACCAGAGTGTCCGGATGATCCTGCAGCAAGGCCTTCAGCCAGTTCGCAATGATGACGGCCTGATTGGCGCTGCCCAGATAACCGATCAGGACAGCGCGTACCTTGTCCAGCGCACCGCGCAAGACCAGATCGTTCAGAAAGCCTTCCAGCCATTCATCGGGGACGGCACCGCCGTGCACCGTGGGGTATTGCGGGTTGTTGCTGAGCAACACGGTGGGAACGGCGGCCACTTTAAAGCCGTGCCTACGTAAAGTCGGGCCGGCAACATTGTTGCCCACCCGACCGTAGACCACTTGAGACTGAATCGAAACGACATCCACATGGTAGGGATGTCGTTCACGATCGACAAACGTTACAGCAGCAGTGTTCATGCAGCGCAATCAGCGGAACTGGCCTGTTTAAGTTGGCTGAGCCAGCTGGTCAGGACCGTGGCGGCAGCGGCGTGCAGGCGTTTTTGTACCGCCATGGCTTCCAGACGCAGCATTTGCGGATCGATATCAGCTTGTCCCAGTTCGTTGGCATGACCAACCAGCCAGCGTTCCAGCTTGCTGGTGTCGGCTTCCAGGTGAAATTGCAGGCCCAGGACTTGGGTTCCGAAGGAGAAGGCCTGATTGGGGCCTACGTCCGTGCTGGCCAGGTGAATAGCTCCGTCAGGAATATCGAACTGATCCCCGTGCCAGTGCAGGACGGGAATGCCGCTAACGGCGGCCAGGGGCGATTCTTTGCCCGCTTCGCTCAGTTTCAACGGAGAGAAACCGATTTCTTTCACACCCAGGGGGTAGACATTGGCACCCAGGGCGCGCGCAATCAGTTGTGCGCCCAGGCAAATGCCCAGCAAAGGTTTGCCTGCCAGCAAGAACTTGTTGATCAGTTCCAGCTCATCAGACAGGAAGGGGTAAATCTTTTCGTCGTAGGCGCCGATTGGCCCGCCCAATACAATCAGCAGGTCAGCGTCCTGTTCACCCACGTGACGCAGTGACTCGACGGAAGGGTCAATGTATTGAACTTGGTAGCCCTGTTCGATCAGAACAGGTTCCAGTGTGCCCAAGTCTTCAAAATGGATATGACGCAGTGCGATGACTTTCTTCATAAGAGGTTCTTTCAATCCAGATGGTAAGGATGGTCAGCTCGTGGTACCGATGTCTACATTAATGGCACCCGATAAGGGGAAGGTGCAACATGCCAGTGCATGGCCCTGGGCCTTGTCCTGGTCGCTCAGGCAAAAATCCGGTTCAGAGCGGTACTTGCCCTCCGAAATCTGTACCCGGCACGCGCCGCAAATGCCCGAGCGGCATTGACTGCGAATAGGCACATCGGCGGCCTCCAGCATTTCCAGCAAGCTGCTGCCCGGTTCAGGCGAGAGCGTTTGCCCGGTGCTGCGTACATTGATTTGCAAGGGCGCGCTGCCTGTTTCAGGCAGGATTTCCACGCCGGAACTGACGGGCGGGGAAAAAGCCTCGATCAACATGTGCGAGATGGGATGAGCCTGAAGGGTGTATTCGCGCAAGGCCTGGGCAAAACCGTGGCTACCGCAAATCACGACGGCCTGTGGGTCTTTTAACTGCTCCATATTTTCAAAAGAGGGGCGACCCACTTTGAAATGAGCGCTTTCGCGAATCTTTTCCTGCGTGACAAACACGGTCAGCGTGAACCAGCTGGTGCCCAGATCCAGTTGCAGCAGTTCATGCAGGAAGGGAATGTCGGCAATACGGGCAATACTGAGGAGCAAATGTACTTGTGGTACAGGCAAGCCGTCCTGGGCTCGCGCCGCCAACTCACGCAGCAAGGCAATGGGCAGGGTAATGCCAATGCCGCCGGCGATCATGGCGATACGCTCGTAACCCACAATAGAGTTCACCGAGATTTCACCCGCCACATATTGCAGGGGCACACTCATGCCCTCGCGCAAGGTGGCGTGCAGGTGATCGGAGACGCTATTGCGGCCCGACCCTTTCACGGCAATTTCAATCAGGTCTGGATCGGCCACACGGGTGATCGAATACATACGCTGTTGAATGGTGCCGCCGGTATCGGGGTAGCTCAGGGCGACATGCTTGCCTGCCTGCAAGGCTCTCAGAAAATCAAAGTGGCCACTTTGCACTCGCAAGGTAAACACTTTGACGTTTCCGGCCTCGGGGCGAACGGTCTCGCAGCGCGCCTGAATCATGGCTGTCATTGCAGCGCCTCCTGTTGTTCGGCCTCGGCAGGAGCCTTGCCGGACTTGCTGTTCAGGCCAATGCGTTCGATCAGGCTTTCTACCGAGCCGGTGTACACACCAATTTCGTTGGAGTCGCCGGTGTCGTGCAATATGTCGCGAGCATTGGGGAAGTTCACCATGGAGAAGACTTTTTCCCAGGCGCCCATTTCATTGTTGGCGAACATTTCCACGGTGCGCAAAATAACGGCGCGCATATGTTCGCGCTCTTTCTGGCTCAGTCCGTGAATGATGTCCGAAGCCACAAAGCTGAACACGCTGGAGTGGCTCCACTCGTCCATGGCATGGGTGCGGGTCACTTCATGGCACACGGTCTGGATGCTCTTGTCCTCGGCCATGGTCTTCAGGTAGTCGGTAATCAGGGTCTCGGACGCGCAGGCAATGGCGAAGCGGGTCAGACGACGCTCGGATTCGGAACCGCATTGGCTCAGGATGTCATTGCGCCACTGCACCAGGTTGAAATTGGTGAAATCCAGGGGCGTCAGACCACGCATGGAGTAGATGTAGTTGCAGGCCATGATGGACATGCGAGTGTGCAGGGCCTCGTCCAGCAAGGCCTGGGACATCACGTCTTGCAGCAGATTGCGGTTGGCGCTTGGGGGCGGGGTCTTGATGATGTCTTCGCAAGAAGGCGTGACCACGTTGCACTCAACGTAAATGGTCTTCAGGTTGTAAATGCCCCAAGCGTAGGACAAGCACTGCGATTTCAATTCTTCAGGAGCTTCCAGCCAGGCCTGATGCTCGCGAAAAGGCAGCAGGCATTCACTGAAATCGGCCTTGTTGGGGTCGAAAGCCAGATTGTTGTAGTCAGGCAGTTCCTGATTCACGGCAGCCCGGTTTTTCCAAAGTACCGACAGTTTTTGCAGCATATTACGTACGGCGTCATCAGTTTCGTAGCTTTTGATTGTCATTTCAAACTTCCTTGCTGTTGATTGCGATCTGTTCGAAATGAACAGGTCGTTTCTTTATTCCACCTGTCTTTATTTCCAAATGGAAATTCGCAGGTTTAAAAGGATTTGCCGATTCTTATGGACAAGGCCCAAAAAAATCCCGTTGCCGGGTTTCTTGAGCCGTGGGGATCAGCATGGTTGAACTGCCGCTAAAGCAATGGCGTTTCCTGTAGTCATGGGAAAACTGGGGATGTTTTATCGTGTACGGATTGAAAAAAGTGATAATCTGCTTGAGCGTTTAGAAGTACGGGCGTTGAGTATTTGTTGGCTGCATTCTAATGATCCTATGACAATAAATGACAGACCATTTCAAGATCATTTAACAGACCACTTAATAATAAAAATTTGAATCTTGTTTTAATTCTTGACCAGGATAATCGGGATTGGCGTTCTCTCTGTGTTTCAGAGGGTTTTGAATTCTTTATGCTTTGAATGTTTATTCAAATAACAATAATTAAAAGTGGTCTGGTGAATTAATTTTTAATGGACTGTTATATAGGTCGATAAACAGAATAGGATGTCTATTTTTCGCCCTTGGAGTCCGTGCGTCCAGGGCAGTACTTTTGCCTGGTATCGGGCAATGAGCCACGACCTTATCGTGGCCAATCTCTAAACAGGAACTCCCATGAAGAGTCTTGCCGGTGGCGACACCCCCCACCAGCCTCTGGCGGGTTCGCAATTTCTACAGCAAAGTGATCGAAATCTTTGGGACATCATCGAAGCCGAACGGCGTCGCCAACAACACACCATTGAGCTGATCGCTTCCGAGAATTACCTGAGCCGCTCCGTTTTGGACGTGCAGGGCTCCTTGCTCAGCAACAAGCAGGCGCAAGGCTATCCTGGGCAACGGATTTACGGCGGGTGCGAACAAGCCGATCAAGCCGAAGAGCTGGCTATCGAGCGGGCCAAATCGGTTTTTGGGGCCTCTTACGCCAATGTGCAGGCGCACTCGGGCAGCCAGGCCAATCTGGCGGTGTATCTGGCCTTGCTCTCGCCGGGCGACACGATTCTGGCGCTGGATCAAAGTGCGGGCGGGCACCTTAGCCACGGTTCGCATTTCAATGTGTCCGGACGCTGGTTTCAGACTTGCTCGTATGGAGTGGATCGTCAGACGCAATGGGTCGACATGGACGAGGTTCGTGCCCTGGCCCACAAGGAACGGCCACGGTTGATCATTGCCGGAGGTTCGTCCTATTCACGTACGCCAAATTTTGCCGAGTTCAGGAATATCGCCAACGAGATCAACGCTTATTTGATGGTGGATTTGGCCCACGGCGCGGGGCTGGTGGCGGCCGGCCTGATGGAGTCACCCGTCAAACATGCCCACGTTACGACTTTCTCCACGCATGGCACCTTGCGCGGTCCGCGTGGCGGGATCATCCTGAGCAATGAGCCCAAGCTGGCCGAGCGCTTGAGTCAGGCCGTATATCCAGGGCTGCAGGGCGGGCCTTTGCTGAACATTCTGGCCGCCAAGGCGGTGGCTTTGGGTGAAGCGATGAGCCCATCCTATAAGGCCTATGCCCAGTCCGTCATCATCAATGCGCGCAGCTTGTGTCGCCGCTTGTCCGAGGGTGGACTGACGGTGGTGTCAGGGGGAACAGACTGTCATTTTGGTGTGGTGGATTTGCGCCCTTGGGGTCTGTCCGGGCCTTTGGTGGAGCAGGTTCTGGCTCAGCTGGGCATTAGCTTGAGCAAACACCGTGTGCCGTATGAGCAAGCCTCTGGCGCCTACTCGGGGGTACGGGTTGGCAGTGCCGCCTGTACGACTCGCGGTTTGGGTGAAGATGATTTCAAGGAAATTGGCGACATGATTCTGGCCTTGCTGGGCGGGGTGCGCAGTGGTTCGCGCAATCCCCGCACCGAGAATGCCATTTTGGAAGGGGTCGCAGATCTGAACCGGCGATACCCCTTGATGTACTGATTTTTCTCGGCTTAGCCTTTGCCCTGACGCAGAGCGTTGGCCAGACGCAACATGGCGGATTCGATCTCGTAGGCGGTCAGGGACGCATAGCCCAATAACCAGCCCTGTTGTTTTTCCTCACCAATGTACAGACGGCTCAAACCTGGCAGTTGAACGCCCGCACTCAAGGCGCGGCGCAGCGTGTGTTCTTCTGACCAGCCCGGCTCCAGAAAGCAGGGAATCTGCAAACCACCTTCAGGTCGAGCTGCACGGACTATGCCTTGCAAGTGCTGCTCGATGGCTTCCAGCATGATTTCTCGTCGCCCGGCATACAGTTTGCGCATGGCGCGAATATGAGAGTTGTAATGCCCGTCTTCCATAAAGCGCGCCAGCGTCAGTTGCAGGATTTGCGGCGTATGACCATCCATGATGCTGCGGGCTTGGGTAAAGGGTTTGACCAGCTCGGGCGGCAAGGCCATATAGCCCATGCGCAGGCCCGGATACAGGGTTTTGCTGAAGGTGCCCAGGTAGATGGTGCGCTGGTATTTATCCAGACCTTGCACACACGCCGTGGGTAAGCCGTCGTAATGAAATTCGCTGTCGTAGTCGTCTTCCATAATCCAGCGGCCATTTTCAGCCGCCCAGTGTATGAGTTCCAGACGACGTTCCAGGGACATGGTGGCCCCGGTAGGGTACTGGTGCGAGGGCGTCACATAAATGCAGTTTGCGCCGCTGCGATCTTCATTCAGCAAATCGGTGCGCAAACCTTGTTCGTCTACACCAATCGGTACCACACGGGCCTCGGCCGCTTCAAAGGCTTTGCGGGCGCCGAAGTAGCCGGGGTTCTCGACCAGAATGGGTTTGCCAGCATCGACCAGCAATTGCGCACACAGGAACAGGGCTTGGCGCGTGCTGCTCAGAATCAAAATTTGATCGGCAGAGACTTTCGCACCACGCTCCAGATTCAGGTACACGGCAATCGCTTTACGCAGGGACTCGGTGCCTTGCGGGTCGCCATGCAGCAGGATGTTGGCCCGGTAGTCTTTCATGGCCTGACGTTGCAGGCGCTCCCACACATCGGTGGGGAAGTTGCGGGTTTCCGGCAAACCCGTGGCAAAGGCCTTGATGGTCTGTTGATCGGCAATGCCGCCACTTTCAAACACGGCGCGACCCCGGCGGCTTAAACCCGTGCCGGGTTCCATCACGCTGCGTTTCAGATCCTGGGCTTTGATGCGACGGTAGGCACTGCCGCGCAGCTCGGTGCCTACCGACTCGGAAACATAGCTGCCCGAGCCCTCGCGCCGCACGATAAAGCCGTCGCGATGCAGTTGAACATAGGCGTTTTCAACCGTATCGCGGGCCATGCCCAAGGATTTGGCCAGGGAGCGTGTGGCAGGCAGCTTGACCCCCGGACCCAGGGCGCCATCCAGAATCAATGCCCGCAAGGCACGCTGAATGCGCTGGTGAAGATCCAGGGATTGAAGTTCGTCATCGTTAAGACGCATCTTCAAGGTGTCCAGTTCAAACGAACGCGTCATGCGGTCTGCTCCAGAGAATATTAATGGTCTGACTAGTCAGACCATTGTGCTCGTAGACTTGATTGTCATTGCCGAAATAGGGGGGGCCTGTTCCGGCGTTCAGGTTTGTACAGGATCTCAGCAAGTATGTCCCGACCCTTTAATTTCAGCGCAGGGCCCAGCGCCTTGCCAATGGATGTTTTATTGCAAATACGTGATGAGCTGCTTGATTTTGCGGGCACAGGGGTGTCCGTGATGGAAATCAGCCATCGCTCCCAGCCTTTCATGGATTTTGCCCATCGTACCGACGCCGCTGTGCGTCGTGTTCTGGCCGTGCCAACGGACTATCACGTCTTGCTCCTGCAAGGAGGGTCGTACCTGCAGTTTTCTCAAATACCGATGAACTTGCTTCATCAAGCAAACACAGCGGACTATATACATACGGGTTTATGGTCGGAACAGGCGGCTAATGCCGCCAAGCAATATGGGAATGTCGAAATCGTAGCCAGTTCTTATGAAACTGGATTTGATCGCATTCCCGAGATTAATGAATCTAATATTAATCGGGATGCTGCGTACTTGCATTACACAGAGAACGAAACTGCACAGGGCTTGCAATTTTCAAAACCACCTGTTTCTCCCATTCCCTTGGTGTGTGATGCTTGCTCCAGCTTGATGTCAAAACCGATTGATATCTCGGCTCACGATTTGATTTATGCTTCGGCCCAGAAAAATATGGGAATCGCCGGTGTTACGCTGGTATTACTTAATCCCGCTATTTTAGACAGGCCTTTGGCAAATACGCCACAAGCTTTGGATTTTTCCATTCAAGCAAAAAAGCAATCTCTATTAAATACGCCGTCAACCTTTTCCTGGTATGTGCTGGGTTTGATGCTGGAATGGATAGAGCGTGTTGGTGGAATAGAAGTCTTGCACGAAATAAATAAGAAAAAATCGCAGCTGCTCTATGAGCTTATTGATGGCAGTGATGGTTTCTATATCAACAATGTTTTGCCTGACTATCGATCCATCAATAATGTTCCATTTCATATTGCTGAAACTGATTTAGATATTTTATTTGTTGAAGAAGCGCAAAAGAATGGTTTTCACGGCTTGAAGGGCCATCAATCAACGGGGGGCTTGCGCGCGAGCATCTACAACGCCGTCACCTTGGATGCGGTACAGGCGCTGGGAGAGTTCATGCGCGAGTTCAAGCGCACGCACGGTTAGGGCGTGCGCCTGCTTTGCAAAGCGGCCAAGCAGGTAGCCGCGATGTGGATAGAAATTTTTTTAAGGAAAAGCGATGTACGACAACACACTCAGCCTGGCTGAATTCGACAAGGAATTGGCTCAGGCCATTCAGGGCGAAGAAAGCCGTCAGGAAGATCACGTAGAACTGATTGCCTCGGAAAACTACGCCAGCCCTTTGGTTATGCAGGTTCAGAACTCCGTGTTTACCAACAAATACGCCGAGGGTTATCCGGACAAGCGTTACTACGCCGGTTGTGAATTTGTAGATGTAGCCGAACGTCTGGCTATCGAGCGTCTGAAAGCTGTGTTCGATTGTGATTACGCCAACGTACAGCCTCATGCTGGAGCGCAGGCTAATACTGCTGTATTCCTGGCTTTGCTCAAACCGGGCGATACGGTGATGGGGATGAACCTGGCTCAGGGTGGTCACCTGACCCACGGTAACCCCATCAATATTTCCGGGCGTCTTTACAACATTGTTCCTTACGGAGTTGATACCCAAACCGGGCTGATCGATTACGACGAAATGGAGCGCATTGCTATCGAGACCAAGCCCAAAATGCTGATTGGTGGTTTCTCCGCCTATTCGCGTGTGAAGGATTGGGCGCGTATGCGCCAGATTGCTGACAAGGTCGGCGCCTGGTTCTGGGTGGATATGGCCCACGTAGCTGGTCTGGTGGCGGCGGGTGAGTACCCCAGCCCCTTGCCACACGCCCATGTAGTCACCAGCACAACGCACAAAACCCTGCGCGGTCCACGTGGTGGCGTAATCATGGCTAAAGGGCAAAGCGAAGATTTCTACAAACGCCTGAACTCCGCTGTATTCCCGGGCGTGCAAGGCGGCCCCTTGATGCACTTGATTGCGGCCAAAGCCATTGCTTTCAAAGAGGCTCTGCAGCCGGAATTCCGTACCTATCAGCAAAACGTGGTGCGTAATGCCCGTGCCATGGCGGCGGTACTGATGCAGCGTGGTCACAACATTGTGTCAGGCGGGACAGATAACCACATGATGCTGATCAACTTGTCGACCAAGCCCTACACCGGGCAAGAGGCCAGCGATGCCTTGGCAGATGCCTATATCACCGTGAACAAGAACTCGGTGCCCAATGATCCCCGTTCGCCCATGGTGACTTCGGGTATTCGTATCGGAACGCCGGCTGTAACGACACGTGGCTTTACGGTAGAGGACTGCGAGCAGCTGGCGCATTACTTGTGTGATGTGCTTGAGGCCTACGAGGCTGGCACTTTAGATAAGGTCAAGCACGAGATCCGCGAAAAAATTGTGAGCTTGTGCCGAAGCTATCCGGTGTATCAGGTGCAGACGGAGCCAGCGCAGCTGTGATTTGATTAATTTTTTATAGGAGCCCAGCCACTTTGGTGGTTGGGTTTTTTTATGAATTTAATGTCTTCTGTTTTTTACTCTTTCTCTTCTATTGCTAATTTTATATTTTTCAGTTTTATTATTATTGGCTTTCTTTTTCTTTTCTTTAATCGTGCTTATTTTGTATTTTTTAATAAGCTTTGGGCTATCTTTCATCGAGAGGAATTTTACGATTCTTATCTGGACTGCACACGGAAAAATACGTTGGATGTTGAGCGCTTCAAGGTGATGTTCGGAATGGTTCGGGGGCAGGGAATTCGTACGGTGAAGGATACGCACCAGGCGATTAAGTGGGCAGATAGCGTTGCTATCCCCTTGAGAACTTTGGGTAAAGCTGGGGATTGGGTTAATTGGCCAGAGCAGGATGTGAAAAATCCTGGTTATTTTCAGATGGGAGTTTTGTACTTCTTTATTGTTCTTCTTGGTCTTTTTGTGGCTCCCGCTTCTATTTTGTCTTTTGGCTCTGAGGCTATTGTCAAGTTTAAAGGAAGCGAGGTTTGGGCTTGGCAGGGGGAGCAGGGTATGAGATCGCTTCTTGCTCCGGATGGTAAGCGATGGGTTTTTAATATAGCGGATTGTTCGCTGGAGGCAAGGAAGTCAGAGACGCCTCTCTTTCAGAATGAAATTGACTATATTTGCAATTCTGTTCAGTCAGGAGCTTATTTCTCCAGTTTGAAATCAGGGGTGAAGTCTCAGCGTTATTTTGGAATTCCGGCCTTGATTTATCTTTTGTTTTTTTTGATATTTTTAGTCAGAGCAATGCAGTCCTGCAATGCGGCACGGCGTGTGTATCGTGTTCTTCACCCGTGCCGTTGCAAGAAGTAGCGAGGCGATCAGCCCCGCAACTTCCAATCCCCATACCCCTTGGCCCGCAGCTCACAAGCCGGGCATTGCCCGCAGCCATATCCCCAGTCATGCAGGGTTTCCCGCTCGTTCTGGTAGCAGGTATGGCTGTCTTCCTGAATCAACTTCACCAAAGCATCCGCGCCAAGCTGGTGGGCCAGTTCCCAGGTATCCGCTTTATCCAGCCACATCAGTGGTGTTTCCACGGTCAGTGGGCGTTCGATCCCCAAGCTTAATGCCACTTGCAGTGCTTTCAGCGTGTTGTCGCGGCAATCGGGGTAGCCCGAATAGTCGGTTTCAGACATGCCGCCAACCAATGTATCCAGCCCCCGACGGTAGGCCAGGGCACCAGCCAGGGTAAAGAACAGCAGGTTTCGACCCGGCACAAAGGTATTGGGCAGACCGTCTTCCTGCATGGCGATCGTCATGGATTCAGTCATGGCGCTGCCGCCTATCTGAGCCAGGACGCTGGCATCGAGCACATGGTCCTGCCCCAGTCGCTTAGCCCAATGCGGGAACTGCTGGCAAAGCTTGTCTCTTAGCGTTTGACGACACTGCAGTTCAGCATGGTTGCGCTGGCCGTAGTCAAAGCCCACGGTTTCTACAAAGGCAAAGCGGTCCAAAGCCCAGGCCAGACAGGTGGCTGAATCCTGTCCGCCCGAAAAGAGAACCAGTGCCCGGCGGCGGGGAGTGTGCGGCTTCATGCTTTGACCTGTGCGGTGCTCAGGGCGCGGCGCTTCATGGTGCTGATCAGGGAGTTGAGCAGCACGCCATACATGGGTACAAACAGCAGCAGGCTGACGCCCAGTTTGATGACGTAATCGACGACGGCGATCTCGCCCCAGTGTTCGGCCATGAAGGGATTGCTGCTGTGCCAGAAAGCGATGCCGAAAAAGGCCAAGGTATCCAGTGCCTGCCCAAAGATCGAGGCGGCCGCTGGAGCAAGCCACCATTGTTTGTAGTCGCGACGGATGCGATCAAAGACCTGTACATCCAGCAGTTGCCCTAATACATAGGCGGCAAAGCTGGCCAAGGCGATACGGAACACAAAGCTGTTGAATTCGCCCAGTGCTTGCAAGCCGTTGAACTGGCCTTCATTAAAAAGCACCGAGACCACATAAGAGGCGATCAGGGCTGGAAACATCGCGCGGGTAATCACGCGGCGCGCTTCGGACTTGCCCATCAAGCGGACGGTCAGGTCGGTAGCCAGAAAAACAAAGGGAAAGCTGAAGGCTCCCCAGGTGCTATGAAAGCCGAATAGTTCAATAGGAAGTTGAACCAGATAATTGCTGGCAATCACAATAAAAATGTGAAAGGCAATCAGAAGTCGCACGTAGAACGACAGCCGTGAAGACGGCACGGTAGGCAGAGTCATGTCTGGACCTTTTTGGTGGATGGGGTGAGGGAACCCATTGGAAATGGACTGCAACCGACTATTGTACGGTCAGTTGCGGTTCGATGGAATGGTTGTTGCCCGCAAGTGTAGCGTGTGCATCAGACGCGCTTATACGTCTGCCTTGATGAGGCTTATGGCACAACCAAGGGGTAGGGGGCGTGTAGAGGCTCAAACAAGCCCGCTTGCCAAAGCAGACGAACTTGTTTGGCTTGTTCTTAATGAGCAGCCCTTAGGCCGATGCAGGTTGCAGGCACTCTATCAGCAAGCGCTTGTGCAACTGGTGCACTTCTTCAAAGGGCACGGGCGAGTTCTGTGGTCCCAGAACCAGCAAAACCATCAACCACATCAGGGAGGGGGA
Source organism: Alcaligenes phenolicus (assembly GCF_032063905.1). Classification (NCBI taxonomy): domain Bacteria; kingdom Pseudomonadati; phylum Pseudomonadota; class Betaproteobacteria; order Burkholderiales; family Alcaligenaceae; genus Alcaligenes; species Alcaligenes phenolicus. The sequence continues at coordinate 99,894 of NZ_DAMBOE010000001.1, forward strand.
GGCGGCCAGGATGTAGTCCGAGGAACTGACGTCGGGGCGGATGAGACCTCGCTGTATGCCCAGTTCAAAAAACGCCTGATTGGCGGTGTAGTTCTGGCTCAGGAGCTGTTTGCCCCAGTAATGGGCCAGATCCGGCACGCGGCCACTTTCTGTCATCAAAAGCCTGAACATGGCTTGCACATCCGGGTTGGACAGGCGTTCATACAACTGGTGCAGGTACTCATCCACGATACAGGACAGGGTGTCTGCCTCGGAGGTATCGGACAGCTCAAAGGTATTGCCATCGGGCGGCAACAGTGTGCTGTGGAGCATGTCCTCGAACACTTCATCTTTGCTGCTGTAGTGCGCGTAGATGCCGGACTTGGAGATTCCGGCGCGCGCGGCGATGCGCTCCAGCGAAGTGCCCAGAAAACCCCGATGAGAAAACTCTTCAAAAGCGGCTTTCAGGATTTCGCGTTTTCGCTCGGCCGACGGCAGGTAACGTCGCTTGTTTGTGCTTTCGTTTTTAGGAGGTTTATTTTGGTGCTTGTCTGTCATGTCATCCTGTGGGGATGGGCAAGATATGGGGCTTGCAGTATATCAGGCCACTTGTCCCAGGCCGATGGCAAGCCAGCTTGGCTGCGGCTTGAGGGCTTGACGAGGGGCTGTGCTTGTTTTGTCACATGGCTGGAGAAATAATAGTTCTGCTATGTGTTTGAGTTACCACTTGTTTCATTGAATTGCAGCGTCTTTGGTTTTTTAAAAGCCTTTCCTTTTCAAGGAAGCTTTATTTGTTTTTTGGCTGTTTTTCATTTCCCCATTTCATATCAAGCACGGTATAACAACAAATGCGACTTGGGCTGGCGGTTTTTTATCTGTCATGAACTTGATCTACCGCAAAGGTTTTTTATCGCTCTTTGTTAAAAGGCCTGCATGCAAAAAGTTTAGATGTAAACTGGTGTATTATTAAAAAGACTAAGCAGTCGTATCTGCTTTTTTCTTGATATGTACTTTTTGCGGAGTGGCAATGGTTAGCAGGCAGTCCCTTGATCAGACTGAGCAGTTAGACGCATCCGCACGAGCCGCCTGGGCTCGTATCTGGAGTTCCATCTCCCCCGAATCGCAGTTTCTTGCCTGGATGGACTGGATACGTCATCTGGCCCTTAGCCCTGGCAAACAAGAACAGTTGCGGCAGTTGGCCCAAAATCAGTGGGAACAGCTGTTTCGCGAATGGAGCGAAGAGCTGGCTGCAGCAGCGCAGCTGTCCTCGCAACGCTCAGAACAAGCCCCCGCCCCTGCCTCTACCGACCGTCGTTTTTCCGATCCCGCCTGGGATCGTTGGCCTTTTAATTTGCTGCGCCAAACCTATCAGGCACAGCAACAGTGGTGGCAAAGCGCCACGGAAGGTGTGGCCGGTGTTGAACCCCATCATCAAAAGCTGATTGCCTTCAGTGCCGAGCAATGGCTGAACATGCTCAGCCCCAGCAACTTTGCCTGGACCAACCCCTTGGTGTGGGATAAGACCCTTGCAGAACAGGGGGATAACTTCAGCCGTGGCCTGGAGAACTGGCAGCAGGATATGCAGGCCCAATTCGCGGGTGAACCGCCCGTAGGCACCGAAGATTTTGTGGTCGGCAAGGATGTGGCGGCCACGCCGGGCAAGGTGGTACTACGCAACGAGCTGGTTGAACTGATCCAGTACACGCCTTCTACCAAGCAGGTCCATCCAGAGCCTGTGCTGATCGTTCCGGCCTGGATCATGAAGTACTACATCCTGGATCTGTCCGAGCAAAATTCCCTGATCAAATACCTGGTGGATCAAGGTCACACGGTGTTTTGCCTGTCCTGGAAAAACCCGCTTGCCGAAGATCATGCCTTCGGGATGGACGACTACATTCGCCTGGGCTGGAAGGCCAGCCTGGATGCTGTCAACGCCATTGTTCCCGGCCAGAAAATCCACGCCACCGGCTATTGCCTGGGCGGCACCTTGCTGGCGATTGCCGCGGCTGCCATGGCACGCGATGGGGACGACAGGCTTGCCTCCCTGACGTTCTTTGCGGCCCAAACCGACTTTTCCGAGCCGGGCGATCTGTCCCTGTTCATTGACGAAAGTCAGGTCAGCCTGCTGGAAGCTCAGATGGCCGACGAGGGCTATTTGCGCGCCAATCAGATGGAAGCCGCTTTTCAAATGCTGCGCTCCGCTGATTTATTGTGGGCGCCCATGGTTAATAAATACTTATTGGGCGAACGCCGCCCCTTGAACGATTTAATGGCCTGGAATGCAGACGCCACGCGTATGCCCGCCACCATGCATTCGCAATATTTGCGCCGCATGTATTTGAATAATGATTTAAGTCAAAACCGTTATCCGGTTGAAGGCCGTATTGTTTCTCTGGCGCAAGTTAATTTGCCTATTTTTTGTGTCGGTACTGTTTCCGATCACGTTGCCCCCTGGCGCTCTGTTTACAAGTTGCATTATCTGGTGCCTGCCGAAATCACCTTTGTATTGACCACAGGTGGGCATAACGCCGGGATTGTCAGCGAACCGGGCCATCCGCGTCGCAAATATCAGATTCAGACCCGCGCGGCAGGCACTGCGCCTGTTCTGGTGGACGACTGGCAGGCACAAGCCGCCTCGCATCAGGGCTCCTGGTGGCCCGCCTGGACGGAATGGCTCAAGGCGCGCTCGGGAGCGGCGGTGAAGCCACCGCAAATGGGTGCAGCCAAACAGGGCTACGCCCCAATCGGCCCGGCTCCCGGTCAATACGTATTAGTGAAGTAAGCAGTCAGTTCATACAAGCTCGCTAAATGGTGAGCTTGTCGCTCTGTTTGATGTCGGCGATAGGCGCAAAGCCCATCGCTGACGTGCTGTTTTGCCTTGACGGCAGTTCCCTTTTTCTCATTAGGCATTTTTTCCAATGGCCCCACAGACCTACGATTTGAGTCTCAAGCACCGAAGCGCTGCGCGTCGCCCTCATTTCGCGCTGGCTGCCTTGCTGGTCACCCTGGCGGGTTGTGCCTCGATGGCACCCGATTACGATCAGCCCGCTTCCCCCGTTCCGCAGGCTTACTCGGACCTGTCCGCAGGCCCGGCCAATGCGGTGCGAGCGCGTGATCTGGGTTGGCGCGAATACTTTAAAGATCCGGTTCTGAGCAAGCTCATTGAGACTGCGCTGGAAAATAACCGCGATATGCGCGTGGCTGTTTTACGGGTGGACGAAGCCCGCGCCATGCTGAATTTGCAGCGCAGCGAACGCTTTCCTGAATTTACCGTAGGGGGGCAAGCTGCCCGCTCACGTGTGCCTGGGGACATGAACCCCAGCGGTCAGGCGGTGACAGGGAGCGATTACCGCGCCCAGGTCGGTTTGACCAGTTGGGAGCTGGATTTATGGGGCCGCGTACGTAGCCTGGAAGATGCTGCCTTGCAAGGCTGGCTGGCTACCGAGGCAGGCCGACAAGCCGTGCATGTCGCTTTGGTCTCGCAAGTGGCCAATAACTATATTGTGGTGCGCGAGCTGGACGAACGTGTGCGGATCGCCCGCAAAAGTGTAGAGACTCGTCAGGAGTCTTACCGCATTTTCTCCCGCCGTTATGAAGTTGGCGCAACGTCCAAGCTGGATGTGACGCAGGTGCAAACCTTGCTGACGCAGGCTCAGTCCATGCTGGCCCAGCTGGAACAGCAACGCGCGGTGCAACTACATGCCTTGCAACAGCTTCTGGGTGCCGATCCGGGCGTGTCTCCAACCGGTGTGCCTTTAAATGAAAACATCATGTTGGCCGAGCTGTCCCCCGGTTTGCCTTCGGACCTGATGGTCTGGCGTCCCGACATTATTGCGGCTGAGCACAAGTTGCGTGCCGCCAATGCCAATATTGGGGCCGCCCGTGCCGCTTTCTTCCCCCGCATTGCCTTGACTGGCAATTTCGGCACTGCCAGCGCCGAGCTGGATGGCTTGTTTGATTCTGGCAGCAAAGCCTGGATGTTTGCTCCGACCATCTCCCTGCCCATCTTTGATGGCGGCCGCCGCAGCGCGAATCTGGACGTCTCCTATGTGCGTCGCGACATGCGCATTGCGGAATACGAGAAAGCGATTCAAACCGCCTTCCGTGAGGTGTCGGATGCCTTGTCGACTCGCCATTGGTTAAGCCAGCAGCTGGAAGTTCAACTGGTTGCCCGGTCTGCCCAGACCGAGCGCGCCCGTTTGGCACAGATGCGTTACGACAACGGTTCGGCTGCCTATCTGGAAGTGCTGGATGCGCAGCGTGACTTGCTGGATGTGGAGCAGCAAGTGGTGCAAACGCGCCGTGCGCTCCTGGCCAGCCAGATTGCCATGTATAGCGCCTTGGGCGGTGGGCTGGACCCCTCCGAGCCCCTGACCAACACCCATAACTCCTCCAATTCGGATCCATCCTCGAGCCAGCTATGAGCAAACAATCTTCTTTGAAAAAAAATCTTGTTCCTGTCCTAATCGTTGCCGGGGTTCTGGGCCTGGGTTGGTGGGCATGGCAGAAAATCTCCAATACCGGTCCTGGCGATGGTTTTGTCAGCGGTAATGGCCGTATTGAAGCGACCGAGATTGATATCTCCACCAAGTTTGCCGGACGTATCCAAAGCATTGCCGCTCACGAGGGCGATTTTGTGAAAGAAGGCGAAGTGCTGGCCATCATGCAGCAAGACAGTCTGGAAGCGGCACGCGACGAAGCTGTGGCCGGGTTGCGTCAGGCTGAAAACAATGTGGCGGCCTCTCAGGCTCAAGTGGCCTTGCGTGAAAGCGATGCCATCGCTGCCAAAGCCTTGATTGGTCAGCGTGAGTCCGAACTGGATGCGGCCCAACGTCGTCTGGCGCGTTCCACTACCTTGTCCAAAGAAGGTGCCGCTTCGGCACAGGAACTGGATGATGACCGTGCCCGCGTGCGTGGTGCCCAGGCTGCGGTAGCCGCTACCAAGGCTCAGGCCAATGCCGCAGAAGCCGCCATTAATGCTGCCAAAGCTCAGTTGATTGGTGCTCAATCTGCAGTGGAAGCCGCCAAGGCGGCTGTGGCTCGTATCGAAGCCGACTTGCGCGACAGTGAATTGGTTAGCCCCCGCGATGGCCGCGTGCAGTTTCGTGTCGCCCAGCCCGGTGAAGTATTGGGTGCGGGTGGCCGTGTGCTGAATGTGCTGGACCTGTCCGATGTATATATGACCTTCTTCCTGCCTAGCGAAGTGGCCGGCAAGGTGGCGTTGGGCACCGAGGTGCGTCTGGTGCTGGATGCCATTCCAGATATCCCGGTTCCAGCTACCGTGTCCTTCGTGGCCAGTTCCGCCCAGTTCACCCCCAAGAGTGTGGAAACGGCCTCGGAGCGCCAAAAACTGATGTTCCGAGTCAAGGCCCAGATTGCCCCCGAACTGTTGAAAAAGCACCTGGAGCAAGTCAAGACCGGCTTGCCCGGTGTGGCCTGGGTAAAGCTGGACCCCAATGCCAGCTGGCCTGAGTCGCTGACTTCCACCTTGACGGAGTAAACCATGCCCAAGCAGCAAGCGGCGGCGGTTGCTCGCGTTGTTGAACTTAGCCAGCGTTATGGCGACACGCTCGCACTGGATCGTTTAAGCCTGGATGTGCCTGCCGCTTGCATGGTCGGACTGATTGGTCCTGACGGCGTGGGCAAGTCCAGCTTGCTGTCCTTGCTGGCGGGCGCCCGTGTGATTCAGGAAGGCCGTATTGAAGTGCTGGGTGGCGATATGGCGGAAAAAAGCCATCGCGACCAGATTTGCCCGCGCATTGCCTACATGCCTCAAGGCTTGGGCAAGAACCTGTATCCCACCTTGTCGGTGGAAGAGAACCTGCAGTTTTTTGGTCGATTGTTCGGGCATGATGCTGCCGAGCGCCGTCGTCGAATTGACGATTTGACGCGTAGCACGGGCCTGCATCCTTTTCTGACACGGCCCGCAGGCAAGCTTTCGGGCGGTATGAAGCAAAAGCTGGGGCTGTGCTGCGCATTGATTCACGATCCGGACTTTCTGCTGCTGGACGAGCCTACCACTGGCGTGGACCCATTGGCCCGCAAGCAGTTCTGGGATCTGATCGAGCGTATTCGCATCGAACGTCCCGGCATGAGCGTGATTGTCGCCACCGCTTATATGGACGAGGCCCAGCGCTTTGATTGGCTGGTTGCCATGGACGACGGCCAGATTCTGGCAACAGGTTCGCCCAAAGAGCTGCTGGAGCGCACGGAAAGCAAGAGTCTGGAGCAGGCCTTTATTCGCCTCTTGCCCGAGGACAAGCGTCAAGGCCATAAGGCCGTAGAAATCCCGCCACTGGATGTGGATGCGGACGATATTGCCATTGAGGCCGAAGGGCTGACGATTCGCTTTGGCGACTTTACCGCCGTGGACAATGTGTCCTTCCGGATACGTCGTGGCGAAATTTTTGGTTTTCTGGGCTCGAACGGCTGCGGTAAATCCACCACCATGAAGATGCTGACGGGGCTGTTGCCTGCCTCCGAAGGTCAGGCCTGGTTGTTTGGCCACGAGGTCGATCCCAAAGACATCGATACCCGCCGTCGTGTGGGCTATATGTCACAGGCTTTTTCCCTGTACAGCGAGCTGACGGTCCGGCAAAACCTGGTGCTGCACGCCCAGTTGTTCCACGTCCCCGAGGACGAGGTGGAAGGCCGTGTGGCGGAAATGGTGGAGCGTTTTGAGCTGGGCCAGATTCTGGACCGTTTGCCCGATGCCATTCCTTTGGGGATGCGCCAGCGTCTGTCCTTGGCGGTGGCCATGGTGCATAAGCCAGAGCTGCTGATCCTGGACGAACCCACTTCCGGTGTGGACCCAGTGGCTCGCGACAACTTCTGGCGCTTGCTGATTGAGTTGTCCCGTCGCGACAAGGTCACGATTTTTATCTCCACCCACTTCATGAACGAGGCCGAGCGTTGCGACCGCATGTCCATGATGCACGCCGGTAAAGTGCTCGATAGCGATACGCCTGCGAACCTGGTGAAAAAGCGCGGCGCCGCTGATCTGGAAGAAGCCTTTATTGGCTACTTGCTGGAAGCCAGTGGCCCCGAGCCTGAAGTGGAACCGGCGACAGAACAGGCTGTGGTGGCAAACGAAGCTCATAGCGAAAAGCGCGAACGCTTCAGCTTGCAGCGCTTGCTGAGCTACACCTGGCGCGAAGCGCTGGAGCTGCGCCGTGATCCGGTACGAGCCACTTTGGCCTTGGCCGGTTCCCTGATTTTGCTGTTTGTGATGGGTTTCGGGATCACGCTGGACGTAGAGGATTTGCGCTACGCCGTGCTGGACCGCGACCAGACCAGTATCAGCCAGAACTACGCTTTGAACCTGTCCGGCTCACGCTACTTTCTGGAGCAGGCCCCCTTAACGGATTACCAGGATCTGGACGACAGAATGCGGCGCGGCAAGATTGCGCTGGCGATCGAAATTCCGCCCGGTTTTGGACGTGATGTTCTGCGCGGCAGCAAGCCGGAAATCGCCGCCTGGGTGGACGGTTCCATGCCTACCCGTGCCGAAACCATTCAAGGCTACGTGAAGGCTATGCATCAGCAATGGCTGATTACTCAAGCCAAGGAGCGTCTGGGGGCAGGGGCTTTGGTCGTGCCCGCCAGTATTCAGGACCGTTACCGCTACAACCCGGACGTCAAGAGCTTGCCGGCCATGGTGCCTGCCGTGATTCCGGTGCTGCTGCTGATGCTGCCCGCGATGTTGACTGCACTGTCCGTGGTGCGTGAAAAGGAACTGGGTTCCATCATCAACCTGTACGTCACGCCGGTCACCCGAGTGGAGTTTTTGCTGGGCAAGCAGATTCCCTATATCGGCCTGGCGATGATCAACTTTCTGTGCATGTGCCTCTTGGCCATCACGGTGTTTGATGTGCCCATCAAGGGCAGCTTCCTGACCTTGAGCCTGGCCACCTTGATGTTCTGCGTGATTTCTACCGGCATGGGGCTGGTGGCTTCCACCGTGACGAAAAGTCAGATCGCAGCCATGTTCTTTGCCATGATCGGCACCATGCTGCCAGCCACGCAATTGTCCGGTTTGCTGAACCCGGTGTCCTCCATGGAAGGGATCAGCCGTTGGGCGGGCGAGATTTATCCGGCTACGCATATGTTCAACATCAGTCGCGGGGTATTTAACAAAGCGCTGACGTTCTCGGATCTGCACGGGGCCTTGTTTGCCTTGTTGCTGGCCATTCCGGTGGTGTTGGGCGCGGCGGTCATGCTGCTGAAAAAGCAGGAGAAGTGAGATGAGAAAACTCAAGAATGTACTGTTGCTGGGCCGCAAGGAGCTGTGGAGTCTGGCGCGCGACCCCATGATGCTGCTGCTCATTGTGTACGTGTTTTCGGTCTCGATTTACACCTCCGCGACCGCGCAGCCCGAAACCTTGAACAATGCGCCCATCGCGATTGTGGACCAGGACCAGAGCCCCTTGTCAGCGCGCATTACGTCGGCTTTTTATCCGCCTGAATTCATCCACCCGCACATGATCGAGTATGGGGAAATGGACTCGGGCATGGATACGGGGCAGTTCACCTTTGTGCTGAACATTCCACCGAACTTTCAGCGCGATGTGCTGGCCGGACGCAGCCCCGAAGTGCAGTTGAACATTGACGCCACCCGCATGAGTCAGGCCTTTACCGGCAATAACTACATCCAGCAGGTGGTGATGGGTGAGGTTAACGAGTTTGTGCGGCGGTATCGCAGCATTGACACCTTGCCGGTGGATCTGGCCTTGCGGGTGCGGTTTAACCCCACACTGGAAAAAGCCTGGTTTGGCAGTATTGCCGAGGTCATCAACTCGGTGGCGATGCTGTCCATCATCCTGACTGGAGCCGCCCTGATTCGGGAGCGCGAGCACGGCACGATCGAACACTTGCTGGTGATGCCGGTCACACCCGGCGAGATCATGGCGTCCAAGGTCACGGCCATGGGGTTGGTGGTTCTGGTGGCGACGGCGGCTTCGCTGAATTTTGTGGTGCGAGGTCTGCTGGGCGTGCCCATTGAGGGGTCCATTCCCTTGTTCCTGTGCGGCGCCGTTCTGTGTCTGTTTGCCATGACTTCCATGGGGATTTATCTGGCTACTTTGTCGCGCAGCATGCCGCAGTTTGGCTTGTTGTTGATGCTGACCTTGCTGCCCATGAACTTGCTCTCGGGTGGACGCACCCCCCGCGAAAGCATGCCTGAAATTGTTCAGAACCTGATGCAACTGGCTCCCACCACGCACTTCGTGTCCTTGGGTCAGGCCATTTTGTTCCGTGGCGCAGGGATTGAAACCGTATGGCAACCCTTTTTAGCCCTGCTGGTGATCGGGACGGCGTTGTTCCTTCTGTCACTGCGGCGTTTTCGTAACACCATCTCTCAGATGGCTTGATGGACTGGGCCCCGTCAGGGGGCACTTTTTTCCTTTAAGGAGATTTCGATGAGCATGGAAACACTTCCCCTGGATCTGTACAAGGCCAATGTTGAGTTGCAACTGCGTATCACGCGCCTGCTGCAGGAGGGCGGCCATCGTTGGCTGGAGTCCGTACAGAAAAGTAATTTGCGCAGCATGGAGCAGACCACGGCCGAGATTGAAGGCTTGTTGCAAACGGGTAACTGGCAGTCCTTGGCCACTTTGCCCGCCGACACGTTCTGGCGCTTGTTCCAGCACGGCGTTAACGACAGCCAGACCATCAATCAATTAGCGATTCAGAACCAGACCGAGTTCACCTCCGGTTTGCAGGAAGCGCTGGAAGCCTGGCAGAAGTCGGTGATGGCGGTAGTCAGCAATACCAGTGCGGCCGTGCCAATGATGGATATTTTCAAGCAGTGGGGCGCACCTTGGGCAAATGCTGCCAGCGCCTCTGACACTAAAAAGGGAGCATAAGCGGTATGTCTACGGTTAAACGCACGGCGTTGGTGACAGGTGGGATGGGCGGTCTGGGCCAAGAGATCGCCCGTGCCCTGCATGATGCGGGCCATCAAGTTCTGGTGACTCACTCGCGCAGCGAGGCCGATGCCCAGGTCTGGCTTAAAGAGCAGGCCGATGCAGGTTATGTGTTTCAGGGCTATCACGTTGATGTGGCCGATTTCGAATCGTGCCAGCAAATGGCGCAAGCCATCGAGAAGGACGGTCTGCAAGTGGACATCCTGGTCAATAACGCCGGTATTACGCGCGATGGCACGTTCCGCAAGCTGAGCAAAGACAAGTGGGACGATGTGCTGCGCGTCAATCTGGACTCGGTGTTCAACGTGACCAAGCCCTTTATTGACGGCATGCTGGAGCGTACCTGGGGCCGAGTGATCAATATCTCGTCCATCAATGGCAGCAAGGGACAGTTCGGTCAAACCAACTACTCGGCCGCCAAGGCAGGGATGCACGGCTTTACCAAGGCGCTGGCTCAGGAAGTGGCGCGCAAGGGCGTGACCGTGAACACAATTTCCCCCGGTTATCTGGCCACCAAAATGGTCATGGCCGTGCCGGAAGATGTGCGTAACAGCATTATCGCGGGCATTCCAGTTGGCCGTCTGGGCAAGCCCGAGGAAATTGCCGCTCTGGTCACCTTTATTGCCAGCGAAGCAGCTGGGTTTATGACAGGTAGTAATGTCGCCATGAATGGCGGCCAGCATATGTATTGAGCCCCACCCGGTTCGGCTGCTGCCTGTATGGGTCCGCTTGTCGGGCCTGCTACTTATGAAAGGAATGGATATGCACAAAGATATCGCCATTGTTGCTGCGACTCGTAGTCCCATCGGCCGTTTTCAAGGGGGGCTGTCTACGGTGCCCGCCCACGATTTGAGCGCACAACTGATTCGCGCCGTGCTCCAGAGTACGGGCGTTGCAGCCGAACAGATTGATGAAGTTATTCTGGGCCAGATTCTGACCGCCGGCGCTGGTCAGAACCCGGCCCGTCAGGCCGCCGTGAATTCCGGTCTGCCTTATGAAGTCCCCTCCATGTCCCTGAACAAGCTGTGCGGCTCGGGTTTGAAAGCCGTGCATCTGGCGGCGCAGGCTATCGCGTTGGGCGATGCCGATCTGGTGCTGGCTGGAGGTCAGGAAAGCATGAGCCTGGCTCCCTTTGTTGTACACAAGGCGCGTACTGGCTTGGGCCTGGGCCACGCCATGATGGACGACACCTTGTTGCGTGATGGTCTGACCGACGCTTTCCACAACTACCACATGGGGATCACGGTAGAAAACCTGGCCGAGCGCTACGGCATCACCCGCGAACAACAAGATGCTTTTGCGGTGGAGTCCCAGCGTAAAGCCGTAGCCGCAATGGAAGCCGGGCGCTTCAAGGATGAAATTACCCCCATCGACGTACCTCAGCGTAAAGGCGACCCTGTGCGCGTTGAGGCCGACGAACAGCCCCGTGCTCAAACCACGCTGGAGTCCTTGGCCAAGCTGCGTCCTGCCTTCAAGAAAGACGGCACGGTTACCGCCGGGAACGCGTCCACCATCAACGACGGTGCAGCCGTACTTTTGCTGGCCAGCGCAGAGAAAGCCAAGGAATTGGGCCTGCCCGTTCTGGCCTGGATTCGTGGCTGGGCCAGCACGGGCGTAGACCCGGCCATCATGGGTATTGGCCCGGTATCGGCCAGCCGCAAGGTCTTGAAGAAGGTGGGTTGGGAACTGGATCAACTGGACCTGATCGAAGCCAACGAAGCCTTTGCCGCTCAATCGCTGGCGGTGGCCAAAGACTTGCAGTGGGATATGGACAAGGTCAACGTCAATGGCGGTGCCATCGCTTTGGGCCACCCCATTGGTGCTTCCGGCGCGCGCGTGCTGGTGACCTTGGTTCATGAAATGCGTCGCCGTGGTGCCCAGAAAGGTTTGGCCACCTTGTGCATTGGCGGTGGTCAAGGCGTAGCGATTGCCATTGAGGCCGCTTGAACAGATAGCTGATTGAAGGGAGAAGATGATGACAGATAAGTCTCGTGACGACAGCACGGCCTGGTCCTCCTGGATGATGAATCCCTGGAACCTGGGTCAGACCGTCTCCTCGTACTTTGTGGACGCCTGGCAGCGCGCCATTCTGTATGCCGATATCGAGCGTCAGGTCGGGGATCAGTACCAGGCCCAACGCAAGGTTGAAGTGCCCAATGTGCTGAACTTCCCGGCTGAACTGGTCATGTCGGGTCTGACTCTTCCCCGACCGGTCAACTATCTGATGGTGCGTATTCTGGCACCGGAAGATCAGCCTACCGATCCCAGCAAACGTCCTTTCCTGGTGGTGGACCCCCGGGCCGGGCATGGGCCTGGGATTGGTGGCTTCAAATCCGACAGTGAAATTGGTGCCGCGCTGCAAGCAGGGCACCCTTGCTATTTCGTCGGTTTTTTACCAGACCCCGTCCCCGGCCAGACGGTCGAGGATGTAATGCGTGCCCATGCTGCCTTTGTCAGCAAAGCGGCTGAACTGCATCCGGAAAGTCAGGGCAAGCCAGTGGTGATCGGCAATTGTCAGGCAGGCTGGCAGGTCATGATGGCCGCCGCTGTCTGGCCCGAGTTGTTTGGCCCTCTGATTCTGGCCGGGGCCCCCGTGTCCTACTGGGCTGGTCGCAACCCCATGCGTTATGCCGGTGGTTTGCTGGGCGGCAGTTGGTTGACTGCCATGACCAGCGACCTGGGCAATGGCCGCTTTGATGGCGCGTGGCTGGTCAAGAACTTTGAAAACCTGGACCCTGCCAATACCTTGTGGTCCAAGCAGTACAACGTGTACGCCAAGGCCGACACCGAGGCCGAGCGCTATATCGGTTTCGAGAAGTACTGGGGTGGCTATGTCTTTTTGAACGATGTGGAAATGCAGTACATCGTGGACAACCTTTTCATTGGCAACAAGCTGTCTACGGCCCAGTTGATGACCTCGGACGGCATCCGTATCGACCTGCGTAATATCCGTTCGCCCATTGTGGTGTTCAGTTCCTTTGGCGACAACATCACGCCGCCTGCACAGGCTTTGGGCTGGATTACCGATCTGTATCTGGATGACGACGATGTACGCAGTCACGACCAGACTATCGTGTTCACAACCCATGACCGTATCGGGCATTTGGGTATTTTTGTGTCCGGCAGTGTGGGCAGCAAGGAGCACCGCAAATTTGCCAGCACCATTGATCAGATTGATCTGTTGCCTGCCGGTATTTATCGGGCCACGGTTGAAGAAACACCTGACGACGACACTTTGCTGAACGACCCCTATTTGATGTCGGTGCGTCAAAGCAATCTGGCGGAAATTGCCGAGATTGTGCAGCCAGATCCTGAATCAGACCGCCGCTTTGCAGCGGCTGCACGCTTGTCGGAAATCAACCTGGCTTTCTACAAGAGCACCTTGCAACCGTGGGTCAAAGCGTTGTCCACGCCGTATACCGCGGCATTGCTGGAAGCGCTGCACCCTATGCGTCTGTCCTACGAGTCCTGGACCAGCGCCCACCCTTGGGCTGCCACGATTCATCAATGGGCCGAGAACATCAGCCAGCAGCGCCAGACTGTGGATGACGATAATCTGTTCCTGGAAGCACAGGAGAATTTCTCTCAGGCCATGGAACGGGCCTTGAATAATTACCGTGACCGTCGCGACAGCATCTACCAGATCTGGTTCGACACGGTATACGGCTCGCCCTTGCTGATGGCGCTGGCGGGCCATGCGCCGGGAGACTCTGCACCGGCACGCCCGCATCCTGGCAGCTCCCCCGAGCATCTGGCTTTTGTGCGTCAGCAGATGCACAGACTGGACGGTTTGTTGAACGAAGGCGGTTTGCTGGAGGCGGCACTGCGCGGTTTGTTCCATATCGCCAAGCAGCGCAACAGCGTGGACGAGCGTTATCACCATGCCGCCATGCGCTTGCGCGAGCAATACGATGCTGGCAAGTTTGATATTGAAAAAATGCGTGCTGCGATTCGCGAGCAGGCCTTGGTGCTGGCGCATCATGGTCATAAAGCCGTGGAAGCGATTCCGCACTTGTTGAGCAAACATACGCCAGAGGAAATCCGTCTGGTGGCGTCCCTGATCAAGAAACTGATCAGCGCCATTGATGAGCAGGATGCGGCTCCCGAGGCCGTGGTCAAGGCGTCGGAAGAAGTGTTGGGCTTGTTCGAGGCGGCTGCCAAACAGCAGGAGCAGGGCGGGAAGTCGAGCAGTGCGGACACCCAGCCCGTTGCTAAAACAGCAAGCAAGGTCGCAACGAAAGCCGCTGTTAAAACGACGCCAGCAGTGGCTAGTAAGTCGACCGCTCCTGCTTCAGTAAAGCCAACGATGGCCCAGACGGTAAAGAAAACGGCTGCGAAATCGACGGGTACATCGTCAACAGATACGAGCGCTAAAACAGCTGCAACAGCGCCAGTGAAACCAGCCGCCAAGCCAGCGACTAAACCGCTTGCCCAAACCACGGCAGGTATTGCAGCTCAAGCGGCAGCCAAGCCCGCAGCTGAAAAGCCTGTAACTGCCAAGCCTGCTGCTCGTTCCGTGGGTGATACCAAGGTCGGTGCCGCTGCAAAAGCAGAGGCGGCCAAGCCCCAGGCCAAGTCGGTAGAACCCCGCAAGGAACCGGGTAAGGCGACCAGCGCTGCCGGGACTCCAGCATCCGCCGTTTCAAGCTCGGCAACTCCAGCTACAAGCAAATCGCCAGCCTCCAAGTCTGCAACGAGTTCGCCGCCAGCATCCGGGCAGGGCAAGGCTCCCACCAAGCCTGCCAGCACAGGCGCCGCTTCCAGGACTCGTCAGCGCAAGTCTTGAGACTTGGCTTCAGTGAATTTTTGAAGGAGTTTTCAGCATGAAGTATTCATTTTCCGGCCACTCTGTTTTGGTAACGGGCGCTGCCTCGGGTATCGGTGCCGCAACGGCTCGCCTGCTGGCGGCCAATGGCCTGTCGGTTGTTGTGTCGGACGTACAGGCCGACGCAGTTCAAGCCGTGGTCAAGGAAATTGAGCAGGCCGGTGGCAAGGCCGTGGCGAACGTGGCTGATGTTACTCAGCCCGATCAGTTGAAAACCGCTGTCGATTGCGCCATCGAGCATTTCGGTGCCTTGCACTTTGCCGTCAATAACGCGGGTGTGGGCGGGGATTCCGGCCCGGCTGGCGAGATGGATCTGGACGGCTGGCGTCGCCTGATCGACATCAACCTGAACGGTGTAGCTTATGGCCTGCGTTATCAGATTCCCGCCATTTTGTCCGCAGGTGGGGGCGCGATTGTGAATATGTCGTCCATCATGGGCCTGGTGGCCAACCCCACTTTGCCCGGCTACAACGCCGCCAAACACGGGGTGATTGGCCTGAGCCGTTCTGCTGCGCTGGAATATTCCGCTAAAGGCATACGCATCAACACCATCCATCCCGGTTATGTGGATACCCCGATTCTGTCGGGCTTTGATGATGTTGCCCGTGCAGCGTTGGTAGCCCAACACCCGATTGGGCGTTTGGGCCATGCCGATGAAATTGCCCACGCTATTGCCTTCCTGCTCTCGGACGGCGCCAGCTTCATGACGGGCGCGTGCATGGTGGCCGATGGGGGTTACACCTCTCGTTAAGTTGGGGGTTACATCGCTGCAAGAACAAGATCAGTATTTTCATTCAAGACTAGCCAGCGAAAATTCGGGCCCCCACTTTGAGCGGGGCCTATTTTTTTAAGGGGTTCCACGATGAAGTATTCATTCTCTGGTCACTCTGCGCTGGTTACCGGCGCGACCTCGGGTATTGGTGCTGCAACAGCCCGCTTGCTGGCTGCGAATGGCTTGTCTGTGGTGGTATCGGGTCGAAATCGAAGTGCGCTGGACGAGGTAGTCAAGGATATTGAAAAAGCCGGTGGCAAGGCCGTTGCGAAAGTAACGGACGTGACTAAGCCAGATCAGGTGAAGGAACTGGTTGATTGCGCCATCGAGAACTTCGGTGCCCTGCATTTTGCGGTGAATAATGCAGGCATTCTGGGTGGTTCCAAGCCCGTTGGCGAGCTGGATCTGGACGATTGGCACAGCCTGATTGATACCAATCTGAATGGTGTGGCTTACGGTTTGCGCTATCAGATTCCAGCGATTTTGGCGGCCGGTGGTGGGGCGGTTGTGAATATGTCGTCCATCATGGGGCTGGTCTCCAATGCGCGCTTACCCGGTTACAACGCGGCCAAACATGGGGTGGTGGGATTGAGTCGTGCGGCGGCGCTGGAGTATTCCTCCAAGGGCCTACGCATCAATACGATTCACCCCGGCTATGTGGATACGCCCATCCTGTCTGATTATGACGAGGCTGCACGCGCCGATCTGGTGACTCAGCATCCGATTGGTCGCCTGGGGCATTCTGACGAGATTGCTCATACCATCGCCTTTCTGCTCTCGGAAGGGGCCAGCTTCATGACAGGTGCGTGCCTGGTGGCCGATGGGGGCTATACCGCCAAGTAAGCGATAAGGGTGGTGGCTCTGCCGATTTGATGGACGGAGCACATACCGCTGGCGTGTTTGTAAAGCAGTCCTATGCCGGTGCTCGACGTTTATGCGAGTACCGGCATTTGTTTTATTTCACGCCAATAATCCTGATCGTGGTAATTGACACCGAGCCGGGTGGCACCCCAGTGACGGCATGGGCCTGCGTGATAGGGACGTGGATACGAGCAGAACCACCAATCCCCAGTTGTTTGACGATGTCCTGGAAAAGCGGCGGCAGGTCTACGGTCAGGCTGGTTTTGGTTTCTCTGGCGGCCAGGATTTCCCCCGTGCCCAGTTCTTCATCAAGCTCAAACAAGATATCGCTGCTAGCGCTCACCATAGGTGCCTTGCCCTTGTTCAGGATCTTGTAGACCACGCCATCAGGCATTTTGACGGCGCCCTTTTCGGCTGCTGCCGCCGCTAGAACAGACTGGGCCTGCTTCTCGTTCTTGGACAGCATGGCCTGCTCCAACAGCTTGTCTACGTTGGCCAGCTCCACAGAAATAATGCTGGAGGACAATTGCAGACGCTGGTCGATCTTGTCGCTAAAGCCTTGTGAGAAGGCTTGCAAGTCCAGTTTTTTGCCGATGGACGCCAGTTTCTGTGTTTCATGAGGCGCACTATCCGCGTACCAGGCACCGATAGCGTAGCTCAGACGAATGTCTGGTGAGGCGGCGTCATTCACAACCATGCGCCGGGGCGCTCCGGTGGGTTCGGCTTTGCTTGAATTCAGAGCCTGTGCGACTAACCGGTGCTGCAAGTCCTGCTTGGCCTCTTTTAATTTGTCTATTTCCTTCTTGAGCGTGGCGATTTCTGTAGCGGTCGCGGCACGCTTGCTGTCCTGTGAGGGATCATTGGACAGGTCCTGGTTCCGGGCTTTTTGCAGGCTTTCCAGTTCTGATGCCAAAGCGTGTTTCTGATTCATCTCGTCTTCCAGGCGCTGACTTAATTCCTTGATTCGTGCCTGGTTTTGCTCCTGATCAAGAGTGACGGGCGCCAGGATCAGTGATCCGTCTGGCTCTGCCTGTAGCAGCTGCAATTGTTCTTGCAACTGGCTATTCAGATTCTCGGCATCAGACAAGCGTTGTTGCAAGGCTATCAACTGGGTGTTGGCTTGATGTAGCTCGTTTCTGAGCAAGGCGTTGTTATCGGCGTGGCCTGCTGGAGCAGGAATGGCGCTGGGTTGAGCAGAGCTCGTACCTCCCTGCGGTCGAGCAAGGCCGTTCCCTATGATGTTTTCGTTGGCCAAGCGATCCAGAAGGCCTGTTCCGACAGAATGAGAAGCCTCATAGAAAAGCAGCAGACTGCAGCAAAGCGCTGCGTTGAAGTATTTCCTCATAGCTTATTCAGGTTCTGAACGCGATCCATCATGTTGGTATAGACAGCGTTATTAATGCGGACACAGACCAGAGAAAGCATTTTATTGACTTCGGTCAGCATGATCTCAGACGCGTTTTCATCAATCAGAGCCTCGTTGGATTTATAGATTCCGAAGTTCTCATCAATGGTCTGCATTTGCAGTCGGTATTTTTCGTAGGCAAGGGGGTCCAGCTCTTTGAGTGCAGCGAACTCTTGAAAGCATTTATCTTCCTTGCTGGATGCACCAGACTCTTCGGTGTTACGAATAGGGGTGGTAGCTTGGCAAGCAGATAAAACAAAGGCGGCCAGGATGGCCGCGCTGGGTAGGGTGAATCGCATAAATTCCTCGATACGTTCGACTAGCTTTATTCAGGTTTTTGAGGGGCGAGTATTGAATTCGAGCGTTGTTGCAAGTCTTGAAAACGTGGGCCTCGGTTCCTTGCTTTGGATGATTGTCAGCTTCAACAAAACCAGATTGCATCAGCTTGCTTTACGCTGAAATTGGAACATGCAGATGCCGACTAAAAATTAAGAACTATCTGATTTTCATGCCTTTCTATTATTGAGGTAGACGTAAAAAAAAATCGCCACTTCCCAATCGGGGTAGCGGCGATATCATTTGGAAAGAGGGGTTTGTCTAGATCTGGACAGGGCCGGTGCTATGGCTTGCAGCTCTTTTGAGGCGGGATATATAGCAGCGACAGGAGCAATAGCACCAGGCAGATAATGGCGGTCAGAATATTGGTACCGCTCCAGCCTGCGAAGCTGAACAGAAAGGCCGGTGCGAACGCCCCCAGAGTGGCGCAGATGGATACACCCAGATCATTCAAGCCCTGTACCTCCAGAAACTGCGGTTTGCCTTCCAGGGATTCCGTCAGCAAGGCGCTGCCACCCACATAGGTGAAGTTCCAGCCTAAGCCCAGAATCAATAGCGAAAGGGTGAGCATCGTGTAGCTGTGACCAACAATATTGACCAGGCTGCTCACGAGCAAAAGCAGGATGCCGGTGATGGCAATGGTTTTCAGGCCAAATTTCTGGATCAGAATACCGGTAAAGAAAGAAGGGGCGAACATGGCCAGCACATGCCATTGAATCGCGGTGCTGATGTCTGAAAAATGCACATGAAGATGAGACATGTGCATGGACGCCTGAATCATCAGCAAGTTCATGATGCCGTAGCCAATCGCGGCGATGCAGATGGCAATAGCCAGCGTCTTGTTATGCAGCACCAGGCCCAAGGTCTGGCCACGATTGGTTTTCTGGCGCGCCGCAGGCTGAGCTGGTCGCACTTCCTTGATGCACAGATTCAGGATGCACGAGACCAGCGCTAACAAGGTGAAGGCGGCATAGCAGGCGGCGAACTCGGGCCCGAAACTGCTGGTTTTCAAACTCCGTATCAGCAAGGGGCCTGTTACGGCGGCAATTACGCCTCCGGCTACCACCAGGGAGATAGCACGCGGTTTGAGCATGCTGCCAAGTCCGTCGGTGGCGGCAAAGCGGTTGAAGTTGGCAAAGGCAATGTAAATGCCCAGCAAGGCATGCGATGCCACCAGCCAGGAAAACTGTTTCAGTTCGATTGCCCAGTAACCGACCACACCCGAGGCGGCCAAGGGCAGGCTGGCCAGCAAAAAGGATTTTTTCCGGCCTATGGCGGCCATCAGCCTGGAGGCCGGCAGTGTGAACAGCATCACAAACAGGAACTGAAAACCGTAGGGCACGGTGGATAGCCACGGTTCGGGAGCCAGACTGCCACCGACCAGGGCCGCCATGGTGACGGACATGACGGCGGTGGTCAGGTTGATGGATTGGGCCAGGAAATAAAGGTAGGTTCGAAACGGCAGGCGGGTGGCTGTCATGGTGCTACACGGTGATGAAGCTTGGGGTGGAAGGTTGCGCGAATACAAGCCTTGTTGTTGAGAGCAGGGCAATGCAAACACAGCAAATGAAAAGCAGTCGGGACGATTTTGGAGTGTCACGACGCCCTTGTCTCGAACAGTCGGTGTACTATCCTGAAAACTGTTAGTTAATTTTTTCTAACAGTGACTGGAGGCGGGCAGCATGGATTTTTACGAACGTCTGAAGGAGGCGATTCTTCAGGGTGACTGGGCGGTGGGGCAGCAACTGCCTTCCATCCGCAAGATGATGGCCACAGAAGGCCTGAGCCATCACACCGTGGTCAGCGCCTACACCCGTCTGGTTGGCGAGGGGATGCTGGAGGCTTTGCAAGGTCGCGGTTATTTTGTGGCGCGTTGGTCCGGGCTGGGGGAGCACTTGCCCTTATCGCCGTCCGAGGCGGCGACGGACCCTTTGCTTAAAATCCTGCAAGCCAAGCCCGAGCAGTGCAAGCTGGGTTGTGGCTGGTTGCCTGTGCCGTGGCGGGATACGGATGCCTTGGCCAAGGCCATACGCAAGACGGCGCGTTCCGGGCGCAGTGGTCTGGTTGAGTATGGCGACATTCAGGGCTATCTGCCCTTGCGCAAGCAACTGTCCATGTTGTTGCGGCAATCGACTTTGATCGAGGTCTCTCCCCAGCAGATTGTGACGACTCTGGGGGCGACACAAGCGCTGGATCTGATTGCGCGGACTGTGATTGTTCCGGGCGACCATGTTTTGGTGGATGAACCCTGTAATGGCAATTTGATCAAGTTGATTCGCTTGTGTGGGGGCGTGCCGATCGGGGTGCCGCGTCTGGCGGATGGGCCGGATGTAGGGGCTTTGGCGCAGATCTTGGGCAGGCACAAGGTGCGGGCTTTTTTCTGCAATAGCACCTTTCATAATCCGACCGGGGCGGGTTTGAGTCCCAAGGTGGCCTTTGCCGTGGTCAAGCTGGCGATGGAGCACGATTTCCTGATTGTTGAGGATGATGTGTACGGGGACTTTTTCCCTGGCGTGCGGCAGACGTTTGCGGGGCTGGGGGATTTGGAGCATGTGGTTTATATAGGCAGTTTTTCCAAGTCCTTGTCGGCCTCCTTGCGGATTGGCTACATCGCCTGCGGGTTGCAGTTGCTGGAGCCCTTGATT
The DNA here is from genome assembly GCF_032063905.1 of Alcaligenes phenolicus. Taxonomy (NCBI): domain Bacteria; kingdom Pseudomonadati; phylum Pseudomonadota; class Betaproteobacteria; order Burkholderiales; family Alcaligenaceae; genus Alcaligenes; species Alcaligenes phenolicus. The sequence goes on from NZ_DAMBOE010000001.1 coordinate 120,640, forward strand.
CGGCTAAAGCTCTTGACCAGTGTGGCTGTGCCGGGATTTTGCGAGCGTTTCGTCAATACGATTCTGGCGGATGGCACGTATGCGAAACATACGCAGGCGATTCAGCGGCAATTGATGACGCATCAGCAAATTGCGCAGAAAGCGCTGATGGAATACGGCTGGGTATTTGATGTGCCGGCGCAGGGCGGGATGTTCTTGTGGGTCGGGCATCCGGAGATGCCGGATTTGACGGCTTATATAGAGAGGCTGGAGCAGCAGGGGATCTTGCTGATGCCGGGGGCGTCGTTTGCGGTAGGCAAGGATTTCAGGGACAGGATGCGCTTGAATGTAGCGCACTTGACGCAGGAGGTGATGCCTTGTTTGGGGTGGACGTAAGAGCTGGTGCTGTTTGATTTGGCTTCTTTTTGCTTTGCTCGGTTTAGATTGCTTTCTTGTCTGAAGCGTCTCGGGTTGGAGCAGGGGGCTCGTTCTGAAAGACGCCATTCGGGTTCGCCCCAGGGCTGAGCGGCTGAGTCCTTGCCGACGCTGCGCGTCGGTCCCCTTGGCAATTGCAGGATACGGGCGCGCCCTTAACTTGCCCGGTGATGTGTCCCCCGGACACATCACAAGCGTCGGGCGCGAACAGAAGGGCGCTTGCACCCCGTATCCCGCAATCGCCCGCGGCAAGAACTCTGACTCGCCGCTCAGCCCTGGGGCGAACCCGAATGGCTTATTGAAAGAAAATAGAGTCCCTCTGTGTTTACGATTTTGATGGCTTTGGCTTTGGCTTTGGCTTTGGCTTTGGCCTGGTTGGGGATTGCTTGTGTTGGTATTTGCCTTTGCTTGGTCTGGTCGGGTGTGGGGTATCGGGCCAGTTCGTGTGGGGTCAAACTGTCTGAGTCCACTTAAGTGACTGAGCAGGTAAGGAGTCGCCTGACGTGTTTGGCGTTCAGCGTGGGATGCTGAAAGATGACGATAGATCAGAGCTGTATTTTTGTTGTTTTCGGTAGCGGGGTCCGAGCTGTAGAGATTGCTTCTTTTCTCCGCTTTTCTAAAGAAAGCCCCTGTCTGCTGTTAGCGGACAGGGGCTTGTTCCTGTGGGGCTTGTTTTAGCTTACGGTTTCAGGACGGGGTGGTGTCCTGCCAGTGGTTTCATGTTTTCCACGGCGTAGGCAACGTTCAGGATGCGGGCTTCTTCAAAGGCGGGGCCGATGATTTGCAGGCCCACGGGCATGCCTTCGGAGATACCGGCTGGCACGGTGACGGCGGGTAGGCCGGTCAGGTTGCTGGGGCCGGTAAAGCGGATGCCTTCGTCGATGAAGTCCAGGGTTTTGCCGTTGATGTTGACGGTATCGGTGCCGATATTGGGTACCTGGCAAGGCAGGGTGGGGGCGATGATGACGTCTACGTCTTTGAAGGTGGCGGTAAATTGTTGTTTCAGTGCACGGCGTACTTGCTGGGCTTGCAGGTAGTCGATGCCGCTGAACAGTTCGCCCAGTTCAAACAGGAAGCGGATGTCGCCGCCGAAGTCGTCGGGGCGTTTGATCAGGTCCTGGTGGTGGATGGTGGCAGCTTCGGTCAGGCTGACGGCCAGCTCGGCCCATTCGGAGTAGCGCAGGGCGGGGACTTTCAGCGGGATGACTTTGGCGCCCTGTTTTTCCAGGTCGGCCAGGCGGTCGCGGATTACTTTTTCGATTCCGGCGTCCACGTTCTTGAAGAAGTAGTCTTCGATGATGCCGATGCGCAGTCCTTTAACGTTGCCATTCAGTGCGCTCAGGTAGGAACCGACGGGAACGTTGGCGCAGGTGGGGTCGCGGCCATCAAAGCCGGCGATCACTTCCAGCATGGCAGCGGCGTCAGCCACGGTTTTGGACATGGGGCCTACGTGGTCCAGGGTCCAGGCCAGGGGGTAGACGCCGAATTTGCTGACGCGGCCATGGGTGGGTTTCAGGCCGACGATGCCGCATGCGGCCGATGGGATACGGATGGAACCGGCCGTGTCGGTGCCCAGGGTGTTGTAGGAGCTGTGGGAGGCTACCGCTGCACCCGAGCCACCGCTGGAGCCACCAGGGACGCGGTCGGCATTCCAGGGATTATGGACGGCGCCAAAGTGCGGGTTGTTGTTGTCGATACCCCAGGCGTACTCGTGCATGTTCAGCTTGCCGGTGAAGATCACCCCGGCATCGCGCAGCTTGGTGGCCACGGTCGCGTCGTCTTTGGAGACAAAGTCCTTGTGGATTTTGGAGGCCATGGTGGTGACCTCGTTCGCAAAGTAAATATTGTCTTTCAGGGCCAGCGGAACACCGTGGAACACGCCTTTGTACTTGCCGGCCATGATGTCCTGTTCCGCTTGTTTGGCGCTCTTGCGGGCTTGCTCAGCGGTAACAGAAATGTAGGCGTTGGTTTGCTTGTTGGATTGCTCGATGTAGCTCAGCAGGTTGTCGGTCACTTCAACGGGGGAGACGGCTTTGCTGCGCAGCTTGTCGGCCAGATCGATGACGCTCAGTTCAAGCAGGTCTTTATTCATGGTGGTCGCCTCCGGCCAGGTGTTTGATTGCTACGTCTGCATCGTCAATGGCGATGCCTTCCAGATTGCCTTTCATGGCCTGGATTTCGCGCCATTTGACTTCCAGTTTCTCCAGATGCTGGGGGCTGGGATGTATCCCTTTTGCCGCCAAGGCGTCTTTCACACTTACCGTCATTTGTCTTCTCCTTGTGGTGGTCATAAAACAGGCATGCATAAATCGCGCGCACAAAAAAAGCCCCACCCCTGGTGACAGGGAGTGAGGCTTTATTGCCTGCATGTCGCTGGCAACTTTGGCAGCGCATGCATCTGTTTTGGCAGACAAAGTTGTCTGCCTAATTAATCTACAAAATATGCCTTCTGAAAAATACTAGGGTTTTCCAGCGCTTGGGATGCCGGCAGTGCACACAGGCTTGGCGGGCCTTTGGCCGCAGACCGAGCCTCCATGTTTACCCTGCATGGATGGTTTGCCAGCAGGTTTTTCGGATTATTCCTAGACCTGCACGGCGCCCGGAATCTTACGATTTGAAGCATCGATGGGGGCTCGTGATCCGCAAGGCGGCTTGCGATGCGCCTCTCTTGTTGCCGGGGCTCTTCATGTTTGCACCTTCTGTGTTTCAACAATCGTCCGGATGTTTGACCTACCGCCCGTCCAGAACGCTGGCTCGGTCCACCCGTCGCGCCCGCTCCGAGTCGGGCTTGTGGGTGCCAAGGCCTGCGGTGGCCTTGCCGGGTGCTCAGGCAGGGGGAGCCATCATCAGCCGGTCTGTCTTGCTGGATGCCTTGCACAAGGATCAGATTCAGGCCTGGTTGCAGCCCAAGGTGACGGTGCGCTCTCAGAAGCTGGTGGCGCTGGAAGCCTTGGCCCGTTGGCGTCATCCGCAGTTGGGCTTGTTATCGCCCCATGTGTTTTTGCCCTGGTTCAGCGAGCACGGCCTGGATGAAGCCTTACTGATGCACGTCCTGCAAGAGGTTTTGGGCCTGCAGGCGTACTGGCTACGTCAAGGAACGGTGATGCCGGTGTCGGTGAATTTGCCCACACATTTGCTCGATGATGCTGGCCTGCCTGATCGCTTGATGGCTTGTGTGCAGGCCAAGCGGGGGCGAGCCTGTGACATCACTTTCGAGTTGCTGGAGAACTCTGACACCAAGACTGCTTGCGCCTTGTTCATGGGGGCTTGTCGCTTGGTGGCGATGGGTTTTGGGCTGGCTCAGGATGATGTGGGGGTGGACTACAGCTCTATGGAGCGACTGGCTGGTGCGCCGTTTTCAGAGCTGAAGCTGGATCGGCGCTTTGTGCATGGCTTGTCGGCTGATCGTCAGCAGGCGGCGCAGGTTCTGGGCTGGATTGCGACCGCCAAGGAGCGTGGCTTGCGTGTGACGGCAGAGGGTGTGGAAGCCCAGGCCGATCTGGATATCCTGCAGCAAATGGGTTGTGACTATGCCCAAGGCTATTTGTTTGCCAAACCCACTCCGGCTTTCGAACTGGATATGTGGATGCGTCAGCGTTGGCCAGCCTAGGTGAACAGGTTGTTTTGGGTACAGAACGCAATCAGGTCCTGGTTGTTATGTACATTCAATTTGCGCATGGCGGATGCTTTTTGCGCGCTGATGGTTTTGATGCTGCGATTTAATTGTTCAGCAATGCTGCTGATGGAGTCACCCATGGCAAACAGGCGCAGCACTTCAAATTCACGCGGGCTCAAGGAGGCCAGACGATCAGGCACCGAGCTTTCCAGCACGTCCTTGGGTGTGTCTTGCTTGAAATTGGCCGGGTAATATTTCACGCCTTGACGCAACAAATGCAGGGCCACCAGCGCCTCGGACAGTTCATCCTGTTTGAGTACCACCCCTTGTACGCCAGCATCGTACAAAGAAGAAATAATCATGGGGTTGGACACCATGGTCAACACAATCAGCTTGACGTCGGGAAAGTGGCGTCGCAGGTAGGAGATGAAGCGCATCCCGTCGCCATATTGCTCATCGCCCGGCATGGAGTAGTCGGTAATGATGGCATCGGGCTGGCTTTTTTGCAGGTGTTCGACCAGCTCCGAGGGGCTGGCCGCTACGGCCTCCACGCTCAGGTTGATATCGCGGCCCAGCAGTTCGCGTATCCCCATCAGGATCAATGGGTGATCGTCTGCAATGATGACGCGCAGTTTTTGAATCGCGGGCATACCGGGGTTCCTTGACTGTTTCGCTAAGCTTGTTCGATCAGGTCGCGTAGTGCGTTGCAAACTGCGACGGCTGTTTGAATCTGTGTTTCAGTTTGTTGAGTATTCTGCCTGAAATTCTGTTCCAGTTCTTTCACTCTGTCTGCGATTTCATGCAAACCCATTACCACCAGCGCACCGGCCATGCGATGCAAGATGGCCTGACTGTTGGTGGCATTCTGTTCTTGCAGGGCCTGTTCCAGAGCTTCCAGATCCTTGTTCATGGTGCTGCGGAAAATAGCCCGGTAGCGTTGAGGCACGGGCGAGCTGATCAGGGATTCCAGCAAATTGCCCAAGGTAGCCAGATTCATGGGTTTGACCAGGCAGGCGTTCATGCCGCTTTGGGTGCAGCGTTGGGCTTCGTCACGCATGGCGTTGGCGGTAATGCCAATAATGGGGGCGCTCATGCCTTGGGCGCGCAAGCGGCGCGCCAGCTCGTAGCCCGTCATATTGGGCATGTTCACGTCCGTTAGCAGCAGATCGTGGTTATTGCCATCCCACAGGCCCAGTGCTTCCTCCCCATCCTGAGCCAGGGTAACCTGGCATCCCAAACGCTCCAGCTGCTCGCGCAAGGTCGCCTGATTCAGGGGATTGTCTTCGGCCACCAGCACATGCAGACCGGGTCGACCAGGGGCTTTGATGGCGGTTTTGACAGGGGGCGCGGTCTTGGCTTCCTGCTCGGGCGTAGCCTGTTGCTGTGTCTGCCAATGCTCCAGCGCACGGGCAATGCTTTCCGGGTTGGTGCCGTCGGCCTCGGGCAAGGTGGCGCTGCCGTCGCGTGCAGACACGCTGACATACAGGCCAGGCCAGTGTGGAGCCGGTTTGCTGCCGGGCATCATCACATCCAGCAAGATATCTTCGGCCTTGCCTGTTAGCGGATAGCTGGGCAGTATGGCCTGGGCCTGGGCATTCCAGTGCTTGAGCCAGGTGCAAATGGACTCGGACAATTCGGCATGGGGGGTGCGTACATGCAGCTTCATGCCTTGCAGATCGGGTGCAGGGCGGGTCTGCTCTTGTGCAGGCTCCAGAGGCAGATTTAGCGTAAAAGAGAAACTGCTGCCCAGACCAGGCTCGCTGGTCAGTTGAATCTGGCTGCCCATCAGTTCGGTCAGACGGGCACAAATCGACAAGCCCAAGCCTGCCCCACGTATGGTGTGTTCTCCTGAATGAGCCACATAAAACGGGGTAAACAGCTTGTCCTGGCGTTCGTGCTCAATGCCTACGCCGCTATCGGCTACCTGAAACAGCAACTGCGCCTTGCCTTGGGTGACCCGTTCCTGGCGTAGCCGCACAATAATGTGGCCGGCCTGGGTGAACTTGACGGCATTGCTGATCAGATTGCTCAATACCTGGCGTATATGCAGAGGATCGCCCAGAACGCTGCGCGGCACATCCGGGTCTACATGGCAAAACAGCAGCAGATTTTTCTGCTGCGCCATGGCGCTATACGTGGCCGTGCAATCCTGCACCAGCTCTACCGGGTCCAGGCTTACGGATTGCACATGAGTCTGGCCCGCCTCAATTCGGCTGATGTCCAGAATGTCGCTGATGATTTGCAGCAACTGGCGCGAAGCCCCCTGGATACGATCCACCTGCTGGTGCTGCTGGCCGTCCAGTTCGGTCATGGACAGTAATTCCAAGGAACCCAGCACGCCGTACAAGGGCGTGCGGATCTCGTGACTCATGGTGGCCAGGAAGGCGGACTTGGCCGAACTGGCTTCGTCTGCGGCGGTGCGCGCGCGTTCCAGCTCGCGTTGAATTTCTTCTTGTGCAGTCAGATCCATCAGGACGCACAGCAAAACATCCTGTTCGTGGTACCGGCTGGGTGCACAGGCCAGATGCAGGCTGCGGCCATCGGGTAAATCCACTTTTCCTTCGCTGGCGTCGGGGCCTTGTTGCTGCAGCTCGCTCAATGCCAGGGACAGGGGCGCCTGCTCGGGCAATAGATCCCCTGCCTCCAGTTCCAACCATTCCAGGGCTTGCGCATTGCCAAAAATAATCTGGCGTTTTTCCTTGCTGATGACACACAGTGCCACTGGCGAGGTATCAATCAGGTTGCGATTGAAGTCCTGGCTTTCCAGTAGTGCCTGTTGCGCCTGGCGGGCCGGTTCTACGACACGGTGCCCATACCAGCGGGCATAGGCCAGGCCGCCCAACAAACTCAATAATAGAAAAGCGACCGTACCCAATGGCACCCAGGTGCTATCCAGCAACTGGCTGGGGCTGATCAGATAGCGGCCCGTCCAGGTTCCCGAAGGATCGCGCATCTGGAAGGCCAGTCCTTGCAGGCTGAAGGTAAAGCCATCCTGTGTCAGGTCGGGGGAGTCGTCCTTCCCGATCAACAACCCTTGCTCGGTGTGGTGCAGCCAGAAGCGATAGCCCAGTGGGGCTTCGGATTGATTGAAAAACTCGCGCAGCCTGCCTTTGTCAAACAGGCTCATGGCCTGGAATCGGGTCGGGTCCGCGCCGGGCACTGGCAGGCCAGGCAAGGATAGGGGAATGATGCCCAGCATGTGCAGCGGGTGTTCGGGCAAGGAAACCCATTTCACGGCAGACGGGTTGGAGACAAGGTTGCCGGGGGGCTGAATGTGTTGGCGTGCCTCTTTGTGTGAAGCAATGGGCAAGACCGTATCCGTGCGGGAGGACTCCAGCTCCGGAATGCTCAAACTGTCTTCCATGTCAGGATGGAACAGGAACAGGTAGCCGGATGGAAAATAGGACAGGGCCCAGAAGGACGCAAAGCTGTCGGCCAGGTCGGCACCCATCGTCCCGTAAGCCTCTTTGGGCGCACGGCAATGCTGCTCGCAAATCATGGAAAAGGATACGCTGGCGGTGGGCCGCCAGATGCTGACGGCATGGCCGCTCTCCACGGGTGGTGGCTCGGGCTCCGGGCCCGCTTCAAGCTTGCTGGCATCTGCCTTTAATTGCGCCAGAAAGCGTTCCTGCTCGTGGATATAAGCCACCGTCACCGTGAAATCTGATTCCAGACGATGGCGCTCATTGCTGAAAAAATGCTGGCCGCCTACGACCAGCGCGCCTAGCAAAATAAAGGAAACAGGAATAACGCCGAGCAACAGCCGTGTGTGTCCACGCGAGCGTCGCGTCATGCGGTTAAAAGGTGAATTGGCCATGGTTCTCCGTGGGGTCGCCGTACGGGGCAAGTCCTGCCGTATCATACCGTCCCGCGTCGCGATGGCAGTGCAGGAGTCGCAGTTTAAAGGCAGGCTTAAAGCGTCGGAGGCTGCAGGCTGTCGCGCAAGGCAGCCATGGGCAAAGGCTTGATCAGCAGGGTATCCATGCCTGCGGCGGACCATTCCTTGTCTTTATCCAGAATGGCATTGGCGGTAATGCCAATAATGCGCCCCTGGTAGTTTTCCGCCCGCAGGGCGCGGGCCAGGGAGTAGCCATCCATGCCGGGCATGAACAGGTCGGTAAAGACAATATCAAAGCGGTTCTTGTCGGTCAGCGCCAGGGCGGCTTCGCCACTGGCTTCCAGATGGCTGGTGCAGCCCAGCACGGTCAGTTGCTCCTGAAGAATCTGCCGGTTCACCGGATTATCGTCAACCACCAGCACGTGCTGGGCCCGGACGGGTAGCGTAAAAGGCTCGTCGGCCCGTACAGGAGCGCAGTCCAATGCCTGAGCCTGTTGTACTGCCTGCATGATGTCATTCATGGCTGTGGACGCGGTGTAAAAACAGTCCGGATTGTCGGTTTGAGTGCTCGTACTTTGGGTGTTGGGCTGAACCATGACCTGACGGCCCGTCCATTCAGGCGTGCTGGTGGCATAAGAAGGCCAGCTATGGACCAGCACCGTACCAGGTTTGGCTGGCTGGCCTGTGTAGGGCAAGGCATAGGCACCCCAGTGACGCAGCCATTTGCTGACGTTGGACACAATCTCGGGAATGTCTCCGGTGACATACACGGGTCGGAACGCCAGCACAGACTCCGGTGCTGGCGGCGTACCGGGGGGCGTGGCAATAGGCAAAATCACTTCAAAGGTAATGCTGGTTCCCAGACCGGGTTCGCTGACCACGGACAGGGACCCGCCCATCAGGCTGGCCAGGCGCTGGCAAATAGGCAGACCCAGACCTGTACCGGGCTGCTTGCTGATGCCGCCTTCGTTCAGGCTGAAGTAGGGCTGGAACAGCTTGGGCAATACTTCTGCACTGATGCCGTGACCCGAGTCCGTAATCTGAAAACGCAGGGCCAGACGTTTGCCCGGTTGAGGCTCGGTATGCAGACGCAGCACCACATGCCCCGAGGTCGTGAACTTGATGGCATTGCTGATCAGATTGCTCAATATCTGGCGGATCTTCAAGGGGTCGCCAATCGTAGGCACCAAAGCTCGTACCGGGGTTACGGAATACAGCAGCAAGCCCTTGTTTTGCGCGGTGGCCGCAAAGGCGGCAATCACTTCATCCACCTGCTCTTGCGGCGTAAATTCGCGTGGCTCCAGAGTGACGTGGCCCGCTTCAATGCGCGACAGGTCCAGCGATTCGCCCACCACCCGGAATAGGGTTTCTGCCGAGCGGCGCAAGGTGTCCAGATAGGGAGAAGAGTGTGGGTGTTTCTCGGACAGGGACAGCAGTTCCAGCGTGCCCAGAATGCCGTACAGAGGCGTGCGGATTTCATGGCTCATCGTGGTCAGGAACTGGGTCTTGGCGATATTGGCATTTTCAGCCAATTGGCGGGAATGACGCAGGGCCGCCTCTTCTGCTTTCTCGCTGGTAATGTCAATGATGGAGCACAGGGCCGCCCGATTGCCACGGTAGCTCAGGCTGATGGCATGCACGCGCACGCTGCGGCCATCCTTCAAGGTGAGGTCGGTGCAGGCGCTTTGTTCATGCTCTCCCGGCAGCCGCGAGCGCCATTGCTCATCACCTTGCATCCAGGTCCGTGCTTGCAGGTTTTCCTGGAAGATCACCTCGCCCTGGGCATCGACCAGGGCCAGACCCACAGGGGCCATGGCAATCAGCTTGCGATTCAGGGACACACTATCGACCAGGCTTTGCTGCTGCTGGCGGGCAGGCAGGAGCAAACGGCGTCGGATCAGGCTGGCACCGACCAGAACAATGGTGGTGAACACGGTCAGCGTCAGCAAGGCGGTGATCAGGGCACGGCGACCATCGTGCAGCAATTGCTGGATGGGCAAGGCATAGAGCACTCGCAAGCCACCTGTGCCGATGGATTTGCTCAGGATGATATGGTGCGGCCAGCCTTTGCCATCAAAACCAAAATAGTCTTGCTGTACCCAACGCAGCTCGGATGAGTCGGGCGGGGCACTGCTGTACAGGACAGCTTGTCCGCGTATATCGAACAAAATGTATTCGGTGCTGGGTGGCGGGGGCGTCAGGGTCAGCGCACGGTCTATGTCCTTTAGTTCCAGTCCCAGCCAGGCGCCCTGACGGTTGTCCCTGTCGATAGGGGTGTAGGCCACCAGCTGCGAGGTGGAGTCAACGTCCTGGTGCAGCCAGACCACAGGAATCTGCCGGGCATGGGGCTCTTGATTGATAGTGATCAGGCGCGTAGCCAAGGCATCGGCTTGAGGCTCCCAGGACAGACGCTGACCATCGCGTTCCAGGCGATAGTCCTGAACGGGGTTCAGCTCGCTGTAACGCAGGGTGCCCGTGCGATGGATGGCATTCCAATGACGACGCGTCAATAACAAGGTGTAGTGATCGAGCGAACGGTTGTCCGGCGTGTTCATGGTTTCCAGATTGCTGCGCTGGTCGGAGAGTACCACGGTGTCCGGCGCCACTGCGGTGGCGGCTACAGCGCGTAGCAACACCTCACGCTGGTCAAAGAACAATTGCGCATGGTCGGCGGCGCTATTGAGCTGTCGTCGATATTCGGAAATCAGGTGCGTGGCCGAAGCATACAGGTAGGCCCCGGTGCCCAGTGAAGCACACAAGATCAGGATCAGCGACAGCGCGCCCAGCAAGACGCTGGGAAAGCGTGGAACCTGCATGGCTGGCAGGTTCTCACGCAGGGGGCCGCCGCCTAGCTGCCTTGTCTTCATACCGCACCGTCCTGGGCGGTATCCTGTTTGGCCAGATCGCCCGGCAGCATGGGATCAGGATCGCGATTGACGCAGCTCAGACGAACCAGCTGATAGTTCAGGTTTTCAGCATTTTCGGACAGCTCGTAGCGAGCGCGGCACAGCTGACCGTCACGGCTGATATCCAGATAGCCGCGCATTTGTTCGGGCGAGACCATGGTCAGAATGCGGCCGCGCGGGTCGGTCATGCCCAGTTGCTGGCCCGAGGCGTCGCGCACCATGGCACCAAAGGGCAGGGACGCACCTTGTTCGTCGCGCAGTTCAAATTGCACGCGGTAGCCGACTTCGGCCTTGAAGGTCGCCAAGGCAACAGCGCCACGGGTAGGCACGATTTGCTGCACCGCATTGTTGAACTCGGCGTTTTTCGGAGCGTTGCGTGTATCCAGGCTGACGTGGTTGCTGCGATACGGCGTGGCGTTGGGGATGATGGCGTAGCCGTTCGAGCCCGTTTTCACACCGGCATGGCTGGAAACGCCCACACCCGCAACAGGTGGTTCCACCTTGGCCAGCATTATGGTCTCGCCCAGAGCCTGCCCCAGATTCACGCCACCACTGTGCGCCACAATCGAGCCATTGGCCGAGAAGTTGCCGGAGCTGTGACGGTTGCCATAAGAGTAGCCTGCATTCATGCGAGCAAAGGAAGTGGCTGTGCCCACATTGACCGAGGCACTGCTGTCACCGGCTGCACTGCGACCACCGGCAACGGCATAGCTGATTTCACGTTCGGTAGGCAGCAGGCCGCTGGCACCGGCCTGGACCGCATTGCCGGAATTGTCGTGGTTGACGGTGGTAAAGCTTTGTGGCGCGTTCGGGCCGCTACCCAGAGGAATGCTCAGGGTCAGCATGATGGCGTTGTCGTGTGAACGCGAAGGACCGAACGAGGATTGCAGGTTGCGGGTACGGGTGTAGGACAGGTTGTAGTTCACCTTGCCGATATGGTTGCTGTACCCCACCGACAAGCTGTTGGAGGAATCCTTGTCCCAGCTCTTGTTGTAGGAGGCGCTCAGGTACATATTGCCGCCGCCTACGGGCTGGCTGATGTTGGCATCAATACGCTGACGCGAGTCGCGCTGACCGTACAGACGCAGGTGCGAAGGGGCTTCGCTGGCGTTGACGTGATCGGCCAGGGTGCGATAGCCACGGCTCAGATCGTGACGCATATTGATGGACACGTTCGAGCCGGTGGTTTCGATGAACTTGTTGTAACGCAGGTTCATGCTGGTGCCCTGGGTTTGCTGGCCCTGCACACGGCTGGTGGATCGGGTTGCATCCAGCGACACCGCGCCCAACTGGGTATTCATGCCGACACCCAAAGAGTAGGCGTTGAAATCTTTGGAGACCTGCACACCCGCGGCCAGGGTGGTGTTGGTGCTGACGCCATACAGCATGGAGCCGCTGACAAAGTGGGGGCGCTCCTGCATATCGTCGTTCAGGCGCACCTGACCGGCGGCGATGTCGTAGCTCAGGCGGCCTTCGCGCACCATCAAGGGTGGAGCCGAAAAAGCCTGGCGCAAGGTGCGACGTGAGCCATCGGCTTCGATAATGGTAATTTCCAGATCCCCATTCGAGCCCGAGGGGGCCAGGTCGCTGATCGCAAAGGGGCCTGGAGCCACGTTGGAGGTGTAGATCACATAGCCGTTCTGGCGCACTTCCACGGTGGCATTGCTCTCGGCCGTGCCACGGATCACTGGTGCGTAGCCTTGCTCGCTGTCAGGACGCATGGCGTCATCCGAGAGCATTTGCACACCCATAAAGCGCACGCTGTCAAAAAGCGGCGAGCGGGTATAGGTTTGACCGGCCAGCACCTGGCTTTTCAGGCTGACAATATCGCGCTGGGCATAGGTGTTCTGGTTGGTAAAGGTGCTGGAACGGTTGGTGCCCGAGCTGTAGTAGGAGTTGTTGCGTACGCGCCAGGAGCCGATGTTCACGCCCATGCGCAGGTCTGCGCTGACGTCATTGGTGGCGGACATGCCCTTGCTCTGGTCACGGCGCACATTGAGGCCGTAATTCACAAAGGCAGCGGTCTGACCCGAATCCCACAGCGAAGGGTCTACATAGCCGCGCTTGCTGGGGTTCAGATAAATTTGGGGAATGCTCAGCATCAAACGCAGCTGGGCGCTTTCATATACCGCTGTAGCTTCGGGCACGATCTCAGGCAGGCGCAGACAAGTGGCCCCCACCGATACCGGGGCGGGCAGCTTGCTCATGTCAATCCCGACCTGATCGAGCATTTCCTGATCAAAACAGGGCTCGTTCTCGTCGGTGCGCGGGTTGTGCTTGAAGGTGATGTCGCGCCGTCCAGTGCGCTGCTGGTTTACATACAGGTCTACCCGCTGTACACCCTCGGGCACGTTGCTGTTCGAGAGCAAGGTGCGCAGGTCAGCGGTGGAGGCCTGGCCTTGCAGGAAGGCCATGTTAAAGCCCAGTGTTTCCGTGTTATCCAGAGCGGCCACTTGAACCGCTTCAGCCTGATTGTCCTGGGCAGCGGGAACGGTGACAGAGTTCGTCTGAGCCTGGGCAGAGCCAGCCGCCATGACCATGCAGGGCAGCAAGGCAAGCCACAGCGCGGCCAGTGGCTTGCGGCTGATGGGTCGAATGCGTTGGCAGAACTGACGGTTTTTTGTGAACATGACTCTGCACCCAGGGGGCGTAATTGACGATTTGAAGACGTGCAAGGGCTCCTGCTACTGGCCAGGTGCCAGTAGCCGAAAGGGTCAGACGTGAGGCGGGGGGAGGCGGTGCGCGACGCCGCTGTCTTACGGAGTGTCGGTGCTCAAGGCACGGCCCTGAACTTTGGTCTGGCCGTTCAGGCGCACTTCATACGGGTCGGCACTGCCGTAGTCGCTGATAGCGCGAAACTGCAAGGTGTCCTGGGCACCCGAGCGGCCCAGTGGCAGCAGACGAGTCTGGCCGGGGGCAATCATGCCGGGGTCTTCCATATCCTGGCCCTTGGCGGTGCGCAGGGTGGACATGGACACGTGATATGCGCTGGGGTTGTGGACTTCCAGCATGGGTTTGCCCTGACTGTTCACCACAGACCACTGCAGCTGGGCAGGGGCCTGCTCTGCCGAACCGGGCAGGCCGTCAGGACGGAAAAATAATTTGATCCGTTGGCGAATGGCAATCTGCAGCTGGTTTTCACCGGGCCCCTGTTGGGGGATTTCCTGGATGTTCAGCCAGAGCACGGTTTCGCGGTCGCGGGGCAGGCCTTGATCACCACCGGCATAGAGCACGCGCATCACTTGTTGTCCGTTAGGGGCAACTTTGACCAATGCGGGGGTGATGGCAAAAGGCAGTTCAGCCTGATCGTGATCGGTATTCGTTTCCAGCCAGGACTGAACCAGGATGGGCGAATTGTCGTTGCGAACCACGATGGAGGCTTCTTGTTGTTTCTCGGGCAGGATCAAGCGAGTACCGCTCAAGGAGATCGATGCGTTTGCCTGGCTGCTTAACAGCGCAGCGCTCAGGGTTAGACATCCGAAAGCCAGTTTCTTGAAAGTTAAGATGGACATGGTTCATTCTCCTTGAGGGGTAGGTCTGGCAAAGAGGATCACCCTTTGCCAGGGGCTTATGCGGTCTTATTCGTAAGACAGCTCGTAAGCAACGGTCGCGTTGGCTTGGCCACCGACCACATCAGCCAGTTCAGCACCGGCTTTGCGGGTGTAGTAGGCGGTCAGAGGGATGTTGATGGCGCCGTCAGCGTAAGGCGCTTCCAAAGTGGCGGTGCCGCTGGTGAAGTCCAGAGGGGCGTCGTTGTTGACCAGCATGATCTGCACGTTCTGGGCGCCACCGGTAACCGCAATACCCTTGCCGGAGGTGTTGGTAGGAGCCAGCTTCAGTGCAACCTTGGTACCGCTTGCGCATTCAACTTGCATGTCGATGTTCTTGGCGATCGAGGTGATGCCACCAGCCGAGGTAGCGGGCTGGGCTTCGGTACCCAGCGTCTTGGCCGACACGGGGCCCATGTCTACCAGCATGTTGGCACCGGAGCTGGAGGCACCAGGCGAGCGCACGGTGCAGCTGTCAGCGTTGATGCTGCCCACAAAGTTGATGTTGCCGCGGGCACCGATAGTGGATTCGGCTTGAGCACCGGCTGCAGCGAAAGCGGAAAGGATAGTGAGGCCGAAAAGGATCTTTTTCATGATTGATTTGACTTCCGATTGTTGGACAAACGAAGCAACCTTGTTGTACGCCTTGGGGCGCTCTAAGGTTCCCAGGAGTGTGCTCTGTTTGGGCACAATTGAAGTTTAGGAAATCAATCGGTGAAAAGATTTAGGACTATTCTTAAAATTCAGACTTGTTAATTGAGAGGATTTGTTTTTTTAATTAAATTCTCTGTCAAGTAGCTTGAATGCTTGCTTTGCAATTCTTGACGATTAAGCGCTGTGAATGCAAGTGTCTATTAAATACAGGAAAAGTATTCTCGGATTAGTCTTAAATAATTAAATGGTTTGCGCTTTTAGAATTTCATCATCAATCAGCCCATATAAGGGTTGCAAACAAATTGTGATGAATGAGGAGCGCGATATGTGGAACGTTCTATTCAAAAGACCGGAGCTGTCCCGCCAGCGGACTGTGTGGCCCAAAGCGCTGATCCTGCCTATTGTCTTGCTGATGGGCGTGGGCCAGGTGCAGGCTCAGTCGGCGACCTGTTTCAGATCCCGGGACCTTACACCCAGTACCAACTGGAGCATGGCCCCTAGCGGCAGCGTTTTTAAAAATGGAGATATAGTGGGGCGTACGTCCGCCTACGCCCAGTACTACGTCCCTATTGCCCATGGTGAAACGATCAGAATCGATGCTAACGGGCAGATAGTAAGTAATCCTTATAGGGCCGTCCCCTTGAGCGGAATGCCTGGATTGGGCTTGATTGTGCGCTGGTCGGGGTATTCCTCCACTGTTACTTTGACGCCAGTAGGCCCGGTTGCACCGTCAGGAACCATTATCTCCAGCAGTCAGTGGACATCCATGTTGCAGGCGCGGACCACGGCTAATTACACACTGACCCAGTTTTATAGTTTTGAACTGGTGGTGATTGATGACAAGGTATACAGGGGTGGCAAGTTGACCTTTACTGAGGTAGATAAAGTTCGGGTTCTGATAGCCAACCAAAGAGGCACGGGTACCCCTCAGCTTTGTGTCGATGGCTATATAGATCCTATGGCGGCGTTGACCGGCACGGTACAGGTGCCAGAATTGCCCAGACCTGCCTTGCCAAGTTGCAAGTTCTCCACCAGTACCTTGACGCAGAGCGTCACCTTGGGGCCGGTTGATCCTGGTCAGATTCCCTCTTCCAGTACACTTCGCCCTTCGGGGGAAGCAGGGCAGAATTATTTCCTGATTGAGGGAACCGGTTGTACGAAAGACACCAAGCTGAGTTTCTATTTCACCGATACTCGGGATACGGCAACGACAAAAAACTATTTGCTGACGAGTAATCCGGCAGTGGGCATACGACTGTTTTATCGTGGTGAGTATGAACCCCTGCCTTTTGGCCCCGCACCTTCCGGCTCCTGGGTGCCGCAGCGTTATGCACCGACGTTAGGACCGGCAACGGCAGACGGGGCGACGTTGACTACCGGCTTTACCGCCCAGTACGTACGCCTTCCGAATAAAACCGAAGCTGACATCAGACCAGGACCTTTGGAGGCAGCGGCCACCTTTGTGATTATGTATCCCTGATAAGCAGCGAATAAAAAATGGAGCCAACAGGCTCCATTTTTTATTTCTTGTCCGGGCTTTGCTGCCAGCGCAAATAGGCGTTGCGAGTCTGGGCAGAGACAGATTCCAGCACTTTTTGATGCGTCACCTTGTGGCGTGCCAGCAAGCGGGCATCAGCCACCGTGCGGGATTTGCAGAACCAGTGGCAACTGTGCTGAAACAGGTATAGCTCCGCCGACAAATGATAGGCCCGGCTTTTGGGATCAAGCTGTTCAGGGTTCTCGACCATGTGGCGCAGCCCGGCGGCATGAATCTGCAGGAGCTGACGAAAGTCTCGCGTCATGGACGGGATGATTCGTTCTGCATAAGGCACACAGAAGGGCAGCATGACCACACGGGTGCTTTCTGCGGGTTCCTTTTGCAGCAGATCCGCCAAGGATTGAACCTGCGTCGCCACGGCATGTTCAGTTTGGGCAAACATCTCCAGAACCTGCAGTTGGCGCGAGGGATCCTGTTCACCGATGGCACGGGCATAGCCTTCTGTCAGCGTTTCCATATGACGCTCCAGCTGGAAGCTGCTCAGGTGGCGGCCCAGCAAGATAATGCGCCCGCGTTGATAGCGTGCCCGCACAAAATGCAAGGCAATAGCGGCGATCAGAAGAAGTATGACTGTGTCCATCACTCGTGTTTCCGTGCTGGGTCAGGCACCTTGTTCTTGTTTCCCCGCTGCAGGGTTACGCCCGACCATAAAAAACTGCTGCCAAAATAGCAGCCGGCCATTGTATCCCGTCATTCTTTATTCTTGCTTCCATTCTCCTCAGGGATTGCCACAAGTGACCCCGCATAGATCGCATAGGTCTGCAACGCCGAATGGGGGGCTGCCATTGCGAGTGGCCCCCAAGGTCGAATACGGATTCATCCTTGGGGAGCCAGTCATGCAGACAGTGCTACTTTGGCTTGGCAGCAGCCCTTAAGTGCAAGGGCTGGCTATGGCAGGGCTGGTGTGCAGATTGCAGCCCAGTTTTGATTTGCAATCTGCTCTGTTCTTACGCTTTGCCTGCTGCTGAAAGGGCGGGATTGTTGGAGGCCAGTGCTCGCTCCTGACTGATCTGACGCACCACCAGGAACATGCACAGCGCCGAGACAATAATGCAGGGAATGGCCGAACTGATCACACCAGCAGCACCGTAGCCCTGGCTAAGCAGCATACCTGCAATGGTCGGTCCCAAGGTGGCCCCAATGCGGCCGACTGCAGCGGCAGTGCCTACACCTGTGGCTCGCACGGCAGTGGGGTAGACGATGCCGCCAAAAGCATACAGGACACCTTGGCAACCGATGACAAAAGCGCCCGTCAATGCGGCGGCCCAATACATTTGTCCCAAGCCCGATGCGCCGTTCAGACTAAGCAAACCGGCCAGGATTCCGCCATACATCAGCGCGATTACCAACGCCTTGTGCCAGCGGTCTGTCAGATAGCCCAGCAAGACGGTGCCCACGGTTGCGCTGACCATGAACCAGAATTGTGCGGTGCTGCCTTGCTTGCGGCTAAAGCCCAGCTCCTGGAACAGGGAAGGCAGCCAGCTCAGCATCAGATATACCACCATCAGCGTGAAGAAATAGCTGACCCACAGGAGCAGCGTACGGGTGGCCAGACCATTGCTGAACAGATCCTGGAAGCGTCCCTGGACGATGTTCTGGCTTTGGCGTGCCTGCAGAAACTCGCGTGATTCAGGCAAGAACCACACCATGACAGGAATAACGAGCAGGGGCAGCAAGCCGCCCAGGTAAAAGATGTTTTTCCAGTTCTCGCCAAAGTTGGAGGCGGCCACCAGTGACAGGATGGCTGCACCCACAGGCATGCCCGCATACATCATGCCCACAGCGCGGGCACGGTGCTCTGGCTTGACCGATTCGGCGGCCAGAGTGATCAGGTTGGGCATGGCTGCGCCTAGCCCGGCACCAGCCAGAAAGCGTACCATCAACAGAATGGCCAGGCTGTTGACCCAGGCGGTGAACAAGGTAAACAGGGCAAAGATGGCGACCGAGGCAATCAGCACGGCCTTGCGACCGTATTTATCGGCCCAGCGCCCGCCCATCAGTGAACCGGGCAGCAGTCCCAGAATGCCTGCACTTAAAAAATAGCCCTGATAGGTTTTATCCAGACCAAACTCCGCTGCTACGCCTTTAACGGCAATGCCAGCAGCCTGAATATCCATGCCTTCGATAACAGCGATCAGAAAGCAGATCGCCACGGTAATGACCGCGTGTCTGCGGCCGTGGGTTTGTGTCATTGCGATGTCTCCTCGGTTGACCGGGACGTTTTTTTTCTTGCTTCTGCGACCTGCCCGCCCCGAATTCAGGGCGCAGAAATCCGCTCACCGCGCGCTAAAGCGGCGGTGAGTCGGGGTAGAGCTTTTTTTTCGATTTTTTGGAATCAGGCCGTCGCGGCTTGTCGTTGCAGCAAGTCCAGAGCCACGTCCACAATCATGTCTTCCTGGCCGCCCACCATGCGGCGTTTGCCCAGTTCGACCAGAATGTCCACGGTTTTCAGGCCGTATTTCTGGGCGGCTACTTCGCTGTGACGCAAGAAGCTGCTGTAGACGCCTGCATAGCCCAGAGCCAGGGTTTCGCGGTCTACGCGCACCGGGCGATCCTGCAAGGGGCGCACAATATCGTCCGCTGCATCCATCAGGGTGTACAGATCCGTGCCATGATTCCAGCCCATGCGTGCGGCGGCAGCAATAAACACTTCCAGCGGAGCATTGCCGGCTCCGGCACCCATGCCCGCCAGGCTGGCATCAATGCGGTCGCAGCCTTCTTCCACGGCCACAATGCTGTTGGCCACACCCAGGGACAGGTTGTGATGGGCGTGAATGCCGGTTTCGGTTTCGGGCTTGAGCACATCCTTGAAAGCGCGGAAACGGTCGCGCACATCGTTCATGTTCAAGGCCCCGCCCGAGTCGACCACATAGCAGCAGGTTGCCCCGTAGCTTTCCATCAGCTTGGCTTGTTCAGCCAAATGTTGAGGCGTGGTCATGTGGCTCATCATCAGAAAGCCCACCGTGTCCATGCCCAGATTGCGGGCATATTCAATGTACTGTTTGCTGACGTCGGCCTCGGTACAGTGCGTGGCCACCCGCACAATGCGGGCACCGGCGTCATAAGCGGCTTTCAGATCGTGAATGGTGCCAATGCCAGGCAGCAGCAAGGTGGCAATCCTGGCATGGGTAATGACCGAGGCTACGGCCTCAATCCATTCCAGATCGGTGTGTGCGCCAAAACCGTAGTTGAAGCTGGAGCCACACAGCCCGTCGCCGTGGGCCACTTCGATGGAATCGACCTTGGCCTGATCCAGGGCACGGGCAATATCCATGGCGTTTTGCACGCTGTATTGATGACGCACCGCGTGGCTGCCGTCGCGCAGGGTCACGTCGGAAATAAAGAGCTTCTTGTTGGGATCGTGTGCCATTGTGATGTCCTTGCGTGTCATGCGGTTTGCGTCAGCAGGCGGGTTTGGGCCAGACGCTCGGCGCAGGCCAGCGCAGCACTGGTCATGATGTCCAGGTTGCCAGCATAGGCAGGCAGATAGTGTGCGGCGCCTTCCACCTCGATGAACACCGAAGTTTTCAGGCCGGAGCGCCATCCCAGACCGGGCACATTGATGGGCTTGTCCTCGGGGATCACATCGAACTGCACTTTTTGCTTGAGGCGATAGCCTGGCACGTAGGCCTGAACCTTGTCGGCCATGCGCTGGATGGACTGCTCGATTTCCGCTTCCTGGCCCGGATCGCTGAGGGTGTAGACGGTATCGCGCATCAGCAAAGGCGGCTCGGCCGGGTTGAGCACAATGATGGCCTTGCCTACGGTGGCACCGCCTACGACCTGCATGGCTTTGCTGGTGGTTTCAGTAAACTCGTCAATATTGGCGCGGGTGCCCGGACCGGCGGATTTGGACGAGATCGAGGCAATGATCTCGGCGTAGTGCACGGGGGTGACCTGCGAGACCGCTGCAATGATAGGGACGGTGGCCTGCCCGCCGCAGGTGACCATATTGATGTTGGGTGCGTCCAGATTGTCGTCCAGGTTCACGACCGGGATGGTGTAGGGGCCGATAGCCGCAGGGGTCAGGTCAATGACCTGGATGCCATGCTCTTGCAGGACGGCATTGTGACGGGCGTGGGCTCCGGCGCTGGTCGCATCAAACACAATGCGAATGTCCTTGAAGTTGGGCAGCTTCAACAGCCCATCCAGTCCTTCATGGGTGGTGGGCACGCCAAGGCGGGCCGCACGGGCCAGACCATCAGAGGCCGGGTCGATGCCGACCATTGCGCCCATTTTCAGGTGTTTGCTTTGGCGCATCACCTTGATCATCAGGTCGGTGCCGATATTGCCCGAGCCTATGATGGCGACGGCAATGCCGTTGGGGTTTGTCATGTGTGTTACTCCGTACAAAGAGGACTTAGCCTGCGCTGAAGGTGACGGATACCGAGCCTATGCCTTCGATCACGGCTTCAAAGTGATCACCGGGAGCAACGGGTGCCATCGGGCCTAGTGCACCGGTCAGAATCAGATCGCCGGCCCGTAGCGGTTCGCCCAGTTTGGCCATGGTGCGGGCCAGCCAGGCGGCGGCATTAAAGGGGTGGCCCAGGCATTCGGCACCGCTGCCACTGGAGGCCAGTTCCCCATTGCGATGCAGGCTCATGCGGGCATTGCGCAGGTCCAGGCCGTCCAGGCGACGAGCAGGGCCGCCCAGCACGTACAGGCCGCTGGAGGCGTTGTCGGCCACGGTATCCACAAAGCGGATATCCCAGTTGGCAATGCGGCTGCCCACGATCTCCAGAGAGGGCATGATCCAGCCCACTGCTGCGGCGACATCGCCAAAGCTGGTGTCGGCATGGGGCAGGTCGCGCTCCAGTACCAGGGCAATTTCGGCTTCAATCTTGGGTTGCAGGACACGCTCGACAGGGACGGTTTCGCCATCGCCATAGGCCATGTCGGCAAACAGGGCGCCAAAGTCGGGTTGCGATACGCCCAGTTGCTTCTGGACCTTGGGGTTGGTCAGGCCAATCTTGCGGCCTGTCAGGCGACGGCCTTGGGCAAGCCCACGGGCAATATTGATGCGCTGGATGGTGTAGGCCGCCTCGGCATTGTCTTCACCAATCAGGCTGCGAATCGGGTCTATGGACTGATTGCTGCTCTCGGCCTGGCGCAGACGGCTGGCCAGGGTATCGAGCAGATCGCTGGATGCCTTGTTCATCTCAACGCTCCAGGAAATCCAGAACCAGCTGGTTGAATTTCTCGGCATGTTCCCACTGCGCCCAGTGACCGCACTGGTTGTAGACATGCAGCTCGGAGTTGGGAATGCCAGCCAGCAGACGCAGGCCGGTATCAAAAGGGACAACCCGGTCCTGACGGCCCCAGATGATCAGGGTAGGGGCGGTGATGCCAGGCAGACGTGGGCTGAAATCGGGGAACTGGCGCGGATTGGCTTCCAGGGATTTCAGGAAGTTTTCCAGGTGGTCCTTGCGGCTGAGCATATTGTTCAGACGGGCTTGCAGCAGCTCTTCGGTCAGCACGCTGGCGTCGAAGACGAACACATTGTTAAAGCGCTTCAGGTTTTCCAGCGTGGGCTCGCGGTACAGACCGTTCAGCAGCTTGATACCTTCGCTGGGCATGGGGGTAAACAGGCTCATGCCACCTGTGCCGCCACCCATCAGAACCAGCTTGGCCACGCGCTCGGGCCAGGTCAGGGCAAAGGCCACCGAGCTATGGCCGCCCATGGAATTGCCCAGCATGTGGATTTTGTCTATGCCCAGTTGGTCAATAATGCTTTTCACCACACGGGCGTTCAGGTCGGAGCGTGAACCGCCGTTGACGATGGAATCGCTCTTGCCCCAGCCAGGACAGTCGATCAGCAGGACGCGATAACCAGCCTGGGTCAGCGGTTCAATATTGCGATTGAAGTTGGCCCAGCCGGTGGCACCGGGGCCCGAGCCGTGCAGCATGACAACCGTCTGTTCGCCCTGACCCAGATCGTTGTAGTGGATGCGCAGTTCCTTGCCTTCCTCGACCACGGTCGCGAAACGGCTGTAATCAGATTCATTCAGACTCATGACAATCTCCTGATGTTTTGTTGTGGTGGATTTCAGTTCTTGCTGGGATGGGCAGACAAGCCACCAAAACCGGCAATCCACTCGGGAATTTCGCGGTAGTAGCGATGGCCTGCTTCGTACGGGCCATAGGCTGACAGCCCGGCAAAGGCGGCTACCCAGGTTTTGACTTCGTGGGCACTGCGGCCTGCCAGGGCGGACACGTCGTCGTTGGCGACCTCATCGAGCTGGGCATAGCGCTGCGTTTGCAGCAGATCCAGAAAGTTCTGGTCCCACTCGGGGTTAAGCGGATGCAACACCGAGGGGTCCTGGGTGAACGCCTTGCCAGCATCAATCGTGCGCTGGGTGCGGGCGGCACGGGCTTCGGGTGACAGGGTGTAGCCTTCGCCATCCAGAGAGCGGCGCACGGGTTCGGGCGCGTCGGCGTAAACGGGCACGGGTGGCTGATGTGACAGCCCGCCGGAACCCAGCCACAGCACGCGTTTTCCGGTAGAACGGGCCCATTGACCGATGGCTTCACCCAGCAGGCGTGCACGCTTGAACGTGGGCAGGGGGGCCGCTACCGAGTTGATGAACACCGGAATAACCGGGTACTGATCCAGACTGCCCACCAGATGCTCCAGCGGATAGGCAGCACCGTGATCGACCTGCATATCGTGCGAAATCGCCACATCCACACCGCTATTGATGACATAGGTGGCGCAGTCGGTAGCCAGCTCAAAGGGCACGTTCAAGCGCCCGGCCAGACTGCCAAAATCCCCAATCGCATGGGCACCGGTGCCGATGCAAAAGCTGGGCATGACGTTATAGAAAAAACCATTGAAGTGATCGGGCGTGAACAGCACGATCAAATCCGGTTTGAAGGCGGCAATGCGCTCGCGGGCGGCTTTTTGTACCGCAAAGACTTCGTCCAGTACGGCCTGTGCCGGGTCGTGATGACCCAGCAAGGGGGTGTGCGATAAGCACTCCAGATGTGCCTGCATCCCGGTCTCCTGTTTTATGAGTGTGAAGGGGCCGCGACGCATGGAGCTGCGGCTTGTGTGGCAAGCGCAAGGCTTGCTCCCTGTTTGGCCAGATTGCGCAAGGCCTGAGTGGTATCGGCCCAGACCTCCAATGGCAAGATGGCTCTTTGTTCAATCAATTCCTTCAAGGGACGCATGTCGCGGCCTTGGTTGACGGTGATGGCGCCACAGATGGCACCTTCCGGGTCCAGGCCGATCAGCACAAATGGCGTTTGCTCCAGTGAGCCACGCAGGACCCAATGAGCCGCCTGCATCTCCCCGGCGAATTGAATGTTCAGGTCGCATTGGTCGGTCCAGAACCAGGAGGGAGTGGCTTTGGCGGGTTCCTGGTTCAGCATGTGGCACACAGCCATCACGGCCTGGCGGTTGGCGTTCTCCCAGGTTTCCTGCCGTTGCCAGCGGCCATCCAGCCCGATCTGAACGGTGGTGTCGCCGGCGGCATAGATACCGGGGCAGGAGCTGCGGCCATGCTCATCAATGACCACGGCGCCTTGCTCGGTATTCAGTCCGGCACTATCAGCCAGGCAGGTGTCTATGGTGACGCCTACGCCGTATATCAGCAGATCCCCCTGCAGCGTCTTGCCGTTGCTTAGTGTCAAAGCAATTTTGTGTTCAGCTTCAAGGCTTGCATGCTCGACATGGGTGCCCAGATGAACGCGGACGCCACGCGCTTGATGGACGCCGAGCAAGTAATCGCTCAAGACCTCGGGAGCATTGCGCGACATGATGCGGGTGGCCGGGTCAATCAGCTCGACAGTTGCGCCCATGGCGACCAGGCTGGAGGCCAGCTCCAGACCAATCACGCCAGCCCCTACCAGCAGCGCATGACTACCGGGCTTGATCTGGGCGCGAATGCGATGGGCATCGTCCAGGGTGCGCAGCACATGCGACACAGAGCCCAAGGCATCCAGTTCGGGCAGGCGTCGGGCCTGTGCACCCGTGGCCAGCAGCAGCGAGTCGTAAGGCAGGCTTTCACCATTGGACAGGCTTACCTGACGAGCTTGAGCATCAATGGCCACAGCACGTACACCCAGTTTCAGATCGATATTCTGCTCCTGGTAGAAACTTGCGGGGTGCAGGGTCAGTTGGGCCTGTTCGGGGTTGAGCAAGGCGTCCTTGGACAGCGGTGGACGCTCATAGGGCAGATGGGGTTCATCACCGACCAGCGTGATCGCGCCTTGAAAGCCACGGCTGCGCAGTTCGGCGGCTGCTGTGGTGCCGGCCTGCCCAGCTCCAATAATGAGGATATGTGGTGCTTGCATCACAGCTCCAGACCGCCAGCCACATTGCGGATGCCCCGTATACCCAGGCCCGCATCAGCATTGATCATGACGCCGGTCAGTGTCTGGTTGTTCTGGCGTGATGCCAGCAGCACAAAGGGGCCGGTAAATTCTTCCGGTTCGGGGAAGAACTGCAGGGGCAGGATGGCCTTGATTGCATCGGGCGAGCGTGAGTCCATGATGCGGGTGTCTTGCTGACCCAAAGCCTGCGGTCCGCGCAGATCGGTTTTCATGCCGCAAGGGCCCACGCCATTGACGCGTACCTTGGGGGCCAGCTCGAATGCCAGTTCACGAATCAGACCGACCGCCGCGTGCTTGCTGGCGGTGTACAAAGGGCCACCGCCTTCTGCGTAGAAGGCGGAGTTGCTCAAGGTAAAGATCATGCTGCCGCAGGATTTCACCAGCTCGGCGGCGGCCGCTTTGGCCCCAAGCAGATAGCCTTTGACGTTGATGGCAAACAGCTCATCAAAGCCTTTGTCCAATTGCTCCATGCTGGTGTTGATCAGGCGTGCGCCGTGATCCCAGACGGCCGCATTGCCAATAAAGCAGTCCAGCTTGCCAAAGCGGGCCACCGTGGCCTCCACGGCGTTCTGGTTGTCGGCTGCGCTGCACACATCACCCTGGATGGCCAGCACCTTGCCGTCGAATTTCTGTTCCAGATCGGCACATTTTTCTGCCGAGCGCTCCAGCACGGCCACGGATGCGCCTTCCTTTAGAAAACGCTCTACCAATGCCAGACCCAGGCCTGAACCACCGCCAGTGATCAAGGCGACCTCGTTTTGCAGCCAGCCATTCATGCCTGGGCCTCCAGATCGATATAGACCATGCCTTCGCTGATGATCACCGGATAGGTGCGTAGCGCCTCGGTCGCGGGCTGGCACAGGGCAGCGCCCGTTTTCAGACAGAAACGGGCAGCGTGCAGCGGGCACTCCACGGTGCCGTCGTCCTCGATATACCCTTCGGACATGGACGCGTTGCCATGAGTGCAACGGTCGTCAGTCGCATAGAAAGTGCCATCAATATTGAACAGGGCAATCTGGCGGTCGGGAGTGTCTATCTTCAGTGCCTCGCCATCGGCCAGGGCACCGGTTTCACATGCGGTAATGCGTGTCATATCAATCAACATCGGAAAGTGAGCAGGGTCAGAACAGAACGCTCAGGTTGTGGGATGTAATGACGACTTGATCCAGAACGATCTCGCGTTCATACAGTTCCCAACCAAAGCGGTTGTCTGCGCGGCGTACATAATCCAGGCGCTTGCCGGCGTACCAGGTCTCGTCCTTTTCTTTCTGGGCGCGGTACAGGATGTAGTTGCTGCGTATCTCGTAACCCTGGCCGTCGGCGGAGGGGCGGATACGCAGGTTGCTGACAAAGTGACGGGTGCGGGAGGGTGGTTCTTCCGCCCAGGCCATGCCGGTTTCCAGACGTGCGACGCGGCGCTCCAGCTGGAACTTGTTGTCGTTGAAGATCCAGGTGCTCGGTGGCTGCACACTACGGCGACGATCGCGGGTCTGCGCATTGGTCGTGCTGCGCATGTGGTAGTGCACATCCTCGGACAGCAGGTCCAGCCAGTCCCGGAACTGCCAGTCATCCAGCAGTTCGGCTTCCTGGTACAAAAAGTCGGCAATCTCGTGATGCAGCTGCATGTCGACGATGGCAGCTTGATTTGGCTCTTGAATGACGGCGCTCATTTCACCAGCTCCTCTTCGTAGGCACGGCTGCGCTCCAGCACTTCATCCCAGGTCTCGGACACCATCAGGTCGGCCCAGTACTTGTACAGGCCACGGGCGGCGGTCTCGGAGAAGATGTAGTTGGTCACACCGGGTACGCCATCGCTGCGCAGCCCTTCATTGCCCAAACCCATTTCCATGCACAGTTGTGTGCCGCGAGCGCGTTTGCCACGCAGGATTTTCTGGATTTCAGCCCAGTTCTCGGAGTCGTCCTGTTCCAGGAAACCGGCGGGACCGAAGGCGCGGGTAGCGCTGCGCTCGAAGGCGGCTTTTACATCGTCGGGAGCGGCTGCATCGGCAATGCAAAAGGCCCAGACTTCTACCTGATTGGGGCCACGGGGATGCCAGACGCGTAGTGTGGCGGTGCCGTTCAACCAGCTCAGGGTAGGGAACATATTGTTGTGACCGGCCAGGCGCAGGGCGCGGACTTCACCCAGGCGTTCGTGGGCTTCGGCATAGGTGTCGCGGAAGTACTGGGAGACTTCACCGTCCACCCACACGTTGGCGTCAGGCTGCTCGGTAAAGAAGAAGCCACTGCCATGGCCGCGCTGGCCGTACTGGACGGCGTCCTTGGCGGTTTCCCAAACCGGGCGTGCGGTTTGTCCGGCGCCCAGAGCCTTGTCCTCGTCACCGGGTTTCTGGCCCAGCACTTGCACGGCAGAGGCGTGCGAGAACAGGGCGTGATACTGGTCGGAGGCAAACTGTTCGGCGGGGAATTTCCAGTTGCATTCGATGGTCCATTTCTGAACACCACCGATGATTTCAGTACCGCCTTCGCGTCGGTCCAGTACACCGTCCAGGTACCAGGCAATGTCGCCCATGTACTCTTCCAGATCAGGCGCTGTGGCGTCCCAATTGCCAAAGACCAGGCCTTTGTATACTTTGACGCGGGTTACTTCCTGCAGGCCCCACTTTTCCTTGCACAAGCCTTGCGGATAGGCGCGTGGCTCCAGCGGTACATCCACCAGATCGCCGTTGGTGCCGTAGCTCCAGCCGTGGTAGGGACAGGTAAAGGCTTTGGTATTGCCCGAGTCTGCATAAGACACGCGCATGGAGCGGTGTCGGCATTGGTTCAGGAAGGCCTTGATCGAGCCGTCTTTCTGACGAACCACGATGATCGGGTCCTCGCCCATATAGGTATTGAAGAAGTCTCCCGCTTTGGGAATCTGGCTGGTGTGGCACAAGAACAGCCAGGTGCGGCCAAAGATGCGCTCCAGCTCCAGCTCATAAATATCCGGGTCGGTGTAAATGGAAGGGGTGACGCGTCCATTACGTGCATCGACCAAGGCTTCGATTTTTTCAGGGTTGATTCCCATCGTTTGCTCCTCGCTATTGCAATGCGTGCTTTTGCAAAACAGGTTTTTGTCGCTAGCGGCAAAATGTAGAAGCTTGAAATGAATCCGACCAATACTTGCTTTAGATCGGGTGATCGGCAAACCCGATAAGTCCCTCTAAAACCCCTTGCTTGCGTGTGGGTTTCTGTTTCAGGCCAGTATTGATGCGGCTTTGGCGACACCTAGGGTTTACGCTAGCTATGATTGCTGCGCTGCAGCATTGAAGATTGGGTCTGCTTTTCAGGGCGTGGGAGCGGCGACAATAGTGCCTAAAAGAAAGGCTTGTTTTGGTCCTCACAGCAGGCTGCGTCCAACGCTGTGCGGGTACGTTCCGGGCAGGGAACGATCAATTTGACAGGAGACAAACTTGGAGTTGCGACACTTGCGTTACTTCGTTGCAGTCGCGGAAGAGTTGAATTTCACCCGTGCTGCCGAGCGGCTGTATACCTCTCAACCCTCCTTGAGCGAGCAGATCCGAAATCTGGAAGAAGAGATCGGTTATCCCTTGCTGAACCGCACGCGCCGTAAAGTCGAATTGACCGAAGCAGGTGTGATTTTTCTGGATGACGCGCGCGAGATCCTGCACAAGGTGGAGGAGGCCGTACAGCGGGCCGGCAAGGCGGCCTCGCAGGCGCGGGAAGTGCTGACGATAGGCTTTGTGCCCGCGGCCGAGGTGCGTATCTTTCCAGCAGTGCTGCCCGCTTTTCGTGCAGCCTTTCCTCAGGTCGATGTGGTGTTGCGCAGCCTGACTTCCAATGAGCAGGAAGGAGCGCTGGCGCGTGGCGAGCTGGACCTGGGGTTCATGCGCGGCCCGGTGCGCGCCACCAATGTGTTCAGCGAAGTGGTGCTGGATGAGCCCTTGCGAGTGTATCTGCCTCAGGGGCATAGCCTGGAGGCTTATAGTCTGATCCCGCCGGCACGCCTGAATCGCTTGCCCATGATTGCGGTGGATCGCTCCTATGGCCGCTCCATGCACGATGTGCTGGCCCGCTATCTGGCTCATCATAAAGTGGTGCCCGAGCACACCTATAACTCGGCCAACCCCCTGATGAGCATTAATCTGGTCGCTGCTGGCCTAGGCTATACCTTATTGCCTACCTATGCGGAATACTTCATGCCCAAGAATGTGGTGTCGCGCCCCTTGATCGGTGGCGGCCCGCGCTGCGAATTATTGATGGCCTATCCACGAGATACAGGCTGCATGAGCGAGGCCGCGGTCAGCTTGATTGAGCGTATACGGGAGCTGGCTCGCTGGCACGGTTCGGGCCCCTCGGCTGTCAGTCATCTGAAACTGGCTCCCAGCAAAATCGCCTGTATGTAGTTGCACATACAGGCGAGGGCGTTTTTCAAGAATACGGGCTCTATCTTACTTTTTGATAATGTGGATCTCGTTTGAGAGTTCAGGTGCATTTATTATTGTGTCCAGGACTGGGCAGGTTCTTTCAATGAAATTGACGAATTCCTCTATTTCTTCATCACTGTTATTGGCCTGGATATAGTATTTGCACGTGATTTTATGAAATCCCATTTTGGCCTCTTTATTGATCCCGTAGAAGCCATCTGTGTCTATTTCACCGTCCATCTCGATTTTGATGTCGATTAAGTCAATATTTTGACTCTTTGCAAAGCTTTTTGCAGCAATGCACTTACAGGCGCC
Source organism: Alcaligenes phenolicus (assembly GCF_032063905.1). Taxonomy (NCBI): domain Bacteria; kingdom Pseudomonadati; phylum Pseudomonadota; class Betaproteobacteria; order Burkholderiales; family Alcaligenaceae; genus Alcaligenes; species Alcaligenes phenolicus. The sequence goes on from NZ_DAMBOE010000001.1 coordinate 150,208, forward strand.
AATTGCTGAAAGCAGGGCCTCCAGGGGGGTCATCCCGCCGCTGCCATTATCTCTCTTGCCGGGTTCATCCAGAACAATGGAAAAATCCCTGGAAGTGCATTCAATCTTTAGTTGGTCTATTAACGTTGCGGTTGCAGAAAAAACGTGGTTGCTCATGGCTGTTCCTTTTGCTTATAGCTTGTTAATTGGCTAATGATTCCAGGCTTCTGTCTCTTTTTTAAAATTGGATATGTGTGTGCTTTACTGTGCTCCGGTAGGAGCGTGCGGCGCTTTTGAGCTTGAAAGGTAGTTTATATATTTTTTTTGGCTGCGGCATTTATTTTAAAAATTAGCTGCCTAAGCTAATAACTGCCTGGTATGGCACGAGCGGCTGCTTGCTGACTCGGCAACGGCACTGGCTATTGCTTCCAATAGCTTATGGTGCTCGCGTTGCCGGTCCTTGGTTCAGGGACTGTCGCTGCCCTATTTATTTATCTTCCACAAAGCGCATACGGAAGCGGCGGCCCTTGATATTGGCGTTGGCGATGCGGTCGAAATATTGACGCGCAATCCGGCGATCCAAGGCCACGTAGGAGCGCGCATCAGTAATGGCAATCTTGCCCACTTGGTCGCCTTTCAGACCCACATCGCGGGTCAGGGCACCGAGCAGGTCGCCGGGGCGCAGCTTGTCTTTTTTGCCACCCTGAATTTCCAGCGTCATCATGGGCGCGCGTAGCGGCTCTTTGGACTGCGAGCGCAAGGCTTTCAGATTGCCCCATTTCACTTCGCTGCCCTGGAATTCTTCAATCAGCTTCACCCAGCGCTGTTCGCTGCGTGAGACCAGATTCAGGGCCAGGCCTTTCTGATCACCACGGCCAACACGGCCAATGCGGTGAATATGCACTTCGCTGTCCTTGGTGACGTCCACGTTGATGACGGCGCCCAGATTCTGAATATCCAGACCGCGCGAGGCCACGTCGGTGGCAACCAGTACGGCGCAGCTCTGGTTGGAGAACTGCACCAGAATCTCGTCGCGATCACGCTGTTCCAGATCGCCGGTCAACGCCAGAGCCTGGATGCCTTCGGATTGCAGTTCTTCCACTACTTCCTGACAACGCATTTTGGTGTTGCAGAAAATCAGGGTAGAGGCGGGGCGGAAGTGCTCCAGCAGTGTGACCACAGCAGACAGACGCTGCTCGGGGTGGACCTCGTAAAAAATCTGTTCGATCTGGCTGGCATCGTGCAACGCTTCCACTTTGACTTCGGCGGGGTTTTTCAGAAAGCGGGCGCTGAGCTTGCGGATATTTTCCGGGTAGGTGGCCGAAAACAGCAGGGTCTGACGGCGGGGCGGGCAGTGCGAGGCAATGGCCACGATGTCGTCGTGAAAGCCCATATCCACCATGCGGTCGGCTTCGTCCAGCACCAGGGTTTTCAGGGCGGACAAGTCCAGATTGCCGCGCTCCAGATGGTCCTGAATTCGGCCCGGTGTTCCCACCACCACGTGAGCGCCATTGCGCAAGGCTTCTGTTTGCGGGCGCGAAGGCACGCCACCACACAGCGTCAGCATGCGCACGTTAGGAATCTGGCGGGCCAGACGACGCAGCTCGGTGGTGACCTGATCGGCCAGCTCGCGCGTGGGACAGATCACCAGGGCTTGCGGTGTCAGCTTGCTGGGGTTGAGAGTTTGCAACAGACCCAGGCCAAACGCGGCAGTTTTGCCGCTGCCGGTCTTGGCTTGGGCGATCAGGTCGCGGCCTTGCAGAATCAAGGGCAGGCTCTGTTCCTGAATGGCCGTCATTTTTTCAAAACCCAGGCTATCCAGGGTTTCAAGCAAGGCGGGCAGAAGGGGAAGGGTACTGAAAGAGGTATGGGGCACGATGGGTGACATCAAAAAGAACTGCAAAATAAAGGATTTAGCGACAGTTTACCGTTTGCAGGCTGATAGCTGGGAAATAGAAAGCAGGGAATGCGACTGGATACCGGCAAGCAGGCAAATTACTGGTATCACCTTCCGGGAGGCCCCGGGGATCAAGAAGTAATTCAAACAAAAGGGGCTGCTTGCGCGGCCCCTTGTTTTTACAGTGTGCTGTACGCGCTTGAAAAAGCTTATGCCTTGCGCGATGCCCCCAGGCGCTCCGACAGGCGATTAGCCAGTTTTCGCATGGCTTCACCAGCACGGCGTTGTGCCGCTTCATCCGCTTCCTGGGTCAGCAAACTGACGGCCACCCCGGCCACGGCGGCGCGGTTATTGGAATCAAACACGGCGGCTCCAAAGCAGTGCATGCCATCGCGTACGCCACAGGCATCCACGGAGTAACCCAGGCGCTGCACATCGTTCAGTTCCACCATCAAATCATCCTTGCTGCGCGGACCATGTCCGGTCAGTGGCTCGGGCCAAGGGTGATTCAGGGCCTGCTCCAGTTCTGAACCTGGCAAGGTGCTGAGCATGGCCTTGCCCGTTGCGGTATAGACCGCTGGCAAACGCATCCCGGCACGGAACGTGAAACCCAGCGGGCGGGTTCCGTTGCGGCAGGCGATGTAGACCACATCCTCACCATCCAGAATGGACAGGGTAATGGTCTCTTCAGGCAGGACGCGCATATCGTCCCAGGCCGCAAAAAACTCTTGCGTCAGGTCCAGTTGGGACAGGAAGGCATTGGCCCAACCCATCACGTGTGTGCCCAGGGTGAAACTGCCATTTTCCAGCTTACGGATCAGGTGCAGATCCAGCAGGGTGGTGCACAGACCATAGAGGGAGCTTTTGGGCATGCCCAGACGTTTGACCAGGTCCGTAAATGACAGGGGCTCCGGTGAGGCCGCCAATTCGTCCAGTACGGTGACTGCACGTACTACAGCCGGAACCAGTTTCTTCTCTTCCACTACGACTAACTCCATAACAACACACAGGAAGTCCATAAGCCCCGGGGGCTGAACTCTGGAAACAGGGGTAAGGGTCCGTCAGTACCGCTTGACGCATCACACGGGCGAGCCGACCGGACCAGACGCACAGGTCCTGAATTAGGCCAGATTTGCCGCTTTGATGCCAGCGTTCCATTGTGCCCTCAAACACCCCAAAACAAAAAATACGGCGACTGATCTTCTACGGGTAAACCCGTAAGCCGATTCGTTGACGTCGCGTTTTTTCGGCTCCTATAATTCTATCAAGTTCACTATAAGAGAAACAGGTTCAGCATAATGAACAATATCGCGGCATCATTGATTAGCAAACTGAAGGATCCCAGCCTGGCAAAAGATCAGTCCTGGACCGCTCAGGGTTGGGTCAGCGCAGGTGATGGCAATACATTTGCCGTTCTGAATCCTGCTACGGGCGAGTGCCTGGCTAATGTCGCCAGCCTGGCCACACAAGAAATTGAAGCGGTCATCAGCGATGCTGAAGTGGCCCAGCGCGAGTGGAAGGCACGTAGCGGGCACGAGCGTGCCAAGCTGTTGCGCGCCTGGTTCGATGCGCTGGTTGCCAACGCGGACGACCTGGCCACCATCATGACCATGGAACAGGGCAAGCCCTGGGCCGAGGCTCGTGGTGAAGTGCTGTACGCCGCTTCCTTTGTGGAATGGTTCAGCGAAGAAGCCAAGCGCGTATATGGCGACGTGGTCGGACACCCCCAGGCGGATAAACGCATTGTGGTGGTCAAGCAGCCCGTTGGTGTGTGTGCGGCCATCACTCCCTGGAACTTCCCTGCGGCCATGATTACCCGCAAGGTGGCTCCTGCTCTGGCCGCCGGTTGCAGCATTATTGTTCGTCCTGCCGACCTGACTCCTTTGACCGCCCTGGCCCTGGCCGTACTGGCCGAGCGCGTCGGTATCCCCGCTGGCGTGTTCCAGCTGGTGACCGGTCAATCCCGTGTGGTGGGTGCTGCCCTGACGGAAAGCCCCATTGTGCGCAAGCTGTCCTTTACCGGCTCGACCGAAGTGGGTCGTTTGCTGATGGCGCAATGTGCTCCCACCATCAAGCGCCTGTCTCTGGAACTGGGTGGCAACGCACCGTTCATCGTGTTTGACGATGCTGACCTGGATGCCGCCATTGAAGGCGCCATGGCCTCCAAGTACCGCAACAGCGGCCAGACTTGCGTGTGTGCCAACCGCTTCCTGGTGCAAGACGGTATTTACGATCGCTTTGCCAAGGCATTGAGCGAACGTGTTGCGGCCCTGAAAGTGGGCAACGGCATGGAAGAGGGCGTGGAACAAGGTCCGCTGATCGAACAAAAAGCCGTTAACCGTCTGCGCGAATTGATTGATGATGCCGTCGAGCATGGTGCTAGCGTTCTGCAAGGTGGCCAGCCTCATCCTCTGGGCGGTACGTACTTCTCGCCCACCGTGCTGGGTGATGCAACACCGGCCATGCGCGTGGCTCGCGAAGAATTGTTTGGCCCTGTGGCGCCTTTGTTCCGCTTCAAGGATGAAGCCGAAGCGATCGCGATGGCCAATGACACCGAATATGGTCTTGCTGCCTACCTGTTCACCCGCGACAACGCACGTGCCTGGCGCATGGGCGAAGCTCTGGAATACGGCATGGTCGGCGTCAATACCGGTTTGATTTCCAACGAAGTGGCTCCGTTTGGTGGCGTCAAACAATCCGGCCTGGGTCGCGAAGGCTCCCGTTACGGAATCGACGAGTACCTGGAAATCAAATACATGTGCCAGCAGCTGTAAGTTGATACATGCCCGCGCCCAGCGCAGCGAAGGGGGCCGCTCTTATAGAGAGAGCGCCCCATCAGCAGAAACCCACAATAAGCTAAATAAAGGAGACGCTATGTCTATCCTGTCTGCAACCCCACGAAAATTGACTTTGGCCCTGACACTGGCCACCGCTGGCTTGATGGCCAGCACGACTGCCAACGCTGATGATGTCAAGCCCATCAAGATTGGTGTGGTGACTTTCTTGTCAGGCGCTGCTTCCGGTCCGTTTGGCGTGCCTGCCAAAAATGCCGCTGAACTGACGGCTGCCCAATTGAATGAAGGTAAAGTACCTGCCCCTTACAACACCAAGGGTCTGGGTGGCGCACCGATTGAACTGGTCTTTATCGACGAGAACGGCGGTACAGCCAAACAGGTTAGCGAGTACCGCAACCTGGTTCAGCAACAGAACGTGGACATCGTGGTTGGCTACATCTCCTCGGGCGATTGTCTGGCCGTGGCCCCCGTTGCTGAAGAACTGAAAAAACTGACGCTTATTTTTGATTGCGGCACACCGCGCCTGTTTGAAGATGCCAGCTACCAATACGTGTTCCGTCCTGTGGCCCACGCCACCATGGACAACGTGGCGGCTGCCCGCTTTGTGCTGGAGCGCAACCCCGAGCTGAAAAGCTACGCTGGTATCAACCAGAACTACGCCTGGGGCCAGGACGCCTGGCACGACTTTGAAGGCACGCTGCAAGCCCTCAAACCCGGTGTAGAAGCCAAGACTTCGCAAATGCCTAAACTGGGCGCCGGTCAGTACAACGCTGAAATCTCGTCCTTGATGGCCGCCCGTCCTGAAGTGATTCACTCCAGCTTCTGGGGTGGCGATCTGGAAGGCTTCGTGGTGCAGGCTCTGCCACGTGGTCTGTTCCGCAACACCCTGACCGTGCTGACCGCTGGTGAAACCGCGACACACCGTGCCAACAACCAGATTCCTACCGGCACCATCATCGGTGCTCGCGGCCCACACGCGGCTTTCGCTCCTGACAATGAATTGAACCGTTGGTTGCGTGCCAGCTACCGCGAGCAATTCAATGCCGATCCTAGCTACCCATCCTACAAGATGACGCAAACCCTGCTGGGTCTGAAAGCCGCTTACGAAAAAGCCCAGGCTGCCAACGAAGGCAAAGCGCCTTCCACCGAGCAAGTGGTCAGCGCCTTTGAACACCTGACTTTCGAGAGCCCATCGGGTGACGTCACCATGTCCCTGGGTAAAGGTCACCAGGCTGTTCAAGGTACGACCTTGGGCGTGGTGAAAAACGATAAAGGCGTGATCAGCTACACCGACTTGCGTCACTTCAAACCCGAAGAAGTCACTCCTCCTGAAGGCGTGAAGTCCATCGACTGGATCAAGGGCGGTTTGAAGCACTAAGTTGAGCATGCGTCCCGCAAGGGACGCTGCCCTGAAAATCCGGGCATGCAAGATCTTGTTTTGCATGTCCGGTTTTTACCGCTAGGCCACTCCCAGGTAAAAGCTTCTCCCATAAGGGGAAGCGAACCGAAGGCGTGGTGGCATTTTTTATTCCATTTCCACAGAAACCGACTATGTCTCTTCTTTCTGCTGCCCTAATAGATGGCATCATGTACGCCGCCTGGCTGTTTCTGGTCGCGGTCGGACTCACGCTGATCTATGGTGTGATGAAGATCCTGAACATGGCCCACGGCAGCCTCTATACCATTGGCGCCTATACCGCCGTCACCATGGTGACGCAGTGGCTCTCCACCGATCAAAGCCCTTATGGCAGCTATCTGATGCTGATCCTGGCCGCGGTTATTGCCGGTCTGGTCCTGGGGCTTGTCATTGAATATGGCTTGCTGCGCTTCTTCTACCAGGAAGAACCTGTTGTCTCTTTGCTGATTACCTATGCGGTCTTCCTGATTCTGGAAGATACCGTCAAGCTGGTCTGGGGCGTGGATCCTTATGTGATCGCCGAACCTTACGGTCTGTTGGGTAACGTCGAATTCGGCGACCTGTTCTACCCCACCTACAGCTTTGTGATTGTTGTGGCTGCCATTCTGGCCGGCCTGTTCCTGACCTTGTTCCTGAAGTATTCGCGTCAGGGCCGCATCCTGCTGGCCGTGATTCATGACCGCGAAGTCAGCCAGGCCATGGGCATTAACGTGCAACGCTACTTCCTGCTGACCTTTATTGCAGGCGCCACGCTGGCCGCCCTGGGTGGTGCGCTGACCGCTCCTACTATTTCTGTTGCTCCCGGCATGGGTGTCGAGGTCATTGTGATGGCCTTCGCCGTAGTCGTGATCGGTGGTCTGGGTTCCTTGCCCGGTGCCGCTCTCGGTGCCGTGATCGTTGGCCTGGTGCGCTCCTTTGCCGTGCATTACTGGCCTGAAATCGAACTTTTCTCCATCTACGCGGTAATGGCACTGGTGTTGGCCGTCCGTCCTAAAGGATTGTTTGCTGCCGCCGAGGCCCGAAAGATATGAACAAGACCAACATTACGCTTAAGCAGGGCATGATTGCCCTGGTCATTACGGTGGCCGCCCTGATTGTGGGCTTTGGCCTGCCATCCTGGCAGTTTCTGATCACGGTGGCGCTGGCCAAGGGCCTGGTTGCCCTGGGCGTGGTGCTCTTGCTGCGTTCCGGCCTTGCCTCTTTTGGTCAAGGCTTGTACTACTGCATCGGCGCCTATGGTGTCGGTATGGCCATGAACTACCTGGACTGGCGTGAAACCGTGATCCTGCTGCCATTTGCCGCTGCGTGCGCGGCGCTGCTGGCCTGGGTTCTGGGTTTTCTGCTGGCTCGCTACCGCGATATTTTCTTCGCCATGCTCAGTCTGGCTCTGTCCATGATCATGTACGGCTTGCTGGTGCGTAACCCCAGCCTGGGTGGCAGTGACGGCTTTAACGTGCACGCGCCTTCTTTCATGTGGGGTGCCTTTGCTGAAACCCTCTCGCGTCCAGGCGTATTTGTCCTGACCGTGGTGCTGGTGGGTTTTGTGCTGTGGGCCATGCAAGGTTTCCTGCGCAGCCGTGCCGGTCGCCTGGGACCAGCCATCAAGGACAATGAAATCCGCGTTGAATACCTGGGTGCGTCGGCTTACCGCAATATTCACTTGAGCTACGTGCTGGCTGCGGCTCTGGCTGGCCTGGGCGGTGCCTTGTCCTCGCTGAGCATCGGTCACGTGGACCCTGAACTGGCGTTCTGGACCACCTCGGGCGAATTCATCTTTATTGCTGTGCTGGGCGGTACTCGTAACGCTTACGCACCTTTCCTGGGTGCGCTGAGCTTGGAACTGATCCGCACACTGGCCTACCAATATGCTCCTAACACCTGGCAGATTGTCATGGGTGTCAGCATGTTGGCCCTGATTGTGTTCTTGCCCGGTGGCCTGATCAGTATTCTGAACCGTCGCAACGCAGCAGCTACCTCCAACGATTCTTCTTCACCGACAGGGGCCCGCTCATGAGTCAGTCACCCTTGATTTCCGCTAAAGGTTTGTGCAAGCAGTTTGGCGCTGTCCACGCTGCACGCGATATGACCGTTGATATCCATGCGCAAACCATTACGGGCCTGATCGGTACCAATGGCGCAGGTAAAACCACCTTCGTGAACATGTTGACCGGCTACATGAAGCCGGACTCCGGCAATATCTTTTTTGCTGGTCGTGAAATCACGGGTTTGCCACCCCGGGAAGTAACCCGCATGGGTATTGCTCGCTCTTTCCAGATTCCTCAGCTGTTCACCTCGCTGAACGCTTTGGAAAACGTGGAAATTGCTTTGGGCGTGGCCAAGCAGCCCTTGTCCGAAGCCAGTGCGATTCTGGAGCGTTTCGGCCTGAGCGCCTTCGCCCAGTCCCAGGCCGGCACCTTGCCGGAAGGGATTCGCAAGTTGCTGGACATTGCTTTGGCCATGGTGGCCCAGCCTAAAGTGCTCTTGCTGGACGAGCCCACCAGTGGCGTGGCCAGTGACGAGAAATTTGAAGTGATGGACCGCGTCATGAAAGTGGTTCGTGATGCTGGCGTGACGGTTCTGTTTGTGGAGCACGATATGGAAATCGTGCGTCGCTACAGCGATCGCGTGCTGGCTTTCTACGACGGCACCATTCTGGCCAACGGCACTCCAGACGAAGTGCTGGCCCATGAGCAGGTCCGTGAATACATCATCGGCGAGCCGGTGGGACGCAATAAACAGGAGGCCGACAATGCTGCTTGATGTCAAAAATCTGGATGTACGTATTGGCCCCACCAGCATCCTGCGCCAGGTAAACCTGCAAGTGCGCCAAGGCCAGATCGTGGGCCTGGCCGGTCGTAACGGCGCGGGTAAAACCACGCTGATGCGCACCGTGATGGGCTTGCTGGCCGTGGACAGTGGCTCGGTCATGTTTGATGGTCAGGAACTGGCCAAGATGCCCGCTTACCGTCGCACCAGTTTGGGCATGGGCTTTGCCCCCGAGGATCGCAAACTGATCCCCGAACTGAGCGTGGAAGAGAACATCCGCCTGCCCGCCTGGGCCCTGAAATCCCAGGACATTGAAGAGCGTCTGGATCGCGTCTGGCGCATCATTCCTGAATTGAAAGTATTCGGCCCACGCCGCGCCCTGCAATTGTCGGGCGGTCAACAAAAGCTGGTCGCCATTGGCCGAGCCTTGATGACGGCTGACAAGCTGCTTTTGCTGGACGAGCCTTTTGAAGGTGTTGCTCCTGCGCTGTCCAAGCGTATTGCAGAAGTGGTGGGCGAGTTGAGCAAAGAGGGCTTCAGTGCCTTGTTGTCCGGTGCTGACTTGCAGCACGCAGGCAATGTGATTGATTACACCTACCGGATGGACCGCGGCCGTATCGAAGTACCGCAGCCCGCCATACCATAAGGAGAAAGCCCATGTCGGCATTCGAGTTCAGAACCACCCCCGCTATTTATGTTGAAAGCGGAGCCGCTGCCCGGCTCGGTCAGATCCTGCGCAAGCGCTACTCGCAAGAGCGCGTTTGTCTGGTGACCGACCGTTTCTTGCACGAAAGCGGCTTGCTGGATCCTGCCCTGGCTGATCTGAAAGCCAACGGCTGGACCGTGCAAGTGATTGACGATGTTATTGCCGATCCTCCAGAGCACATTGTTTTGCAGGCAACTGAGCGCGTTCGTCAGGCCAAAACGGAAATCGTTGTTGGCCTGGGTGGCGGTTCGTCCATGGACGTGGCCAAATTGCTGGCCGTCCTGCTGGCGTCGGACCAGCCCCTGCAAGAGATGTACGGCATTGATAATGTGCGCGGCTCGCGCCTGCCCTTGGTGCAGATCCCGACCACGGCGGGAACAGGCTCGGAAGTGACGCCTATTTCCATCGTGACCACCGGCGAAACCACCAAATCCGGTGTGGTGGCACCCGAGCTGTACGCTGATCTGGCCATTCTGGACTCGGAACTGACATTGGGCCTGCCTCCCCGCATTACGGCGGCGACGGGTATCGACGCCATGGTGCACGCCATCGAGGCCTACACCAGCCGTATCCTGAAAAACCCGCTGTCGGACAACCTGGCCAAACAGGCCCTGCGTCTGATTGGCAGCAAGCTGGTGCATGTTTGTCGCAACGGCCAGGATGCCGAGGCTCGCCAGGACATCCTGCTGGGTGCCACGTTGGCTGGTCAGGCTTTTGCGAACGCTCCCGTGGGTGCCGTACACGCATTGGCTTACCCGATCGGCGGTATTTTCCACGTGCCACACGGCTTGTCGAATTCGCTGGTCCTGCCACACGTTCTGCGTTTCAACGCTCCGGCTGCAGCCCCGCTGTATGCCGAACTGGCTGAAGTGCTGATCCCCGGCATCCAGGGTGATGAAGCCTCCAAGACCGAGGCCTTCATCAACTTCATGGAACAGATCGCCATTGATACCGGCATCGAGCGTCAACTGCGCGAAGTCGGCATCAAGGAAAGCGACCTGCGCCGTATGGCCCAGGAAGCCATGAAACAAACCCGTCTGCTGGGCAACAATCCCCGCGACGTGACTGAAGACGATGCATTCGCTATTTACAGCGCTGCGTTCTGATAGACCGCTAACAGCGGAAACCTTTTTGCCTGAGTCCGGTGCTGTGCCGGCTCAGGTTTTTTTTTGCTTATGTGAGCTTGCTTGTATTACTTCGCAGCGTTTGTAATCGGTTAATAAGCTCCGATTGACGTCGGGTATCGGTTTTGGCAAACAGGCTGCTTAAATGAGTTTTAGCGGTGTTGCGCGTAATGCCTGCTTTGTCTGCATATTCTTGAAGCGTGTAATTGCTTAACAGGGCTTGAGCTAGACGCGCTTCAGCGGCAGTGAGCCTAAAGGCAGTTTGGAGCAGTGTGATCTCTGGCTGGGTTTGTGCCATAAAGTCTTGAATAAGGACGATCAGTCGGGAGGGGCCACCAGGGACAATTGATAGTAGTAAGGGTGTATTTGTTTTTTTACGCAGGATGCTTAACCACTGCTGTTTTTGCGAGCTTAAGGCTAGCTCTAACGCTATGTGTAAGCTGGGCTCACCCGTATGTAAGCGATGCCCCTTTAGTATCAGACCATCAGCTTGTTGTAGAGTTAACTGCGCGGCAGTGTTGCAATGCAGGATCTGTAGGTTTTCGTCAAGCCACACAATCCCAAATGGAAGGAGTGAGAGCGCAGCTTGTGCTTGCTCATTTTGTTGTTTGAGCAGATCCCATTGGGTGCGAGTTGTCCCTGATCTTGCGAAGTGCGGTGAGAGATTGCGCAGGGTATTGATTTTTTTTTCGGAGCAACCTGCTTTGCCTTTTGGGAACAGCAAACCCATTAGTTCTTTCTGATTACCTGTCTGACTGATCACACAGCAAACTATATGTTGTAGTTCGTACTCGAACAGGAACTCATTGTAAAAAACGTTCCGTGCAATAAAGTCTGCATTGAAACGTTGTCGGTCGGTGCGCCACTCTCCCACAGCACCCGTACCAATCCAGTCCAGACGCGGATCAATTCCAGCGAAGTAATCACAATAAGCGGCCTCGCCCTCAAGATAACTTCTGTCTGTAATAGCAGATGCAGTTACCGTGCCGCTGCTCTCGTCCAAACGCACATAGTGCCCAACTGTGGCACCAATGATGTTGCAGATCTGGCGCATTATAGGGGTTACCAGGCTATTGTCCTGGGCGGACTCATATATCTGCCCGATTAGCGTGTTCATATGCTCGTTGTCGGCTAGCATTGCAGTTTTTCCTGAAGTGAATTTGTTTTTTTGAGCCCTTTTTGATTGTTTTTTGGGCGATTGTTTTTTCGCCTATTCTCATCCATATGGGTGAGGAAACAAGAAGGGTTAGTACGTATCATCTTTTTCAAAATAGCAACAAATTACAAATGCTCTGACCTGCAAGGCAGGACGGACGTTTTCTGGAAAAGGCTGATATATGGATAGACTATCTCGACTCCCCATTATGCTGGTTTGCGCTGTTGTATCAACCGCTTGTACAACATTGCCGCAGCTGCGTGACACTAATACTTATGCGCAACTTGATTGCCAGGAGCTGCAGCAAGAGCAGACAGCTTTAGAGGCCAGGGTTGAACACGCAAAAGATGAGCAGGGATTTGGCTTTATGGATTTTCTGGGGGCAGTGACCTCTGGCTTGGCTATGGGCTTGGGAAGGGCCGATGTCGTGCAACAGCAAGAGCAAATTGATCAGTCACGCTCGCATACGCGAGACAAGCTGGCTGCTGATGGTGAGGCCTATGAAAATAGAGCAGAACTTATCACAAAGATTCGCTCCTTGAAGCAATGCTAAATAATAAGTCTGGATGGAGAGGGGCATGTTAAAGCGCACATTGAAAAATCGAATGGTGCAGGCTTGGCTTATGCTGGCGTTGCTTGTAGGAGTGAGTAATTCTAGCTATGCCCAGGACTGGCCCTGCAATTGCAGCAAGGTAGTCGCCAGTTGTCAGGCAACTATGGAGCTTATTCCCACGAAGTCCCCGGGTACCAAGTTGTTTGGTGCGGACTTACGTTTTCATGCGGATGCACCGTATTGCGCCAAGGTGGAGTACTACATTGACAGTACGCCTCACATGACACTGTTAAGAGATGGCAAGTTTGGTGAAGATAGGATTCTGGGTACATCCAAGAAAGCCATACGCCCCGAGCAGGCGGAGATCTTTAGTTGTAAGGTCTGTGAGGGGCGTGATGCAGCACGTCAGGAGCAGGACAGACAGGCTCAGATACAAGCACAAATTGATGCATTGGTTAGCGAGTCTGTGCAGTCTGGAAATTTGCAGCCAGACTATTCACGAGTTGCCGCACCCCCACCGCCTGATTCGACCGCTCTCATGCAATCCATGCAGCAAATCATTCAAACACAAGCTGCTAGCCAAAGGCGTTCTTCGTCTGCTAGTCGGAATACGAGCTCGCCAAGCAGTGAGGCAGACGTTGTATGTGGTCCTAGAGGAGACCGCAACACTGGGTGTCGCTGACGCAAGGGGTTCTTTGTCTGCTTGCCTGATATGTCGAATGGCGCTTTGGTTCTGGAGCCGTCGCCTACGCATTTGGTTTGATTTTCTAGTTGTTGGGAACCGGGCTCGGGTGCGGGTGAGGTAACGAGGCGACGTGATAAGGGCGCGAGTTATTGGGTTATCAAGGTTATGGTATTATTTTTTATCCAAGGTAACCTTCAAGGAAACTGTCCATGAGCGTCCTGGTAAGTAGCCCCAGTGTCTCGACCTTGGTGGGTACGCCCAAAGAGGTTAAGGCAAGTTTAGGACGGTCCAAGGCCGAGCAGGTGTTGGTGCTGGCTTTCGATCACATCAAGCCCGCCGCTTTCAAGGCATTGGCAGAGAACTTCACCAATGTGGCCTCGTCCATGTTCGAGGTCTTGCAGGAGCGTCAGGACAAGGAGTCGCTGGAGCGTCTGGCTGAAGCTCTGGTGCCCCGCACGCCGCCATCGCCCCGTCTGCTGAAAGAAGCCGCCATGCTGGTTCAGGCCCGTACAGCGGTGCTGGAAAGCGGGGATTGGCTTAGTGCTGCTGATGTGGCGCAACTGGCGGGCTTAAGTACCCGCAACCCTAGCGCCCAGCCTAATAAGTGGAAGAAGCAGGGGCAGATTTTTGCCATCAATCATGGTGGCGCGGATTACTTTCCCGGCTATGGTCTGGACCCGGCTACCAGCTTCCGTCCTGCCAAACCGTTGGCCCAGGTTCTGGAGATTCTGGCCGGACATAAAGATAGCTGGGGCATGGCCTACTGGTTCATGTCCAGCAACAGTTTTTTGGGTGGCAAGCGGCCGCAGGACTTGTTGATCTCTGCACCGGAAAAGGTCATTGCCGCGGCTCAGGACGAAGTGCAAGCCGTGGCTCATGGCTAAGCCAGCTTCGCCCTCGGTCGCTGATAAAAAGCATAGTCCGCAGGAGGAGGGATCAGGAATCTCCGTTCCCGGCGGCGAGTTGCGTTTGACCTTGATGGAATGGCCCAAAGGGCAGTTACTGCACCGCGTTCATCAAGATAAATATTTGGTGACCCAATTCAACCCTGGTACGCAGGGCAATGCGCGTTTCAGTCCGATTCAGGATGAGAAGGGCAGCGCCATTCCTACCTTGTACGGTGGCACCAGCCGCGATTGCGCCATGATGGAAACCGTCTTTCATGACGTGTCGCACGCTGCTGGCTTTAAAAGCTATGACAAGAAAAAGCTGCTGGGACAGGTGCATTCCACCGTGCTGCTGAATGCGCCTTTGGTTCTGGTCGATCTGGCCAGTGTCCCGCTAAGGAAACTGGGTGTGACACGCAAGCAACTGATCGACACCGAAAAAGATCAGTATCCAGCAACCCGTCTGTGGGCTGCCGCGATTTATCAGCAATGTCCGCAGGCGCAAGGCTTGTGCTGGGTGTCCCGGCAGGATGATTCGGCAAGGGCCGTGATGCTCTTTGGGGATCGCATTGCCAAAAGCGCCTTGAAGCCTCAAGGCCCATCCCATAGTTTGAGCGAAGACCCGGCCAGCTACGATGCCGTGCTGGATCTGGCCGAACGGATTGGGGTGTTGATCGTTCTAGGTAGCGTGTAAGCAAGCCGTATTTCAGGCCTAACTTCTGCTTACAAGAGCAGTTCTGCTCGGGACAAAGGGCGGTGCTCCACCGTACTAAACTAGCCGGGTTCCGCAGGGCATGACGCGGCTTATCACCCTATGTCCTGACGCCGTCAGCAATGGTGTTCTTCCATCTGCTGTCATTGTTGAATCGACTGCTTTTTACTCACCATGATTGCGATATCATTTTCTTCCTTACAAAACCGGCGGACGCTGACCTTGTGTTTGGCCGGGGCCCTGCTGGGCCTGCTTGAATGGGTGGCCTTCAGCAATTTGATGATGGCGCCTGCGCCGCGCGAGCATATCTGGGTGTCCTTGCTGTTGGCGGTGGGAATCTTTGGGGTGGCGTCTTTCACCTTGCTGATGCACGTCTCTGTGCGCAAGGCCTTGCTGGTGTCCCTGGGTTTGGGCGTGGCCAGCGCGGCGCTGATCTTGCAGGCGCAAGGGGGATATGCAGAGGTCGCCCTTTTTTGGCGGGCACCGCAGATGTGGGTGGCAATGGGGCTGCTGGCGACTATTACTCTGCCGTTTCTTGCCATTCTGGTAGAGCGTCCACGCGATTGGGCTGATTACCGTCGCCTGTTCGAGCTGAGTTGGTCCATGGTGTGTTCCTGGGCCGTCGCACTGTTCTTCTGCGGCCTGGCCTGGGGCGTGTTGATGGCGTGCCATATGCTGCTCAGCTTTGTCGGCATCACCCTGTTAGGGGATGTGCTGTTGGAACCCACGGTTGCGGCTGTGGTGTCTGGTGCTTTGGTGGGAGCAGGTCTGGCGTTGGCCTCGGACTCGGATGGCGGCTATCTGTCCCCTATTCTGTTGCTGAAGCTGCTGCGTTTGCTGACCCCCATTTTGCTGGTGGTGATGGTCGTGTTTATTGTGGCTTTGCCCTGGCGTACGGGTGAAGGTTTGCCATTGGCCGCCTTGTGCGTGGCGGCCGTTCTGGGTGCCTCGACTCTGGTGTCTTCGGTCGTCGCGGACGAGGATGCGAATGCCAGCGCAAACCCTTTGTTGCGCGCCTCGGCCCGTTTACTGGGCTTTGTCATGCCCGTGCTGGCAAGTGTGGCCTTGTGGGCGATTTGGGCGCGGGTTGCTCAATATGGTTGGACCCCCAGTCGTGTTCTGGTCATGACGGCAGCGCTGGTGGCGGCTGGCTATGGTTTGAGCTACTTCTGGGCTGCCTGCCACTCTCAACACTGGATGGCGCGAGTACGCCGCTCCAATGTGGGGATGGCGCTGGCTTTGATTGTGCTGGCTATTATCTGGCTGCTGCGTATTGGCTCTCCCGAAGCGATCTCGGCGGCTTCGCAAGTGGCTCGGCTTGAGGCCGGTACGCTAAGCGCAGATGAGTTCCCGGATACGGAAATGAGAATGTATTGGGGACTGCCAGGGCAAAAGGCCGTGGACTATGTGGTCGAGAAGAATTTGTTGGTTGGGAAGTCCGAGGATAAACCTGAGGAGGCTGTGCCGGATCAAGAGCTCGAAGTCTGGGACATCGGTGAGGACAAGGCGCGGCAGATGCTCTTGGGCTCCTTGCCCAGCTCCCCAGCTGATCATCCTTTACGTCAGTCCTTTATCGAAACCTATCCAGGCTGGGACATCGCCTATCTGGCCAAGGCTTGCGAGACTCGAACTCCGGGCAACCATCCCGGTTGCTTGCTGGTATTTGTGGATTTGTTGCCGGGCGAAGCGGGAGACGAAGCGATTGTTCTGTCGGTTAACAACCCCATGAACAATGGCGCTGTCTTTGTGCAGACCGCTAATGGGGAATGGGAGAAGGCGACCGCTTTCACGCCCGGTTTGTCGCTGGATAATATGGGCGCCGTCATTGATGGCATTCACGCCAAGGGAGCGGTCATTGAGCCCGCGCCTTTCAATGTCTTGAAGTTGCCTGATGGTGGCTTTGTAGGTGCAGCTCAGCGCCCTTGAGGGCAGGGCGCTGATAGAGCGATCAGTGGTGATGCCTTTGGTTTGAAGGCATTACGGCTGAGCCGCAATTCGCAGGGCGGGCTTCAAGGAGGCGGCCAGCATCTGCCCGTGGTTCAAGTCGCTGAAGTTTTCGTAGCTGACGTTCAGACCTGCATCCTGCAAATGCTTGGCCATATCCTGTGCGGACCATTGAGCCGCAGCATTGCTCATGGAGGTACTGCGGCGCTGCCCGCCCACCATGATGGCAATTCGCTTGTCCTTGGCCAGCGTTGTATCAAAAGCTTGAGCCGTCTTGACCAGAATCCCGTCATACCACCACAGGGAGGGATCGCCCGCCACGTAGCGCTGGTACAGATCAGGATGGGTGAACAGGGTGTGCAAGGCGAACAGGCCGCCGTAAGAGTGGCCCCACAGGGTCTGACGGGAGCGATCAATAGGCTCGCGTTCTTCCACGGCAGGCTTGATGTGGGTTTCTATATAGTCCAGAAAAATATCTGCACCGCCTCCTGAACGGCCCCGTACTTCCACCGGCTTGCTGATGCCGTTTTCCGTAACGGGAGGCGTGTAGTCGAAGGCGCGTGCAATCACATCGTGACGCGCTTCGGTGTCGTAGCCAATGGCAACCAGTACCGGGGCAGACAGGGCGCTGATGGCTTTCAGGTCGTCCACATCAATACTGGCCATGGCGGCATTGCCATCCACCATATAAATCACCGGATGACCGCGTGCGGGGGCGGGGCGGTTCGGGGTGCCTATCTGTATTTTGTAGTGCCGCTTGCCGTCTTCCGAGGACATGATCAGCGTCTCGAAGCGGTACAGGCTTTGTTGCTGGTCCACGATGGAGGGGCCGGCTGCCTCGTTCCAGGGGCGCTGGGTTTGCTGGGCGTGGGAGGGAAGTGTCAACGCCAGGCAGAGCGTGGCGGTACTGATCAGAAAGCGGGGCAGGGAGGTCATTATCAAATTGTAGGGCGATAAGGTAAGTTGATAATGATTATTATTACATCCTACGGCCTCTGTAGTGACGAATCAATTTATACAGCTGGTAAGCCGCGATGCTGCTAAAGAGCAAAGCGGGGACGGACCAGACTGCTCCTCCACTGATCAGGTTGTTACCTTCAGGCCCATAGCAGCTTGAGGAATCGGCTTAAATGCAGTCGCGATACTGGTAATAGCGTTCGTAAAATAGCCACCAGAAAAAGAGAGCAGCAATGGTATGGATCATAAATTTCATGCTGGTTCAGCGTACAGAGACAGGCTTGCCTGCCAGTCTATCCCGATAGCGCAGGTTTCATGACGGCAAGGGTAGAAATATAAAGCCGCCTTATAATTGAGAATGTGTGCTATTCTCATGTGACCTATTTCACCCTTTCCCGACATCCGCGCCATTAAAGAATTATTTGCGGGCCTGGCTCGGGCTGCTTGCTCCCAAACTCCTATGATCAGATTTACGGTATCGGACTTTGACCGACTCGGTAGTCCGACGGGCTTTCGCTATTGCTTGCCGGATTACAACGGTCCCAAGCAGGACATGGAGCAGGTTTGTATTGCTGAAGGGCGGGTGCAGGAATACGAGGTCCGGCCCGGCATGAAGATGGTGCTTTCAGACATCATCACTCACCACCAATACCAGGCGACCTCTTTGGCCGCGCCGCAGTTCTCGGCCATTGTCATGTTGCAGGGTCGGGCGCAGACTCAGCTCGCCAGCCAGAACACGGTCAGCATGATGGCTCAAAGTGGGGCCACCATTGCACATGCGGACGCGGTGGCCATGACTGGAACTCATCCTGCTGGGCAGCGTCTGCGTGGCTTGAACATCACTTTACATACACCTGACAGCTTGGCTGACTCGCCCTTGGGAGAGATGCTGGCCAAAGTCATGGGTTCTTCGCGGATACGATTGCAACGCTGGGCGGTGCCCCCGCATTTGTTGACCGCGATCGATCAGTTGATAGACAGCCCCTGGCAGGGCACCTTGCACAATCTGCTGCTGGAGGGCGTCAGCTTGCAAGTGCTGGCTCATGCGCTGGATGGCCTGGCCCGAGAAACAGAAAACGATTCTCCCGTCTCCGCACGTGATCGGCAATTGCTGGAACGTGTCAGAGAGCGCCTCTACCATTCGCCTGGCGAGGATCACACCTTGGCAGATCTGGCCAAACTGGCCTGCATGAGTCCCAGCACTTTGCGGGTGAAGTTTCAGGCGGTCTATCAATGCTCGGTATTTGGCTGGCTGCGTGAGCGCAGGCTGGAACTGGCGCGAGAGTATCTGGCGCAAGGCTGGAGCGTACAGCAGGCGGCACACTATGTAGGCTATCGCCATGCCACCAACTTCGCCACGGCATTCCGTGAGCGCTATGGCATCTCACCCAGCGAATTGAATTAGGCTGTCCCGTCATTGCCCAAAGCTCTTCAAGCATTGCGCATTCCCTGACGACGCTTGCATCGCTCATGCTGAAAGACCCTGCCCCTTGTGGGCCGCTTCTTTTTGTATGTGACTGTGCCGCCTTTCCTGCTTCCGCCGTATCCCTTGATGGTCTTGATGTTGGGCCTGCTCGCCTGCGTGGCACCGGCCACCATTGATGCTTATTTGCCTGCATTCAGCGCTCTGGAACAGGAATTCAATGTGCCGCCACACAGCGTGCAGCAGACCTTGGGCGTGTACATGTCTGCCTATGCGGCCATGTTGTTATTGCACGGTACCTTGTCCGATGCCTGGGGGCGCAAGCCGGTGGTGTTGGCCTCACTGCTGGTTTATGTGGCAGGTTCAGTGATGGCCGCTGTGGCGCCCAGCTTCTCGTTCTTGTTGGCGGGCCGTGTCTTGCAAGGCTTGTCCGCCGGAGCTGGCCTGGTCATCGGGCAGGCCATGGTGCGTGATTGCTATCAGGGGCAGCAGGCGCAGCGCACATTTTCTTATATCTTGCTGGTGTTCAATGTCTCGCCCGCGCTGGCACCGATTGTGGGCGGGCAGTTGATCGCCCATCTGGGCTGGCGCTCCGTGTTCTGGATGCTGGCCGTATTGGCCGCGCTGGCGGCTTGCTTGTGTGCGCTGCGCCTGCCAGAGACCTTGCCGACGTCCAGACGTCAGCCTTTGGTCTGGTCGCAGTTGCGGGGCGAGCTATGGCTTTTGCTGCGCAATATTCGTTTCATGGGAATGAGTCTGGCTTTGAGCTTGTTGATCGGTGCGCAGGCATTTCTGATTGGTGCCGCGCCTGATTTCATCACCCATACCTTGAAGCTGCCCGAGACCGCATTTGCTGCTTTGTTCGTGCCCTTGGTGATGGGGGCCAGCGCGGGAGCCTTGGCCTCGGCCCAGCTCGCCCGCCGTTGGGAGGCGCGCAAGCTGATTACTTGTGCCTATGGCTTGATGCTGGGGAGCTGCCTGGCCTATGTCGCCTACCTGGCACGTGCTGCAGAGCCCGCATTGATGTGGGCGGTCGGGTTGCCGGCAGTGTTTGCCGCCGGGCTGGCCATGCTGTTTCCCGTGATGACCATGCAGGTCTTGGCGCAGGTTCCCGCACGTGCGGGGTTGGCAGCTTCCTTGCTGGGGTTTTGTCAGATGGCTACCTTTTCCCTGGTCAGTGGCTGGTGCGTACCTTGGGTCTACGGGCAGCCTGTGCGCATGGCGGCCGCGATGCTGTTGGCCGTAATTGCCAGCCTTGCAGCCTGGCTCTGGCTGCAAAAGCGTGCAGATCGGGCCGTGTCATAGGCAGGACTGATGTTTGGCATAGCGTTTTTGCGTTTATGAATACATCGCTACGAAACATGAAGATGATAATTATTCGCATCTAAAACCTTTGCTGAGATCCACCTTCATGTCTGCCGTTTTTTCCCGTTCTGCTCGCGTGCGAGTGCGTTTGCTGACACCTCTTACTCGCTCCGCCATGTTGCTGGCGGCCGCGGGCAGCCCGGTCTGGGCGCAGACCAAGACTCCTGATCAATCCCCTGTGGAGCTGTCCACAATTACGGTCAAAGGCAATCGCGATCCGGGGGTGACCGAAACCAGCCAGTCCTACACCACCAAGGCCATGAGCACAGCCACGGGCTTGTCATTGTCCATTCGTGAAACACCGCAGTCGGTCAGTGTGGTGACCCGCCAGATGATGGAAGATCGCGGTATGCAGACAACGGCCGATGCCCTGCAAAGCGCCCCGGGTATTTCCGTGACGCGCAGCGATACCAACCGTTATTCCTTTTCCTCGCGTGGTTTTGGCATCGATAACTATCAGTTTGATGGCTGGACCCAGCCTGTGCTCTCGCCCTGGGCTTTTGGTGAAAGCAATCTGGACCTGGTGGTGTTTGATCGGGTTGAAGTGGTGCGCGGTGCGACAGGTTTGATGACGGGGGCGGGCAGCCCCTCGGCCTCGGTCAACTATGTGCGCAAGCGTCCCTTGCGTGATTTTGCAGCATCGGGGGGCGTGGACGTAGGCAGCTGGGACTTTGCCCGTGGCTATGCCGATGTTTCCACACCCATTACCGAAGATGGCCGTATTCGCGGGCGTATTGTGGGTGCTTATGGCAAGGCCAATAGCTACACCAGTTTGCAGGACACCAAGACGCGCACCTTGTATGGCGTGATTACGGCTGACCTGATGCCCGGCATGGAATTGACCGGTGGAGTGGCCTATCAGTCCAGCTCGAACAATGGCTTTGGCAGTGGTTTTCCGCTGTTCTATAGCGATGGTTCGCGTACAGACTTCAAGCGCTCTGTTTCCAACAATACGGACTGGTCGCGCATCGAGAATGACACCACCACGGGCTTTCTGGATTTGAGCCATCAGTTTGCCAATGACTTGAAGCTGCGCCTGACTTATAACCAGTCGCACACCGATGCATCCATGAAGCAGATTTTCCGGGGCGGCTACCCGGATCGGGAAACCGGCTTGGGTACCGCTAACTCCTATTCTTATTACAAGGGGGATGTGCGTCGCAAGGCATTCAATGCCTCTTTGTCCGGCCCCTTCGAGCTGTTCGGTAAAGAGCATGAGTTCTCTGTGGGCTGGATGATGTCCCAGGACCGCGTCTCTTTCCCGCAGTATCGCGCCCTGGCACCTTTGCCGGATGCGGGCAGTTTTTATCAGCCGGGTCGCGTGCCCGAACCCGTGTGGTCAGGCGAGCCCTCCCAGGCGGATGACATGAACAACAGACAGTCTGGTGCCTATGCCGTGGGGCGTTTTGCCTTGATGGATAATCTGCGCTTGATGGTAGGTGGACGCTTGAGCAACTGGGAGACGGACCAGACCTACTTTGGTGCCAAACGCCAGTATCGCAATCGCAATGAGTTCATCCCTTATGCCGGCCTGATCTACGACTTTGACGATACCTATACGGCTTACGCCAGCTATACAGAGATCTTCAAACCGCAGAACGCCCGCAACGAACAGGGTGATCTTCTGGCTCCCATCACGGGTAAAAGCTACGAACTGGGCTTGAAGGCCGCCTGGCTGGATGGCCGCTTGAATGGGGCGGTCTCCGTGTTCCAGACCCGCCAGGACAATCTGGCCGAAGCCACTGGCAATAACGTGATCGGCGCGCCGCCCAATACCCCCGCTTATCGCCCCGTGTCGGGAGCCAAGGTAGAAGGTATCGAGCTGGAGCTGGGTGGGGAGTTGATGCCCGGTTGGAACCTGGCCAGCAGCTTGACGACCTTCACGGCCAAGGATGCACAGGGCAAACCCATCAACACCAGCAAGCCACGTACTTTGTTCAAGCTATACACCACCTATCGTTTGCAGGGCGATTGGCAAGGGCTGACAGTGGGTGGTGGTATCGACTGGCAAAACCGCATGTACCAGGATGCGACCGCACCGGCCCGTAAAGTGGTCAAGGTAGAGCAGGGCAGCTATGCCATCGTCAACCTGATGGCGCGCTATGACTTCAACAAGCGCATGTCCGCCACGCTGAACGTAAACAACCTGTTCGACAAGAAGTACTACTCGCAGATCGGATTTTATAACCAGGGCTGGTATGGGGCGCCCCAGAACGTGATGCTGTCCTTGCGGGCGCAGTATTAAGAGGGAAAGGTGCAGGCAGTAGAGCCTGATGCCAAAGCCTGCTTGTCATCGCCAAGCAGGCTTTTTTATTGGAAGCGGATATGTTGCTTGCTGTATCTCGGACACAGAGATCTTGTAGCCCTTGAGCTACAAGAACAGCGCTATCGGTCTGCTTTGAGACCTGCGGGCTACAAATTCAGGACACCAAAGCCAATAAATCAGTCACCCCAATATCGACACCTGCCTGATACAACAAGGTGCTGGCCTGACCGCGATGGTGAGTCTGGTGATTAAAAAAGTGCGTCACTAAAAGGGCAAAATCCTTTTCCATGCCCTGGCCCGCCATATTGCTATAGCGTAGCGTTTGGCCCAGTTGTTCCGCTGTCAGCGTGGCGGCCCAATCAATAATGATCAGGTCCAGCTTGTGACGGTACTGATCCAGTTCCATCAAGGTGTCGAACAACTGCTGGTCCAGTGCGCGTGGCTTGGCAAATACGCCGATTTGCTCGCGCAAGGCGTGAGCATCAGGATGCTCGGCAAAGCGGTGCAGCCAGACGGTGTCTCCCACCGCAATGTGCATCATGGTCTTGAACAGCGAACCAAAGAAGGCCCCGCGTTCCTGATGCAAGTCCTGCACAGAAAGACTGGCCGCCGCATCGTAAAGCCGGCGGTTCATCTGGTTGTTGTATGAGGCCATTCGTATTGCTGTTTGAGGTGTCATGGAGGGCTGTGTCAGGGGCTGGAGTATCGTGATTATTTCTTTAAACAGGCAGCAGGAGCAAGACTGAATGTTGGCTTTCCCCGATATGGCTTGCCCCGATGGTAAAGTGCTTGACCTGCAGATAGGTAGTCAGCTACATTTCAGCCATGATGATTATGTGGTGACGCGATGTTTGAACTCAAGGACCTTCCCAGTTACGACACATTGGTAACGCTGGGAGCCGAGTACAGCAATCCGGATGTGGATGGCTTGCATACCTGGTTGATCTGGGCTTCTGCCACCAGCGAGATGTTGTCTGCGTTTGAGGCCAATCTTGATCGGACAAGCGGTTTGTCTCAGACCCAGTTCTTTGTTCTGATTTTGCTGAAACGCAATCCAGAGGGGCTGAGTATTGGTGTACTGGCCGACGGGGTGTCGGTGACGTCGCAAACCATGACACGCATTATTGATCGCATGGAAGCAGCAGGCCTGTGTGATCGGGAGCAGCACCCGCAAGATCGTCGTGCCTGGGTGGTTCGATTGACCGAGCACGGGGCACAAGTGCTCGGTCAAGCCTTGCCAGCTCATTATGTGTGGGTTGCCAAGCTGATGAGCCATTTCGATGAATCAGAGCGGGAGATGCTGATTCGATTGATGTTCAAGATGAAGCGAGAAGGCGTGTTGCCCAAGGCAAACGGCGGATAGTTGTCTGCCGTTTTTTTTAAATAAATATGTAGCTTGCTGTATAACAGCCAGGAACATTAGAGATGAATGTATCCGAACATGAAGAGGGATCTGTAGGTACGGGCCTGCGGGCATTGATGGTGATCTGTGCCTTGTCCGTCGTCTCTTTGCTCTATCTGCCTTTGCCGGTGCTTGCCGTTCTGGAGCAATCCTACGGGGTGGGTGCAACAGGCATGGTCAGCAGTTTTGGTTTTGCCTACGCCTTGGGTTTTCTCATTTTTGGACCGCTGTCGGATCGTTTGGGCCGCTGCAAGGTCATGGTTGGCGGCTTGCTGGCTCTGGCCGGACTGACTGCTTTGCTGGCGGTGGTGCAGTCACCTGCCGCCATTGTTGTTGGCCGGTTGTGTCAGGGGCTAGCTGCTTCTTCATTTCCTCCGGTGGCGATTGCCTATCTGGCAGAGCGGGGCAGTTCTCGACAGAGAATGTGGAGTGTTGCCTGGATGAGCACCGCCTTTTTGTCGGCAGGCTTGCTGGGGCAAATCTATGGCGGCTTGATTGCCGGGCGTTGGGGCTTGGGAGCGGCTTTCTTGCCCTTGAGTGGCATTTTCATGCTGACGGCATGGCGCTTATGGCGCAGAGCGGCAGATGAGCTGGAGTCGCAGGGCCTGCACGGTTTTCTGCGCAACTACCGATCGGTGGGCCGACTGCTGGCCAATCCCGGATTGCTGCGTGTCTATGTGCCGGCCTTCTTTCTGCTGCTGTGCTTTGTTGCCTTTTATATGACGCTTGATAGCAAGCTTGCTGCGCAGTTCACGCAGTTGGGCCTGTCTCCCATGATGACGCGCGCTCTGGTTGCCCCTGCCTTTTTGATGCCTTTATTGGTGGCGCTGGTCATGCCCAGAATGGGGCCTCAGCGAGTACTGAGCGCTGGCCTGGTGTGTGCTGCCACCGGCCTGGCACTCAGTGCGATAACCGGACAGGCCCATCCTTGGGGACTGCTTGGGGCCAGTTTCATCTTTGTGGCTGGGATTGGTATCAGTGTGCCGAGCCTGATTGCTCGAGTAGCCGGGCTAAGCGAATTGTCAGTACGAGGCTTGGCGGTATCGCTCTACACCTTTGTGCTGTTTATCGGCGCAAGCCTGGGGCCTTGGGTGGCTCAGCAGACTGCGGCCTGGCCTTTGGAGGATACGTATTTATTGCTGGCTGGTTTGCTGGCAGGGTGTGCGATCTATGCCCTTAGTGGATTAAGGCGCAGTGAGGTGCTCGTTAACAAGCAATAAGAAAAAAGACAGCTATCACGGAAAGATGAGAAGGGTGCAGTTAATAAGTGCCTTTGCAAAACATCAGCGTCAAGAATTTTTAAGGGAGAGTAGAAAAATGGAAGTACTTATTGTTGTTCCGAAGGGCTTTGACCGATTTGCTCAGAATGAAAATTTATTGCTGTATGAGCGTCTGATGAAGCTGTTGCATGACGAGTGTCCTGAACGCGGACCGTTGGCTGGCCGGCAGTTGATCGCTGGCCAGGGTTTGAGTCAGGAGCAGGTCAGTCATGCCTGGTTTGTAGGTATCAGTAAAGGCCTGCTTCAGGAGTTCAAGCATTGGCACACATGGCGAGGGAAGCGCCTGGCTGCCAAGCCCCTGGTACATAAGCATCGCCCGGAAAACACTCTGATTTCTGTACCTGAAGTTGCGCAAGATGGTGGCTTTATTGCGGACTTGATGCTGGATGATCGGAACGAGTTGATGCTGGACCATCTGACTGGACAGCATGTGCAGGGAATGGTGCTGACAGAGGCGTGCCGTCAGATGTTTTTGGCGGTAACAGAGCGGTTTTGCCTGGAAGACTACCAAGCACCTAAGCGCTACTTTGTGATCAACACGATGACGATGCGGTTTCAGGCGTTTGCCTTTCCTTTGCCCGCTCAAATCCGCTATCACGTTCTGGAACAGAAAAAGCTCAGGGCGGATCGAGTCTGGTTTCATGCCGACATGAATATTTATCAGGGCGGTGCAGTCGTTGCAGGTATGGAAGTCAAGTTCACGGTCTTTGATGATGTGCTGATTACTCAGAAGGAAAACCAGTTGGCCGCCAGTGTTGTCCAGCAGTATGTCAATGAGTTGGGCATGCTCAATGCCCAGAGCGATGTCACGGATGATGTCTCTGCCTTTCTATCGAATCAGACAGCGGCTCCTTGCCCAGAGCAAGCCTTGCTGTAGAGCGATTACGGTTTTTTGAATGATCGTCGACCAGGATTTTGTCCTGGTCGCACTTAAGGAAAGGCAGGGGATGGGAACAATTCAATTTGCGTTTTTTGATGTTGATGAAACTCTCATCAACATGAAAAGCATGTTCAGTTTTCGCAATTACTACTGGTGCAAAACGCTCGGACAAGAGGGCGGTGAAGCTGCTAGTCAAGAAGCTGAGCGGCGAATGCGTGGACAGATTGCCGATGGTACATCCAGAGACAAAATTAATCGCTTGTTCTGGCATGTGTTCAAGGGCTGCAGACAAGCTGATTTACAAGCAGCGATAGCAGACTGGCATCAGCAAATGCGCCAGCAAGAGAACTACTACATTCAGCCAGCCATCCAGGCTTTGAGGGAGCATCAGCGCAATGGCGTACAGCCTGTGTTTGTATCTGGCTCCAGTTGCGAGATTCTGCAGCCCCTGGCTCGAGATCTGGACGTGTGCTATGTGCTGGCCAATCAGTTGGAGGTTCTTGGGGGCAATTACACCGGTGAAATCAAGGGAACACAGACCATAGGAGAAGGAAAGCGGCTAGCCGTTCAACAGTTTCTGGAGCATCAGGCAGGATGCGCCGCGGATTGTTATGGGTATGGCGATCACATTTCTGATCTGCCCATGCTGGAGCTTGTCGGTTTTCCGAGGGTGGTAGCAGGAAACCCGGATTTGATGGGTATAGCACAAGAGCGTGGCTGGCCCATCTTGAATCAGTATTCCTTGTGATGAGGTAGGGGTTATGTCGATACGTCTTATTGCGTTTAGTCGTTTGCTGATCCTGGGTGGCTTGGCTATGTGGTTGTCGATTGCTGTCATCAACAATGTCACGGACTCCGGGACTAATCGTTTACTGCTGAGCCATACGCTTTCTATGGATTTGGTGATGGCGGAGGAGCTGCTGGGTGCAGGTTTGTTGTGGCGGGCTTGGTCAGCGCAATGGGCCCCGGCGGTGTTATATGCGGTGGCTGCGGTCCAGCTGACTTGTGCCATCTTGCTGTGGTGGGCCGCCCTCTCTTATGCAAGGGCCTTCTGGGTGCAAAAGGGCTGTGTTCTTTTACGTGCACGCAATCGCGCAGTATTGGCTTTGAGCCTGTTTGTTTTTTTGTGGTTGTTTTTCATCTGCGGCGGTCTGTGGTTTGGGTATTGGCTCAAGCAAGGGCCAGTCCAGATGGTGCACTTCAGCTTGATCGTGATTGGCTTGTGCGCCCTGAATTATGTTCAGACACAACCTCTAGAGCAAAGCCGAGCGCTCTAGCTCTTTAGACCTGTCTTGGTTTTACGGCCGTGAGTTACCAGCCGGACAACTTGGCTGTTTTTCTGAAAGCAGCGTTTGAGAACGGGACCATGAAGTTCGATTTCTCTAGCGCGATGCTTTCTTTTTACAGGAGTCCGCCTTATGCGAGTCCATCTTTCTTTGCCATCCTTGCTTGCTGCTTTGATGATGCAAACGGCCTGGGTTTTTCCTGCTCAGGCTCAACAGAATGTCCTTTCCATTACGGAGAATGCCATGAGCACGCTTGCCAGCCCTTCTATTGATGCCTTTATTCCGGAAACCCATGCCCAGGTCATGAGCAGTCAGGTCAGTGCGGATGGGGAGGCCGTTGTATTGACGCGCTATGAGCGCAAGGACGGACGTAATGCCGGTCTGGAAGGCGAGCACTTTAGTTCGGTAATTGCGCCGTCAGGTCGCCTTAAAGGTTTTGCCAATGTCTCTCTGGACCTGGTGGGTCGCCCTTTGCCAGACAGCCAGCGCAGTGAGGAAATCGCACGTGAGTTCCTGCAGCAGTATGCACCTGACTTGTTGCCTCGCATGGAAATTCATTGGATCGACAAGCATGACGAACCGATTCGCGTGGAACGTAATGGCCGTGTGGAGACGGTCACCTTGACCGGGATGAAGGTGAAGGCCAGGAATCTGGAGGATCGTCTGTGGTTCTGGGTGATTGTGGGCCCGGATGAGCAGCCTATGATCTTTGAGCGTGACATCACATGGATTACCTTTCCCGGGCATAGGCAAACTGAAAAATGGCTGCATGACAGCTGGCTGAAGAAGCAGCCCAAGGAAAGTTCGAGTGGCTCCAAAGTGGGCTAAGGGCCTGCGCGGTGTGATCTGAATAGAACAGGGCGCGACTGCTTGCGGTCGCGCCTTTTTCGTCGGTATGCGTTTTTTTTCAATAAAGGCAGACAGCCTGCCCTGGACTTTTCCTGCGTGCCTTGGCAGGCTTTATTTCATATATGGAATATCGTTTCTTACCATATTTTTAATCTTCCCTCTTTTTAAGCGGACAAAACTGTCCGTATAATTTCGGAATGAAAAACCGGAATTTACCTAATCGTTCTGATGCCTTGGAACGCCGGGAACTGTTGCTGGATGCGGCCAATACGGTCTTTAGCAAGTGTGGTGTCACGGCTCCTTTGGATCAGGTCGTGTCGCAGGCGGGGGTGGGGCGGGCAACGCTGTATCGCAATTTTCCTGATCGGGCTGCCTTGATGGAGGCGTTGCTGATACGGGCAGCAGACCGGATTGAAGAGCGCTTCTTAAGCAAGCGCAAAGGCAATGCCCAGGACTTCAAGGTCTTGATGCAGGTGCTGGCAGGGTTCGCGCTGGAGTCAGCTCCCATGTCCGATTACTGGAAAGCGATTGATCCCAATCACCCCACCATTGTGGGGGTGCGCGCACGTTTGATTGATCTGGCACGCGAACCTTTGGCAATGGGGCAGGCTGCCGGGCAGTGCAACCCGGCCTTGCAGCCCACGGATATTCCCTTGTTGATTGGCATGCTGGCTGCCAGCTTGCGGGGGCGCACGGACAAGGAAAGGCTGCTGTTCGTAAAACGCTCGCTGAAGTTCTTGTGCGAAGGCGTGTTGTTGCAGGTGGACCGTAATGCTCCCGATTGGGAGCCTGAATGAGTCAGTACATCAAGCCGCATCCACATTGGGAAGACCATGAAAAGCCCTTCATGCCGGGCTCGCCATCGGCCCCTCACCACGAATCGCATATACGCGTGGCCTATGGTCTGGTCGCGATTCTAGTTGGTTTGACAGGTGGTTTGGGTAATGCTCTGGTGTCGGTGAATTTGCCCACCCTGCAAGGGGAGCTGGGGTTGACGCCCTCCGAGGCTGTCTGGTTGCCTGCTGCCTATGCCATGGTCAATATCACCGCCAATTTGCTGGTGTTCAAGTTCAGGCAGCAATATGGCATGCGCCTGTTTGCCGAGATAGGCCTGGGTTTGTATGCCGTTCTGGCCTTGCTGCACCTATCCATTAATAGCGCTGAGTCACTGATTTTTCTGCGCGGTGCCAGCGGGTTTTCTGGTGCGGCGGCCAGCACCCTGGGCGTCTTGTATATGCTGCAAGCTTTCCCCAGACGCCTGCTAGGCAAGGCTCTGGTGCTGGGAGTAAGTATCACGCAAATGGCCACGCCCTTGGCCTGGGTGCTGTCGCCGTCCTTGATAGAGCTGGGGAATTGGCACGGCTTATATAGCTTTGAGGCGGGCATGGCCTTGTGCTCCTTCGCGGCAGTGGTGCTGCTGAAGTTGCCCCCCGGCTATCAGATCAAGGCGTTTGAAAAACTGGACTTCCTGGCTTTTGCCTTGTTTGCTCCGGCTGCCGGTTTGCTGATCGCATTCTTGACGCAAGGCTATATCCGCTGGTGGTTCAACGACACAAGCCTGGCCTGGATGGCGATGACGTCCTTGTTCCTGTTTACTGTCTGCTCGTTTCTGGAATATCACCGCGTCAATCCTTTGCTGAAAGTGCGGTGGTTGGCGCAGGGTTCCACCATTTACTTTGCCGTTGGTGCCATGATTCTGCGCTTCATTACGACCGAGCAGAACTACGGCATGGTCAATATGCTGCGCAGTTTGGGCATGGGTTCGGAGCAGATGCAGCCTTTGTTCTGGGTGGTGTTTGTGGGCATTGTGTGCGGCATTGTGCTCAGCGCCGTCACCTTTGGGCCCAGGACGATTCTGGTACAGGTGTTTGCCGCGATTTTGCTGATTGGCGTGTCCAGCTTCATGGATTTTGGGCGTACCAGTCTGGACCGCCCGCAGGATTTTTTCTATAGCCAGTTCGTGCTGTCCATTGGCGCCGGTATGTTCATGGGGCCCTTGGTGATGATTGGCTTCAAACAAGCCTTCAAGTATGGCCCTGACCATATTGTGACTTTCATCGTGCTGCTCAATGTCACCCAGACCTTGGGCGGATTGATGGGCACCGCGTCCTTGAGCACTTTTCAGCAGCAGAGACAGCAGCATCATTACGCCGCCATTGTCAGTCATGTGAATGTGGCTGAACCCTTGGTGGCTAATCGACTGAAGCAGCAGCAACAGGCCGTGGCGCCAATAGTGACTGACCCCGTGTTGCGGGCGGCGACGGGCACGGCCCAGCTGGCACAGATTGCCCGCCGGGAAGCCAGTGTCAGGGCGTACAACGATGTTTTTCTGTTGATTGGCATTCTGGCGACGGGCTTTTTGTTATGGCCCGTGCTACTGGCCGCTGGCCCTGCTATTCAGTCCAGACGAACGCAAGCCGCTGCTGGTACTTCTTCGAATTCTTAAACCTGGTCCGTATTTATGAGTCAAGACACTTCATCTGGAAATCAGGATCGCAATAGTGAGCTTGCCGCGCCGACAGACTCGGATAACGATGGCAAGCTAGGTCCGAACACTGCACCTTCGTCGCCTCCCAAGGTTATCAAGCCCAGCAAACGCAGCGTTATTGCGATGGCCTTTGTATTGCTGGGTGGGGTGCTGTTGATCTTGTGGGCTTGGAACCTGGGGCCGTTCAACACCACTCGCGTCACCACCGACAACGCCTATGTACGTGGGCAAATGACGGTGCTGGCACCGCAGGTGAGCGGTTATGTGTCCGAGGTGCTGGTGCAGGACTTTGAGCGAGTCCAGGCGGGCCAGCCTTTGGTGCGCATTGATGATCGCATTTATAAAGAGAAATTGCATCAGGCGCAGGCTCAGCTGGATGCGGCTTTGGCCGAGTTGGCGAATCTGGATCAAGCCCAGGCACAGAACCGGGCCAGTCTGGATGCTCGCAAGGCGGCCTTGGTGTCGGCTCAGGCTGAAGCCCGTCGCTCCGAGGCGGATCGTAATCGTGCCAGGGAATTGGCAAACAAAGGTTCGATCTCGGTGCGAGAGCGCGATCAGGCTGTAGCGACTGCCGAGCTGGGACGCGGCAATATGCTGCAAGCCAAGGCGAACATTGCGATTGCCCAGGAAACCATCAAGTCCACCGAGGTGGCTCGGGCGACCTTGCAGGCCAAGGTGAAGTCAGCCGAGGCGGCTTTGGGGCTGGCTCGTATTGATTTGGATAACACCGTAGTGACTGCGCCCGCAGCCGGTCAGATCAGCGAAGCGTCTGTGCGCCAGGGCCAGTATGTGACGGCGGGTTCGCAACTGCTGTTTCTGGTGCCGGATACCCGTTGGGTAGTGGCGAACTTCAAGGAAACGCAGACGGCGGGTATTCATGTGGGGCAGCTGGCACGATTCACTGTGGATGGTCTGGATGGCACAGAGTTTCAAGGTCATGTAGAGCGCATTGCCCCGGCTACGGGCTCCGAGTTTTCTGTGCTGCGCGCGGATAATGCCAGCGGCAACTTCACCAAGGTTGTTCAGCGCTTGCCGGTACGCATTGCTATCGATGCGGATCAGCCCGGTATGGAGCGTTTGCGACCCGGCATGTCCGTGATTGCCAAGGTGGATATTTCGGATAAGCCAGATCAAGCAAAACAGGAGCATGAACAATGAGCCTGTCTGCAAGAACGTATGGCATGGCCTTGTTAAGTGGCGCGGCGCTGTTGTCTGGCTGTATGCCTGCTTACCGGGCCACACCCGAGCAGGCGCAAGTAGCCGTGCCATCCGGGTGGATAGGAGCATCCTCTGAGGGCACAGTCGTTGATTCGGCCTGGTGGAAAGCCTTTAACGATCCCGGCTTGAGTGCGCTTGTAGAAGCTGCCTTGGCACGTAATAACGATATCTTGAGTGCCGCGACGCGCATCGAACAGGCCAGGGCCGCGGTGCAGTTGGCGGATTCGTCCTTGGGCCCTTCCTTGTCCTTTGACACCGGCGCGCATGCAGAGCGGGCCTTGGGGCCTGGCGGCATGGCAATCAGTCGTGCGGTACAGCCTGCCGTGCAATTGAATTGGGAGCTGGATCTATGGGGGCGCTTGAGTTCGCAGGCAAAAGCGGCCGAACTCAAGCTGTCTGCCACGCAGGCGGATTACGATGCCATTGCCTTAAGCGTGGCCTCCGAGACGGCACGTACCTATATTGCCTTGCTGGGTCTGGAAGCGCAGTTGCTGCAGGCCAAGGCCACCTCTACCTCCCGGACAGAAGCCTTGCGCCTGGCGCAGGAAAAGTTTGATGCGGGCTATATCTCCCAGCTGGAGTTGACCCAGGCCCAGTCCGAGCTGGAAGCGGTAGAGCAGCATATTCCACAGCTGGAGTTGGCGATTAGCCGTCATCACAATGCCTTGCGCCTTTTGACTGGGGAACTGCCTGCGGTTTATCAGCAGAATGCCAGTTCCAGCTTGTCGGCCTTAGAGCTGCCTGCACCGGGCTCTGGCTTGCCGTCCGAGCTGCTACGCCGCCGTCCTGATATTGCGCGAGCAGAGCTCGGCTTGGCTTCCAAGGACGCGTCCATGGCAGCCAGCCGGACTGCCTTTCTGCCACAGGTTTCCTTGTCGGCACGGGCAGGGGCTTTGTACGTCAGCGCCTTGAGTTATGACCCGACCAAGATCTGGAGTTTGGGTGGCAGCATTCTGGCGCCAATTTTTGACCGTGGCCGTTTGCAGGCGCAGTTTGATTCGGCAACAGCCCAGCGCGATGAGGCGGCCTTTGCGTATCGTGGCGTTGTTTTGACAGCCTTTTCCGAAGTGGAAAACGCTTTGGCGGGCCAGCGTCGTTTTGCGGAAGAGTTAAGCCACGTGACCGTTCGTCGGGACGTCCTGAAGCGCTCCTTGGAGCACGCCCGCAATCGCTATGAGGCTGGCTATGCGTCTTATCTGGAACAACTGGATGCGCAGCGGAATCTGTACGAGGCAGAAAATCAGGTCATCGCCGTGCGGGAAAGCCAGTTGCAGAATATGGTGGATCTGTACAAGGCACTGGGCGGTGGTTGGGATTATGAAAAGGCGATGAAGCGGGAGTAACTTGAAAGGGACGGTAGGGGGGCTTTGTCAGGTGGAACATGTGTGTTCTGATGCTGCCAGGGGTCTGAACCTTGGCCTGCGTTTGCAGCAGTAGCAACAGCAACAGCAACAGCAACAGCAACAGCAACAGCAACAGAAAGGAGCAACTCCGCCTTCCTTCCTTCCTTCCTTCCTTCCTTCCTTCCTTCCTTCCTTCCTTCCTTCCT
>NZ_DAMBOE010000001.1:183891-186394 GCF_032063905.1 Alcaligenes phenolicus
CCTTCCTTCCTTCCTTCCTTCCTTCCTTCCTTCCTTCCTTCCTTCCTTCCTTCCTGCTCTTTGCTACTGTTCCCGCAAAATCCGCCGAATTTCCAGAATCGCCTCGGGCGTCTCCTGCACGCTGTGGGAGAACGGAATCACCAGCTCTGACGTCGCGCCAGGCAGATGAGAGCTTTGATACGGCACCAGCCCGTCGTCCGAGTACAAGAGGTCTTTCTTGGGCGTGTCATTGGCAATAATGCTGTGATACCGCACTTGCGTGGAGATCGGCATTTTGGAGGTGATCTGCATGAATGGATCGCTGTCGCGCAGGCTTTCCACGCCATTGGGCAGGATCAGCATCTCATCTTTGGCGGGTGTGTTGCCAACCGCCACCTGGCTAAGTTTGTTGAGTTGAGTCACCACCGTAACCGGCAAGGTAATCAGTGCTGCCGCCAAGCGTGAAATACGATTTCCCGCAAACGGTGTGCCCTTGTGAGGCGCAGCAATAAAGATCGCTGTCGTCACACCGGGCAGGGGAGAGAAGTGCACCACATTGCCAAACTCCTGATTCATTTTGGCGATGCTGACATCATCCATTTGATAGCGGTCGCGGGCTGCGTCTTCCAGCAGATTGTCGGACGAGGACACCAGCAAACGTCCCAGCACGCCACCCATGCTATGGCCGATCACCACGATATTGTTTGAGGCAACGGCTTTCCTGTCCGGATCAAAATGCCGGAAGGTCTCCGTCAGAGCTTTCCGAATCTCGGCATTGTTGTAGGGCAGGGGCAGATTGGTTGGATAGTAGACCTGCCAGATCTGATAGCGATCCCGTAATTCTTCATCGCCCAGCACCTCATTGGCGACGTTAATCCAGGCTTCCGGGCTGCTGGCCAGGCCGTGCAACATGATGATGACTCGGCGATTCGGGTCATAGGGCTGAAGCAAAAACACATGCGGGGCTTCAATACCCCCCTCCCGTCCCAGAACGGTGCGCAAAGCCTGGGTCGAGAAGTCCGAGCGCGCCAGCCATAGGCCATAGGCAGAGGTGTAATTGGCCGCCAGGGGCACTTGCACGTCTTTCAGCTGGATGCTGGTTTGCTGGTACGGATCGTAGCCAATAACTGTGGCGTCGCGAGTTTGCAGAACCTGGGACAGGGTTTCGCCGGGGAAAGTAATAATCCCCGTGACAGCCTGGAAGGGCGGCTCGCTATAAGTGCTCTGAAAGCTGTTTGGCGTGACATCCTTTGACTCGTTCACGACCACCATCTCGGCTCCAAAACCGTCGCGCCGATAGATGCTGCGCACCCCGCGGAATGTTAACTGAGAGGCCGGAATCAGCTCGTGGGGCTGAGGGGCGGTGGCATCGCGTACTTGGGACAGATCACCACGAATACGCCACCGACCAATCTCGATAGTTTTCTGGAAGGCGTAGCTGGTGTCGTGATACTTGGCGAACAGCAACATGGTTGCCTGCTGTACCGCGTAGTTGTAGTAGTCGCGCACCTGGGTCTGGCGATCCTCAAAGGCCCGGTCTCCTGGCCTGCGATCCGTGAAGAACAGATAGGCGTAGGCATAGCGGGCGCTTTGCAGATAGGCATCGAACAGCTCGACCGAGAAGTCTGGCCGGGCATTGCGACGCCCCTGCAAACGCAAGGCCTCTTGCGTCCAGATCTCGGCCAAGGTGGCCATGCGCTGCTCGGTGTCCAGGTTCCATAGCTCGGTCAGCCTGGAAGAGCAGTGGGGAATGTCCTTGGCGCATTGCTCGGGCGCGATAGCCAGACTGGTCAGCGTATCGCGTGCGGAGGCGCTGAGTTGATTAGTGGTAAGAATGTCGCCACGGCGTTGGGCAATGTAGTCCTCGGTGCTGACAGTGGCGATTTTGACGCCGGCGCAGCCGCTAAGCATTACGGCCAGAAATGTGATGGCCCCAGCCTTGTGTAGCCCGCCCCTATACTTGTCAGATACAAGCCGCTTCAAGCTGGTCGCGATGGCTTGTACCGGTGCCAGGTCAAGCAGCGTGTTCCGTACAGGATTAATCAAGGCCATCACGTTCTATAGTGGGTTCGTTGACGGGTTTAGAGGAGCTTGGTGCTGTGATACGGACTCAAGTAACTGTCCAGCGGCGTCAAATCGGCAGATTTGTAGAATGTATCCGTGTGCGAAATGCGATATTAACCTATAGGCCTGGTACAGGCAGCAGCCGGATCTGGGCTGTGCAAAGCGTGCTTGGTTTCCATTTGCTGCGGGCGCGGTAGGTGGCTGGTGTATTCAGTCTGTATGGAGGCACTGCGTTCGTAGGCGCAGCGTTTCAGGAATCGCTACAATGTAGAGCACTAATTCTTGGTGAGAGGCTAGTTTTTTAGCGTGTAGGTCGGACCCAAATCAGAGCGTGGTGGAACTATTAGTTTGCTCTATAGTGTTTTAGCGCTTGTATACGTCTGCTTGCAGCAGAAAAGAAAAAAGCCCAAACCGAAGTTTGGGCTTTTTGAATTTGGAGCGGGAGACGAGTCTCGAACTC
>NZ_DAMBOE010000001.1:186494-391533 GCF_032063905.1 Alcaligenes phenolicus
GCGACCTCAACCTTGGCAAGGTTGCGCTCTACCAACTGAGCTACTCCCGCATTTTTTACTGCACTACCGACTTGTGACCAGAATTACTGGAGGCGCAAGCCGGAATCGAACCGACCTAGACGGATTTGCAATCCGCTGCATAACCACTCTGCCATTGCGCCGTGGTCGATTAAAAAGGGAAGCCTACGCTTCCCTTAGGAATCTGGAGCGGGAGACGAGTCTCGAACTCGCGACCTCAACCTTGGCAAGGTTGCGCTCTACCAACTGAGCTACTCCCGCATTTTGCTGTGCAGATTGAATCTGTTTTCAGCGTTTTACTTATTAGCTATTGCTTATTCAGTAAAGAAAGCTAGTTTAGAGTGGCCATCTTTGTTTGTCAAGTGTTTTTGATATTTTGCCTAAGCTTTTTATCAGTACTGCCTAACAAACTAGCCTGCCTTCAAACTGCTTTTTGCTGCGAAACCGACGCTGCGCTAAGCAAGAACGTAACTATAGACTGCAGCAAAGAAGCTTGTCAATAGATTCTGTAAATTTTTCCGGAAAATTGTCTGTCCGAGCTATGCTTACTGCTTTCTTTGATCGTGGGACAGGGCCGTGGACAGGCAGCGTAATGTGGATTTGAGCTCTTTTAATACCTTGGGTTTGGGCAGCCGCGCGCGCGACCTGGTGGTGTATGACAATGTTACCCAGTTGCCTGCCTTGCAAGCGCTGGTGGAGCAGGGGGAGCGTATCTTCGTGCTGGGCGGTGGCAGCAATGTGGTGCTGGCCGAGCACGTTGATGCCCTGGTGATCAAGGTAGAAAGCAAAGGGATTCGTTTACTGCAGGAGCAGGAAGATGCCTATATTGTGGAAGCGCAGGCGGGCGAGTGCTGGCATGACTTTGTGCAGTATTGTTTGAATCAAGGCTGGCCCGGTCTGGAGAACCTGGCTTTGATTCCCGGCACGGTGGGCGCGGCCCCGGTTCAGAATATTGGTGCTTACGGTCTGGAGCTGGAGCAGCGGGTGCACAGTGTGCTGGCCTGGAGCTTTAAAGAGGGCAAAGAGGTGGAGCTGTCTGCGGCGGAGTGTGGCTTTGCCTATAGAGACAGCCGCTTCAAGCATGACCCGGCTGGTAGCTGGTTGATTCTGGCGGTGCGCTTTGCCTTGCCGCGTCAGTGGACACCGGTGCTGGAATATCCCGATCTTAATAAGCAGGCTCATCTGGCGGGCGAGCCAGACCCGCAACGCATTTTTGATGCGGTTTGCGAGATTCGCCGTCAAAAATTGCCGGACCCTCGTGTTTTGGGCAATGCAGGCAGTTTCTTCAAGAATCCCCTAGTGCAGACAGAGCAGCGTGATGCCCTGAAGCAGCAATGGCCCAATCTGGTTTCTTATGAAGTGGGGCAGGGCCAATGCAAACTAGCGGCGGGCTGGTTGATTGACCAGTGTGGCTGGAAAGGCAAGCGTGATGGTGTCGTAGGCGTGCACGATCGCCAGGCTTTGGTGCTGGTGAATCATGGTGGCGGAACGGCGCATGATATCGAGCGCCTGGCCCAAGCGATTCGGGGCTCTGTTCGAGAACGTTTCGGCGTGGAACTGGAACAAGAGCCCGTTATTGTGAGTTAAGCATCGACCGCGCCCCACCATCGCAGAGTTTGTGCCAGATGGTGACGCACGGCTTCCATGGCCGCTTCGGGGTTTCCTGCCTGAAGCGTATCCAGAATCTGTAAATGCTCCTTCATGGCGGGCACAATGCGCTCGGGTAAAGGGCGGCGCGAGTGCTGCAGCACATTGATGCGATCACAGTTCTCTTCGTAGATCGTCATGGCCGAGCGGTTCTGCAGCGCTTGAGCTAAATAGCGATGCAAGGCCCAGTCCACTTCCATGGCCTGAATCTGCAAGGCGGTGGTGACAAGGCCGCTTTGCGCTTGCTCCAGAATCTTCTCATGTTTGTCCCGCAAGCTCTCCAATGCGGGCTGCTTGGCACAGCTAGCCAGTATCCTGGCCCCCTCCTGATCAAAGACACAGCGCAGTTGGAAGCATTCCCGTAGTGCTTCCGTGGTTGCCTCCAGAACCAGCACTCCCCGCTTGGGCAGGATAGAGACCAGCCCGGCAGCCGCCGCGCGCTTGACCGCTTCACGCACTGGAGCCAGTGGGAAATCGCTTAATTTCATCAGTTCTGCCATCGACACCATCTGCCCCGCGCGTACCTGCCCTGTAGCCAATAAATGACGAAATGCCTGGAAAGCCTGGGTGGCTAGCAAAGTGTCATCAGAGGAGGAGGGAATACTCATTTGGCGTCTCCGGTTTGCGCGCGTCGGGTTTCGTATTTGATTTTAGTTATGTCTGGCATTTCAAATTATATATATTTTGAAATGCCAGACGGGATTTTAGCTTGCGGACTTATTCTTGAATAAACAGCGCTTTGTGCAGATTTATGCGCATAAAAATGTGGGTTTTGATATCGAGTTTGGCTTGCTCAAACCCTTGCTTTGAATAGCGGTTTATCTGCTTGTGGCGGGCTTGGGCAACTGGGGAGGGGCGCGTTCAGTTCGCTTTGATTCTGAGCGGCACTGGAAATCGAGTTTGACCATCCATGAGCGAAAAACCCGCGTCAGCGACATAGGCTGGCACGGGTTTTTTATTGAGCGTTAAGTTAATTAATCATCAATTGAATCAGTGTCTTAAGCCGAAACTTCCTCCAGCGAACGTCCCTTGGTTTCCACCCCTAATGCGATCACCACCAACGCTGCAATGGAGAAGGAAATAGCGCCCAGGGTGAAGACACCTGAATGCCCGGTCCAGGGCAGGATAAAGCCCACCAGCAACGGTCCGAACAAGGAACCTAGGCGGCCAATGGAAGAGGCAAAACCGGCGCCTGTGCTACGTGTACGGGTGGGGTACAGCTCGGGGGTGTAGGCATACAAAACCGACCACATACCAAACATGAAGAACTGCATGCACAAACCGGCGCCAATCAATTGGGCCACAGGTGCTTGGCTGGTGGCGACGTGACCATAAATAAAGGCACAGCCTGCGCTACCGAATAGCATCAAGACCATGGTTGCCTTGCGTCCCCATTTCTCCAGCAACCAGGCCGAGAAGATGAAGCCTGGAATACCGGCCAGGGAAATATAAATGGTGTAGGTAACGGACTTGGTGACTTCATATCCGGCTTGTTGCAGCAACGCGCCCAGCCAGGTGGTCAGACCGTAGTAGCCCAGCAAGGAGAAGAACCACAGCATCCACAGCATCAGGGTGCGACGGGCGTATTGGCCTTGCCAAAGCTGGGCAAACAGCGCGCCACGTTTCAGCTTCTCGCAAGGGGTGGGAGGCAGGGGAGAGGGCAGAGCCTGGCCGCCGTTGGCCTGAATGACTTTGTGTTCAAAAGCAGTCGTGACCTGTTCGGCGCGATCGTTATGGCCTGCCTCTTCCAACCAGCGGGGGGATTCAGGAACCCAGCGACGAATCACGAACACAAACAGGGCAGGGATAGACAGGGCAATGAAGATCCCGCGCCAGCCTATATAGTCCAGACTCAGATATGTCAGAACCCCGGCGCTGATAAAGCCCAGCGGCCAGAAGCCTTCCAGAATCGCAATATATCGACCGCGACTTTTAGCGGGCACAATCTCCGAGACCATGGCCAGGCCGATGGGAAACTCCATCCCCATGCCAAACCCCAGCAGCACCCGAAACGCCATCAACTGCTCGACGTTTTGGGACAGACCACAGGCCAGGCTTCCTACACCCCAAAAAATCATGCTCCATTGAAAGACGGGTTTGCGCCCGTACTTGTCTGCCAGCATGCCCGCAATGGCAGCACCCAAAAACATGCCTAAAAAGCTGGAGCTGGCCAGCATCCCCGCCTGCGCGGTGCTGAGCCCCATTTCTGCTTTGATGGAACCTAAAACAAAAGTCATGATGCCCAGGTCCATGGAGTCAAAGAACCAGGCGGTCGCGATAATACCGAACAGCATGCGTTGATAGCGTGTCATGGGTAATCGCTCCAGGCGATTGGCCACATTGGGGGATACGGCTGTCATTGGTGTCTCCTGTAGGTCCGCTCTTGTGGCGGGTTTTATGTATAGGTGACCTGCCGTCAGGCCATGGCAGGCCTTTTTCTTCTGCTGATATATTACATGGATACTAGTGGTATCTATTTTAAGATTAAATAATGGTATGTACTTAGCTGGCTAATTAATTGTGGGTTAGTGCTCCGGCTAAAGAGCCCTCAAAAGCGTGTTGAATAATGCGTTGATAGGCGCTGGTGCAGTCAGCAACCGGGAAGGCTTTGGCAAGACGAG
Organism: Alcaligenes phenolicus; assembly: GCF_032063905.1. Taxonomy (NCBI): domain Bacteria; kingdom Pseudomonadati; phylum Pseudomonadota; class Betaproteobacteria; order Burkholderiales; family Alcaligenaceae; genus Alcaligenes; species Alcaligenes phenolicus. The sequence goes on from NZ_DAMBOE010000001.1 coordinate 190,781, forward strand.
TCACTTGCAGAGCATCGTTCAACAGGCGTTCCAGCTGATGTTCCTGCACCCCGCATTGGTTCAAGTCAGAGGGGATGTCCAGTTGATCGACCAGCGACCGCACATAGGCAGGCAGAGCCAGTAAGGTATCTTCCGGCTTGCCGGTTGGCATGCCCAGGAGTTGGGCGACTTCCAGCAATTCCGAGGCGCGGCTTTCACGCAGTTCGTCCAGAACGTAAGGCAGCAGCACGGCATTGGTGGTGCCGTGAGATTGATGCGTCAAACCTGCCAGTGCGTAGGCAATGCCGTGCACCGCATTCAGACCTGCTGTGCCGTAGGACAGCGCGGCATAGTAGCTGGCGCTGGCCATGCCATCACGGGCTTCGGTGTCGGTGCCGTCGCGATAGGCTCGCAGCATGTAGTGGCCGCACAGGCGTATGGACTCGCGTGCAAACATCATGGTCAGGCTGGATCGGCCACTATAGCCAGGGTCGGGGCTGCCAACCCGATCAAACAAGCTGGCGTCCTGCGTCATAAAGGATTCAATTGCGTGGGTCAGGGCATCAATACCGGCGTCGGCAGTGACACGGGGTGGACAGCTATCGCTGAGTTCCGGATCGATGACCGCAATGGCGGGGCGTAGCGCATTGCTCATGACGGCAATTTTGGTGGCATTGTCAGGGTCGACCAGAATGGCTCCCGGTGTTGCTTCTGATCCCGTACCGGAGGTGGTGGGCAGGGCGATCAAGGGCAAGGGCTTGGTGTGGGCGGGCCAGGTCCCACTGTAGGCGCGTATGGGCTCCCCGGTGGGGACGGTCAGACACAGGGCTTTGGCCAGATCTATATTGCTGCCGCCGCCCAACGCCAATACGAAATCGATAGGGTAATCGGCCAGGTGGGCTCGTACTTGCAACGTGGCCTGATCACATAAGGTAGTGGAAGGATCTGGCTCGCCCCCATCAAAAACCACCAGTTCAATTCCCTGTTCTCTACAGGCGGCGATGTGGTCCTGAACCCAGGTAGTTTGAATGGTGAAAAAACGGTCGGTAATCAATAAGCCGCGACGCCAGCCCAGGTGCGCAATCAAGGCAGGTAGTTCATGGCGGCAGCCGCGTCCCATCAGGGTGCGGGGCGGTGGGCAAAAGAAAACGTGTGTGTTCATACGGCAGTCCTTGCGGTGTGTAGAGAGCAGAAGGGTTCTATCAACGAGGCGATCAGTTCAGTGTGCGAGCCCAGAATGCTGTGGCCCGCATCAGGCAGGCTGTGCAGGGTGGCTTGTGGCAGTGCCTGCGCCAACCGGTGGGCGTGCTCAATGGGACAGTCCTGATCCTGTTCGCCATGGATGATCAAAGAGGGGATGTAAATACGGGGGAGTTGCGCATACAGGTCGTGATGCCGATTAGCCAGCCAAGTCCAGGCCACGTCTTGATGACCTGCGGCCTCCAGCAGCCCCAGGCGCTGTTCCCGTTCTGCAATTTCTTGCAGCAAGGCAGTCGTGTTCTGGGCCTTGAACCATTGAGTCCGGTTCAGGCTGGCTGTGCCCGATAACAACAGCAGGGCTTGCGGTAGTGGGGCGTGTTCGTCCAGCAGAGTCAGACAGGTTTGCAGCACCACCGAGACGCCCAGGCTCCAGCCTGCCAGGACATAGGGCGTGTGTGCAGGCAAGGCTTGAATGCTGGCGCGTAGATCCTGCACAAAGCCGTCCAGCCTGTAATCTTCCTGGCTGGAGCCGCGAAAGGCATCGCCTCGGCCTCGCAAGTCCGGGGTGTGCCAGGACATCAAATTCGAGCTGGCTTGGGCTACTGGCAACCAGCTGCGATGGGTGCCTTGAATTCCATGTACGGCAATGATGGTGGCTTGTTTTGAGTCGCAGGCAATGCTCATGTGGCTTCCTGGAGTAGATAAATACAACTAAGATATGAGGCTGTTGCCCAGTTCCGGCCTTGTACTTGCAGGGCCAGAGCAGGCGTCAGAGTTTGGGTGTCAGCAGCAAACGCTGCGTTTTAAAGGCAGGGTCAGCATGGTTACAAGCAAGCGGAAGGTAGCGGGAAAAGGGCAGGCTCAAGATGAGGTGCTGGACATCAAGGCCTTGACGGAATCCAAGCCCAAGCTCACAGACATTGCTTACGAGCGTTTGGAAGAAGCCATCATTACCCTGAAGCTGCCGCCGGGCAGCATCGTGTCCGAGCTGACCTTGAGCCAGATGTTCGAGATTGGCCGTACGCCGATTCGGGAGGCCATTCAACGTCTGGCGCGCGAACATTTGATGCTGGTCTTGCCACAGCGCGGCTTGTTGATTCCAGAGCTGGACATGCCCAAGCAGTTGCGCCTGATCGAGACGCGACGGGAGATCGAACGTCTGATCTGCCGTAGTGCGGCCAAACGGGCGACACGCGATCAACGCGAGCAATTCAAGAGCTTGCATGATGCTTTCCTGGAAGCAGCCACCCAGAACGATGAAGTCAGTTTTATCCGGGCAGATCGACGGTTGAATGAGCTGGAAATCGAGGCGGCTCGCAATGAGTTTGCCGAGGCAGCGATGCGTCTGACACATGGCCTGTCTCGTCGTTTCTGGTTCTGCCACTATCAGCAAAATCCGGATTTAACGCAGATGGGCAGACTGCATGCCAACTTGGCGATGTCCATTGCCGGGGGCGATATGGACCAGGCCGGTCAAAGCCTGGATCTCTTGATGGACTACATCGAAGAACTCGCCCGCACGACCCTGATTTCCAGCTTGTAAGTACAGTCAGCGCCTTAGCTGGCCAGGCCACGCTCCAGGGCGTGGGCCTCTTCTTTTTGCAAGGCCGGGCCGTCCGTGGTGTCGCCAGTATCTTCAAAGCGGAAACGGCGAATAATGGGCTTGAGCTCTTCCTTGACGTGCTTTTCGCTATAGCCATTGAACAGGTGGCCAAGCAGACCGCGACGCAGATCCGTAGTGCCCATGGCCCAGTCTGCGATCGGGAAAGTCAGGTTCATGTTGTACTTCATCATGATGCCCTGATTGTGATGGGCGGTATGGTGGCGACGAATGGTATTGATGAAGGGCATATTGCGCACAAAGCTGTTCTCATGCACATGACAGCAGTAGTGAAAGGCCTCGTACACCAGGTACTGCGCCACCATGGTCATGAACACAAAATAGCCTGCATTGGGGTTGATGATGGTTGCGGCCAGCCAGCCCAGAATCCCGCCGCCTACCCCCAATGTTGCCAGAACGCGCCAGGGGAAAAACACAATCCGGAACTCCTTGCTGGAATCAATTGTGGCTTCGTTGTCGGTGAAGTACTGGTGATGCTGGCGGGTGTGGCGTTCGTAGATTTCCCGCAAGCCAATGATGTTGATGCGTCGGTGCATCACATAACGGTGCATGGCCCATTCAACAAAATTACCCGCCAGAAAAACGGGGATCACAATCAGCCATTCCCAACCTACCGGGCCTAGCTGGGTGATGCTGTAGTAAATCGCTGCTAGACCCACGATGTAGGTCACAACAACGTGAACAATCCCGTTGTAGGCGGGGCTGATATTGGATTTGTAGTCCTCTCGGAACTTGCGTTGGCGTTCGCTCATCATGTCGGTTGTCTCCTGCGGGAAAAGGTTTATTCTTTAAATATCCAACTGACATATTAGTGATATTTTTTTCTGCGTCAAGCAGGGAAAACAGGGGGAGGGAATGTGACAAGGGGGCGACTTGAGGGGAGAACCTGCTACAGCGTTTGGTGGAGCAGTTTTTCAGGCTGGGCTCAGGACTGGTTTTGCCGTTTTACTGGCGAGCTTGGAACTGCTTTTTTTTGGGGTGAGGCGAGGCGGGAGGGGGCAAGACGGGACACACTGGACCAAGGCTTGGGCAGGAGATGAAGGGACAGGTAAAGGACAAAACTAGGTAAAGAGTAGGGACACAGGCAAAGGAATAGGTGCTGGTCAGATCAATCCAGCGCAGCCACTTTCGGCAAGTAGTCCAACAGGAGAAGGCTCTGTTAAGCGGAGATAAAAAAGCCGGCTCGAAAGCCGGCTTTTGATCAGAGCGTTTGCAAGTCAGGTACTTACAGGCCCAGCACGTCCTGCATGTTGTACAGGCCAGTGTTTTTATCACCCAGGAAGCGGGCGGCACGCAGGCTGCCATTGGCATAACCGGCACGGCTGCTGGAGCGGTGCGAGATTTCGATGCGCTCGCCTTCACCGCAGAAAAACACGGTGTGGTCGCCCACAATGTCACCACCACGGACGACGGAGAAACCAATGCGGCCATCCTGACGGGCACCGGTGTGGCCGTGACGGGCCCAGTCAGCGACATCGTTCAGGGATTCACCCCAGGTTTTGGCAATGGCTTCGCCCATGGCCAGAGCTGTCCCCGATGGCGCATCCACCTTATTGCGGTGGTGGGCCTCAAACACCTCGGCGTCGTAGCCCTGGTTCAGCAAGGCAGCCGCCATTTCAATCAACTTCAGGGTGGCATTGACGCCTACGCTCATGTTCGGGGCGAAGACAATGGCAATCTCGCGACCAGCCGCCAGAATCTGTTGTTTCTCCGCTTCGGAAAAGCCAGTAGTGCCAATGACCAGACGGGTGCCGTGCTGCATGCAGGCGTCCAGATGGGCCATGGTGCCTTCAGGACGGGTGAAGTCGATCAGGCAATCAGCCTGGGCCAGGGCATTCAGGTCGTCCGTGACTTTGATACCTGTGTCTTTACCCAGAAAGGCTCCCGCATCCTGACCAATGGCTTTGGAGCCGCTGTGGTCCAAGGCCGCGGCCAGTGTCAGGTCGGTACTGTTCAAAACAGCTTCAATCAGCATACGGCCCATACGGCCGTCTGCGCCAGCAATGGCAATGCGCATGTATCCAGTGTCCTTAACGTAAAGCTTAAAGCGTGGGCTGGTTGCCGCTTACGCTGGGCGTTGGGGCGGCTTGGTCGGCGTCAGCTGGGGGCGGGGTGTGTTTCTTGCCTGTGTCGCTGCGCTCGAAGGGTTGGCGGTCAGGTTGCTCGTCGCCTTCCCAGCGAACCAGAGTGTCGCCTTCAAACCAGACGGTAAAGGTGCGCTGCTCGCTCTTGCCGTAGCCAGGCTTGTTCAGGTAAGGGTAGTCCCAACGGTCGGCGTGGAAAATGTCCTGCAAGGTGGGCGAACCCAGCAGGTAACGAACCTGTTCGCGTGTCATCCCCGATTGCAGGCGGGCCACTTGCTCGGCAGTGATCCAGTTCCCCTGCTGAATGTCGGCGCGGTATGGGAAGCCCCATTTGGAGGATCCGCAAGCGCTCAAGGCGGCGGCAGCCAGGCTGGCTGCGAGTATGGCGCGGATGACAGGAGTGAATGAATTGGCCTTCTTCTGCACGAAATGCCCCAGTAGGAATAAAATCGTTATCATATAAGGGTTTAGGAAAAAGCGCATGAATTGCGCATTGAACCGCCTCAAGACGAGCTGGTTTTCAACCAGGACGGACTTGAGATCCATCCCCATCAAGATGCGATAATTTAGCCATGAACGATCAAAATGAACTGAAGAACATGGGGCTTAAGGCGACTTTTCCGCGCCTGAAGATTCTGGATATTTTTCGCCGCTCCGACCAGGACGGTCAACGCCACCTGAGCGCTGAAGACGTATACCGCCTGCTCATTGCCGAAGAAGTCGATATTGGTTTGGCCACGGTTTACCGTGTGTTGACCCAGTTCGAGCAAGCCGGCATTTTGGTACGCAGCCAGTTTGACGGCGGCAAAGCCGTCTTTGAACTGAATGACGGCGATCACCACGATCACCTGATCTGCACCAATTGCGGCGTTGTGGAAGAGTTTACCGACAGCAATATCGAAGCCCGCCAGCACCAGGTCGCCAAAGACCACGGTTTTGTGCTGGAGAGCCATACGATGCTGTTGTACGGTATTTGCCCCAAATGCTCGGAAGCAGGTAAACAGGCCAAGCCTAACCTGCGCGGTTAATCCTTTAGTAGATGGTCCGCCGGCGCGGGATCTGATGATTGGGGGCAGGATAGCCAGGACGGCATCCTGAAAATTCAAAGAACAATCAGATCCGGGCTACAGGGCCTCACGATTGGATACAAAAAAACCACCAGTAGCCTCAGGCGCTGGTGGTTTAGCTTGCGTTTCAAAGGTGCTTAACGCTGACGTGCCAGCATTTCTCGCGCATGTTCACGCGTTGTTTGCGTAATCTCCAGACCACCCAGCATGCGGGCGATTTCGTCCACGCGTTCGTCTTGCGTCAAAGGACGGATAGAGGAAAATGTCTGACCTTGCTCGGTCGTTTTCTCGACTTTCAAATGATGGTTGCCGCAGGCTGCTACTTGGGGCAGGTGGGTCACACACAAGACTTGGTGGCGTGCTCCCAGCTCTTGCAGCAAGCGTCCCACCACTTCGGCCACCGCACCACCGACACCCGTATCCACCTCGTCAAAAATCAAGGTAGGCACTCGTGCCGCCTGGCTGGCGATAACAGACAGCGCCAGGGAAATTCGGGCCAGCTCACCACCCGAGGCCACTTTGGCCAGCGGGCGAGGCGTTACTCCTTCGTGACCAGCAACCAGAAACTCCACCTGCTCTGCGCCGTGAACCTGTGGCGCACAAGCGGTCAGGGCGACCTCGAAGCGGCCTCCTTGCATGGCCATGGATTGCATCGCCTGGCTGACCTGTTTGCTCAGTTGCACACTGGTTTTGCGTCTTGCGGCGCTTAGCTTGCTACTTAGCTCCTGGTACTGTTTTTCAGCCTGCTGAACCTTGGCTTGCAAGGCTTCCAGATCAAAAGACTGTTGCAGTTGTGCCAGTTGTTCCTGCCAGGTTTCCAGCAGGCTGGGTAGTTCTTCGGGCTCCACTTTCAGTTTGCGCGCGGCACTGAAAATGGCCGAAACCCGTTCTTCTGCCTGCGCCAGACGTTCGGGGTCCAGCTCCATATCGCTTAAATAGCTGTTCAAGTCCGAAGCTGCTTCGGTGACGGCAATTTGTGCTGACTCCAAAGCATCCACAATTGCTTGCAGGCCTGGGTCATGGCGCAGCAGGGCGCTCATTTCGTGGCTGGCTTTGCCCAGCAGTTGCTGTACCGAGGTTTCCTCGCCATCCAGAGCTGTCAGGGCCAAGGCACTGCCGTCAATCAAGGCCTGGGCGTGGGACAGGCGGGTGTGTTCTTGTTGCAGCTGGTCCCATTCACCAGCACGTAGATTCAGGCTGGACAGCTCGTTGATCTGCCACTCCAGACGTTCCTGCTCTCGCTTGCCTTGCTCCGCACTTTGGCTGGCTTGTTCGACGGCCTTGCGTGCCTGGCTCAATTGCTGCCAGGACTGCGCCACTTGGCGCGCCAGGGGCAAATGGCCGCCTTGGCTGTCGAGCAGATCGTATTGGCTTTGAGGGTTCATCAGACTTTGATGAGCGTGCTGACCGTGAATATCCACCAGCAATTCACCCAGTTCGCGCAACTGCGTCAAGGTGGCTGCGCTGCCATTGATGTAGCTGCGGTTGCGACCTTGCTGGTCGATCAGGCGACGCAAGATCAGCTCGTCCGCGACATCGAAGTCACGCTCGCGCAGCCAGCTTTGAATGTCTTGTTCACAATCGAAGTGCGCGCTGACTTCAGTGCGCGGACAGCCCTCGCGGATGGCTTTGGCATCGCCGCGAGCCCCCAGCACCAGGGAGAGCGCGTCAATCAGAATGGATTTACCAGCGCCGGTCTCCCCGGAAAAAACCGTGAAGCCGGAGTCGAAATCAATCGTGGCTTGATCCACGATCACAAAGTCTCGAACGTGCAGGGTACGGAGCATAGGGGTTTATTCGTTTTCGTCGTTAGGCAAAGGGATGTGATTCCAGCCCAGCTTCTGACGCAGGGTGGAAAAAAAGCTGTAGCCCTTGGGATGGATAAAGCGAATGGTGTCCTGGGAGCGACGCACGTCAATGCGGTCTCCCTGCTGACAGTCCGACCAGGTTTGCATGTCAAAGTGCACGCTGCCACCCGATTCCACCCGGCCCAGAGCCGTAATGGTCAAGTTCAGGGTGCCTGTGTCGGGCAGCACAATTGGGCGGTGCGACAGGGTTTGCGGTGCAACAGGCACCAGCAAAAAGGCTTTCAGGGAAGGGTGCAGCAAGGGGCCACTGGCCGCCAGCGCGTAGGCGGTTGAGCCCGTGGGGGTGGAGATGATCAGGCCGTCGGAGCGCTGGCGGTACATGAATACGCCGTCAAGCTCGACACGCAGCTCGATCATGCCGCCGCGCCCGGCACGGTTGATGACCACATCGTTCAGGGCCACGCCCGAATACAGCACTTGCCCGTCACGCACCACGCGGCCTTCCAGCATGGAGCGCTCTTCAATGTCGTATTCGCCTTTCAGCACGCGCAGCAAGGCGTCGTTGGCGTCATCCAGGGGAATGTCGGTAATGAAGCCAAGGCGGCCGTGGTTGATCCCGATCAGGGGAACCTTGCTGTGGGCTAATTCGCGCGCAGCGCCTATCATGGTGCCATCCCCGCCCATCACGATAGCCAGATCGGCGCGCTCGCCAATTTGGGCATAATCGCCGATGGGGAATTCGGTAATACCGGCATTCTGGGCGGTTGTGGCCTCAAGCAGCACCGAGCAACCAGTGTTGACCAGGGTTTTAGCCAGCGATCGGATGGGCGCATCCAAGCCGGAGTCCTGGTATCTGCCAACAATGGCAACCGTTTTGAAATGCATGGGGCGAAAACCTTATGATTGATGAAATAATGGCGATCAGTGGATTATAGAGTTGCCACTCTAGGCTTGGCTGTAAGATTCTCCCCTTTATCATGCAGAGCTGGTGTTTTTAAGTGACGTACGCGACATGGATGACAGAGCAAATGCCTTGTTGAAGGTGCTGATCGAGCGTTACATCGCCGATGGTCAGCCGGTAGGGTCCCGCACCTTATCGACCATTTTTGATTTTTCCCCGGCCACGATCCGTAATGTGATGGCCGAGCTGGAAGGCCTGGGCCTGATTCATAGCCCCCATACCTCGGCGGGGCGTATTCCCACGCCCAAGGGCTACCGCCTGTTTGTGGATCGTCTCCTGGCTGCCGAGCGTTTCGAGCGGCCGGATGCACGCAACCTTAGTCAGTATCTGCCTTTTGACGAGCCTAACCGCGCGGTCAGTTCTGCCGCTTCCTTGCTGTCGAATCTGTCTCAGTTTGCCGGTGTGGTGCTGGCGCCGAAAAAAGCGCAGACCTTCAGGCAGATTGAATTCATCCGTCTGTCCGACAAGCGGGTGTTGCTGATTATCGTCACGCCGGATGGTGATGTGCAAAACCGCATTCTGTTCGTGCCGCGCGATTATCTGGAGCAGGAGCTGGTCGAGGCCAGCAACTTCTTCAATCAGCATTTCTCGGGCATGTCCTTCGAGTCGGTCAAGCTGGCCTTGTCGCAGGAACTCAGCTCCTTGCAGGCGGACATTTCGCGCCTGATGCAACAAGCGGTGGATGTGGGTAGCCATCAGCCCGATAGTGAAGAAGCCGTGGTGATCGCTGGAGAAAGCAAGCTGTTGAACGTGACGGAAATGGTGGCGGATATGGACCGTTTGCGACGCCTATTTTCCTTGTTCGAGAAGAAAACCGATTTGCTGCACCTGCTGGATGTTTCCAGCCAGGCCGATGGCGTACAGATTTATATAGGCGGAGATTCCCAGCTTTTGCCTTTGGATGATGTGTCCGTCATTACCGCGCCGTATGGCGTGGATGGCAAGGTCGTGGGGACGCTGGGTGTGATCGGGCCATCGAGGATGGCGTATGATCGTGTGATTCCTATCGTGGACATTACGGCCCGGCTATTGTCCAATGCCCTGAGCCATCACTCTGCCAGTTAAGGTTTGGACCTTCAGTCTGTTGTTGGGCTGAAGGCAATCAGGCTGTCTAACGTACTAATCATCATGCCCAAGTTGTTTGCCTCTCCTTATTTGCCCGAAGTTCAGGACGCCGATATGTTCAATGATCAGGCTCCGGTACGCGAGGCCGGGCCCATCGGTATCTTGCTGGTCAATCTGGGTACGCCGGACCAGCCCGATGCTGCGTCCATTCGCCGCTATCTGGGTGAGTTTCTGTCCGACCCCCGGGTTATCGAAATCCCGCAGCCGCTCTGGCAGATCATTCTGCGTCTGTTCATCTTGCCGCGCCGTCCCAGCAAGCTGGCCCCGCGCTACAAGGATATCTGGTTGCCACAAGGCGCGCCCTTGCTGGTCTACAGCCAGGCACAGGCCGATGGCCTGCAAGAGCTGCTGCAATCGCAAGGCCATGATGTGAAGGTGGAACTGGGTATGCGTTATGGCAACCCGTCCATTGCCAGTGGTCTGGATAAATTGAAAGCAGCGGGCTGCGAGCGAATTTTGAGCTTGCCCCTGTATCCGCAGTATGCAGCCAGCACCACGGCTACGGCGGTGGATTGCGTGGCGGGGCACCTTGGAAAACAGCGCAATCAACCTGAGCTGCGCTTCCTCAAGCGTTACCATACGCACCCGGATTACATTGGCCCACTGGCCGCGCTGATACGCCGCTACTGGGATGAACATGGCAAGCCAGAGCGTCTGCTATTGAGCTTTCACGGCTTGCCGCGCCGCTGCGTGGAATTGGGCGACCCTTATTACCGTGACTGCCGCGAAACGGCGGATGCCTTGCGTGCGGCGCTGGATGAGCCTGCTGTAGAAGTGCATATGGCATTTCAAAGTCGCTTTGGCGCGCAGCGCTGGCTGGAACCCTATACCGAGCCCACCTTGCGCGAATGGGGCAAGCAGGGCGTGGGGCGTGTGGATGCCGTGTGCCCCGGCTTTCTGGCCGATTGTCTGGAGACGCTGGAAGAAATCCAGGTGGAGTGCCGCGATGCGTTCCTGGAAGAGGGCGGCCGCGAGTTCCATTACATACCGTGCCTGAATGACGATCCGCAATGGATTGAGGGCCTGGGACGGCTGGCCGTGCAGCATCTGGGAGGCTGGTTGCCCAGCCGTCTGGTGCCAGCCGGATAGCGGTATTGGACGTTTTCCAAGGGGCTGGCCAGCAAAATATGCAGGCGGGTCTTGAACTGGGGGCAGATGCCCCCATTTTTATGCGATCAACGAATTCTGTAGTGGAGATACATCGAATGGCTACACATGCCGATCCCAATAAGCCTCTGGACGGGGAAGTGACGGAAAACACGCCTGAACAGGCACAACAGGGCACCCCCGAGCACGAGCAGCCAGAGATTTTGGCTCAGCAGCCCGAAGAAAGTTCGGCTGATCTGGCCACCGAATTGGCCCAGGCCCAGGAAAAAGTGTCGCAGTACTACGACCAGTTGCTGCGTGCCAAGGCCGAGGTGGAAAACATTCGCCGCCGTGCGGAGGATGATGTCTCTAAAGCCCGCAAGTTCGGCACCGAGTCCTTTGCTGAAAGCCTGATTCCCGTGCGTGACAGCCTGGAAGCGGCTCTGGCCCAGACCGAGCAAAGCACGGACGCCTGGAAAGAAGGCGTGGAAACTACCTTGCGTCAACTGAACAAGGCTTTTGAGCGCAACAACCTGAAAGAAGTGGCTCCCCAAGCCGGTGACAAGTTTGATCCGCACCTGCACCAAGCCATTTCGGCCGTGCCTTCGGAGTTTGAAGAAGGCGCAGTGGCTCAGTTGCTGCAAAAGGGCTACACCATTTCGGATCGTGTGCTGCGTCCGGCCTTGGTGATGGTGTCGGCCCCCAAGTAATAGAGCCAGCCTGTCTGCGCGCGCAGGCTGTCCGGAATCAAGGCGTTTTTGACTGCTTTTTCGGATCAGCCGCTTGCACAGTAAAAAAATAAGGCCATTGCTCTTGAAATGCACGCAGAGTTCCCCATATGCATTTCATCAAATAATTTGCTTTCGCAATCAATCTTTTAGTCAGGTAAAAAATCATGGGCAAAATCATTGGTATTGACCTTGGAACCACCAATAGCTGTGTATCGGTGTTGGATGGCGACCAGGTTCGTATTATCGAAAATGCCGAAGGCGGTCGTACGACCCCTTCCATCGTGGCTTACATGCAGGATGGCGAAATCCTGGTTGGCGCTCCTGCCAAACGCCAGGCTGTCACCAACCCCACCAACACTATCTTCGCTGTCAAGCGCTTGATCGGTCGTAAGTTCACTGAAAAGGCAGTTCAGACAGACATCGAGCACGTGCCTTACACCATCACTGCGGCCGACAACGGCGACGCATGGGTGGAAGCTCAAGGCAAGAAGATGGCACCTCAGCAAGTGTCCGCCGACATCTTGCGCAAAATGAAGAAAACCGCCGAAGACTACCTGGGCGAAGAAGTAACCGAGGCCGTGATTACCGTGCCTGCTTACTTTAACGACAGCCAGCGTCAGGCAACCAAGGATGCAGGCCGCATTGCCGGTCTGGAAGTCAAGCGCATCATCAACGAGCCTACCGCCGCAGCGTTGGCTTTCGGTCTGGACAAGGCTGACAAGGGTGATCGCAAGATCGCTGTGTACGACCTGGGTGGCGGTACGTTTGACGTGTCCATCATCGAAATCGCCGATATCGACGGTGAGAAGCAATTTGAAGTGCTCTCCACCAACGGTGACACCTTCCTGGGTGGCGAAGACTTTGACAAGCGCATCATCGACTACATCATCGACGAGTTCAAGAAAGAAAGCGGCGTTGATCTGTCCAAAGACGTGCTGGCCTTGCAGCGCCTGAAAGAGTCCGCTGAAAAAGCCAAGATCGAACTGTCTTCTACGCAGCAGACCGAAATCAACCTGCCTTACATCACGGCAGACGCTTCCGGTCCCAAGCACCTGAACCTGAAGATCACTCGCTCCAAGCTGGAAGCGCTGGTTGAAGACCTGATCGAACGCACGATCGAGCCTTGCCGTGTTGCCATCAAGGATGCGGGCGTGAAGGTTTCGGAAATCGACGACGTGATCCTGGTCGGCGGTATGAGCCGTATGCCCAAGGTGCAAGAGCGCGTTAAAGAGTTCTTTGGCCGTGATCCGCGTAAAGACATCAACCCTGACGAAGCTGTTGCCGCTGGTGCAGCCATTCAAGGTTCCGTGTTGTCCGGCGATCGTACTGACGTCTTGTTGCTGGACGTGACTCCTCTGTCCCTGGGTATTGAAACCCTGGGTGGCGTCATGACCAAGATGATCCAGAAGAACACCACGATTCCTACGCGTCACTCGCAAGTGTTCTCCACGGCTGACGATAACCAGCCTGCTGTGACCATCAAAGTGTTCCAGGGCGAGCGTGAAATCGCTGCCGGTAACAAGGCTCTGGGCGAGTTCAACCTGGAAGGCATCCCACCAGCAGCACGTGGCCTGCCACAGATTGAAGTGACCTTCGACATCGACGCCAACGGTATCTTGCACGTGTCCGCCAAAGACAAGGGCACAGGCAAAGAGAACAAGATCACCATCAAGGCAAACTCCGGTTTGTCCGACGAGGAGATCGAGCGCATGGTGAAAGATGCCGAGGTCAACGCAGCAGAAGACCACCGCATCGCTGAACTGGCGGTTGCTCGCAACCAGGCCGAGGCTTTGATTCACTCCACCCGCAAGTCCATGACGGACTACGGCGACAAGCTGGAAGCGGCAGAGAAAGAAGCCATCGAGAAGGCCATCGCTGATCTGGAGGAAACTCTGAAAGAAGGCGATAAGGAAGCCATCGACGCCAAGGTGGAAGCACTGGGTGTGGCCTCGCAGAAACTGGGCGAGAAGATGTACGCCGACATGCAGGCTCAAGCCGCAGCACAGGAAGGTGCTGAAGGCACAGCCCAGCAGCCCGCCGACGAGAACGTGGTCGACGCTGACTTTAAAGAAGTCAAACGCGATCAGTAATTGCGAGCCTGAATAAGGTTCCCTGGCCCGATCTTTGGCGGCATACGCTGGAGATCGGGCATTATTATTCAAACAGCGGCGTTTGGACGTCGTTAATCAAACATGGCAAAACGCGATTTATACGAAATTCTCGGTGTGGCCAAAAATGCGACGCAGGATGAAATCCGCAAGGCGTATCGCAAGCTGGCCATGAAGTTCCACCCTGACCGTAATCCGGATAGCAAGGACGCCGAGGAAAAGTTCAAGGAAGCCAAGGAAGCCTACGAGATCCTGTCCGACGAACAGAAACGCGAAGCCTATGACCGCTATGGTCATGCCGGAGTCGATCCCAATGCCGGCATGGGCGGTATGGGTGGCGGCATGGGCGGGGCCGGATTTGCAGACGCCTTTGGCGATATTTTTGGCGAAATCTTTGGTGGTGGCGGTGGACGTCGCGGCGGTGGCCCTCAGGTTTACCGTGGCGCGGATTTGCGCTATTCGCTGGATATCAGCCTGGAGCAGGCAGCAGCCGGTTTTGATACTGAAATTCGTGTACCAAGCTGGGAAAACTGCGAAACCTGCTCGGGTTCGGGTGCCAAGCCCGGTACCTCTGTACAGACCTGCCGCACCTGCCAAGGTAGTGGCGCCGTCCGTATGCAGCAGGGCATTTTCAGCATGCAGCAAACCTGCCCGACCTGTCACGGTAGCGGCAAGGAAATTCCTGATCCCTGCGTGGTATGTCACGGCGAAGGCAAGGTCAAAAAGACCAAGACTTTGCAGGTCAAGATTCCAGCCGGTATTGATGATGGCATGCGCATTCGCTCCAGCGGCAATGGCGAGCCTGGTGTTAATGGTGGTCCTGCCGGTGACCTGTATGTGGAAATCCGCATCAAGCCACACGGTATTTTCCAGCGCGATGGCGAGGACCTGCATTGCGAGCTGACCATCCCCTTTACCACGGCGGCCTTGGGCGGAACGGTGGAAGTGCCTACCCTGACAGGGCGTGGTGAAATCACCATTCCTGAAGGTACTCAAGTGGGCAAGACATTCCGCTTGCGCGGCAAGGGTATCAAGGGCTTGCGCTCCAGCTACCCCGGTGATTTGTACTGCCACATTCAAATCGAGACACCTGTGCGTCTGAACGAAGAGCAAAAGAAATTGCTGCGTCAGTTTGAACAGGCCTTGAGCGATGGTGGCGTCAAGCACTCGCCCAAAAGCGAATCCTGGACGGACAAGGTGAAGGGTTTCTTCTCCTGAATCCTGGCAGGGCTCCAGCAAGGAGTCGCCAAGTAGAAAGTAAAAAGCCCGGTACTTTTGTACCGGGCTTTTTTACGCCTGTTCAACGTTCAGGCAAGCGGGGTTGCTGGCTTGATCAAGGCTGGGCATCCAGTGGCTCTGGAGCCGGCGCTGTCACCGGAGCCTGTTCTGTGGTTTCAGGTGCTGGCGCGGCGGCACCTTGCTTTTGACGCTCATGGTCAGCGGCAATCGCCACGACCATTTCCTTGGGCTTCAGGTACTTGCGTAAAACCGCATTGACCTGCTCTGCATTGAGCTTTTGCAGATCCTGGTCCATTTTCTCGGACCATTCAAAGCTGCGGCCCAGATCCAGGTAATTCAACCACGCACTGCTGACCACGGTGTCCTGGCTGCGGGACAAGCGGCGGTAGTTCAGCAAGGCATTCACGCCTTCCTTGACTTCTTGCTCGCTAAAGCCGTCTTTCAGTGTTTGGGCCAGGACCTCGTCGATAGTCTTGCTCAACTTATCGCTATTGCTGGGAGCGTGAATGGCATAGACCGTCCACGAACCCTTGGGTTCATGGCTGGACGCATCCACCTGGCTGCGTACGTTGTAGGACAAGCCATCCTCCACTCGTACACGGTTCCACAGACGCGAAGTTTCAGACAGGCCCAGCAAGTAGTTGGCCAGATAGACAGCCGGGAAGTCCGCATCGCTGTCTTGCAGCTTCAGGCCCAGGTCCGCCAGATAGAAGGCATTTGCCTTGTCCGGCGTGTTGATGTCAAAGACCTTGGGAGCCACGGTCTGCAGTGGATCGTCCGGACGCTGGTAGGTCGGGGCTTTGCGCCAGCCTTTCAAACCATCGGCCAAAGCTTTGCGAACCTCGTCCTTGTCAAAGTCACCTACGGCGCTAAAGGCGACATCACCCGTACCGTAGAATTTTTGATGGAAATCCCGTACCTGTTTGATGTTAATCGCCTGGACTCGCTCTATGCCTTCTTCGAAGCTGGGCGTGTAGCGGATATCGTCTTTGGGCCATGGGTTGGTGTAGCGTTCAATCGCTTGGCTGGCCAAAGCAGCAGGCTCGGTGCTGGCCGATTTCAGATCGGTGACCACGGCTTGCTGATATTTCTTCAGCTCGTCCTCGGGGAAGTTTGCGTTGCGCAGCACGTCCAGCGCCAGAGCAATGGCTTTGGGCAGGTTCTCGCGGTTGGAGGACAGGCTCAGGTACAAGCGACCATTGGAGCCGCTGGTGCTGAACTGGGTTTGCATGGCGGTGAACTGATCTGAAATCTGTTCGCGGTTCAGTTTCTTGGTGCCGGTGCTTAGCAAGCTGGCGACGGCTGCAGCGGTAGCGGTCTGGTTCTTGAGTTGATCAGGCGAACCAAACTTGAAGGACAAGCGAGCCTCCACGCGTTCCGCGCGAGTTCCCTTGGGCAGCAGTGCCATTTTCACTTCGCCCAGATCCTTGCCCAAGGACAAGGGTTGCAGATCGGTGCGGGCCATGATGTTGGCAGGGCTAGGATCAAAGGCTTCTACCGTTTTGCCGCCATCCTTGCCGGTGTAGTCCTGTACCAGCTTGGCCACATCAACGGTGCTGGCTTCAGGAGCACGCAGCGGTTTTTCTGTGGGGATGTACAAGCCATTGCTGCGGTTGCTGGCGACTAACCAGGTTTCCAGTGCCTTTTGAATTTGAGGCAGCTTGGCAGCTTCTACCCGGTCGCGCTGCAGGAAGAACAAACGCCAGTCGCCGCTGGCCGCGGCTTCGGATAGCGCGCTGGCCAGGCTGGAGGGGTTGGCATAGGTTTGTGTCCAGCCCGTCATCCATTGGCTGCGGATGCGTTCCAGATCCGTATCTTTCAGCGGGGACTTGGACAGGCCTTCCAGCGTGTCATTCATGACCTTCAAGGCCTTTTGCTGATCCATGTCGGGTTTCAGCTCGGCGCCAAACAGGGCGTAGCCTGGGTCGTGGCTTTCGGAATCAAAGCTGAATACGCTGGTGGCCAGGTTCTTGTTGACCAGATTCTTGTATAACTGTCCGCTGGGGGTATCGCCCAAGGCGCTGATGCCCAGGCTCAAGTCCATGTATTCAGGGCTGGCAGCGCTGGGCAGGTGGTACAGCGACATGATCAAGGGTGCACCACCATGACGGCGCAAGGTGACCGTGCGGGTACCGTCTTGCACGGGTTCAACCGTGTATTCGGGGCGCAGCGTGCGAGTCGGTTTGGGGATGGAGCCAAAGGCCTTGGCAATGTGCTCCAGAGTCTGGTCGGTGTCGAATTGCCCGGTCACAAACAGCACAGCATTATCGGGCTGATAGTAGTCGTGGTAGAACTTGCGCAGCTGTTCAATATCCACGTTTTCGACGTCGGAGCGGGCGCCAATCGTGGTCTTGCCGTAGCTATGCCATTGGTACGCAGCGGCTGTCAGCTTTTGCATAAGAACACGGAAAGGGCTGTTTTCACCGCTTTCCATTTCATTGCGCACCACGGGCATTTCCGCTTCCAGATCCTGCTTGTCGATCAGAGCGTTGACCATCACGTCGGCTTGCCAGTCCAGATACCATTTCAGGGTCTCGGGATCAGCAGCGAAGCTGGCGAAGTAATTGGTCCGGTCGCTGGAGGTGGTGCCGTTGGCTTCCAGACCACGTTTGGAAAATTCTCCCAGCGCATTGCGCAGGGTGGGGGTGCCGCGAAACAGCATGTGCTCCAGAAGGTGAGCCATGCCGGTTTGCCCATAGTTCTCGTGTCGCGAGCCGACCAGGTAGGTCATGTTGACGGTGGTCGTAGGTTTGGAGTCGTCGGGGGCCAGAACAAGGCGCAGGCCATTGTCCAGAGTGTATTGAGTGACGCCTTCGACAGAGGGGCCTTGGGCCAGACCTGCGGGCAGGGCATAGGCAGCCAGTGAACTGGACAGCAGCGCAGCCCCTGCAAGATGGCGCAGGCGCAGGGCGGCAATCAGTACAGAGAGTTTCATGAACACATCCTTACGGTTTTAGCGATGAAAAAGCCAGCTAAGCCGACCAGTGTCTTTTGTAGCATGGGGCCGTTTGGCTGGGTAGGCAGCGCTCCCTGCAATTAGCGGGGCTTAACAAAAAAAGCCCACCAGGAACACTGGTGGGCAAAACAGCAAGAAAACAAGGCAGCTGCTAATTGGGTTTATGTTTCAGTCTCTCCAGCGCATCCTTGCGCAGGTGGCCAAGACTCTTGGAAAGAAAGTCGTAAAGCGCAGTTAACTGCTTGGGGTTGTAATGTGCCGTGGCATTCATGATGTGATGAGCGGGCAGATCCATATCGGCAATCAGGCGTTTGCAGCGCTCCTGGTTGGGATACAGGCTGGTCATGCGTCCGTCGCGCGGATGCGGCTTGCGCAGCAAATAGCGGGCGCTTTCCAGACGGGCGATCAGGGCTTGCGTACCACTGGGGCTCAGGTCCAGTAACTGGGCCAGTTTGCCGGGCGACAGGGGTTTGAGCTCCAGCACAAACTCCAGTGCCTTGTATTCATTCAGGCTCAAACCCGCTGCTTGTGCCAGCAGGTGTTTGTTGGCTTCCAGATAAACATCAAATTGGCGCAACATCATGCGCACAATGTCGTTTTGCATATGCCCTGACAAAACCTCGTCCCTTGCTTCTGGCTCGGTCCATTCAGTTGTCAGGGGCTGTTTATTGGGCATATGCACATATCCTTAGCGCGGGGGAGCGCCCAGCAAACCGTTAACCAGGCCTGTGACAGGTGCTAGCAGACCGTTATTGTGGGGTATTGATGCAGAGTCGACGTTGATGGGGGGGCTGGCCGCGACTTCAGCGGCTGGAAGAGCAGGTGCGGAGTTGAGCAGGGATCCGACCAGGCCGGTTACCGGTTGCAGTATGCCAGTGTTGCCAGAGTCTGCTGTGGGTACAGCACCAGTCAGCCCATTAATAAGCCCAGTCACTGGTAGTAGTAAGCCTGAGACCGGGGAGGGGGTGGACGGTAGTGATTGGTTCATCGGCTGGTTGTTGTTTCCCAAGCTTCCTGTTAAAGGGCGCAATAAGCCGTTATCTTGGAATAAAGAGCCCGTTACCGCTGCAATACCTTCACTTGCTGGCCCAAGTATGGCGCTTAATGGATGCCCCCCTTCGGGCCCTTGGTAAATCAGGGAGCCAACTCCGTCGACAGTGTCAGCCGTGCCTAGTAGCAGCCCCCCCATAGCTTGCCCCACGTGTAATGGCAATCCGCTTGTTTCCAATGGAGTGATCAAACTGTGAATCGCATTGTGGGCGGCTTCAATAAGGATCTCAGGGTCGGCAAAGTCATCCAGCGTTTGCCCCAAGTAGGAACCAGTCTGCTCAAGTCCAATTGGGACCAGATTATCCACCGCCTGTCCTACGTTTCCCAGGGTCACTTCCAGGGGGTATCGAGTCTCAGGGGCTGTTGCCTGCTCCACCAAGAACACGCTTGCAGGGGTAACAGGCAGGTATTGGCGTTCTGCCTGAGCTTGGGACGGTAGAGTGCACGCAGCTCCTAGCACACTACATAAGGAGATGGTGAGCCTCTTTGAGCTAAGGCGTTTTTGTATGGTCATGACGTACTCCATATATAGGACTACTTGTTTACAGGCTTAAATCATGATTGGATGCTCTTCTGGTGACAGGGCCGGGGCGGGATACGTCCCTTCCTGTCGTTTATTGAAGGCTGCCCAGCAAGTCATCGAGCATCTTGGTGACGGGGGCTAGTAAACCTGCCTTGCCATTGAGAGTTGTAATTGGAACGCCCTGCCTTAGGGTGAACTGAGAGAGCTCCTGGGGATAAGGGCTGGGGCGGTGTACGCCCCAGCCTGTTGCTTAGCGAGGACCGCCCAGCAAGCCACCGAGCAGGCCGGTCACCGGGGCCAGCAAGCCGCCGTTGTTGCTGCCTGCAGCGGCTCCACCACCAGCGCTTACGTTGCCAGAGGCACCCACCTCAACCGAGGCAGTAACACCGCCCAACAGTCCACCGACCAAGCCGGTGACAGGCGCCAGCAGGCCACCGTTAGCAGCATCGCCACCGCCCAGGCCGCCGGTCAGGCCACCGACCAGGTTGGTGACAGGAGCCAGCAAACCACCGTTAGCGGCGTCACCGCCACCCAGGCCGCCGGTCAGGCCACCGACCAGGTTGGTAACGGGGGCCAGCAAACCGCCATTGGCGCCTTCACCGCCGCCCAAACCACCAGTCAAACCACCAAGCAGGCCTGTGACGGGGGCCAGCAAGCCACCGTTGGCAGCATCACCACCGCCCAGGCCGCCGGTCAGGCCACCGACCAGATTGGTGACAGGGGCCAGCAAACCACCGTTGGCGCCTTCGCCACCGCCCAAGCCACCTGTCAAACCACCGAGCAGGCCTGTAACAGGCGCCAGCAAGCCACCGTTGGCCGCATCACCACCACCCAAACCACCCGTCAGGCCGCCGAGCAGGCCGGTGACTGGAGAGAGCAGGCCACCTTCGCCATTACCCGTCAGCCCGCCGGTCAGGGATGCGACGGCTTGGGTGGCGTGATTCAGGGTGTTGCCCAGCGGGTTGGTATTGCTATCAGTTTGGTGAACCAGTCCGCCGACCGAGGCAACTGCCTGACCCAGGTGTCCCACTACCCCGCCCAGACCCAGGGGGGCAGCGCCGTCCAGTTGGTTACCTACATTGCCCAAGGCACTGCCTACCCCGCCCAGCAGAGCATTGATGGGTTGGCCAACGCCCAGTCCATCCCCCACTTGTTGAGTGACATGCGTGACTACGGCACCTACGGGAGCTACTACGGTATCCAGGGTCTCACCTACATTGCCCAGGATAGGGTTCAGGCCAATCGGCAAGATGTTGTCGACTGTCTGGCCTACGTTGGCCAGCGAAGGTTCAAGAATGGGGGCGGCATCCGTGCCGTTCAGCAAACCGTCCAGCCCCAGTTGGCCAGTGATGGGGTACAACAAACTGCCTTCACCCAGCAGGGAGTCGGTCAGGGCGGCGACACCACCAGTTGCGTGACCCAGTACCGCGGTCAATGGGTTGGGGTTGTTGGCATCCGCATGCAGCAAGCCGCCTGCGCTGCCTACCGCATTGCCCAAACCATTCAAGAGACCACCTACGCCCTGACCCAGATTCAGGGGTAGACCGCTATTGCCCAACTGTTCGCCCAGATTGGCAACGACGCCACCTGTTTGACCCAGCAGGCTGCTCACGGGTTGGCCCAGGCCAGTAGCGCCACCAATTTGTTGAGTCAGGCCAGTTGCGGTGTCCACAACAGGAGCGACTACGGTATCCAGTGTCTTGCCCAGCTTGCCGCCGGTATCTTGCAATCCGACTGGCAGAACGTTGTCGACGGCTTCACCGACATTATTCAGCGTGGTTTCCAGTGGTCCTGGAGTGCGAGTGGGAGGATTGCCGCCGTTGTCGCCACCGCCGTTGTCGCCACCGCCGTTGTCGCCACCGCCGTTGTCGCCGCCGCCGTTATCGCCACCGCCGTTGTCGCCGCCGCCGTTGTCGCCGCCGCCGTTGTCGCCACCGCCGTTATCGCCACCGCCGTTGTCACCACCGCCGTTGTCGCCACCGCCGTTGTCACCACCGCCGTTATCGCCGCCGCCGTTGTCGCCACCGCCGTTGTCACCACCACCGTTGTCGCCGCCACCAGGGCCGCCAGTGCCCGGGCCTGGGTTGGTGGGGGTTTCTCCACCGCCACCGCTACCGCCGCCGCCACCGGTCAAACTGCCGCAGGCGGTCAAGACCAAAGTACTGGCCATCAACGTAGCCAGGAGTGTCAGGCGCAGGCCTGGTTTCTTGCTGTCTGTATTGTTATGCATTGCTTGCTCCAATAAATGATCGGGGTACTTGCTTGCTTCCTGAATCTAGTTAAAGCAATTCGCGTGCCAATTTATCGGTCCGTCTGCATGCCGCATGCAAGCTGCATTTGGTGAAAAGTAAGAGAAAAAAAGAGGGCTATTTGTTACGTGTTTTGGGCCTTGTGCGGAACGTGTTACGTAACAAAAAAAGAACCGCTGGCAAGCAGCGGTTCGGTAGAGGTAGAGCAGGGTGCTCAGGAGCTTCGTGGTACCAAGGCCTTGGCATCCAGCCAGGCTTTGGTGTTCTGCCTGAATGTGCTCATGCTATCGACCAGAAAGTCGTACATGGCGATCAACTGGGCGGGGTTTTGATTGGCCGCTGTGTTGATGGCCTGATTGATCGCACGCTCCTTCACGGCCAGGACTTCTCGACACTTGTCCATCACCGGGTGCAGGGCGATCACGCGCTTGTCCAGAGGGTGACGGCCGCGGGTGATATAGCCCCGATGTTCCAGACGGTTGATCAGTGCGCTGACACCGCTGGCACTCAAGTCCATCAAGTGAGCCAGCTGGCCAGTTGGCAGTGCATCGAACTCCATGATGTATTCCAGGGCCTTGAAGTCATTCAAGGGGATGTTGGCTTCTTCGGCCAAGCTGGCTTTCAGGGCTTCCGCGTAAATGGTGAACTGACGACCCAGCATCTTGCCCAAATCCATCAACATCTTCTCTGACAACATGCTGTGCTCATCGTTGTGCGAGGACCAGTTTGACCGGGCCCCGGCGTTTTGCGCGCCAGGGTGAAAGTTCACTGGCAAATTGACCGGGTTCATGACTTTATTCATCATTTCCGGCCACCTCCCAGCAGACCGCCGACCAGGCCAGTGACGGGGGCCAGCAGGCCGCCATTTGCTTGTCCACTACCGGCTTCGCCAGCATTTGCCTGTACGTTGACGCCACCTGTTAACCCGCCGACCAAGCCACCGACCAAGCCGGTGACGGGTGCCAACAAGCCGCCGCTTGCCTGGCCTTCTGCTGCTGCACCACCACCAATTGCAACACTGCCTGTGATGCCGCCTAAAAGACCCGTGACAGGAGCCAGCAAACCACCGCTGGAGGCGTCGCCGCCGGTCAGGCCGCCCGTCAAACCACCGACCAGATTGGTGACGGGGGCGAGCAAGCCGCCGTTCGCACCTTCGCCGCCGCCCAGGCCGCCCGTTAATCCACCGACCAGATTGGTGACCGGGGCCAACAAGCCGCCGTTCGCACCTTCGCCGCCGCCCAGGCCGCCCGTCAAACCGCCGACCAGATTGGTGACTGGTGCCAGCAGGCCGCCGTTCGCACCTTCGCCGCCACCCAGGCCGCCTGTCAAACCGCCGACCAGATTGGTGACTGGGGCCAGCAGGCCACCGTTAGCAGCATCGCCACCGCCCAAACCACCAGTCAAACCGCCCAGCAAACCAGTGACAGGAGCCAGCAGGCCACCGTTTGCCGTATCACCACCACCCAGGCCACCTAACAGGCCGGTCACGGGTGCCAGCAATCCACCACCTTCACCGCCTGTAATACCGCCCAGCCCACCCGTCAGGGAAGCGACGGCTTGAGTGGCGTGATTCAAGGTATTACCTAGAGGATTGGTGTTCGCATCGGTCTTGTGCAGCAGGCCACCTGCCGAGGCGACTGCCTGGCCCAGATGTTCCACCACACCGCCCAGTCCCAGCGGTGCCGCGTTGTCCAGTTGGCTGCCAACATTGCCCAAAGCGCTACCGACCCCACCCAACAAGGCGTTGATAGGTTGTCCTACCCCCAGACCATCACCTACCTGTTGAGTCACGTTGGTGACGGTGGCAGCAATAGGTGCCACCGTGTTATCCAGGGCACCCCCCACATCACCCAGGATCGGGTTCAGGCCCAATGGCAGAATATTGTCCACGGTTTGACCGACATTGCCCAGCGCAGGTTTCAGGATGGGCTCACCGCCATCCGCCAGCAAGATACCGCCCAGCCCCAACTGCGAGGTCAATGGATGCAGCAGGCTGCCTTCACCCAGCAAGGAACCGGTCAGCACTTCTACGCCTTTGGTGGCGTGGTGCAGGGTATTGCCCAATGGGTTGGGGTTCTTGGGATCGTTGACCAGCAGGCCGCCGACAGAACCCACGGCTTGACCCAGATGGGACAGCAGGCCGCCAGCACCTTCACCCAGATTCAGGGGCAGGCCTGTCTTGCCCAGTTGATCGCCCAGATTGGTCACGACACCACCGACTTGATTTGTCAGGCCGTTGACGGGTTGGCCCAGTCCAGTGACGCCACCGACGGTGCGTGTGGCATCCGTCACGATATTGGTAACGGGTTTGAGCGCGCCATCCAGCGTTTTGCCCAGTTGATTGCCTGTTTTGCTCAGGTTCAACGGCACTACGTTGTCCACAGCCTGGCCCAGATTGCCCAGTGCATTTTGGGTCAGGCTGGTGTCCTTGCCACCGCCGTTGTTCCCACCGTTATTACCGCCGCCATTGTCGCCACCGCCGGTACCGCCGTCGCCGGGCTTGGGCAGGTTAGGGTCAACCACGGGTGGCCGAACCGACACATCCAGGCCGTCGCGTACACCGCCGCGCGAGGAGCAGCCGGCCAGAACGGCGGCGCTGATAACCAATGTGGCGACAACGGCACGTTGCAAGTTGCGTTGTACCGAGTCGTTTCTTGCTGAATTCTTTGCTTTCATGTCTGACTCCGATTTGAAGTGTAAGCACGCCCTTCAGGGGCTGTTGATAGACATTAAGCAAGTAGCGTGCCAAGTTCTTTTTATGTTGTTGTTTTTTGTTTTTATTGTTTTTAATCAGTGTGTTGTGATTTTTTTGGGTTTTTGTGGATCAGGATTTCATCAAAAAACAGGGTAGGTGTGAGCGTGTTTGGGGCTGTTTTTGTGTGGTGTTCCGTTCCTGTTACGTAACGTTTTTCGTAACACCTGAGGCCGGAATATGCCGAAATGGAAGACAAAAAAGGCCATCTTGCGATGGCCTTGGAGAAAATTGGCAGTAAAGACGCTGGTAGGATGCCTGCTAAAAACCGTCGTAGAAGAACAGAAAGTTGGTGTTCAAGCGTACTTTGCGTTTGTCGGAGTTAACCGGCAAATCGCCCAGCGGTTTGGCGACGTTGATATCAAACAGATAGTGTTTGTTATTGGACAGCCGTACACCAATGGCAGCGGAACGCAGGCTTCGATTGTTATAGCTGTTCAGTCGCTCCAGGTTGTACCAGGCGCGTGCCCAGTCATAGGCAATATAGGGCTGAATGTTGTTGAGCCAGGTGGAGGAGTTCGTAAAGCGTCGATTGATTTCCAGCGTGGCGCCTATGCCTTTGTCGCCAGCCAGCTCGCCTTGCGGATAGCCATAGCCATGTCGCCATGCGCCAAAAGAAACCTGTTCGGAGTTTGGCAACACGTTCGAACTGTACTGGCCGCTGGCCGAAAAGCTCATGCCGAATTGTCCCGGCAAGGCCAGATTCTGTTTGAAAGAGGCGGTCCAGCGGGTGAAGTCCAGGTCCAGATCGGACTCGGCGTCACGTTGCAAGTAGGTGTTCAGAGACTTGCGGGCACCCATGGCATCCAGACCCTTGTACACCCCCAGATTGACCTCGCGAGATTGACGCTGCGAGGCATCGGTATAACGCAACTCAGCCTTCAGGGCGCGTACGTCGGTGGTGTTCTCGATCCAGACATTGTCCAGCGTCTTGTGGGTGTAGTCGTCCAGGGAGCGACTGGCATAAAAACCTGCCGTGCCTTTCAGACTGCGTTGGTTGTTCAAAATAAAGGGATAGCTGATCGCCGCCCCGATACGTTCGTTGATGACCTTGCGGTTCCAGCCCTGGCTTTCCAGAACTTCATCACGCGGCTTGGAACGGTAATGATAGCCATCAATTTCCAGATTCAAGCCATTACCGGTCAGGGGAATGGTCAGGTTGCCGCTGACGTACTTCACGTCCTCGGAACTGGTGGGGATGGCGGCAGTCAGCTTCAGCTCTTCGCCCAAAGGCGTCAGGCTATTGGCGCTTAACTGCACCAGAGCCTGTTTGCTGGAGCCCATTTCCGCCACGCTGGCATTTGCTCTGAAAGATTTGTGCTGGGCATTGATGACCAGCTCGGAGGCGCCATCAGTACGTACGGGCATGTCCAGCTTGGGATCTATTTTCAGGCCCGGAATGGTGCGCAGCAGATTCATGGTGCGCTCCAGCGTGCGTTGGGTAAGCGGCTTTTCATCCACCATGGCTTTGGCGATACGCTCGATGCGAGCCTGGCTGCGACCTGGATCGCCTTCAATACGAACACTGCCTACATGGCCTTCCACCACCGTGACCTTGATGTGGCCTTGCGCAAAGTCCTGTTGCTGCAAGATGGCAAAAGACAGGGGGTAGCCCTGCTGCTGATACAGGGCGGTGATCTTGTTCACCTCGTTGATCAGCTGGGCAATGCTAAGCGTTTTACCAGCCAGCGGTTCCAGAATGGCGGTGATCTGTTCAAAAGGAATGCTGCGACTGCCGCTGACATCAAAGCTGCGCACCACCACTTGCAGTTGTAGTTGCTGCTGCAATTGAGTCTGGGCGGCAGCGGGCGGAATGTTTAGGGAAGGCGCGCGCGTGCTGGGGGCCGGTGCATTGATGGGCGGCAAAGAGTCGACCGGATTCCCCCGCAAGGGGGCGTTCGCCCAACTTTCTGAACCAGTAGTGGCCAGCCCCATAAATAATCCCAAGCTCACAATCAGGCTGGGATTTTTTTTTCTAAGGAAGGCCAGTGACAAGTGATGCTTGGGATTCATATTCATTAATCATTATTCGCTGTAAATCGGGCGCTTTTTTCTACTGTGCCGTAGTTTAACTTCGCTGTCACTTTTTGCTGTTTGAAAGCAGGGTATTTCCTCTTGGTGCTTTAAAACACTTTAATTATTACATTTTGAAACGTAAAAAAAATAGCCCTGATTTAGCTCGTTAGCAAACAGTCTTGTATGTCTGTATTCATGCTTACTTGGGGCTGCACGGGTTTTCCCTTGCTAACAGCAATAAATTGAAAAAAAGCTACCTTCTTTCAAGTAATTAAAGCTGGCTTGCAGCTGCCCTGTAACAGTAACCGATCAGTTTTTCTGTTGCATTCTGAAATGATAAAAACAGTAACATTAACAAAATTCGACACAATACAGGTAAGTAAAGGTTTCAAATTAGCTGTTTTTTGGCCTTTTTCTATGGGAAATTGGCTGTTGTAAATACACAATCATGCGTTTTTCGTATCTTTGGGCTAGAATTCGTTTGTGTATTTGATGCTTGTTACACGTAAACCCTAGTAAAAACAGATACATACATGGGTTTAAGATGATTTCATCTGAAAAATACAAAATTTGATAACAGTTAGCAGTGGAAGTTGCCAAAGTTGGCAAAGTGTAGTGCCCCAAGGGGCCTTGAATCCTCGCTGTTGAGGGTAATTTTTTCTTTTTGAATGGGGACAGTCATGAAGACTCAACTTCAGCAATTCTGGAACGATGAAGACGGTGCAACGGCTATTGAGTACGGCCTGATCGCAGGGCTGATCGCTGTGGCGATCATCGGTGTCTTGACCGCGCTGGGTACGAATTTGGATGCTCTTTTTACAACGATATCTGAGAAGATCAGTGGTGCAAAGTCCGTCACGTAATAGTTTTTACGGACTCTTGTTTTGATTAAGTAAGACATTTTGATGGTGCATCAGCCACTTCAGGTCTGGCTGTATCTTTTAGCTTGAATGGCTGATGCTTATGCCCGTTTTAATTAAGCTTTCCTTTATTTTTATTCTGCTTTTCTTTTCCGCTCAGATTATCTACAGCGATCTGAAGCTCCGGAAAATCCCTAATGCCTTATTAGTTTTTTATGGTTTGGCGGTTCTGTTGCACAAGGTTTTTGTCAGTGTGTCCTATGGCCTTCCCTGGGGATGGGTGGCGGGCTGGGGGGACTCCCTGATCGGTTTTGCCGCCGCCTTGATCGTGTTTTATCCAATCTGGTTATTGCGTTTGATGGGTGCGGCCGATGTGAAGCTGATGGCTGTGCTGGGCCTGGCCCTGGGGTGGAAGGAAGCAAGCATGGTGGTGTTGTTTGGCACGGTACTGGCAGGTTTGCATGCCTTGGTGCTGGTGCTGATTCCATCCTTGGAACGTAAGTACGGATTTGCTTTGCCGGGAACCCGCGTCAAGGCGCGTAGTGTGCCTTTAGGGGCCTGGTTATCCCTTGCAACAATGGGGTGGGTATGGATTCAAAATCAATAAAGCCCCCACGAGAGGGCCAATTAGCAAAACGGCGTGGCGTAGATAAAAAATACCAATACGGAGCCTACGCACTGGAATTTGCATTGGTTTTTCCATTGTTGTTTCTCTTCATGTATGGCTTGCTGACGTTCGGTCTGATCATGACCGCGCAGCAGTCTCTTAATTTTGCGGCCGAATCCGGTGCCCGCGCTGCCTTGCTGGAGCCAGGCGCAGGGCCGGGTGGCCCCATGCTCAGTCCGGATCGCCTGCAGGCACGGGTAAATCGAGCCAAGGAAGTGGCCGCCGATCAGGTTCAGTGGCTAAGCACTTGGGTAGGCAGTGAGCATGTGCGCATCACCACAGATTTGCTCAGTGATGAGCTGCGTGTGGGGATTGTGTACGACTACCTGCAAGCCCCCCTGATTCCTCGTTTTGCTCCCGATACCTTGTTTGCGCTGGTCGTGCCCGAACAGTTAAAGGGCAATGCGCAGATCAATCTGCTGGTTGCCGGTGAAGTGGGCACAGCGGGGGACACGCCATGACACGTGTCGCCTGTTTCCTTTCTGCTGCACAACGCCAGCAAGGCGTTGCTGCCATCGAGTTTGCCTTGATGGTGGGGATACTGTTGTTGATCTTCAGCGGCATCATCACCTTCAGTTCCTTGTTTCTGGCCAAGCAAAAAATGGACCATCTGGTTGGCGATCTTTCTCGCCAAGCGACGATGCAGGTCAAGAACGCCGATGAGATCGCGCCTTTTATAAATCAGGAACTGGCCAGGAATTATGGCAGGGGCCAAGCCAAGAGCGACGCGTTCTTGCATTGGTTTGGCGACCTGAGTGCGGATGTTCAATCCCAGGCGTGTGCCTCGGAGCCTCAGTATGACTGCGCCCAGCTTTCCCTGAAGCTGGAGCTTGAACCCGGAATTCTTTCTCAAACCCTGGATCTGTTCAGGCCTGAAGAAGGTCAGGCAGATCAATTGCGCAGCTTAAGCGCCAAGACACTACTCGTACTCAGGAGACCACATTAATGAGCGGCATTATGAAGGGGGCGGCAGTCCTTTTATTGCTGATCGCAGCCGTATTGGTTGCGTTTGCCTTGTACCTGGGCATGAAGCCCAAACCCGAGGTGGTCCAGCCTGTGCTCAGCACGCAAAGCGTAGAGCCAGCAGCCAACTTGCAGGCGGTGGTCGTGCTCAAACGGGATGTGAAAGCGGGGGAAACCTTGCAGGCTGATGCTCTGGAATTGGCGCAGTGGCCTGCGGCTCCTGCCCAGTCTTTCAACACGCTGGAAGCCTTGAGCGGGAAAACCCTGCGTTTTGACCTGGGCCAAGGGCAGCCGGTGTTGAGCAGTTTCATCGCCAAAAGTCTGGCCAGCTATCTGGAAGAGGGTGAGCGCGCCGTCAGCATTCCCATTGATGTGATTACTGGCGCCAGCCACAGGGTAGAACCGGGCGATCTGGTCGATATCTTCATTACCTTTAACAGCGGCAACGAAGTCAATGACACCCAGGCCCGCCTGTTGATGTCGCGTGTGCGCGTGCTGGCCTATGGCGGCGCTTCGCTGTCCGGGCCAGATCCGGCAGAGGCCAATGCGACGAATCGTGCCGAGACCCAGGCGCGCCACGCCATGTTGGCTGTCCCCCTGGAGTCGGTGAATGAACTCCTGTTGGCCAGCCGCAGTGGCAGCCTGCAACTGGTCCTGCGTGCTCCCAAGGACGAGAGCCTGCCGGACGCCTCCTTGTTCCCTGAATTTGCGGGTCTGATTCCCGCGCGTGCTGGTCTGGATGCCGATCAGCGCGATGCCTTGAAACTGCCGGATAACCGCGCCATGGCCGGTTTGGGCTTGCGTGAATTTGCAATCA
Source organism: Alcaligenes phenolicus (assembly GCF_032063905.1). Classification (NCBI taxonomy): domain Bacteria; kingdom Pseudomonadati; phylum Pseudomonadota; class Betaproteobacteria; order Burkholderiales; family Alcaligenaceae; genus Alcaligenes; species Alcaligenes phenolicus. Next base: position 220,643 of record NZ_DAMBOE010000001.1, read on the forward strand.
GCCAGACCGAAAAAGAACAGGTGCAGGCACGAGCCCTGGCCAGCGGAGAACCTCATGCTGCGCCGCCGCGCCGCACGGAAGTTATCCGCGGGGGCCGTTTAGAGGTCATTCAGTATTAAGCAATACAGAGCTTGTTGTGGGGACGGGTCAGCCTGCCTGTGAGGGCTGACGAGACGCGACGCAAGGCAGCATGGATTAAACACATGAGACAGAAAATCAAAAAAGCAGGTCTGGGTTTGGGGTGCTGGTACGCGCTCTGCTTGTCGGGTTTGGCACCGGTGCCGGTGATGGCGCAAACGGCCCAAACCAGCGCCAGTCAGAAGGTGATACGTCTGGTGGCCAACGATCAGGATATTTTGCGTTTGTCGCAGGTTCCGCAGCGTGTGGCGATCAGCGATGAAAGCGTGGCGGATGTGCAAATTCTGTCTGCATCGGCCGGGCAGCGCGGCGAGGTGCTCCTGATTGGCAAACGCGCGGGTACGGCTGATTTGCGTGTCTGGATGCCTGGTCGCACGAATCCGGATCGCTGGACGATCGAGGTGACCAGTCAAGTGCAACAGCAACTGGCACAGGCGGGTCGCCCCATGTCGGCGCAGGTGTCCAGCGCCGGGCAGCAGTCCTTGATTACGGGTAGCAGCCCCTCTTTGCTGGATCACCAGGATGCCATGGCTGCCGCACGCTCCGGCGCTGGTCCGGATGCGCCGGTGCTGGACCTGTCCGAGGTCAGCACCAGTGGCATGGTGCAGGTGGAAGTCAAAGTGGTGGAAGTTTCCCGCGAAGTCATGAAAGACATTGGCCTGAGTGCCAATGCCATTGGTGGCAAGCCCTGGTCGGGCGGGGTGAACTTGTTGCCCAAGGCTTTAACGGGTGGATTGAGCCTGGGATACAACTCGAGCAACTTCAGTGCAACCTTGAATCTGCTGGAGCAAAATGGCCTGGCCCGTGTGCTGGCTGAGCCGACTTTGGTGGCCATGTCAGGTCATAGCGCCAGCTTTTTGTCCGGTGGCGAAATTCCTATCCCCAGTTCGGGCGGTTTGGGAACAACGACGGTGGAATACAAACCTTTCGGGATCGGTCTGACGGTAACGCCAACGGTGCTGTCTCCCGAACGTATTGCCCTGAAGGTTGCCCCTGAAGCCAGTGATCTGGATTACTCGAATGTGGTGCAAATGCCCGGTGGCGGTGTGATGCCTTCTTTGCGTACCCGTCGAGCCGATACGACTATTGAGCTGGGGGATGGCCAAAGCTACATCATCAGTGGTCTGGTGTCTCGCCAAACCGCCGCTGCCGTCAAAAAGATTCCCTTTCTGGGGGATTTGCCGATTCTGGGTAGTTTTTTCCGCAACGTGCAGTACAGCCAGAAAGAGCTGGAACTGGTCATTGTCGTCACTCCCCGTCTGATCAAACCTATCCAGAAAGGCGCCACGATTGCCTTGCCGGGTGGTCGTCAGGAAAAACTGGATGACGCACCCAATGCCTGGGGCTACTTCTTGCTGGGCCGCCATGGCTACGAGCAGATGCCAGGGTTTTCGCGCTAAGCGCGTGGAGTGGTGACGTGCAACGATATCGGGAATACCTCTTGTGTACAGAGCACCCCGAGCTGGCTGTGATGATCAACACGGCAGCTGCCGGGCTCCTGACGGTAAGGGCGATTGAGCCCACGACCGAGAGTTTGCGCCGGGAGCTGGCCAAGCAAGCGGAACCTTTGGTGTTTTTTGACTTTGTTCATGGACAGCATGGGGAAGAGAACGGACAGGTAGTAAGTTTGGTACGCAGTCTGGCGCGGCTCGATGCCAGTGTGCAGCGTGTGGCGGTAGGGCGGGCATCCGTGCCCCAAGGCCCCGTCAATGCCTTGCGGGCGGGTGCCAACGAGTTCCTGAACCTGGACACGAACGAAGATCTGCATCATCAGTTGCAGGTATTGATTGAAAAGCTGGGACAGACCCAGCACAGCCCTTTGCTGGACAAGCCTTTTCGCAGTGTGCTGTTGATGGGGGCACGTATTGGTGTCGGTTGCAGTACCGCTGCCAGCAGTCTGGCCTGGCTCTTGCAACAAGAGATGAACCGCATGGGCAAGGAAGTACGAGGTTTGACGTCGGCCAAGCCCTTGCCGGTTGAACTGGTGCCGCTGTCCGAGCGAGTCGGTTTGCTGGATCTGGGAGCACCTACCGGGGACTGTGCCTTGTACATGGGCCTGGGTTCGGAATTTGACTTCATTCAGGCGGCATCACAGCGTCATCGAATGGACGACACCATGTTGCATTCGGCACTGGCACAACATAGCAGCGGCTTGAACCTGCTGTCTTTGCCCGCCGATGTGAATACCTTGAATCAAATCAGTCTGGAAGATTCGTTGGGTTTGTGCAGTTATTTGCGTGAACGCATGGGCTGCCTGGTGATTGATGCCGGCGGTTTTCCCAATCCGCGTTTTCTGGTGGAACTGGAATCGCTGGTGGACGAGGTGCTGGTGGTCACAGACCAAAGCATGGGGGCGCTGGTGTCCCTGGCCGAGTTCATGGCCTTGCGTGCGCAGTTCGATGCGCTGGCCCATGTGCGTCTGGTGGTGAATCAGTTTGATCCGGCTTACGGTTTTTCTGGGCAGGCCATTGCCGAGCGCTTTGATCTGGAGCTGGCCGCCGTGCTGCCGGATCGGCGTCTTGGACATATGCGCAGCGCCGGTCTGGGCAAGATTCTGGTGCAAGTAGATGAGAAGGACCCCTATACCCGTGCCTTGCAAAGTTTGGCATCGGGTTTGACGGGGCGCAGGCAGGGGCTGTCACAAAACAAGGTCAGTACGGTTTTGGGACGGTTGAAATTCAGGTTCGGGGGCTGAACAGGCCCAAGCATGGAAAAGTAAGGCATGAACAATACTTCATTGCTCGGTGGGCGTCCCGACCTGATTCAGGTCCGGGAACAGGCCCATGAACATTTGCTGGCTCGCATCGAAGAGTTGGGAGCCGAGTTTGGTCGCTGGACACGGCAGGCCATACAGGATTTTGTTGGCATCGAATTGGCCAGCTTTGTTCGTTTGAAACGGGTGCCCGTCAACGAACAGGAAGTGCGCGAGATCGTGCAGGCGTTGACCCGTGAACTGGCGGGTCTGGGGCCTTTGGAGGATCTGCTGGAAGATCCGGCGGTTGAAGACATTCTGATCAACGGCTACGACAAGCTGTTTGTGTCGCGCGGTGGCGTGTTGGGCCAGGAGCCCAGTGGGTTTACGGATGATCAGCACGTGCTGCGTATCGTGCGCCGTATTCTGGCTCCGTTGGGACGCAGACTGGACGAGTCGGTTCCGATGGTGGATGCCCGCTTGCCCGATGGTGGCCGCCTGAACGTGGTCATTCACCCCCTGGCGGTGGATGGCCCCATGGTCTCTATCCGTAAGTTCCGCAAGGACCCGCTAAAGCCTGAAGATCTGATGCGTTTGGGCGCGTTTGACGAGCCGGTGGACCGGCTGCTGCAAGCTGCAGTGAAATCGCGTTGCAATATTCTGATCTCTGGCGGGACCAGCTCCGGCAAGACGTCCTTACTCAACGCCCTGGCTTTTTACATCCCTAAAACCGAGCGTGTCGTAACGGTGGAAGATACCGCTGAACTGGCCTTGAATCACCCGCATGTAGTGCGCCTGGAAGCACGTCAGGCCGGGTATGACGGCAGCGGCGAAATCTCGATTCGCGAACTCTTGCGCAACAGCTTGCGTATGCGTCCGGACCGGGTGGTCGTGGGGGAAGTGCGGGGTGCCGAGGTCATCGACATGCTGCAAGCCATGAATACTGGTCACGAAGGCTCCATGGCCACGATCCACGCCAACTCGCCGCGCGAATGTGTGTATCGCGTAGAAATGCTGGCCGGTTTCGCAGGCTTTCAGGGCAGCGAGGACAGCTTGCGCAGACAGATCGCCAGCGCGCTGGACTTCATTATTCAGATTGGCCGCCTGCCCAATGGCAAGCGCCGGGTACTGTCCATTACTGAAATTACCGGCATGGGCGATGGCGTGATTGCCATGCAAGAGCTGTATCGCCACGAATCCTATGTGCTGGATGATGGCACCGAGCAGGATCGCTGGGTCAGCCTGGGCATTCATCCTCATACCCGCAAGCTGATGCAGTACCGCGATCAACTGGCTAATGAGCAGGTTCAGGCTCAGGACAACACGCCTAAAGAAGGCGGTGGTTTCTGGGATTGGAGACGCTAAATGATGGCTTTGTATATCGCTTTGGCGGCTGTGATTCTGATGCTGGGCGCGGTACTGCTCTGGGCCAAGGGTGCCCAGCGTCAGCAGGCCCAGCGTTCGGCACAGGTGCTCGAGCAGCAGCTGGCTTTGCGCCCGGCGGTACAGAGTAGCGTACGAGCCCAGCCCAGTGCGCAGGATGCCTGGTTGGGAGCACCGAAGGGCTGGCGGGAGTTCATGCTGCGCACCGGCATTCAGCCTTCACGCCGTTTTTATCTGATTCTTTTGCTGGGCACGCTGGTGCCGCCTGCCTTGTTGCTGGCTTTTGTCGGGCCGGTTGCAGGTGGGGCCATGCTGCTTGCCACCGTACTGGGCGCCTATACCTTTCTGTGGTTTCGCAGTGATAAGCGTCACCGCAAAATCGTCTCTCAAATTCCGGACTTTCTGGATCTGATGGTGCGCTTGATCACCATTGGCAACAGCATGGGAGCGGCCTTTTTGAATGCGGCTGACAACACGCCGCAACCCCTGGGCCAGGTATTGCAGGATGCAAATTCCCTGCACCGTTCCGGGCAGGATCTGGATGTGGCCTTGCGAGCAGTTTCGCGTCAGCACGGCTTGCACGAGCTCTTTCTGGTTGCCGCTGTAATCAGTGTGGCGATGCGCTTTGGCGGTCGCAGTGATCAGACCATGGAACGTATGGCCGGCTTCATGCGAGACCGGGAAAACGCCCGCAGCGAGTTGGTGGCCTTGTCTGCCGAGGTGCGCCTGTCCGCCTGGATTCTGGCGTTATTGCCGATCCTGATCGGTGTCTACATTCTGATTTTCAATAACGAGCTGTTCCTGACCATGTGGAACGACCCGGTGGGGTTTCGCATGCTGCTGTTCGCAGCAGTCTTGCAGTGTGTGGGTTGTTATTGGCTGTATTGGATGGCACGCAATGTCTAGGAGCAAGACATGATGGCCTTGGAAGCACAAACCGTTCTGGTCTGGGGAGCTGTGGCTTGCGCTCTGGCTGGCCTGATTCTGTTTGCCTTGTGGTTTCACAACCATTGGCAGCAGCGTCAGCAAGCCATGCGTTTGAGCCAGGCGGTGGATGAACGCCTGAAAGGCGCGCCGCACATGACGCAGGCGCCCAGCCAGTCTCGCCAGACGGTGGAACAGATCAAGATGCAGGCGGGCAGCCTGGGCGAGCGCTGGCTGAAAGGGCGCTTCGGGTCCAGTCTGCTTAGCGAGGAAGATCGCGTACTCATCATGAATGCAGGCTTCAAGCACATTGATGTGGCGCGGCAGTATTTCGTCCTGAGTCGAGTCGGCCTGAGCATTGTTCTGATTGTCCTGTTCAGCTTGCTGCCCATGACTCGCAGGCTGAATGAGTACGTGCCATTTGTGTCTGTGTTCATTGGCTTTGCCCTGGGCTGGATGCTGCCCAAATGGTGGCTGGCGCGTCGTGTTTCGCAACGTCGTATGCGTATTGCTGCCGAGCTGCCCCTGTTTGTGGATTTGCTGCGTTTGCTGCAAGGCGTGGGCCTGTCCATGGACCAGACCTTGCACACTATCGAACGCGAGTTCCATGACGTGATTCCCGTCATGGGCTCAGAGCTGACCATTGCGGTCGAGCAATATGCCCGTGGTCGTACTCGTGAGCAGTCGTTGGAGCGGATTGCCAGCGGCTTTACCAACGAGGATCTGGCCGTGATCTGTCGCCTGATTGTGCAGGTGGACCAGCACGGTGGTGCGATGCAGGAACCCTTGCACCGCTTCGGTGTGCGCTTGCGCGAGCAGCGTCGCCTGGAGCTGAAAGCCAAGGTGGGCAAATTGACCGTAAAGATGACGGGCGTCATGGTGCTGACTTTGCTGCCTGCCTTGTTGATTATTACTGCGGGGTCAGGTTTTCTGGCCTTGTTCCGTGGCTTGAGCCAAGTGGCCGGAGGGTGACTTTGATGAAAACGTCGACATGGACTCGTCCCTTGATGCGCTGGGCTGCGCTGGGTTTGGGTAGTACTTTGCTGGTGGCGTGTTCCACCACGGATTCCGCCTACGAGCTGGTGCGTCAGCAACAGGAACAGGAAGCCTTCTTGCAGAGCAAGGAAATTGAGCATTGGGAAAAGCGCAGACCGACTGACAAACAGATGGCGGTACGCATGCTGGAAGAGACGCAAAAACAGGGCCGTTACTTTGCGTCCCTGGCCTATGCCGAAGCCATGGAAAAGGAGTATGGCGCAGATCCGGAGGTCATGGTGTTGCGGGCTGAAGCACAGCGTCAAACCGGACAGCTGGAGCAGGCAGCGCACACCTTCAAGTCCCTGTTGAATACGCCCGTGGCCGGACGGGCTTATCAAGGTTTGGGTTTGATTGCTGGCTCGCAAGAACACTTTGATCAAGCTGCTCATTTCCTCAAGCAGGCGGCTGGGCAAGACCCCACGAATGCGATTGTGCAAAGCGATCTGGCTTATGCCTACTTGCGTTCCGGTCGCCCTCAGGAAGCACGTCTGGCCTTGGGCAAGGCGGCCGAACTGGCCCCGGATAACCCCAAGATACTGAGCAATATGGCCTTGTATTTGCTGGTCAGCCAGGAAACGCAACGGGCTGGTTTTGTGATGCAGCAAGCAGGTATGGACGCCGCAACCCAGCAAGCCATTGTGCAGATGGCCGAACAGATTGGACAGGATCTGGAGCAATTGCACGCCCGTCAGCAAATGCAGAAACAACACGAGCTGCGCATGGCAGCGGCTGCAAAGGATGAGCAGGCCAGAGCCCAGGCGGTGGCATTGAGTCCGGCTACTCCGACGGCGATGGGCCAGGTGGTCTTGAACCGATCCGCCCAGGCACAAAACCCGGCCGTGGCTCGTCCTGCTGCGGTTGTGGTTTCTTCTACGCAAGCGGGCTTGAACCGTCCCTTGCTGGAAAGCCTGGGCCCTGTGTCTTCGTCAATGAATTGATTGCCGTTTTTTCAAGGATATCGCAATGAACCGATCCCGCATTTTGGCCTGCTGCACCTTGTTGATGGCCAGTAGTGCCTGGGCGCAGACACAAGCTCCGCTGACTGGAACCATGGTTTCAGGCACCAGCACCTACCCGGTCAGCACCAGCCCGGCAGCGGCCAGCAACCAGGGTGTGCACACACCGGCCGCTCCGGCGGCAGAAACAGCGCCCGCTGAGCGTCAGCCTTACGAGAAGTACCGCTTGAGTGATGAGGAAGTACACCCTTGGCCTGAAGTGGAAGGCTTGCCTGTGCATGTACAGAACGAGCGTCGCCATATTCCGCCGCGTATCGAGGTGGGGCCTGATACTCGCAGCCTGCTCAGCATGCAGGCGGATCCGGACCGGGAAGGCAAGGTCTTGCCGGTGCATGGTGCGGCGGCCAATCTGGCCTGGGAGCGTTATTTGGAGAGCTTCAAGCATCCCATTCCTGAGTACATGAAAGAGCGCATCAAAACAAACGGTAGTGATTAAAGCCCACAGGGCTGGAGTGGGTCAGGAGAGCGAGATGAAATGGGGAAGAACTCGAACCCAGAGCGAGCAGGCACATAAGCAGCAAGGTTCCATTATTGTGCCTGCGGCCGCCGCGTTGCTGGTGGGGCTGGTGTTGCTGGGGGCGGCGCATCTGGGGCATAACTTCCATGTGAAGCGGGGGCTGCAGAACGCGGCTGACCTGGCTGCACTGGCGGGGGCGCAGGCCTTGGGTTCCGGGGACGCGCTGGGCTGCCAGCAAGGTGAAAGCATGGCCAGGTTCAGCCTGAACAGCCAGCCCGATTCGCCTGCTGCGGGTTTGACGGGCGATGGTGCCAAAGTCTTTTGCGGCAAATGGAATAGCAGCCACAGTGATCCGGCCCAGCGTTTTGTTTCTGCCTTGCCCGTTGATTCCGTGCGCGTGCATTTGAGCTATCAGCCGCCTTCCCTGTTCCCTTTCTTTACTTCCTCGGTGATTGAGGCGGTTGCCACCGCCAAGAACAGTGAGCCGGTTGCGACCTTCTCCGTGGGCAGTCGCCTTTTGTCCTTGAAGCGCAATGGTCTGGTCTATAACCTGCTGCGCGGCGTGGGCCTGCGCCCGGATCAGTTGACGGTGCTGGACTCGGCCGGTCTGGTCAATGCCAAGATTACGCCTTCCGGTTTGTTGAAAGCCTTGGGATTGCCCGCCACGGTTATCGCAGGAGTGGGCACACCTGAAGAATTGGCCCGGCTGGAGCAGCTGACTTTGGCCGATTTGCTAAGTGCCAGTCTGGCCTTGCTGGACCAGCAAAAAACACTGGGTCTGGACGTTGGGGCCTTGCAGGAATACATCCGCTTGTTGCTGGGCGTCGGGCCTCTGGATTTGCCCGTCAAACTGCTGGGCGATGGCGGTATTCTGGCCTTGATCGATGGTGTGGATCCCTTGTCGGCCTTGAATGTGAATCTGGACGTGCTGCAACTGGTCAACACGGGACTGGTGGTGGCCAATGGCAAGAATCTGATTGATTTGAACCTGACTGCGCTACCTTCCGGTTTGACCAATATGTTCAATAACGCCCTGGATTTGCGAGTGCGGATTGTGGAGCCGCCCAGCATCGCCATGGGCGGGATAGGCACTAAAGCGAACTCGGCAGGTGTGCGAGTCTATCTGAATCTGGATACTTCCAAGATTCCATTGGCCGGCCCGATCCTGAAGGTGCTCGGAACCGAAGTCAGCTTGCCGGTCATTATCGAGTTGTCCCAAGCCACTGGGGAGCTCGTCAATATCTGCCGTGCCCCGATTGCCGAGAATCAGGCTACGATTGCGGTCAAATCTTCCTTGGTGAATGTGTGTCTGGGCAAGTTCCCGCATTCGGATTTCTTCTCGACCAGCAATAGCTGCAAGGACGAATCCTTCGGGCAGATTCAGCGCCATCGTGTCATCAATGTGCTGGGTATCTTGCCTTTGACCGCCAAAGTCACCTTGCCCCTGATTGATACCAAAAACCCGGTTAATGTGACGTTGACTGCGCCTCCGGGTGAACCTTCGGAAGCAACCGTGAACGCAACTCAGCTGGACTTGTCCCGTAGCGTGCGCCTGCTCTCCGATGCGGTTCTGTCGGGCATTCTGGGCGACTTGCTGAACACCCCCTGGAGCGGCGCTTCCGGCAAACGTCAGATGGCAGAAAGTCTGGTTGGTGATGGGGCCGGGCGCTCTGTCTCTGCCGTTGTGAACGAGATGAACTGGTCCAAGGAACGCATGGAGCAACTGTCCCGCACCATGAGCCAGAACGGTTTGATTGGCGTGTTGGGCGGAACTTTGGGCTTTGTCGATAATTTGCTGACAACCCTGCTGGGCGCTCCTTTGAGTGATCTGGCCTGCGTGATCGGTGGTATCGGTGGTCAACAAGCGATGCGCGAATGCCGGACAGGGGCGGTAGAGGTGCTGGTCTTTAAAGACTCCAACCTGGTTGGTGCCGTACTAAGTCTGGTTGTCGCTTTGCTGGACCCTGTATTGCAAGGTTTGAGCGTGCTGCTGGAAGAACTGTTGAAGCTGCTGGGCCTGAGTCTGGTCGAGGCGGATGTGAAGCTTCACGATGTGCAGTGCGGTACTGCCTATCTGGTGCAATAGGGCGGGAGGCGAATACAGCAATGAGCGTCAGCTTTATGGGTAATGAGCCCGTTTTATACGTCTGGGAGGGTAGTTCCGATCTGGTGACGCGTGCCGAGCGCGCCATGGAGCCCAGTTCGGTAGCGGTCATGCGCGTAGAGCCTTCCCTGGTGCTGGACGCCGAGCGTCATCCCACGCGCCATGCGGTTGCACTGGTGTCTGTCAGTGTGATGGCCCAGGGACGTTTTGAGCAGCACCAGTGGCTGGTCGAGCACGCCATTCCAGTGATCTGGGTGGCCTCGGAGGACCGAGGCTACGACCCGCGTTTTTACCCCTCGGCCTACTCCTATACCTTGCCGCTGTCTTTCAGTCAGGCCGAGCTGCGTACCCTGGTGGCCAAGCTGGCCGGGCTGACCGCACAGGTCGAGCGCGAAGGGCAGGGTGGTCCTCAACCATTAGTAGCCGTATCGCCTGTGATGCGGGCCTTGATTGCTGAAGCGGATATGTACGCCGATAGCGGGGCCAGTGTTCTGATTCATGGTGAAACAGGTGTGGGCAAAGAACGTATCGCTCAATTGCTGCACGAGCGTTCTTCACGTGCGCAAGGGCCCTTTGTTCCGGTGAATTGCGGGGCGGTGCCTGAGGGCCTGTTTGAGGCCCACTTCTTCGGCCACGCAAAAGGAGCTTTTACAGGCGCGATCGGTGCTCATAAAGGTTATTTCGAGCAGGCGGATCAAGGCACCTTGTTCCTGGATGAAATCGGGGATTTGCCCCTGCATCAACAGGTCAAATTGCTGCGTGTACTGGAACAGCGCTCCGTGACGCGTCTGGGGTCGACACAACAGATTCCGGTTGATTTTCGTATGGTGGCCGCTACTAATAAAAACCTCTTGGGGTTGGTGCAACAAGGCCAGTTCCGTGCGGACTTGTATTACCGTTTGGCCGTGGTTGAGTTGCTGATTCCGAATCTGGAACAGCGAGGCTCCCAGGAGAAAATCGCCATTTTCTGCGCCTTGCTCGAACAGGCTCTGGAGTGCGACGTCGAGGACATCCCTCAATGGGTGCTGGATGCGGTGGGCAGCATGCGTTTTAACGGTAATGTGCGCGAGCTGGCTAATCTGGTGGAGCGCGTTGCTGTCATGAGCAAGCAGTTTGGGGCCTGGGAGTCGGTGCAGTTGCGGCAAGTGCTGGAACGTTTTAACGCCCCCGTTATGGCCCCGGCTCTGGCTTTGCCTGAAGGTGCGCCCATTCTGGAGCGACCCGAGCCTGTCATCAGCCTGAGCGCACAGGAGCAGGAAGAGCGTGCACGCATTATTTCGGTTCTGGATACCCAGAACTGGCGACGGCAGGATACCGCCGCCGTATTAGGGATTTCTCGTAAAGTTTTGTGGGAAAAGATGCGCAAATTCAACATAAAGGCACAAGATGCGACAAGCCGCGTTTAGAATACGGGCTGATTCTGTGTATCAAGCTAAACACAAAAAAATTGTTTATCAAGGGATGGGTATGGTGAACCTTAGTCAGAAGACGGCGGTGTTGCTGTCCTTGGGAGGACTTCTTTTATTGTCAGCGTGCAGCTCGGTGTCTTTGGTGCAGGAGCCAGAGCGGCCCGTGGTGGCGCAAACCCAGGAACAAGAGGTTGAAGAGGTAGCCCCGGTTGCGGCTCCAGCAGCCGCGCCAGCGCCCGCAGCGGCCCCGGCTTATCAAAATACCACTGTGGCTCAGTTGCAGCAGCTGATTCAGGCCCGTGCCGTGCAAGAGTTGCGTACCGCCTATAACGGCCGCTTCGGTGCCAGTCTGTTGTTCTCTGCCGAAAGCATGACCTACTACGTGGCCCTGTTCCAGCAGCGTGAGTTCTGGCGCGTCTTCAAGACCACCGACGAATCCCTGGCCGAGCGCATGTACACCCAGTACCGTCAGGACACGGTGGACTACGCTGCCGCCGATCTGGAGCGCATCAAGCTGCAGGCTGAGGTTGCCAAGGCTGAAAAGCAATTGAATGAAAGCGCCGATCAACTGACCGTGCTGCAGAACGACTTGGCGTTGCAGCGTCAGCAAGAAGCTTTGGCCATTGCTCAGCGCGAGGAGTCCCGCCGCGAAGCCCAGGCGCTGGCCGAACAAGAGCGTGAAGCCCGAGAGCAGTTGCGTGAATTGCAGAGTCAGATCAAGGAATTGGAGCGACAGCGTGCCGGGATGTTGCAGCGTCAAGGAGGTCGTTGATCGTTGCAGTAGCAAAGCTTGATTGAAAGCCCGCACAGTCGCAGGACTCTGCGGGCTTTTTTAATCGTAAATAAAAAAGACCCGAATTTCGGGTCTTTTAACTTGCTGCTTGTTAGAGGTCTGATGCTACCGCGACAAGTACCGCATTGCCTCTTCCAGCCCTGCGCTGGTGACGGGGTACATATGGTCGGACATCAGGTTCTGAATGATGGCAATGGATTGGCGGTAGGGCCAGTAGGCCTGCGGCTCGGGGTTGAGCCAGGCAATACGTGGCCAGTGGTCGTTCAGCCTTTGCAACCAGGCTGCGCCGGTTTCCTTGTTGTAGTGCTCGACAGAACCACCTGGGGCCATGATCTCGTAAGGACTCATGGTGGCATCGCCCACGATAATGACGCGCCAGTCCTCGTTGTACTTGCGCAGCAAATCCCAGGTTTCCAGTCGTTCGCTTTGACGGCGTGAGTTGTTTCGCCATACCGATTCATACACGCAGTTATGGAAGTAGTAGGCCTCCAGGTGTTTGAATTCGGAACGCGCAGCCGAGAACAGGGATTCAACCTGGGCGATGTGGTCATCCATGCTGCCGCCTATATCCAGCAACATCAGCACATTGACGCGGTTTTGTCGCTCGGCCTGCATTTGCAAATCCAGCATGCCCGCATTGCGAGCCGTCTCGCGTATGGTGCTGTCCAGATCCAGCTCGGTAGGGGCTCCTTGGCGTGCAAAGCGTCGCAGGCGTCGTAGCGCCATCTTGAAGTTGCGTGTGCCCAGCTCTTGCTGGTCGTCGTAGTCCACGAACTCGCGCTTTTCCCAGACCTTGATGGCGGTACGGTTCCCTGCCGAAGGGCCACCAATGCGGATACCCTCAGGGTGATAGCCACCATGTCCAAACGGCGATGAGCCGCCGGTCCCAATCCACTTGTTGCCGCCTGCATGACGCCCTTGCTGCTCTTTCAGACGTTCCTTGAACATCTCCAGCAGCTTTTCCAAGCCATGCTTTTCCAGTGCGGCTTTCTGTTCCGGAGTCAGGTTGCGCGTCAGGGTTTTGCGCAGCCAGTCCTCGGGCAGGGTTTTATCTTTGGCCAGCGCTTCCAGCTGCGGCTGACAGAACTCCCCAAAGGCCAGATCAAAGCGGTCGTAAAGCGTTTCGTCCTTGATAAGAACCAGTCTGGATAGATGATAGAAATCGTCCAGCGTGGGCGGCATGATGCCTTTGCACAAGGCGTCCAGCAGCGTCAGGTGTTCCTGAATGGAGACCGGCAGGCCGCGTTCGCGCAGGTGGTAGAAGAAATCAAGCAACATGGCTGTGCTGCCTTAGTTTGTCCAGCAAGTGGGCGCGGGTATCGGGCCACTCGCCTGCCATCAGGCTGTAGAGCATGGTGTCGCGTATCGTGCCATCGCGGCGGATGGCATGGTGGCGGACACGACCATCGAAACGCGCTCCCAGCCGGGTGATGGCTTGCTGGGATTTGAAATTCAGGTGGTCGGTACGCCAGCCCACGACTCCGGCTCCCAAGGTCTCGAATGCATGTTGCAGCAGGAGCAGCTTGGCCGCGGTATTGACGTGGCTGCGCTGGGCGCTGCGGGCGTACCAGGTGTAGCCGATTTCCAGGCGGGCTACTGGCGCAATAATGTCGTGATAGCGCGTGGTGCCGACAGCCCGGTCTGTTCTCAGGTCACGCACCAGAAAGGGCAGCATATGGCCTTGCTCCAGGCCGTCCAGCGCCTTTTTTACATAGTCCTGGGCCTGGCCGGGGGCGGGTACGCTGGTTACACGTACATTCCAAAGTTCGCCATCGGCAGCGGCGGCTTCCAGTAACTCCACGTGCGCCAGTTGCAAAGGCTCCAGACGCACGTCCCATCCTTCCAGTGTCACGGGGGCCAGTGGCTGGAAAAAAGCGCTTGTTTGCATATCAGCTCCGGCGCTGGCTGCGTTGGCTCATGGCGGCCAGACGCTGCATCAAGGACAAGTCCTGTTCGTTTTTCAGCAAGGCACCGGCCATAGGGGGCAAGCCTTCATCCAGCTCGTGCAGGGCATCGGCAGGAATATCGTTGGCCAGCAGCAAACGCAGCCAGTCCAGGAATTCCGAGGTAGACGGCTTTTTCTTCAGGCCGGGGACATCGCGCAGGGCAAAGAAGGTATCCAGGGCGCTGGATAGAATGTCGCTGCGCAGATTGGGGTAATGCACCGCCACAATCTGCTCCATGGTTTCGCGCTCGGGGAAGCGAATGTAATGGAAGAAACAGCGGCGCAGAAAGGCGTCGGGCAGGTCTTTTTCATTATTGGAAGTAATGATGATCAAGGGACGATGGCGCGCCTTGACGGTCTGGCGAGTCTCATAGACATGAAACTCCATGCGGTCCAGTTCCTGCAGCAAATCGTTGGGGAACTCGATGTCGGCCTTGTCGATCTCGTCGATCAGAACAACCGTGGGTTCCTCGGACTCAAACGCTTGCCACAATGTGCCTTGCACAATGTAGTTGCCAATGTCGCGAACTTTTTCATCTCCCAGTTGGGAGTCACGCAGACGCGACACCGCATCATATTCATACAGGCCCTGGTGGGCCTTGGTGGTGGACTTGATGTGCCATTGCAGCAGGGGGCGTCCCAAGGCACGGGCCACTTCCAGGGCCAGCAGGGTCTTGCCGGTTCCCGGTTCGCCTTTGATCAACAAAGGGCGTTGTAGCGTCAAAGCGGCGTTGACGGCCAGCTTCAAATCATCAGTGGCAACGTACTGATCGGTGCCTTCAAAACGGGTCGTAGTAGTCATAAATCGGCTCAAACTTGTACTTAAAATGTTGATCTGTCAAGAATAGAAACTCGGGTATAAATACTAGTATCAGTCATCCTTGGCAATTATCATACAATCGACTCAGTACTCGTCGGTCAGCATCACAGAGCCAGGTGTCGCGTTGATTCACCTTTTGCTGCAATAGACGCAGAGCCTGACCCGGACCGTTTTCAACTCCACGACAAAGCGAATAGCGATGATGAAGTTGCAAATGAAGCGGTATGTCTCTTTCTTTCTTCTGGCCTCAAGCTCCTGTCTGCCCTGGGCAGTCCAGGCGCAGGATTCCGAGCCGATCAAGGCCAATCCCGAGGCGGCGCGCGACAAGATCTCCATGTGTATAGGCTGTCATGGCTTGCCCGGTTACAAGGCCAGCTTTCCCGAGGTCTATCACGTCCCCATGATTGCCGGGCAGGGCGCTGCTTATATAGAAGCAGCACTCAAGGAGTATGCCAGCGGCGCTCGAACCTTCCCCACCATGCAAGCCATTGCGCTGAGCTTGTCCGAACAGGACATGGCGGATATTGCCGCGTACTACGCGGGCAACAAACCTTGAGGACGGGGAGGCACCTATGAGAAAAACAGTCTTGCTGGTGGCAATGGGGCTGATGGCCGGGGTGGCCGGTCAGGCGATAGCCGCTGAGGATCTGGCCAAGGCAGGCGGGGAAGCCTGGAAGAATCTGAATTGCGCATCCTGTCATGGTGACGATGCGAAAACGCCCTTGAACCCGGAATATCCCATTCTGGCCGGTCAGCATGCGGATTATTTGCGGCAGGCCTTGATGGCTTACAAGCGTGGGCAGGCCGGGGCACCGGCAACGTCCAATATTCGCAAGAATGCCGTTATGGGGGCGATGGCCAATACCATGAGCCAGGCGGATATTGACAGTATCTCCGTGTGGCTGTCGCGTCAGCCCGGCCCCTTGAGCAATAGAAAGTAAGGCAGCCTGCGGCTTTAGTCGCGCGTGCTGTGGCGCAAAATCAATTCGATATAGCGCTCGTTGTTCAGCGGTGTGCCCAGACGTTGTGCTTCCCAGATCACCTCGCCCAGCGCTTCCATAATGATGTGCGCTGCGGCGTGCTGATCGTGCCGGGTCAATAAGCGCTGATACGCCGCCTTGATGCCCGGAGGCTGGTCAATGGACAGTTGTTCATTGATAGCCAGGTGCATGGACAGATGCAGGAAGGGGTTGCTGCGTCCTTGTTCCACGGAATAGTCCTGGTTGACGGCGTCGGCGTTGCGCAAGTCGTCGTGGTATTCAGGGTGCTGTTGCACCAGGTCCACCGCCATGGTTTCCAGAGCGGTCAGCAGATGACCACTTTGGTGCTTGTCCCAAGCTTCAATGAAAAATTGGCGAACCTGCTCGCGAGAGGGGTTGAACATGGTGGAATCGAGATAAAAATAGTCAGAAAATGCGAATCTTCGGCGCGCGTTTTGCGTGAAATGGTGGGGGCGCAAGGCCGGCACAAGCTGCAATCGGGGCCGTGTAGAATGGATAAGTTGCCAAGAATGCAAGCATTTTTGGCAAGCTTTGAGTTTACAGGTGCCTGAATACGCGCGAATTAAGTTAAACTCTTATATAAGACTTCGGAAACGCGAAAGCGTTCCGTGTTTAGCTATCTCTAATATTGGAGCACAACTGGAGCATCCATGTCCTATCAGCATATCAAGATCCCCGCGTCGGGGCAGAAAATTACAGTTAACGCGGATTTTTCCCTGAATGTTCCCGATCAACCCATTATTCCTTACATCGAGGGTGATGGTACGGGCGTGGATATTTCGCCAGTCATGATCAAAGTGGTCGACGCTGCTGTTGCCAAGGCTTATGGCGGCAAGCGCAAGATCGAATGGATGGAAGTGTTCGCCGGTGAAAAATCCACCAAGGTGTACGGTTCCGACGTCTGGCTGCCAGAAGAAACTCTGGATGCCGTTAAAGACTACGTCGTGTCCATCAAAGGCCCTCTGACCACTCCCGTTGGCGGCGGCATCCGTTCCCTGAACGTGGCCCTGCGTCAGCAACTGGACCTGTACGTCTGCCTGCGCCCAGTGCGCTACTTCAAGGGTGTTCCTTCGCCTGTGCGTGAGCCAGAAAAGACCGAAATGGTTATTTTCCGCGAGAACTCCGAAGACATTTACGCCGGTATTGAATTTGCTGCCGAGTCCGAAAGCGCCAAGAAGCTGATCGACTTCCTGCAAAACACCCTGGGCGTGAACAAGATTCGCTTCCCCAATACCTCCGGTATCGGTGTCAAGCCTGTGTCCCGCGAAGGTACCGAGCGCCTGGTGCGCAAGGCCATCCAGTACGCCATCGACAACGATCGCTCTTCCGTGACCATCGTTCACAAGGGCAACATCATGAAGTTCACCGAAGGTGGCTTCCGTGATTGGGCTTACGAACTGGCTCAAAAAGAATTTGGCGCTGAATTGATCGACGGCGGCCCATGGTGCAAATTCAAGAATCCCAAGACTGGTCGCGAGATCATCGTCAAGGATTCGATTGCTGACGCCTTCCTGCAACAGATTCTGCTGCGTCCTGCCGAGTACGACGTTATCGCCACACTGAACCTGAACGGCGACTACATCTCCGACGCTCTGGCTGCTCAAGTGGGTGGTATCGGTATCGCTCCCGGTGCCAACCTGTCCGACTCCGTGGCCATGTTCGAAGCTACCCACGGTACTGCTCCCAAGTACGCTGGCAAAGACTACGTGAACCCCGGTTCGCTGATCCTGTCTGCCGAAATGATGCTGCGTCACATGGGCTGGACCGAAGCTGCTGACCTGATCATCTCCAGCATGGAAAAATCCATTACCTCGCGTAAAGTGACTTATGACTTTGCCCGTCTGATGGAAGGCGCAACTCAAGTGTCCTGCTCCGGCTTTGGCGATGTCATGATCGAAAACATGTAATGAATACAGGCTGTTAAAGCCGGTTTTCTACATGAGAAACCGCCGACCTTCGGGTCGGCGGTTTTTTTTTGTCTCATGCTGGCGCAGGCCATTTTTTCTCTTTTTTCTGCTTTTTTTGTGCTCAAAATATTGTTGATCGTTACTTTTATGCAATTAAAAATAAGCTTGGCGCATGATGTTTACTAGGTGAAAACCCGAATAAACTCAATAAAACAAGCGGGTTTAGCAGTTTTCATGATTATTGATATTGCGATTAACTGACGATAGCTATAAATTTGCCATATCAAATAATTCTAAGGAGCTGTTATGACTATCACAGGAGCTACATTGGTCGCCGAGCGCGAGCGGATCACCGTTACCCAGGCGCCATCCCGTCAGGAGACAGAGGAGATTTTGGAGCGTATCCACGAGATCGGCCCGCTGCTACGTGAGTTGGCCCCGCAGGCCGACCGTAATCGCATGTTGTCAGACGAGGCGGTTCAGGCTTTGGAGTCCACCGGGGCCTGGCGCATTTCGGCCTTGAAGCGCTACGGCGGTTATGAGGGTGGGGCGGAGATGCTCTTGCAATGTGCCAGCGCCGTGGGCTATTACGATCCGGCAGCAGCCTGGTGTGTGGTGATTTCTAATGGTTCGGTCATGCTGGCCAACCGCTTTAGCGATGCCATGCTCGATGAGGTGTTTGCAGACGGTCCAATCCGTGCGGCGTCCATTTTTGCCCAACCCCAAGGCACGGCAACGCCGGATGGCGATGGCTGGCGCATTACGGGCAAGTGGCCTTTTGCCTCGAACAGCAATCACTCGGACTGGGCACTGGGGATTTTGTTCATCAAGGAAAGCGAGCAGGTCGAGCCCACCGTGGGCTTTGTGCTGATGCGTCGTGATGAGTTTGAAATTCAGGATACCTGGTACACCATCGGTATGCGCGGCTCGGGCTCCAACACCATGGTGGCAGAAAACCTGTGGGTGCCCAAAGAGCGCCTGATTACGTTTCAGCAACTGATGGGTGATGTGCAGGAGCAAGATCCCTTGGCTACATTTGGTCGTCGTTTGACGCCGCACCTGACCATGTCCACCTGCATTCAAGCGCCATCTTTGGGAGCGGCTCAAGCCGCTGTGGATTTCACTACTGGCGTCAGTGGCAAGCGCGGCATCACCTATACCCATTACAAGAAACAGTCGGACTCGGGGGCGTTTGTGCAGAACCTGGGAACGGCCAGTATTCAGATTGATGGTGCCCGCTTATTGCTGGAACGCGCTGCGGCTCAAATTGATGCTGCTGCCTCTGGCACCGTGCCCATGCCTTTGGAGCTACGTGCTCGTCACCGCGCCGGAATCGGCCATGCCGGACACGAACTGGTGGATGCGGTGAACAATCTGTGCTGGTTACATGGCACGGCCTCTTTTGCGGAAAATAGTTTGCTGGGCCGCATGTGGCGGGATATTAATACAGGTACTCGCCATGCTTCGATTACCGCCCCTATGGGTTATGAGCTACACGGTAACGGCATGACCGGTACGCCTTACATTTCCAACAAGCTCTAAACCATGACGGCGACATTGCTGGTCAATGCTCCCTCGCGACGTTGTCATGCCGATGGCGTAGAGGTGCAGGCCTGGTATGGCCTACGTTACGCCCAGGGGGCGCGTCGTTTTGAAGCGGCGCAGGCGGCGACGGGGCGAGTGGCAGCGACCTCTCTTGATCAGGTGCCCGTATTCCCGCAGCGCCCCAGCCGCCTTGCGGCGGCGATGGGCGCAGGCAGTGCCAATCCGCAATCTGAAGATGCTTATTTTCTGAATGTGTGGGCTCCCGCCCAAGCGCAAGGTCTGCCTGTGCTGTTCTTTATCCACGGTGGAGCCTGGATGAGTGGCGGCGCTTCTTTGGATTGGTATGACGGCACCCGCCTGGCAGCGCAGGGCATGGTGGTGGTCAATGTGAATTACCGTCTGGGTGCCTTGGGGCACCTGGGCGATGCACAAGCTGACGATTTGCCTTTGCCGGCAGCCGACCTGCTCTTGGCACTGCAGTGGGTGAAAGATCGTATCCATGCCTTTGGCGGAGACCCGGACAAGATTGCCTTGATGGGGCAATCGGCGGGTGGCTGGTATGCGCATTTGCTCAGCGTGCTGGAGTCCACACGAGGTTGGGTTGATCGTGTTGCTTTGCTCAGCATGGGAACGCGCACGCCGTGGTCACCCGAGCAACAAAGAAAAACCACAGAGCGCCTGCGACAAAGCCTGGGTGATCAGTGGCTGACGGCGAACGTGGATATCTTGATGCAGCACGGCATGATGGCCTTGGACAAAGAGCCGCCACGTTTGGCCCATGCTCCTTCGGCATTCTTGCCTGTGGCTAGCGCCGGGATGCCGCCCGACTTCTTGAATCCTGACTGGGCGGCACAAGCCTGCCATGCGCAGGCGGTGTATCTGCGTTGTACTGCCCAAGAGTCCTCGGTGTTCTTTTTTGATATGCCTTTTCATCGGCAGGCGACGCAAGAGCAGGTCGATCAGGCTTTGGGTGTATGGCCTGTGGGAGACTTGCCAGACAGCCTGCTGCGAAATGGGGTGTATCAGGGTGCTGGATCGGGTCTGACGCCGTATCAGCAAGTGGTGGCCGCGTCGTCCTGGTTGCAATTTCAGCGTTTTCCCACGCAGTATGCGGCTAGTCTGAAGGCAGCGGGGCGCTCGGTGGTTTGGCGTCACTTCATGGAACAAAGCCCGCTTGAAGCGGTGTTCAGCGGGCATTGTTTTGATTTGCCTTTCCAGTTTGGCAACTTCCGGGCCTGGCAGGATGCACCCATGATGCAGGGGGTGACGCCAGAGCGGTTTGAGCGCGTCGCCCTGGATTTGATGGGCGACATCGCACGCTTTGCAGGGGGCTGACTAAAGGAGCAGGTTTACTCCGTGCCGCGGGCCTTCCAGTTTGGAATGGCCTGCTGCACGTGTTGCGAGCTCAAGGGACTAAGCAGTCGATGCAAGTCACCGAACAATTTGCGGGCCGTATTGCCTACCCAGTTGTCTGGCAATAGCTCGGGTGCCAGGCCTGGGTCCAGAAAGGGCAGTCTGCGCCAGCGTGTCACCATAGGCATATAGAGTCGGAAGGCTTCCAAAGGGTCGGCCGTGCCTTGGCGTAAAGCGGTTTGCCACGCTTCAACTTCGTGTCGATACGAGTTCAAGAAGGCCTGGTACTCATTGGCCAGCTTGTCCCAATTCCACCAGCGGGAGATCTTTTCCTGAATATCGCTCAGGCCGCTGGGTTCGCAGGTGAACAGTTCAATATAGGGCCAGAGTTGGTGCTCGCGTATGTACTCGACAGCCTCCGCCTGCAAGCGCGCCGGACCTATATACAGGCCCGCATTTACCGTGCCAAACCCCATGCGAGCCAAGCCTGTACGAATCTTGTGACGGTTCTGGCGTTCGCTTTCCGGAACGGAGAAGGAGACTAGCAGCCAGGGGTCCCGAATATTCATGGAGGGCGAGGAAAAAATCCGTTCATCACCGGCCTGCATATGCGGTTCCAGTTCGGCTGCCAAGGCATAGCCTTTGCCCGAGGCGGCTTGTTGGCTAACTAGCACGCCTTTTTTCTTGAGACGGGAAATGGCGGAGCGCACGCTGGACGGTTCAGCGCCCAGGTCGGCCAGAAGTTGAACCACGCTGGCCACGGGAATGATGACGCCGGTGGGGCGGGCGAACAGACCGTAGAGCGTCAGAATGTAGTGGTGCGGGGCAAGTTGCTCGTGCTCGCCATGGTCTCGGCTAGCGATGAACTCATCAATCGCGACGCTTGCTTTCATTCTGTCTTCCGGTGGTGGGGCTGATTGCTACCCATTTTTGATAATAGGTTTGTAGCGGGCCATTTTACCGTGCGTGCCCCGGCGGCGCTAGCGTAGCCGCACTGGGGCTGCTTGCGTCCTGTTTGCCAGGGCGCCAGCTTGAGCTTCTTAGGGCAGGCTTTCCTCCAGCACGCTGTCCAGCACGACGATGTCCTGAATGTGCGGGGCGATGGCATCCAGCATGGCCTGGTGAGCATCACTCTGTCTGTAGGCGTCCAGTGCCTCTTGAGTGCGGAATACAGACAGCAGGGCATGGCTGTAGCGCGCCGAACTGCGTGACAGGTTCGGCACCCATTCAAAGCGTTCTATGTCTGAGCATTCCTGATGTATGCGGATAAAGGCCTGGTCCAGCTTGGGTTCCAATTCCGGGCTGACAGGGGTGTGGGGTGCCATCAAAACGATATGTAGATACATGCTGTCCTTGTGGATTCCGAGAGGTTTTAAGTTTATGAGTTATTGCAAATAAATAATGACGAAACATAATACGCAATAATATTCGGATGAATTGTATAGGCCTATAGCTTTTAAAACGACGAATTTTCATAGGGTTAATACCTAAATTCAACAAAAACCATCCTCGTTTACCTGTTTTGTTATTGCAAATAAATGACGATCGAAACAGAATTGAGGCCAAGCGAGTGTGTTGTCGCAGAGCTCGCCTCATTTTGGGTTTTGGGTCTTTAACGCCTGAGCAGAGTCATCGTCATGAAAGAAAACATAAGTGGGTTGGGAGCCAGGGTGGTGCGCGAAGCCTTCGGACATTTTCCATCCGGGGTAGCGGCCATTGCCGCTGTACTCGATGGCAAGCCGCAAGTCATTGTTGCGTCCAGTTTTTCCGTAGGAGTTTCGCTGGATCCGCCTTTGGCCGCCTTTTTTGTGCAGAAAAGTTCCTCGACCTGGGCGCTGCTGTCTCGCGCCTCGCGTCTGGGGGTGTCAATTTTGAGTGCTGAACATGCGGCTATTTGCCGTCAGCTGGCAGGACCGGACAAGGACAGCCGATTCAGCGATATCGAGGTCGAGCTGACCGAGGAGGGGGCCGTCCATATACAGGGGGCATCAGTCTGGTTTGACTGCAGTGTTTTTCAAGTGCATCCCGCCGGGGACCACGATGCCGTGCAATTGCTTATCCACGATGTGCAGATCGAGCGCGAAATCTCGCCATTGATCTTTCATCGTTCTCGTTTCACGCAGTTGGTGGCCTGAGCCACCGGATCAAAAACAATAAACAAGAAGCATAACTATCACAGTGAAGGGGACATCTCTTGGACGCACATACACCATCTTTGCGCGAGCAGCCCATGACTGCCGCGCAGCGTCGACGCGTTATTTTGGGGGTTGGGGCGGGTAACGCCCTGGAGTGGTACGACTGGACGGCTTATTCGATTTTTGCCGCCTATTTTGCCAAGCAGTTTTTCCATAGTGAGGACCCGCTGGCGGCTTTGCTGGGTACGTTGGCGGTATTTGCTGTTGGCTTTTTCATGCGCCCGCTGGGAGGCATCTTTTTTGGCTGGCTGGCCGATCGCAAGGGGCGGCGTTTCACCATGACCCTGTCCATGCTGGTGACCGCCTTGGGCAGTTTGGTGATTGGTATCGCTCCTACGTATGACATGGTGGGGCCGATTGCCGCCCTGTTCTTGTTGATGGGGCGTTTGCTGCAGGGGATTGGTCACGGCGGGGAGGTGGTTTCTTCCTTTACCTATGTCACCGAAATGGCACCTGCTCACAAGCGTGGGCTGTGGTCCTCATCCGTTTTTGTCTTTGTCACGATAGGGGTGCTGGCCGCCGTTCTGCTCAGTGCCTGCCTGACCAGCATGCTGGGCGAGGATGTAGTCCGAGCCTGGGCCTGGCGCGTTCCTTTTGTTCTGGGCGGTGCCTTGGGGGTATATGCGCTGTATCTGCGCAGAAAGCTGGATGAAACCCCCATGTTCAAAGCCCGTCAGGCCGCAGCGCAAGCGGCAGGCAAAACGGCACGCCCGGGCGCACGCGTGTTCTGGTCGGATGTCTGGAAGTATCGCAGCGCCTGCTTGCGCGTATTTGCCTTGTCGGCTGGCGGCACCGTGCTGTATTACGTCTGGGCCATCATGGCGCCCACCTTTGCCATTACCTCCCTGGGCATGCCTGCCGCCAAAGTGATGTGGGTGGGGGTGGGGGCCAATCTTTTCCTGATTCTGTGCCTGATTTTCTGGGGCGCATTTTCGGATCGTTTTGGTCGCAAGGCGAACTGGTATTTCTTCTCCATCGGTTCAATCATCAGCATCATCCCGCTGACCATGGTGCTGACCGGCGGCCAGGGCGAGATCTGGCGTCTGGTGGTGTTCATGGCGGGCGGCATGCTGTTGATCTCGGCACCCACCGCCATCATGCCGGCCTTTTTCCCCGAGCAGTTTCCGACCCGCATTCGTGCGGTTGCCATGGGCTTGCCCTATTCGGTTGCTGGTGCCCTGACGGGCGGGACCGCTCCCTATTTGCAAGCCTGGCTGCATTCCATCAATCAAAAACAGGTTTTTGATTGGTACCTGATCGGCCTGTGTGTTCTGGCTTTGTGGGCCACCATTGCGTCGCCCGAGACCAAGGGCAAGGATTTGCGCGACTGATGTGTATAGGCGCTGCCCGGCTGAAAGAGCCGCGCAGCGCCTTTTTTGAATTTTCTAGGAGTAGTGAGATGTTGCGTGAGCATATTGAAGGCAAGTGGATTGCTGATTTTGTAGAAGTGTTTGGACTGTGCAAAGTACAAGCCGGCGAGATGGCCGTCGTGCTGTCCGAGACGCAATCGCGCTCCGTGCTGGCCGAGCTGGCTGAGTTGGCCCTGACGCAAATGGGGGCACGGGTCTGCCATGTGAAACTGGTATCGCCACGTCTGAAAAGCAATATTGCCCTGCGCTCGACCGGGACGTCTTTGGCGCTGGAAGGTATGGACCCGATTGTCCAGGCTTTGGCAGGCAGCCAGTTCATTGTGGACTGCACCGTAGAAGGGCTGCTGCATTCGCCCGAGCGTGCCGCGCTGCTGGCCAAAGGTGCCCGCATCATGATGATTAGCGACGAGCACCCCGAGATTCTGGAACGGGTCAAACCCAGTCCTGATTTGCAAAGCAAGTGCGATATTGGCGGCAAGTTGATTACCGATGCCAGTGTCATGCACATTAGCTCCGAAGCCGGCACGGACCTGACGGTCAGCCTGGCGGGTGTGATCGGGCGCGGCAGTGCCGGGATTGCCGACAAGCCGGGCAGCTTTGGGTATTGGCCTGCTGGCCTGTGCATTTGCTACCCCAGCAATGGCAGTGTGAATGGCACGCTGGTGCTGGATAGTGGAGATGTGAACCTGACCTTCAAGCGCTATCTGGAATCGGCGGTGACCCTGCGTATCGAAAACGATTATGTCGTGGCTATTGAGGGCAAGGGCGTGGATGCCGATTTGATCCGCTCCTATTACGCCAGCTGGAATGACAAGGATGCCTATGCGGTCAGTCATGTGGGCTGGGGCATGGCACCGGCGGCTCGCTGGGACTCCATGGCCATGTATGACAAGCGCGATACCAACGGAACCGAGTTGCGCGCCTTTGCCGGTAACTTCCTTTTCTCTACGGGCGCAAATCCAGCGGCGGGCCGTTTCTCCGATTGCCACTTTGACTACCCAATGCGCAATTGCACGGTTAGCCTGGATGGCCGTGAAGTCGTCAGCAAGGGAGTGTTGCAAGGCGATCTGGCCTAAAGTGCTAGCCAGGGCGGCACCAGCAGGGGAATGGGCCTACAGAGTCTGGCCTGCTGAGGCCGCCCTTTGATATTCCGTGGTACAAAACCAAGCTCAATGGTTTATGGCTAGATGGTTCAATAGTCATAAAGCTGTGCAGGCGTGTCGCGGCCGCTATTTTGCTTTGTGTGAAGGCAGTGCGACCCAGCCTTGCTTTGTTTTCAAGGGTACGGATTATGCGCGAAGGATTGGAGAAGCTACTAGCGGCAGGCAAGGATAATGCCTTGTTGCGCTTTGGCCTGGGCAACGCCTGTATGGGCGAGGGCGATTTGGAAGCGGCTCGCGAACATTTGTCCAAAGCCGTGGAAATGAATCCGCGTTACACCGCAGCCTGGAAGCTGTTGGGCCGGGTGCTGGTGAACCTGGAGCAATTCAAACAGGCCAGGGAAATTCTGGAGCAGGGCTTGGTGATTGCCCAAGAGCAGGGCGACAAGCAGGCTGAGAAAGAAATGCAGGTGTTTTTGAAGCGGGCCGTGAAGGCTTTGGACCAGGCAGCAGAATAAAGACTGCGAATGGGCGACTGATATTTTCTTACCATGCGGGTATCAGTGCATTCCCTAAGTGTGACAGCTTTATAAATGGGGCACAATACGTTTCATGCAGGTGAGGAGACATAGCCCCGCAACGCTGGGCAATAAAGACCGAAATAAAACGGTCACTATTATAAAAGCAATAGGCAGTACAACATAACAACAACAAAAAAAAGGCCAGCGAAAGCTGGCCTTTTTTACGTCTGTACCTACTGGAAAAAATTAAACACCGGGTTCGGACATGGCTTGCAGCACCAATTTGACGGCACCTTGCCCACCTTCGTTGGGCGCGCATTCCATATAAGCCAGAACGCTGGGCAGTTGGGTTAACCAGCGACGCACGGCATGACGCAAAACGGGTTCGCCATTGCGCGAGCCGTAGCCCGTGCCATGGACAATTCGTACACAGCGCACGCCGTGCTCCAGACATGAGCGCAGAAAGTTGTCCAGTCGCTCGCGGGCCTGTTCCAGATCCGAGCCATGCAAATCCAGGCTGGACTCAATCGGCCAACGGTTGCGTTCCAGATCGCGCAAGACATCGGTGCCACAGCCAGCACGCAAATGTCGTATATCGTTGCTTTCACCTTGCGCGCTGACATATTGGTCAGAGGCTTGGGGCAGGGCAGGAGCATTGACGGGGGCACCGACCGCATGCCGACGACGTTGCTCCAATTGTTCCGGGCTGGCCGCAGGGCGGCTCATGACTATGCTTTGGCCGCGCTTTTTCAGGGGGGCGACATTACGCATGGACTGGCGTAGCCAGGCTCTGTCGCTGGGGTCCAACAACGAAACGGGGTCTTCAGCCGCTGTTGTGGCGCTGCTGACAGGAGCCGGTTTGGCAGGTTTGCCACCCGGATCTGGCGGGCGAGGACGCTTGCGAGCTTGGGGACGGGCGGGGGCCGGGGGCGGATTGAGATCCTGGCGGACCTGACCTTGTAACTTCTTCAGGTCTGCCAGACTACGCCCTACGGCTTTGGGCTTATTTGTTTTCATCCAACCAGCGCTGTGCGTCCAGGGCGGCCATGCAACCGCTGGCTGCACTGGTAATGGCCTGACGATAGATATTGTCTTGCACATCGCCCGCGGCAAATACGCCAGGAACGGAAGTCATGGTTGCCATGCCTTTCAGACCGCTGCGAGTCGTGATGTAGCCGTCGTGCATCTCCAGCTTGCCTTCAAAGATCCCGGTGTTGGGCTTGTGGCCGATGGCGATAAAGGCGCCGGTCACAGCCAGGTCTTCCGTGGCCTGAGTCTGGTTATTGACGATGCGCACACCGGTTACGCCAGAAGCGTCACCCAGCACTTCCTGCAGTTCGCTGTGCAGTTTCAGGCGGATATTGCCGTTCTGGACGCGATCCATCAGCTTGTCAGTCAGGATGGGCTCGGAACGGAAGGTATCGCGACGGTGTATCAGCGTCACGGTCTTGCAAATATTGGACAGGTACAGGGCTTCTTCCACGGCGGTATTGCCACCACCGACCACGGCCACGTCCTGGTTCTTGTAGAAGAAACCGTCACACGTTGCGCAGCCGGACACCCCACGGCCCATGAATTCCTGCTCTGTGGGCAGACCCAGGTACTGAGCCGAGGCGCCTGTCGCAATAATCAGCGAATCGCAGGTGTAGACTGTGCCACTATCACCATTCAGGGTCAGTGGGCGGGTGGACAGATCAACCGAGGACACCATGTCAAAGATTAATTCTGTTTCGAATCGTTCCGCATGAGCCTGGAAACGTGCCATAAGATCAGGTCCCTGGACGCCTTGGGCATCGGCTGGCCAGTTATCTACATCCGTGGTGGTCATCAGTTGGCCACCTTGCTCCATGCCAGTGACCAAGACGGGGTTGAGGTTGGCGCGGGCTGCGTAGATCGCTGCGGTATAGCCGGCCGGGCCTGAGCCCAGAATGAGTACTTTTGCGTGCTTAGTAGTCGACATCACAGAAAATCCGAAAAAGACGATCTCCAATTATAATGAGTCCATGGCAAGAATACCTGCAACATCCCCTCGTTCGTCCCGGTCATCCAAAAATGTGCGTAATGGGCCTTCAGCCCTGCAACAGCGCCTGACAGGACTGCTGCGCGAAGCACGGTGGATTATCTTCGCTGCTCTGGCAGCCTGGCTGGGCCTGGTACTGGCAACCTGGGATCCGGGCGATCCCGGCTGGTCGCATTCCGTGCACTCGGGTCTGACTCAAAACGGCGGGGGCATTTTTGGTGCCCACATCGCCGATTTCCTCTTGTTTCTATTTGGTCTGACGGCCTGGCTTTGGGTGGTGCTGCTGGTGCAGCGCGTGGCCGTGGGCTTTTACCGTCTGACCGCTTTGCTTTTGCCCAGCACTAAAAACGAGGATGTTCTGCCTCGGGTGCGCTGGGAAATTGGCATAGGCTTTTTCTTTTTGTTTCTGGGCAGCATGGGCCTGGAATCGCTGTTTTTTAAAGACCTGGGCCAGCAATGGCAGCTCCCTGCGGGGGCGGGTGGGCAGTTAGGCCAATTATTATCGCAACTATTAGTAACTTCGATAGGCTTTGGTGGAGCCTCTCTGGTGCTGATGGGCCTGCTCGCCGGCGGAGCCAGTTTGTTCTTCGGTTTTTCCTGGCTGACGTTGGCAGAACGTCTGGGCGGCTTCATTGAGGGGGCAATTCGCCGTTTGATGACTTTCTGGTCAGCCCGTCAGGATCGTCGCGTGGGCGAGGTCAAACGTGCCGAGCGTACGGAAAGCGTGGTCGCCAAGCAGGAGCAACTGGTGCACGAACAGCCTGTGCGTATCGAACCTGCTTTTGTGGCTGTGCCCAAATCGGAGCGCGTCGAGAAAGAAAAGCAGCAGACCTTGTTCAAGGCGCCTCGTCAGGCTGGCGAAGCGGGCGACTTGCCTCCGCTGTCCCTGCTGGACCCTGCCTCTGACAATGTAGAAACGGTGTCACCGGAAACCATTGAGTTCACCTCGCGCCTGATTGAAAAGAAATTGTCGGACTTCGGTGTTGCGGTGACGGTGGTGACCGCCCAGGCGGGGCCGGTCATTACGCGCTACGAGATTGAGCCTGCCACGGGCGTGAAGGGTAGCCAGATCGTGAATCTGGCCAAAGACCTGGCCCGTGCCTTGAGTCTGGTCAGCATCCGGGTGGTGGAAACCATTCCCGGGAAAAACCTGATGGGCCTGGAACTGCCCAACCCCCGCCGCCAAATGGTGCGTCTGGAGGAAATCGTAGGCTCGCAAACCTATCACAGCAGCGCCTCTTTGCTGACCATGGCTTTGGGCAAGGATATTGCCGGTAAACCCGTGGTGGCGGATCTGGCCAAGATGCCTCACTTGCTGGTGGCAGGTACAACCGGCTCCGGTAAGTCCGTGGGGATTAACGCCATGATTCTGTCGCTGCTGTACAAGGCAGACCCGGCAGACGTGCGCCTGATCCTGATCGACCCCAAGATGCTGGAAATGAGTGTCTATGAAGGCATTCCTCATTTGCTGGCACCGGTGGTCACGGATATGCGTCTAGCCTCCAACGCCTTGAACTGGTGTGTGGCTGAAATGGAAAAACGCTACCGCTTGATGAGCAAGCTGGGCGTGCGTAATCTGGCCGGTTACAACGCCAAGATACGCGAAGCGCAAAAGCGTGAAGAGCCTATCCCCAATCCTTTCTCCTTGACGCCAGATGCGCCCGAGCCGCTGTCTGTTCTGCCCATGATTGTCGTCATTATTGACGAGCTGGCAGACTTGATGATGGTGCAGGGCAAGAAGATCGAAGAGTTGATTGCCCGTTTGGCCCAGAAGGCCCGTGCGGCTGGTATTCACCTGATTCTGGCTACTCAGCGCCCTAGCGTGGACGTAATTACGGGTCTGATCAAAGCAAACATTCCTACCCGTATCGCTTTCCAGGTGTCCTCCAAAATCGACTCGCGCACCATTCTGGATCAGATGGGGGCGGAAACCTTGCTGGGCATGGGCGATATGCTCTATTTGCCGCCCGGTACAGGTTTGCCTAAACGAGTGCACGGCGCTTTTGTCAGCGACGAGGAAGTTCACCGCGTGGTTGAACACTTGAAGGAACACGGCGAGCCCGATTACATCGAAGGCCTGCTGGAAGGTGCTGTCGAGGGCGAATCGGGTGAGGGGGTCAACCCCGCTACTGGCATGGTCGATGCTGAAGCGGACCCGCTGTATGACCAGGCTGTTCAAGTCATTATCAAAAATCGTCGCGCTTCGATTTCGTCGGTGCAGCGTCATTTGCGTATTGGTTACAACCGGGCAGCCCGACTGCTGGAACAAATGGAACAAGCCGGTCTGGTATCGGCTATGCAGCCTAATGGTAACCGTGAAATTCTGGTCCCCGCAGGAGGTGCCAAAGATGAAGATTAAGACACTGCTGGTCAGCATGTTGCTGGTCGCTACACCTGCCTTGACCATGGCCGCTTCGGCCAGCGAGCAATTACGCTCTTTTGTACAAGATGTGCGTGCTGCGAAAGGCGAGTTTTCCCAGCGTACGGTCGATAGCAACGGCCAGTCCAAAGGTGCGCCGCAATCCGGGCAATTCGTGTTTCAGCGCCCTGGCCAGTTCAAATGGCATGTGCAACGCCCTTATGAGCAGTTGATCGTGTCTGACGGCAAGCTGCTTTATCAATACGACCCGGATCTGGCCCAGGTCACCGAGCGTGGTGTGGACCAATCCATCGGCGCTTCGCCTGCTGCGATCTTGTTTGGTACTGGTAATCTGGAAGACTCCTTCCGTCTGGTTGAGCAAGATGCACGGGATGGGCTGGAGTGGATCCGAGCCACGCCTTTGCAAAGCGATGCCGGCTTTTCCTACGTAGATATCGGCTTCAAGGATCGTGAGCCACGTCGTCTGGAATTGCAGGACTCGTTCGGGCAAACCACGTATATCGACTTCACCGGCTTGGAACCGAACCCTCGGATTACCTTGGGTACCTTCACGTTCAAGGCTCCTGCCGGAGTGGATGTCGTCTCCATGCCTTGATGCACATTCTGTTTTTGTGCAGCTATCGTCAGGATCAGCACTTGGCTGGCTCTGACAAAACAAGTTTTCAATACAGACCTGGTCCGCTTGGCCAGGTCTTGCCATTTTAGGAAGGGCGATCGCCATGCGTGATTTGTTCGCTCAGGAACCCGCCGCACCCTTAGCCGAAGCACTGCGCCCCAAAACCCTGGATCAGGTGGTGGGGCAGTCTCATTTGCTGGGCGAGGGCAAGCCGCTGCGCCTGGCTTTTCAGTCTGGCAAACCACACTCCATGATTTTCTGGGGGCCTCCCGGCGTGGGTAAAACCACGCTGGCACGTTTGACGGCCAGTGCATTCGAATGCGAGTTCATCGCCTTGTCTGCCGTTTTTTCGGGCGTGAAAGATATTCGTGCTGCCATGGAGCAGGCCCAGCAGAATCTGGCTATGGGCAAGCACACCATCCTGTTCGTGGATGAGATACATCGCTTCAACAAGTCCCAGCAAGACGCGCTGCTCCCTTATGCCGAAAGTGGCCTGGTGACCTTTATTGGTGCCACCACAGAAAACCCGTCGTTCGAGGTTAACTCGGCCTTGTTGTCGCGCGCTCAGGTCTACGTGCTCAAGTCCCTGACGGATGAGGAGCTGAAGCTGTTGCTGCGCCGTGTACAGGAGCAGAACGCGCTGGATGGTCTGGAGTTTGAGGATCAAGCCGTTGACACCCTGATCGGCTATGCGGACGGTGATGCTCGACGCTTCTTGAACCTGCTGGAGCAAACCAATACGGCCGCCAAGACATCTGGCACCGAGCTGGTCACGACAGATTTTCTGCAAAACGCTCTCACCTTGAATTCACGGCGTTTTGACAAGGGGGGCGACAATTTCTACGACCAGATTTCTGCTTTGCATAAATCGGTGCGCGGTTCCAACCCGGATGCCGCCTTGTATTGGCTGACCCGGATGCTGGACGGCGGGGCTGATGCCCGCTATTTGTCGCGCCGCATCATACGCATGGCTTGGGAGGATATCGGTTTGGCCGATCCGCGCGCCATGCAAATTGCCAACGATGCAGCCTTGACCTTCGAGCGCCTGGGCAGTCCTGAAGGCGAACTGGCGCTGGGACAGGCCGTGATTTATCTGGCGATCGCGGCCAAGAGCAATGCCGGTTATATGGCATACAACCAGGCCCGCGCCTTTGTGAAGCAGGATAAAAGCCGCGAAGTGCCCGTGCATTTGCGCAACGCGCCCACCAAGCTGATGAAAGAGCTGGGCCACGGTCATGCGTATCGCTATGCGCATGACGAGCCCAATGCCTACGCGGCGGGAGAGACTTACTTGCCGGAGGGTATTCCCGATCCGCATTGGTATCAGCCCGTGCCCCGTGGTCTGGAAATCAAGATCGCTGAAAAAATGGAGCGCCTGCGTCAGCTGGACGAGCAGGCCGGTAAGAAAGATACCTAAGACAGGACAGGCGCTTGCCCGACCTGTCACCCCCGTATTTCCCGATACCTCAGTACTGCTTGCGCTGTGCTGCGCTTGTGGTGGCTTGTGGTTAAAATCACCAGATCAATCGGGATTGAACCATCACCTATATGGCTATTAAATGTTAGATCTGAACCAATTACGCAAAGACTTGGAGCCGCTGGTACAGGGCCTGGCGAAACGTGGCGTGCAATTTGACACCGAGCGTTTCCAGCAACTGGAAGCCCGCCGCAAAGCGGTACAGGTGGAAACCGAAACCTTGCAGGCCGAGCGCAATGCACTGGCCAAACGCATCGGCCAGCTCAAGTCCAAAGGCGAAGACGCCAGCGAGGCATTGGCTCAATCCCAGCAAATCCCGGTGCGCCTGAAGCAACTGGAGCAGGATCTGTCCCAAGTGCAGGCCGAGCTGTCCTCCTGGTTCGCCACGATTCCTAACCTGCCGCACGAAAGCGTGCCGGTAGGCGAGTCCGAAGAAGACAACGTCGAAGTACGCCGCTGGATTCCAGGTCCTAAAGATGATCAGGGCAAGCCTGCGCACATCACCTTTGAGCCGCGTGATCACGTGGATCTGGGTGAGCAGTTTGGTCTGGATTTTGAAGCCGCTCGCAAGCTGGCTGGCGCCCGTTTCATGGTTTTGCGTGGCCCTCTGGCCCGTTTGCACCGTGCTCTGGCTCAGTTCATGCTGGATACCCAAGTGGAAGAGCACGGCTACACCGAGTGCTACACCCCATACATCGTGAACGCGTCCACCTTGTACGGCACAGGTCAGTTGCCCAAGTTCAAGGACGATATGTTCTGGGTTACCAAGGGTGGTCAGGACAACGAGCCAGCCGATCCGGCCGAATCCAAGCCTGAAGACTTGTACCTGATCTCAACCTCCGAAATCAGCCTGACCGGCACTGTGCGTGACGAGATTCTGGCCGGGGACGATCTGCCTATCCGCCTGACTGCTCACTCGCCTTGTTTCCGTTCGGAAGCCGGTAGCGGTGGCCGAGATACCCGTGGCGTGATCCGTCAGCACCAGTTCGACAAAGTTGAAATGGTGCAGATCGTTCATCCTGAAAAATCCTACGAGGCGTTGGAGTCCATGGTCGGTCATGCCGAGCACGTTCTGCAGGCTCTTGAACTGCCATACCGTGTAGTGCAACTGTGCACTGGCGATATGGGCTTTTCTGCCGCCAAAACCTATGACTTGGAAGTATGGTTGCCTGCCCAGGACACGTTCCGCGAGATCTCCTCGGTGTCGAACTGCGAGGCTTTCCAGGCTCGTCGTCTGCAGGCGCGTTTCCGCGCCGACAGCAAGGCACGTCCGGAGTTTGTGCATACGCTGAATGGCTCTGGCCTGGCCGTAGGCCGCGCCTTGGTGGCTGTGTTGGAAAACCACCAGCAAGAAGATGGCAGCGTAATTGTGCCCAAGGTTCTGCGTCCTTATATGGGCGGACTGGAACGTCTGGTGCCGGCTAAATAAAGTCTTTGTCCGAATGGAAAAAGGGCTGATGACCTTTGTGGTCCTCAGCCCTTTTTCATTCATGGTTCCGTAGTGATGGATTAGTCATCATCCCAGTAACGCTCCTGCTGTTTGCGCCAGCGCTTGTGAGCGCGTCGCTGCTCCTTGCGCCATTCCTTGTTGGAGCGACCATATTCCACGTAGCCGGGACGATAGACGTAACGTGGCGGGTGGTAAACCACTGGGGGTGGGGCGACATAAACCGGGCGTTCCACAACATGAGCGGGTGGGTAGTAGATCGGCCCGTAACCGATACCCGGAATACCGACATTGATATCGACATTTACACCGCCCGCAGAGGCGGCGCTGGTGCTCAAGGCCATTAAACCGGCTAATAGTAGTTTTTTCATAAGCTGCACCTCTAATGACACTAGCTGCAGCGATTGTTGCCTAAAACCCGTAGTCCAAACGTTAGGTAATCCTGGCAAAGCACTTCCAAACGCAACACGGCTCGTATGCGCTATGCTAGGGGTTTACCTTTCTTAACACATGTTTCTCCTTTTTCGGCAGGAGGGCATGAGTGCATCTAGAAGGTATGGCGTTCAACCTGACGATGGCGGACAGGGCGCCGGTTGTAGTTCGCGTGTAGCTGCCGACCGTGCACAGAATCCAGTTGCTTGTTCAAGTGTGGCGCATGACGTACGTTGCGCTGCGCAGGCTCTGCACGTGGCTTGGAGTTGACTTCCAGAAACCAGAGACAGAGTGCGGCCCAGAAGAACAGCGACAGGATATTGACCAGTCCGCCTCGCAAAGAAGCGTAGCCTGTCGCTTCTGAGGCCTGGATACGCAGTAGATCAGACAGAACCGGGATGGAGCCCAAGGTTTCAACTACCAGGCTGCCTGGTATCCGAAAAGCCCAGCGCAGAGTCTGGAGAACTTCATTCAGGCTGTATATGCCGTCGCCGTTGGCGTCGATAATCCATTGGAAGGTTTGCATGACAATTCCTTTTATCAAGTCCAGCAAGCTGCGCCGGAATTACAAGGACTGCCTTGGAGAGGCAGGGCTGCGATGCATCAATGTGTGTTTCCAATATAGGCCTGCGGCTCAGGGTGAACAAGTGAATTAGGTCAAAATAGAGGGTAAACCCTTGATTGGAAAGAGCTCTTTGGGTTGAGTGGCCGGTCTTATCAAGATATCCCGTTCTTTGACGCAAGTGCTATGTCTCTTTAGTGCTTGTCAAAGAGTGTTCTTTGATCTATATTTATGGGCTTGCTTGTAACCATATAAGCAATCGCGGACAGGTGGCAGAGTGGTCGAATGTACCTGACTCGAAATCAGGCGTACGTGCAAGCGTACCGTGGGTTCGAATCCCACCCTGTCCGCCACCTGGAATTTTGAAAGCCCTTGATTATTCAAGGGCTTTTTTGTTTTCTGCTGGTTTGATCGTCCTGCTCTCTCAGCATGGTTTATTTGCTGTTTTGTCACATAAGAACGTTAAGGTAAAAGTGTCAGTCGCGGCCGATGTTCGGAAAACTCATCCGCAATATTGTGTGTGGCCTACTTTTCCCCGCGCAGGCCGAAGTTCTAGGGGGTAATGCGCTAGTACGTGGTCCGATGGTGTTTGGCCTTGTTTTGCAAGCCTTGATGATTGCGGACAAAAGGATCCCTTTGCATTTCCCGGCATTGCGGGGCGGCGAGTACACTTGGGGTTTCAGTTCTCTGTTGTCCATACTCACGAGGTATCTATGCTGAAAGGTAAAAAAGCGGTCGTAACAGGATCGACCAGTGGTATCGGTCTGGCCATGGCCACCGAGTTGGCGAAAGCCGGTGCAGATGTGGTGATCAATGGTTTTGGTCAGCCTGAAGATATCGAGCGCGAGCGCAGCACGCTGGAGTCCAAGTTTGGTGTCAAAGCCTATTATCTGAATGCTGACTTGAGCGACGCACAGGCCACGCGCGATTTTGTTGCAAAGGCGGCAGAAGTCTTGGGCGGTCTGGATATTCTGGTCAATAACGCTGGTATTCAGTACACCGCGCCTATTGAAGAGTTTCCGGTGGATAAATGGAATGCCATCATTGCCTTGAACCTGTCTGCCGTCTTCCACGGCACAGCGGCTGCCTTGCCCATCATGCAAAAGCAGGGTTGGGGGCGGATTATCAATATCGCCTCGGCACACGGTCTGGTGGCCTCGGTAAATAAATCGGCTTATGTGGCGGCCAAGCATGGTGTCGTGGGCCTGACCAAAGTGACCGCACTGGAAAATGCTGGCAAGGGTATTACGTGCAACGCAATCTGCCCGGGCTGGGTACGTACTCCCTTGGTGGAAAAGCAGATCGAAGCTATCAGCCAGCAAAAAGGGATTGATATTGAAGCTGCCGCACGCGAGCTGCTGGCTGAGAAACAACCTTCCCTGCAGTTTGTGACTCCTGAACAATTGGGCGGTGCTGCTGTGTTCCTGTCGTCTGCCGCCGCAGACCAAATGACGGGTACGACGCTAAGTCTGGATGGTGGCTGGACGGCTCGCTAATTGCTGTCAAAGCGTGTTTTGTAGATGGCGGATAAAGGGCATGGCCCTTTATCTGTTTGGATAGAAAGGATATAGGCGCATGTTGTTATTGCTCTCGCCAGCGAAAAAGCTGGATTACGATTCCCCTGTACGCACGCAGCTGGAAACCCAGCCTCTGTTTGTGGAGCAGGCGCAAGGCTTGATTGATATTTTGCGCACTCAATCCGAAGAGGATATTGCTGGCGTGATGAAGTTGAGCGACGACCTGGCGCGCCTGAATGTCCAGCGTTACCAGGAGTGGGAGCCCAAGTTTGAGCGCTCCAATGCCCGTCAGGCCATTCTGGCTTTTAATGGTGATGTGTATGAGGGCATGGCTGCAACGGATTTGTCGGACAAGGAGCTGAAGTGGGCCCAGGACCACATTGTGATTCTTAGCGGTTTGTACGGTGCTTTGCGTCCTTTGGATTTGATGCGTCCTTACCGTCTGGAAATGGGCACTCGCTTGAAGAATCCCGAAGGTGCCAATTTGTACGCTTACTGGGGCAGCCGGATTGCCAATTATTTGAACGAGCGTCAGGAAGGCGACGCCAAGCCCATCGTCTTGAACTTGGCCTCCGAAGAGTATTTCAAGGCGGTCGATCAAAAAGCCTTGCGTGCACGTGTAGTTCAGTGCGTTTTCCAGGACGAGAAAAACGGTGCCTGGAAGATTATCAGCTTCTACGCCAAGAAGGCCCGTGGTTTGATGGCCCGCTTTGTCATCGACAAGCGTGTGCAAACAGTGGAAGGCTTGAAGGCGTTTGATCGCGAGGGGTATGTATTCCAGCCTGAGCTCTCCAGCGAGGACAAGCTGGTGTTCCGTCGCTCCGAGCAGGATGCCAAGGCTTGATAAGTATGTAGCTTTATCGCTTGCGCCGTAGGGGTAGCTCTTTAGCTGATCTGCGGTCTTGCAGGTAAAAAAGGAAAGGCAAGGCCATGTATTTGCGCCTTGCCTTTTTATTTTTGGTCCTGCGAACTGAGGAGGGCTTGGCACCCTATGCTCTTTTGCTTTTTGCTTTTTGCTTTTTGCTTTGTGCCTTGAGTTCTTGTTTATTTGGTCCCGACAGCGAGCTCCACATGTATACGGGACATGGCATGGCCATCAGGCCCCTTGCTGTTTCAGTTCCTGCTTGCGCTCGGGCGGCAGTTGCGGGCCAGCGCTGTATTCCAGGCCTCTCATATCCTGACGTATCAGTTGGGCGGCCTTGACCATCTGACGGATAGGGTAGGCCAGCATGGCCAGCTCACCTTCGGTTTCGATGGAAGCAGGCGGGTCGGCATCCTGGTCGTTAATCAGCGCGCCAATGGCATCCAGGGAGTTCTGAATGCCCGGCGGAATCTGACTCAAATTAGCCAGAAGCGGGGTAGCGGCGCTGATTTGCGAGGCCAGCACGTGGTTCTGAATCAGCAGGTTGTTCAGCAGGGATACATTGGCTTGTCGGCTGACAGGCTCATCCATCATGCGATAAAAGGCCGAGGCAAAGTTGCTGAAGGCAATGTGTACGTTCTTGTTTGCCACTTGCCAGGCGGTGTCGGCTTCCATTAAATCCAGATCCACCTGGTTTTTCTGGGCCTCTGTCATGGTGGGTTCGCCTTCCTGACCGTTTTTAAGGATCTGGTTATGCAGGCGGCTCAGGCGAGCGAATTCCAGCCCTGCACGCCAGAACTCTTTGTTGGCGGCCAAGGCTGCTCGGGCCAGGCCTGTCATGGCGCTGGACTCCCAGTTGGGCAGCAGGTAACTGGCGGCCATGGCGATGCCGCAACCAATCAGCGTATCCACCAGACGTTCTCCAATAATGAAGGAGCCGCCCGTGGACAGGAATTGGAAGGACAAAATCACAAAGATTGTGTTGAACAGGGCTGATAGCAGGAAGTTCAGCTGAACCAGGCTGTTACCCAGGAGGTAGGCCAGCAACATGGCGATCAGATACAGCTCGCGGTTGTCCGTTAGCTTCAGGAGCAGGAAGGCCGCCCCGCAGCCCAGTACCGTGCCAAAAAGGCGCCAGCCATTGCGTTGGCGCGTGATGGCAAAGCCCGGTTTCATAATGACCAGAATGGTCAGGATGATCCAGTAACTGTGCGCTGTCAGGGCGCTGACCAGGCCCAGTTCGCTTTGGAAATGAGCGCTGAGTGCACCCACTCCCAGGGCCACCATGGACGCAATGCTGACACGTGCCGCGTAGCGGAAGTGCGAGGACTTCAGCTTCATATTGCTGCTGAGCATGCCCAAACGCAGTTCTTCACGCGAGAGCATGCGGCTTAGCGATTTATTCAGGTATTGATCGACTGGCATATTCTGGCTGGCACGATGCGACAGGCTTGCCATGCTGTCCACAATGCGGTTCAGGTTACGCAGTCGGCGCAAGACCTGGACTAGCAGGGCGTAGGTCTCAGGGTCGGATTGAGACATGCCCTGGCGTTTGTACTTCTCCAGCTCGTATTCCATGGCGCGGATTTCCGCTTTGACGCTGGAGCGACGGGTAGTGCGAGCGCTGCGCGAAACATTCATGGCAATGCGGCCGATATCCAACGAAAGCTTGTGCAAGCCATCACGCGCAAAAACCATGAAATCGCTGTCGGAAAGCTGACGGCGCAGGACGGTGTAGTCGGTATAGGTCGCGACCAGCGAGTCCAGAATGCTGACCATATTCAAGAAGATGGTCAGCAGTGCCTTGCGATGGTGATCGCCTCGTCCATAACCGCGTGGCAATTCACGCAGTACCACGTCGCGAGCGGCCTGGTGCTTTTCGGTCATATTGGATTGAAGATTGATCAGCCGTCTATAGCAGGCGTCCAGATCCGAGGTGGAGTCATAGAATTGCGAGCGCGCTTCCATGTATTCAGCCGTGGCAAACAGGGCTACCGCCAGAGTCTGGCGCTCTTCCCGATACCAGAACAAGCGTCGGAACAGGGTGCTGAACAAGTAATAGGACAGACCACCAGCAAAGGAATACAGCGTGTGCGCCAATACCTCGTGAGGCTGCATGGGAAAGCGCATCGTCAAGGTCATCAACAGCAGGGCGGCAAAGCCGATCAGCCCGCCGCGACGGCCAAAGACGGAGAACATGCTGTACAGAAAGCACAGAAACGGTACGCACAGGACCAACAGCAGGGGAGAGCTGGAGGCCAGACCTGTCAGGCCAACGGTGACCGTGCCCAGCGCAATACCGCCCAGCATTTCATTGTTGCGATAGCGGCGTGGGCCGCCGGGCTGGTCAATGATGGCAACGCAGGTGGCACCCATGGACGCGATGACGCCAATGTCATAGTGACCAAAGAAGCGGCCCAAAATAATGACCGGCAACAGCACACCGATGGACTGGCGCAGTCCGCCGAAGAAATAGTGGCTATACAGGAATTGTTTTAATTGTGGGATGGGCGATGCCATAAAATACCCGGACAGCTCGTCATAGCATAGGTAGACAGTATATCGTTTTACGTATGCAAGCTTTAAGCCTGTTTTTTTGCACTTTACCAACAATCACAGTTGCTCGCTTTGTGCAGTCAAGGTAAAGTAACTAGGTGTTTTTGCTCCTTATCCGAGCAAATTGTAGCGAGGCACTGTTAACCGGGCCATCCGCCCGGTTTTTTGCGCCTAAAAACTTTGTTGCTGGCCGCGTCACAAGCGTGGGATGCCAGGACTTCCGTTTCAAGCTAACGCATACGTTTTTGTATGCACGCACTGGGTGTCGAAGAGTGCAGGCCGGACGGTAATGTGTCTGGGTGGTGTGGTCCTGTGGGCCATGAAGCGCCAGATCATGTTGCTGACATCGGTTCAAGCTCGGACCGTCGTGGTCAGTCGATATTGCAGGGCAAGACTGAAAGGAAAACTCATGTCTGA
Source organism: Alcaligenes phenolicus (assembly GCF_032063905.1). Lineage (NCBI taxonomy): Bacteria > Pseudomonadati > Pseudomonadota > Betaproteobacteria > Burkholderiales > Alcaligenaceae > Alcaligenes > Alcaligenes phenolicus. The sequence continues at coordinate 260,640 of NZ_DAMBOE010000001.1, forward strand.
ATTAAATGGCGCAGATATTGTTGTGCGCACGCTCGCGGACGAAGGCGTGGAACACGTTTTCGGTTATCCGGGTGGTGCCGTTCTCTATATCTACGACGCAATCTTCAAGCAGGACCGCTTCCAGCACATTCTCGTGCGTCATGAACAGGCTGCTGTTCATGCTGCGGATGCCTATTCCCGTTCGTCCCAGAAAGTTGGCGTGGCACTGGTAACCAGTGGCCCGGGCGTCACCAATGCCGTCACCGGTATTGCGACTGCTTACCTGGACTCCATTCCGATGGTCATCATCAGTGGACAGGTCAGCACCCAGGCAATTGGTGAAGATGCTTTCCAGGAATGTGATGCCATCGGTATCACCCGTCCTTGCGTCAAGCACAACTTCCTGGTGCGCGATGTTCGTGATTTGGCCGATACCATTCGCAAGGCATTTTTCATTGCCACGACAGGCCGTCCAGGTCCTGTGCTTATTGATATCCCCAAAGATATTACGACCGCAACGTGCAAATACACGCCCAAGCGTGGCGAGGTCAAGATGCGTTCCTACGCACCTGTGACCAAAGGCCATCAGGGTCAGATCAAGAAAGCCGTCCAGATTCTCAATAGCGCCGAGCGCCCGCTGATCTACGTTGGTGGTGGCGTGGTGCTGGGTAATGCTGAAAGCGAGCTTAGCGAACTGGTCAAGTTAAGTGGTGCCCCTTGCACAACCACCTTGATGGGCTTGGGTGCCTATCCTGGTACGGCGGATCAGTACATCGGCATGCCTGGCATGCACGGTACTTACGAAGCCAATATGACCATGCAGCATTGCGACGTTCTGATCGCAGTGGGTGCACGGTTTGATGATCGAGTGATTGGTAATACCCGCCACTTCGGTCAGAACCCACGCAAGATCATTCATATTGATATTGATCCTTCGGTAATTTCCAAGCGCGTGAAAGTTGATGTGCCTATCGTGGGCTGTGTCAAAGACGTGCTGACCGAGTTCAATGAGCTGTATGCGCAAAGCCGTCAGGAATCGCAGAACCAGCCCTCCCTGAATGATTGGTGGAAACAGATCAATGTCTGGCGTGGCAAGAACTCCTTGGCCTACGCCAAGTCGGACGAGCTGATCAAGCCGCAATACGTGGTGGAATCCCTGTGGGAAGTGACGGGCGGCAACGCTTTCGTGACTTCTGATGTGGGTCAGCACCAGATGTGGGCGGCTCAGTACTACAAATTCAATAAGCCTCGTCGCTGGATCAATTCCGGTGGCCTGGGCACGATGGGCGTGGGCTTGCCCTACGCAATGGGTGTGCAAATGGCCAACCCTGGCCAGGATGTTGCCGTCATCACTGGTGAGGGCTCCATTCAGATGAACATCCAGGAACTGTCTACGTGTAAACAGTACCGCTTGAGCCCCAAGGTTCTTTGCCTGAACAATCGTTATTTGGGCATGGTGCGCCAGTGGCAGCAAATCGACTACGGCTCGCGTTATTCCGAGTCCTACGTGGATGCACTGCCTGACTTTGTCAAACTGGTGGAAAGCTATGGTCACGTGGGTCTGGAGATCGACAAGCCAGCCGATGTGGTCCCCGCTATTCGCGAAGCCTTCACCACGCACAAAGACCGCCTGGTATTTCTGAACTTCATCACGGACCAAACCGAAAACGTGTTCCCGATGGTGAAAGCAGGCCGCGGCCTGACAGAAATGCTCTTGGGCCCGGACGATCTGTAAGGAGAGAATCATGAAACACGTCATTTCTATCCTTCTGGAAAACGAGCCCGGCGCACTGTCCCGTGTGGTCGGCCTGTTTTCGGCCCGTGGCTATAACATCGAGACCTTGACGGTTGCTCCAACCGAGGACGACACCCTGTCTCGCATGACTATCGTTACCCGAGGGGCGGACGACGTCATCGAGCAGATCACCAAGCACTTGAACCGTCTGGTTGACGTGGTCAAGGTGGTGGATCTGTCCGAAGGCCCACACATCGAGCGTGAACTCATGCTGATCAAAGTGCGGGCGGTGGGCAAGGAACGTGAAGAGATGAAGCGCATGGCGGATATTTTCCGCGGTCGCATCATTGATGTTACGGACAAGACATACACCATCGAACTGACCGGTGTTCAAGACAAAATTGCTGCTTTCATCAATGCGCTGGATCGTACGGCCATTCTTGAAACAGTGCGCACCGGGGTCTCTGGTGTCAGCCGTGGCGAACGTGTCTTAAAGCTGTAAGCCAAGGCTTTTTCAGGACATAATTACCGCTTTTATTCAAGGAGCTGCTTTTCAAGGCAGCTCCTTATAAAGGGTAAACACGGCCTGACGCTGTGTAGACCGCGGTGGCCCTGTTCTGAAAGTAATGAGTCAAGGTCCTTTTTGTGCCGCTGCTGCATGAGCGGCCATTCTCGAATTGCTGTTTAAGCGAAATTATTAAATTTGGAGCACCTGAAATGAAAGTTTTCTACGACAAGGATTGTGATCTTTCCCTGATCAAAGGCAAGACCGTTGCCATCATCGGTTACGGCTCGCAAGGCCACGCCCACGCCCTGAACCTGCACGAGTCCGGCGTGAACGTGGTTGTTGGTCTGCGTAAAGGCGGCGCTTCCTGGAGCAAAGCCGAGAACGCTGGCCTGAAAGTTCAGGAAGTGGCTGAAGCCGTCAAGAGCGCTGATGTCGTCATGATCTTGTTGCCTGACGAAAACATTGCCGAGGTTTACCGCAACCAGGTTGCTGAAAACATCAAGCCCGGCGCCGCACTGGCATTTGCTCACGGCTTTAACGTTCACTACGGCCAAGTTGTGCCACGTGACGATATCGACGTCATCATGATTGCTCCCAAGGCTCCGGGTCACACTGTGCGTGGCACCTACAGCCAAGGTGGCGGCGTTCCTCACCTGATCGCTGTTTACCAGGACAAGACCGGCGCTGCTCGCGACGTAGCTCTGTCTTACGCATCCGCTAACGGCGGTGGCCGTGCCGGTATCATCGAAACCAACTTCCGCGAAGAAACCGAAACCGACTTGTTCGGCGAACAGGCTGTTCTGTGCGGTGGCGCGGTTGAGCTGATCAAAGCTGGTTTCGACACGCTGGTTGAGGCTGGTTACGCTCCTGAAATGGCTTACTTCGAATGCTTGCACGAACTGAAGCTGATCGTGGATCTGATCTACGAAGGCGGTATCGCCAACATGAACTACTCGATCTCCAACAACGCCGAATACGGCGAATACGAGACCGGTCCGAAGATTGTTACCGACGAAACCCGCAAAGCCATGCGTCAGTGCCTGGAAGACATCCAGACTGGTGTGTACGCCAAGAACTTCATCCTGGAAAACGCCGCTGGCGCTCCTACTCTGATCTCGCGTCGTCGTATCAACGCCGAATCGCAGATCGAGCAAGTGGGTAGCAAGCTGCGCTCCATGATGCCTTGGATCGCCGCTAACAAGCTGGTCGACAAGTCCAAGAACTAAGTTTGATATCGGGGCAGCTCCATAAGCTGTTCTGGTCTTGAGCCTGAACCGGCTGACGTCTTGCGGCGTCAGCCGGTTTTTTATTGCTGCAAGAATTTGGTCTTCAGCGCCGCCTCTGCTTGGGCTAAAGAAAAGCTTGGAAGCGCCTTCTACTCGCCTTATAGCCGTATTGGTGAGGGCGCGATAAAATGCAGTGCTTGATTTGACCATCGTGCCCCTGTCGGGGTGGTGCGCAAGCGAGTTCGATCAAATCCACTATTTATCCGCGAACTCCCTGGCCGCAGGCCCCTTGGCCGTTTCTGTTCGCTCTGGCTTATATTTGCTGGAATTATTCGCACTCTGTAGCCTTGTGGACAATGCTACATTTGAGTGTTCAGTCCTTAGCAACAACTCTTAAAGCATAAATTATGCCCAATTTGCTCAATGATGAAACCCGTCGTCGGCGTAGCATCTATCTTCTGCCCAACGCCTTTACGACCGCCAATCTGTTCGCGGGGTTTTATGCCGTTGTGCAGGCCATGAATGGCCGTTTTGAAGCGGCAGCCATCGCCATTTTCCTGGCACTGGTATTTGACGGTATGGACGGGCGGGTGGCTCGTTTGACCAATACCCAGTCTGCTTTTGGCGAGCAGTATGACTCCATGGCAGACATGATTTCCTTTGGCGCGGCGCCTGCGCTGGTCATGTATGTTTGGGCCATGCAGGGTTTGGGTCGCTGGGGCTGGTTGGCTTCCTTTATTTACGTAGCCGGTGGTGCGCTGCGCCTGGCGCGTTTCAATACCAATATTGAAGTGGTCGACAAACGCTTCTTCCAGGGCTTGCCTAGTCCGGCGGCCGCTGCGCTGGTCGCTGGCTTTGTGTGGCTGGCGGTGGACAACAAGCTGTCCCTGCAAGTGAATGTGATTCCGTGGGTTGCCTTCGGTTTGACCATTTATGCTGGCCTGGCCATGGTGTCCAATGCGCCGTTCTATAGTGGCAAGTCCTTTGCGATCAGCCGTAGCGTGCCGTTCTGGGCCATGCTGCTCTTCGTGCTGGTCTTTGTGTTTGTATCTACCGATCCACCTGTTTTCCTGTTTGGGTTGTTCTGCCTCTACGGTTTGTCGGGCTGGTTCGTCATGGCCTGGCGCTGGCGCCGTGCCCGTGCTTTAGCGCGACTTCGGCGTGGAAACAACTAAAAACCCCGGCTTTGGCAGGGCGGCAGGCCGAAATGCTTAACGCCTTGTCCGGTTTTTCGTTATAATCGTTTGCTTGCACTTGGTCTGACGGGCCCGGTGCACTCAATCTCATTTTCAACACGTTAGGGCACCTCGGTCCTAACGCAAGTCTTAGAGGCTAAATAAAATGGCAGTTGCAGATATCAAAAAAGTCGATATCGTTTCCGAGTTTCAGCGTAAACAAGGCGATACAGGCTCCCCAGAAGTGCAAGTGGCTTTGCTGACCGCTCGCATCAACGAATTGACCGGCCACTTCAAGGCTCACAACAAAGATCACCACTCCCGTCGTGGTCTGTTGCGCATGGTTAGCCGTCGTCGCAAATTGCTGGATTACCTGAAAGGTCGTAATCCAGACGCTTACCGTGCTTTGATCGAAAAACTCGGTCTGCGTAAGTGATACCGGGGCTGGCTCCCCGCTAAACAACCGTGCATTCGGCGAACTGGTTTCGCTGTGTGCACGGTTTTTTTATTGTAAGGATTCTCCTAATGTTCAATAAAGTCACCAAGTCCTTCCAGTACGGCGAACATACCGTCGTTCTGGAAACCGGCGAAATCGCACGTCAGGCGTCAGGTGCCGTGCTGGTTTCGATTGAAGACACTGTTGTGTTGGCCACTGTTGTTGGCAAAAGCGAAGCGAAAGCAGGTCAGGATTTCTTCCCGCTGACCGTTGATTACGTCGAAAAAACCTACTCCGCTGGCAAGATCCCTGGTGGTTTCTTCAAGCGTGAAGGCCGTCAATCCGAGCGCGAGATCCTGATCTCCCGCCTGATCGACCGCCCACTGCGTCCTCTGTTTCCTGAAGGCTTCTACAACGAAGTTCAGGTCATCATTCACACGGTATCGGTCAACCCTGAGATTGATCCTGATATCGCTGCCATGATCGGCGCCTCGGCTGCCCTGGCTATTTCCGGTATTCCTTTCAACGGTCCTGTGGGTGCTGCCCGTGTGGGTTACGTTGATGGTCAGTACGTGCTGAACCCATCCGCTACTCAGCTGAAATCCTCGGCTCTGGATCTGGTTGTGGCCGGTACCGAACAAGCGGTGCTGATGGTTGAGTCCGAAGCCAAGCAATTGTCCGAAGAAGTTATGCTGGGTGGTGTGGTGTTTGCTCACGAGCAAATGCAAGCGGCCATCAACTGCATTCACGAACTGGTTGAAGAAGCTGGCAAGCCCGAGTGGGATTGGCAGCCTGCTGCTGTTAACGAAAGCCTGTTGGCTGCGGTAACCGCTGCTGCTGAGGAAGGTCTGACGCAGGCCTACCAGACTCGCGAAAAACAAGCTCGTACCGAGCAAGTGCGCGCTGTCTACGCTCAAGTTAAAGAAACGGTCAAGGCTCAAGCTGAAGCCGCCGGTCAGGATCAGCCTGATATGGTCGCCGTCGAAAACATGATGTTCGATCTGGAAAGCAAGATCGTACGTTCGCGTATCTTGAGCGGTGAGTCCCGTATTGACGGTCGCGACACCCGTACCGTTCGTCCTATCAGCATCCGTCTGGGCGTTCTGCCCCGTGCTCACGGTAGCGCCTTGTTCACGCGTGGCGAAACTCAGGCTTTGGTGGTGACCACTCTGGGTACCAAGCAAGACGAGCAGATCATTGACTCGATCATGGGCGAGTACCGCGATCGCTTCATGATGCACTACAACATGCCTCCATTCGCCACTGGTGAAGCTGGCCGTTTCGGCGCTCCCAAGCGTCGCGAAATCGGTCACGGTCGTCTGGCCAAGCGTGCTTTGACTCCTTTGCTGCCTGCCGCTGAAGATTTCCAGTACTCCATTCGCGTGGTGTCCGAAATCACTGAATCCAACGGTTCCTCCTCCATGGCATCGGTGTGCGGTGGCTCGCTGTCCATGATGGACGCTGGTGTGCCTGTGCAAGATCACGTGGCTGGTGTGGCCATGGGTCTGATCAAGGAAGGCAACAAGTTTGCTGTGCTGACCGACATTCTGGGTGACGAAGATCACCTGGGCGATATGGACTTCAAGGTTGCCGGTACCGAGAAAGGTATTACTGCTTTGCAGATGGACATCAAGATCCAGGGCATCACCAAGGAAATCATGCAGGTTGCATTGGCTCAGGCTCATGAAGGCCGTATGCACATCCTGGGCAAGATGAAAGAGTCCATCGACGGTTCCCGTACCGAGATGTCCGAATTCGCGCCTCGCATGCTGACCGTGAAGATCAACCCCGAGAAGATTCGTGACGTGATTGGTAAGGGTGGTGCAACCATCCGTGCCCTGACCGAAGAAACCGGTACACAGATTGATATTTCGGATGACGGCACCATCACGATCGCCAGCGCTGATCTGGACAAGGCCCGCGAAGCCGAGCGTCGTATTAAAGAGCTGACCGCTGAAGTGGAAGTGGGGCAGGAATACGAAGGCCCAGTGATGCGTTTGCTGGACTTTGGCGCGATTGTGCAAGTGCTGCCAGGCCGTGACGGCTTGCTGCACATCTCCGAGATTGCCAACTACCGTATCGCCAACATCAATGACGTGCTGAAAGTAGGTCAGGTTGTTAAGGTCAAGGTCATCGAGGCTGACGAGAAAGGTCGTCTGCGTCTGTCGATCAAGGCTATCGGCGGTATCGAAGCTCAAGGCGGCCCAGCTGCTCCTGCTGCTTCCTGATAGCGCTTGCAGTCTGCTTGAAGAAAAACCCGCCCAAAGGCGGGTTTTTTGCGTTTAGCTGCCCTTTGGGAAGGGGGGCTGCGTATCGGGTTGTGCCAAGAGCTGGAGGGTAATCTGTTGGTGCTGTACCTGTACCTGTACCTGTGCCTGTGCCTGTGCCTGTGCTTGTTATGCCTGTGGTTTCAGCCGTAGCCTTAGTTGTAGTTGTAGTTGTAGTTGTAGTTGTAGTTGTAGTTATGGCCGTAACTGTGAATGTAACTGTGACTTTGCTTGTTGTTGGTTCGATATTTTTGAGCTGTTTGCTTCTTGGGAGCAGTTTCGGTCCTGGAGGAGCTGGAGAGGCTTTACTTACGGAGCGGAGGGATAAACAGTCGGTCAGGTTCAGGTGGTGCTTGCGGGGTGATGGCTTGGATTGGGTTTTCAGGCAGGACGCAAAAAAGCCCGCTTTGAAGCGAGCTTTCTTGATTGGTACTTATTTGTCACGAGCGAATAAAAACCGAGGTTTTTATGGTGGGCAAAGAGATCTGCCTGCTATCGTGAATATTTGGTGCATCCAGCCGGAATCGAACCGGCACGATCAAAGATCGAGGGATTTTAAGTCCCTTGCGTCTACCAATTCCGCCATGGATGCAGCGGGAGATGATGGCGGAAGCGGTGAGATTCGAACTCACGGATGGGTTACCCCATCGCCGGTTTTCAAGACCGGTCCATTCAACCGCTCTGGCACGCTTCCTGTCTGTTGGGCTTTTTTTCCTGATAAGTCACATGCACAAAAAAGCACGGAGGCCAGGAAAGCCTTAAAGTGTAACGTATAAATTTGCCAGCGTCATCGAAATAATCTGTTTTCATGGCTGGAATAGGGCGTTGATGCCAGTGCCTGTGATAGATTGCAGCAGGTAAGGCGGCTGCTTATGGTTTGTGCTTGCAGCCGCGCTGGAAAAATAGTCTAGATATCAGGGAGTAGGTATGCGAGCTGTTGAAATTACCGAGTTTGGAAAACCGGAAGTGTTGCGAGTGGGCGAACGCCCCATGCCACAAACAGGTCCTGGTGAGGTGCTGGTCAAGGTGCTGGCGGCGGGCGTGAACCGTCCGGATGTCTTGCAACGAGCAGGCGCTTACCCGCCACCGGCTGGTGCTTCTGATATTCCCGGCCTGGAACTGGCCGGTGAAATCGTATCGGGCGATGTGCAGGGCAGTGAGTTCAAGATTGGGGATCAGGTCTGTGCGTTGGTCACTGGTGGTGGCTATGCCGAATATTGTGTGGTGCCAGTACAGCAGTGCTTGCCTATTCCTGCGGGTTTCAGCTTGCTTGAAGCGGCGGGCCTGCCAGAGACCTTCTTCACTGTCTGGAGCAATGTGTTTGACCGTGGTCAGTTGAGCAAGGGTGAAACCCTGCTGGTTCATGGCGGTGCTAGCGGAATTGGGACAACAGCTATCCAGTTGGCAGTGGCTCTGGGGCATACGGTATATGCCACGGCAGGCAGTGATGAGCGCGTGGAGGCCATTAATCGCTTGGGCGGGATCGGCATCAACTATAAAACCGAGGTTTACGAAGACGTCATCAAAAGCAAAACAGGCGGCCTTGGTGTTGATGTGATTCTGGATATGGTCTCTGGCGACTACATCAACCGGGATTTGACGTGTCTGGCCGATGACGGCCGTATCGTCATTATTGCTTTGCTGGGTGGGGTGAAGGCCACGATTAATTGTGGGGAGATCCTGCGTCGTCGCCTGACTATTACCGGCTCAACCTTGCGGTCCCGCTCTGTCGAGTTCAAGGCGCAACTGGCGCAGGCTCTGAAAGAGCGTGTCTGGCCTTTGCTGGAAGCAGGGCAGGTACGTCCCTTGATTCATGCCACTTTTCCCTTGGAAAAGGCGAGCGAAGCGCATGCCATGATGGAGGCGGGTGAGCAGGTGGGCAAGATCATTCTTGTTCCATAAAAGCAGCAAGGGTGGCACAGCCACCCTTTTTCTTGCCGTTCTGAAACGAATTTTCTGTCAAATATGCGCGAAATGGATTGGCACGCGCTACAATAGCAGGTTAGCTGCGCCTTGATTGTGGGCGTTGGTGTAACTTTTTGACTGGCATCAAGGGAGCAATGAGCGTACATTCTTCGCGTAAACGACTGGTTGCGGGTAATTGGAAATTAAATGGCTCGCTTGATGGCAACAGCCGTCTGCTGCAAGAACTGCTCGTTCAGCCTGGTGCGCAGGCAGATTGTGATGTGCTTGTATGCGTTCCTTATGTGTATTTGCCTCAGGTGGCAGGTATCTTGAAAGATTCGGCCATAGCGGTCGGTGCTCAAGATGTCAGTGTCCACGCCAAGGGTGCATACACTGGGGAAATCTCGGCGGCAATGCTGGCTGATGTCGGCTGTCGCTGGGTGATTGTCGGGCATTCCGAACGCCGTCAGTATCACCAGGAAAGTAGCGCTCAGGTTGCCGCCAAAGTTGTTGCGGCACTGGATGCGGGCTTGACGCCTATTGTCTGTATTGGCGAGCAGTTGGCCGATCGTGAGGCGGGGCAGGAAACCTGTGTGGTGCAAGATCAGCTTGAACCCATTAAAGCTCTTGGGGCTGAAGTGGTATCCAAACTGGTCCTGGCGTATGAGCCGGTCTGGGCTATTGGTACGGGCCTGACTGCAACGCCGGAGCAAGCGCAGCAAATGCATCAACAGATTCGTGCCTATATGGAGTCGGATCAGTTGCGTATTTTGTACGGTGGCAGCGTGAAGGCAGATAATGCCGCCGAGCTGTTCGCCATGCCGGATATTGATGGTGCCTTGGTGGGTGGTGCATCTTTGGATGCGCAAGAATTTTTACGTATTGTGGCCGCTTAAAGGGTCTGGAGTCTTTAAATGCAAGATTGGATGTCTTCCGTTCTGATGGCGGTGCAGGTTATCTCCTCGCTGTTGATTATTGGTCTGGTTCTGCTGCAGCAAGGCAAGGGCGCTGATATGGGCTCGGCCTTTGGTGGCGGCTCGGCAGGGAGTGTGTTTGGTGCGGCAGGTGCGGCGAACTTTTTGTCGCGCATGACCAAATGGGCGGCAATCGTCTTTTTTGTGTCCACCGGTGGTTTGGCTTGGGTTGCTCATCATCCTGCGCAGAAAGTGGATGCGGGCGTGATGCAAGGTTACGAATCGTCTGTTCCTGGCGCCGCTCCATCGGGTGCAGCTTCGGTTCCGGCTCCTGACGCCTCTGTGCCAGCTGCAGTTCCTTCGGCAACTCCTGAGCAAAGCGCTCCTGCGGTTCCTGCTGCTGAGTAAGTCCGATCTGCTTGGGGATTCAATGCTGCTCTATATATAGAAGACGGTAAGGATTAAAAGCAGGATCGGAAAATACGATATCAAAGCCCGCCTCTAATGGCGGGCTTTGTCTATTTGGCGTTGTTTGTGTGGAATATGCTTGCGTACGTGCTTTTTTAGGCGTTTTAGGCTGTTTTGTACTGACAGCTTTACTTTTGTCATGCTAATATCGCTGTCTTGATTGCTTGCCGACGTGGTGGAATTGGTAGACACGCTATCTTGAGGGGGTAGTGGCGAAAGCTGTACGAGTTCGAGTCTCGTCGTCGGCACCAAACAAAAAAGTTGGAAAGTTCTGCGATTGCGGAGCCTGGAAATAAAACCTGATCCTGACAAAGGGCAGGTTTTTTTTTGTCATTTTTCGGGCGTTTTGCCTTCTTGTGTAAATTGCTTGCATTGTGATTTTCAAGGCTTGTTCTTGATTGTCTGAAAAGTGATTGAACCGGTCAGTGCATGCTGAATTCTCTGTTGGTGTAAATTCCCATAATGTGAGAATTTATCAGGTGGGTTGAGTGGCCAGCTTTGGCTCTCGATAGGCTGGGGTCGGCGATCTTGTCTTTTTCGGTGCCGATTTCATTTTTTGCCTTGTTTGCAGAAAACCAGCATTGGCAACCGATTGCTCGGATCACTTAAAGCAAGTTCTTAAGAAGATTCCGGCTTTAGCCTGCTAATTGTCGCGCTTGCTCAAGGCGGCATGGAAAGCGGCTTCAAGTGGGTTTTTGTTGTGTATAGCCAACAAGCTGTGCACAAAGATTCACGTTTCCGAAGGGTTTCGTAGTCAAGCGACGGGAATTTTGATGCAATAGCGTTAACTTCCCATCGCGGAGTTAGAAAGAGCAGCAGCACTGTTGTAGTTGGGCTGCTCTGATTTACTCAAATCTACGGAGATTTCTTACATGAAAAAGACTCTGCTCGCTGCTGCTCTGATGGCCGGCTTCGCTGGCGTCGCACACGCAGAAACGTCTGTCACCCTGTACGGTATTCTGGACGCTGGTATTGGTTACCAAAAGCTGAAGTACAACGAAGCCTTGTACCTGTCGAACGTTGACGCTGGTGATTTCTCGCAAAAGCGTACCGGTCTGATCAATGGTATTCAGTCCGGCAACCGCTGGGGTCTGAAGGGTTCCGAAGATCTGGGCGATGGCCTGCGCGCTGTGTTCGTTCTGGAAAGCGGCTTTGACCTGGGCACCGGTAACTCGGCTCAAGGTGGCCGTCTGTTCGGTCGTCAAGCCACTCTGGGTCTGGCTGGCGACAGCTGGGGTCAATTGGACTTCGGTCGTCAAACCAACATCGCTTCCAAGTACTTGAGCGCTGTTGCTGATCCTTTTGGCGGTGGTTTCGACCAAGCTAACATCGGTGGTGCTTTCACTGCAGCTAACACCGCTCGTTACGACAACATGGTCATGTACCAAACCCCTAACTTCTCCGGCTTCCAGTTCGGCGTTGGTTACTCGTTCAACGTGAACGGCAACCAGGCTTACAAGGTTGACGGCGGTAGCCAAGAGAACAAGCGTGGTGTGACCACCGGTCTGCGTTACGCTAACGGCCCCATCGGCGTTGCTCTGACATACGACCAGTTCAAGACACCTGAAAGCCAAGGCGACAGCGTTTCTGTCAAGTCTTGGAACATCGGTGGTAGCTACGACTTCGAAGTTGTGAAGGCTTACTTGGCTTTCGGCCAGACTCGTAACGGTCTGTTCGCAACTCAAGACTACGCTGGTAGCGCCGGTCTGCTGAAAGATGCTGGTATCGAAAGCAGCATGATTGGTCTGGACGGTCTGAAGATCAACTCCTACCTGGTTGGTTTGTCTGCTCCTGTTGGCGCTGGCACCATCATGGGTTCTTGGACAATGGCTGACGCCCGTTCGGCTCCAAATGCTCTGTCCAACAGCCCTCTGTCCTGGGAAATGAAGAAGCAGCACACTTACAGCCTGGGTTACAGCCACCCACTGAGCAAGCGCACCAACGTGTACGCAATTGGTTCTTACGCCAAGAACGTTCACTTCGTGCCTGATGCCAAGTCCACGCTGTTCGGCGTTGGTCTGCGTCACCAGTTCTAATCGATTTGCGTAGCATGTCTACGCATCGCGATGAGCAAGTCTTCGGACTTGCTTGAGCTGAAGAAGTATAAAAAGCCATCCTTCGGGATGGCTTTTTTATTGCTCGTTGTTTAGGGTGTTCAGGTCGGTCTGTTTGGATTGCGGCTCTTGGGCTGTTTTGGGGCTGTTGCTTCTGGGGGTGTTGGTATGTGCTTGTCCTCGCTCTTGCGGTTTTGTGTGCAGATCTGTTGGGTAGGGCGGTGCTACGGCCCGCTGTGCCTGGCGTCCGAATCGCTTGCGTGTTGTGCCTGCCTATCTACCATTCCGACTGCTCGGTCTTGTTTGTCTTGCTTACAAAATAAGCGCGAAAAATCGTTTTCCTGGCTGTTGTCGCTGACATTTTCCTTACAAAAGCGGGTAAGATAATTAATCAGCGCTTGAAATCGCAACCCTTAATAAAGTAAATAATCAATAGTTGAAGGGTTTTTGGTCAGGTAGCTGACAGTTTTTGCGGCATGGGTGCAACACCCGTGCATAGATGTAATGGTTTGGGGTTATCCCCCAAAACTGTGCTCTCAAAATGCTACAATCCAAGAGTTTATTTACTGCGATTGGATGCTTTGCATGAACCTGCAAGAGTACTTTCCCGTTTTGCTATTTATCATCGTCGCCACTGGGATTGGCCTGGCTCTACTTTTAGTCGGTCGAGTGCTCGGTCCAAACCGGCCCGATGCTGAAAAGCTCTCTCCTTACGAATGCGGTTTTGAAGCATTCGGCGATTCGCGCATGAAGGTGGACATTCGTTACTACCTGATCGCGATTCTGTTCATCATGTTCGATCTGGAAATCGCTTTTCTGTTTCCCTGGGCCATGGCCAATGGAACAGTAGGCCTGGTTGGTTTCTGGACCGTTATGGCGTTCCTGGCCGTTTTGACGGTCGGTTTTATCTACGAATGGAAAAAAGGCGCTCTGGACTGGGAGTAAACCCATCCATAGAGAACCCTGCTAGGGGTTTTCGCGTCTGCTGCTGGGCATAAGGGGCACGAGGATGCGTCTTGATGACAGCGGGTTTGGTCAGCAACAGGATAGGCCGGGGCTTCCCAGGGTCTGATCCGGCAAAAGGCAACTACTATGGCTATCGACGGCATTCTCAAAGAAGGTTTTGTGACGACCAGTGCAGACAAGTTTCTGAACTGGGCAAAAACAGGGTCCATGTGGCCCATGACATTTGGTCTGGCCTGTTGTGCAGTGGAAATGATGCACGCTGGTGCGGCTCGTTATGACCTGGACCAATTCGGCATTATTTTCCGTCCCAGCCCACGTCAATCTGACTTGATGATTGTGGCGGGCACCCTGTGCAACAAGATGGCACCCGCCTTGCGTAAGGTGTACGACCAGATGGCCGAGCCACGCTGGGTCGTATCCATGGGCTCCTGTGCCAACGGTGGCGGTTACTACCACTACTCCTACTCGGTCGTTCGCGGCTGTGATCGCATCGTGCCGGTAGATGTGTACGTGCCAGGCTGCCCTCCGACTGCTGAGGCTTTGGTTTACGGCTTGCTGCAAATGCAGAACAAGATCCGTTTGACCAATACCATCGCACGCTGAACGGTTAGAACAGGCTAAACAAGACTATGACACGGCTAGAAACTTTAAAAACCAACTTGCTCTCTATCCTTGGCGAGCAGGCTGCGTTGACGCAAGCGCGCAATGAACTCACTTTGGAAGTGCCCGCTGATGCATGGGTCGACACTTGCACATTGCTTCGCGACCACGCTGATCTGCGCTTTGAGACCTGTATCGACTTGTGCGGGATTGATTATTCCGCCTGGAAAGAGCCTACCTATCAGGCTGCATCGGCTCAGTTCCCCCATCGCTTTGCCGTTGTGCTGCACCTGATGTCCTTGAAGCACAACTGGCGCCTGCGTGTGCGCTGCTTTGTGCCCAACGACGATTTCCCCGCATTGCCAACCCTGTTCGAGGTCTGGCCGTCGGTGAACTGGTTCGAGCGCGAGGCGTTTGACCTGTACGGCATTATTTTCGAGAACCACCCTGATCTGCGTCGCATCCTGACCGACTATGGTTTTATCGGTCATCCGTTCCGCAAAGACTTCCCCATCTCCGGCTACGTCGAAATGCGCTATGACACCGAGCAGAAGCGGGTCATTTACCAGCCCGTCACCATCGAGCCGCGTGAAATCACGCCACGAGTGGTGCGCGAGGACGATTACGGAATTGGGCGATAAGCATCATGGCAGAAATTCAAAACTACACCCTGAACTTTGGTCCTCAGCACCCAGCCGCACACGGTGTGTTGCGTTTGGTGCTTGAGCTGGACGGCGAAGTCATTCAGCGTGCTGACCCCCATATTGGTCTGTTGCATCGTGCCACCGAAAAGCTGGCCGAGCACCGCACTTTCCTGCAAACCCTGCCATACATGGATCGTCTGGACTATGTGTCCATGATGGTCAACGAGCACGCTTACTGTATGGCCGTGGAGCGTCTGGTCGGTGTTGAGGTGCCGTTGCGTGCTCAATACATCCGCGTCATGTTTGACGAGATTACCCGCATCCTGAACCACCTGATGTCGGTCGGTTCGCATGCGCTGGACGTGGGTGCCATGGCTGTATTCCTGTACGCCTTCCGTGAACGTGAAGACCTGATGGACTGCTACGAAGCGGTCTCCGGTGCCCGTTTGCACGCGGCCTACTACCGTCCAGGTGGCGTTTACCGCGATCTGCCCGGCACCATGCCACAGTACAAGGCCAACAAATACCGCTCCGACAAAGAACTGAAAGCCATGAACGAAGCGCGTTCGGGTTCTTTGCTGGATTTCATCGAAGACTTCACCAACCGTTTCCCCACTTGTGTCGACGAATACGAAACCCTGCTGACTGATAACCGTATCTGGAAGCAGCGTCTGGTGGGCGTGGGCGTGGTGGATCCTGATCGCGCCAAGGCGCTGGGCTTTACCGGCCCCATGCTGCGTGGTTCGGGCGTGGAGTGGGATCTGCGCAAGATGCAGCCCTACGAAGTCTATGATCGTGTCGAATTTGATATTCCTGTGGGTCGCAACGGTGACTCTTACGACCGTTACCTGGTTCGTATCGCAGAAATGCGCGAGAGCAACCGCATCATCCGTCAGTGTGTACAGTGGCTGCGCAACAACCCCGGTCCTGTCATCACGGATAACCACAAAGTGGCGCCGCCATCGCGCGAACGCATGAAAACCGGGATGGAGGACTTGATCCACCATTTCAAACTGTTCTCCGAAGGTATGCACGTGCCTACTGGCGAAGTGTATGCCGGTGTGGAGCATCCCAAGGGCGAGTTTGGCATTTATCTGGTATCTGACGGCGGTAACAAGCCTTACCGCATGAAGATCCGTGCTCCGGGCTTCGTCCACTTGCAGGCCCTCGATGAAATGAGCCGCGGTCACATGATTGCCGACGCGGTAACGATCATCGGCACGCAGGACATTGTGTTTGGCGAGATCGACCGCTAAGGTCGCGCCTGGAAAAACGGAACCGAATTATGTTGCTTTCCGAAAAAGCCTACCAACAGATAGATAAGGAACTGAGCAAGTTCCCGGCAGATCAACGTCGCTCTGCCATCATGGCCTCCCTGGCCATTGCCCAGCAGGAAAAAGGCTGGGTATCGCCAGAAATTATCGAGGATGTGGCTCAATACATTGGCGTGGAGCCTATCGCTGTGCAGGAGGTTGCGACCTTCTACAACATGTTCCACACCAAGCCCGTTGGCCGCGTCACCATTTCCGTTTGCACCAACTTGCCCTGTGCGCTGCGTGATGGCGTCAAGGCTGGCGAGTACCTGAAAGAGAAACTGGGTATCGAATACGGTGAAACCACGGCGGACGGCCAGTTCTCCCTGATCATGGGAGAGTGCATGGGTTCATGTGGTGATTCGCCCGTCATGCTGCTGAACAATCAGCACATGTGCGTGCGCATGGAAGCCGAGCGCATTGATGCCATGCTCGAAGAATTGAAGACACACGGAGAATCGGCATGATTGCACCGGACATTCTGCGCAAGTTCGCACAGGGATTGGAACCTAACCCTGGTGGCGACCTGTCGCGCAGCATGATTTTTCATGATCGTCATATTCAGCCACAGATTCTGGCTGGTTTGAACGGCGACAACTGGGGCCTGGAAGAGTACGTCAAGCGTGGTGGCTATGAAGCTCTGCGTAAAGTACTGACCACCGGCATGAAGCCCGAAGACGTGATTGCTGAAGTCAAGACTTCGGCCTTGCGCGGTCGTGGTGGTGCAGGTTTTCCTTCGGGTTTGAAGTGGAGCTTCATGCCCCGCAGCTTGCCCGGTCAAAAGTACCTGGTATGTAACTCCGACGAGGGCGAACCCGGCACTTTCAAAGACCGCGATATCCTGCGTTTCAACCCGCACATCGTGATCGAGGGCATGGCCATTGCAGCCTACGCCATGGGTATTACCGTGGGCTACAACTACATCCACGGTGAAGTGTTCGAAATCTATCAGCGTTTTGAAGAAGCGCTGGAACAGGCCCGTGCGGCTGGCTTCCTGGGCGACAAGATCCTGGGTTCGGATTTCAGCTTCCAGCTGCATGCGTTCCACGGTTACGGTGCCTATATCTGCGGTGAAGAAACTGCGCTGCTGGAGTCCCTGGAAGGCAAGAAGGGCCAGCCTCGCTTCAAACCACCATTCCCGGCCAGTTTTGGTCTGTACGGCAAGCCGACGACCATCAACAACACCGAAACCTTCGCGGCTGTACCCTGGATTTTGCGCAACAGCGGTCAGGAATACCTGGAAGTAGGTATCCCCAATGCGGGCGGTACCAAGATCTTCTCCATTACTGGCGACGTGGAGCGTCCCGGTAACTACGAAGTGCCTCTGGGTACACCATTTGCCACCTTGCTGGAATTGGCAGGCGGCATGCGCGACGGTCGCAAACTGAAAGCTGTGATCCCTGGTGGTTCCAGCTCGCCCGTTTTGCCCGCTGACATCATCATGGCGACCAACCTGGACTATGACTCCATTGCCAAGGCTGGTTCCATGCTGGGTTCGGGCGCTGTCATCGTGATGGACGAGACTCGTTGCATGGTCAAGTCCCTGCTGCGCCTGTCCTATTTTTACTATCACGAAAGCTGCGGCCAGTGCACGCCGTGCCGGGAAGGCACAGGCTGGCTGTGGCGCATGGTGCATCGTATCGAGAACGGTCAAGGTCGCCCAGAAGATCTGGACATGCTCGATGACATCGCACAGAACATCATGGGTCGCACCATTTGCGCCCTGGGTGATGCTGCTGCCATGCCGGTGCGCAGTTTCGTTAAGCATTTCCGCGACGAGTTCGCACACCACATCGAGCATAAAGGCTGTGTGGTGCCTCAATATTTGTAGGCCAGGACAACGTAATGGTAGAACTCACCATCGATGGCATTAAAGTTGACGCCCCGGAAGGCAGCATGGTCATTCAGGCTGCCCATGACGCCGGGGTCTACGTGCCGCACTTCTGTTATCACAAAAAACTGAGTATTGCCGCCAACTGCCGCATGTGTTTGGTGGACGTGGAAAAAGCGCCCAAGCCTTTGCCTGCTTGCGCCACTCCCGTCACCAACGGCATGGTTGTGCGTACTCGTTCGGAAAAAGCCATTGCCGCTCAAAAAAGCGTCATGGAATTCCTGCTGATCAACCACCCCCTGGATTGTCCCGTGTGCGACCAGGGCGGTGAGTGTCAGTTGCAAGATCTGGCCGTGGGTTACGGTGGCTCCGAGTCGCGCTACAAGGAAGAAAAGCGCGTTGTGGCCGCCAAATCCATGGGCCCACTGATCTCGACCGAAGCCATGCAGCGCTGCATTCACTGCACCCGCTGTGTGCGTACTGGCGAAGAAATCGCCGGCGTTCAAGAGGTTGGTATGCTCAACCGCGGCGAGCACGCCGAAATCACCACCTTTGTGGGTCGCGCAGTCGAGTCCGAATTGTCGGGCAACATGATTGACGTTTGCCCCGTAGGTGCCTTGCTGTCCAAACCCTTCCGCTTCAATGCCCGTACCTGGGAATTGGCCCGTCGTCGCAGCGTTAGCCCGCACGACAGCGTGGGTGCCAACCTGGTGCTGCAAGCCAAGATGGACAAGGTGCTGCGTGTTGTTCCTTTCGAGAACGACGAAGTCAACGAGTGCTGGATCAGCGACCGTGATCGTTTCTCCTACGAAGGCCTGTACACCGAAGATCGTCTGACTCGCCCCATGGTGCGCGGTGATGACGGTCAGTGGCGCGAAGCCTCCTGGAACGACGCCATGCAAACCATCGTTGCCGGCATGAACGCCGTGCGCGAGAAGTTTGGTGCAGATCAGTTGGGCTGTATTGGTTCGGCTACCTCCACGACCGAAGAACTGGCTTTGCTGGCTCGTCTGGGTCGTGCTCTGGGTACCGAAAACGTGGACTTCCGTCTGCGTCAGACCGATGCCCGTCTGGATGGTGCTCTGGCCGGTGTGCCTTGGTTGGGTATGCCTCTTACCGCCTTGAACGAGCTTGATCGCGTTCTGGTCGTGGGCTCCTTCCTGCGTAAAGATCACCCCTTGATGGCCCAGCGTCTGCGTCAGGCCGTCAAACGTGGTGCTCAAGTTTCCTTTATTGATTCGGCTGCCGATAATCCATTGTTCAATGCGATTGCTGGCCGCATGACGGTGGCTCCCAGCCAGTTGGCCAACTCCCTGGCTCAAGTGCTGGTTGCCGTTGCCAAAGCCAAAGACAGCGCAGTTCCTGCGGGTCTGGAAGGCGTGCAAGCTTCTGCTGAAGCTCAGCAGATTGCTGACAGCCTGGTTTCCGGCGAACGCGTGGCTATCTTGCTGGGCAATATGGCTGTCAACTCGGATCAGGCTAGCGTAATTGCTGCCAACGCCAATGCTATTGCACAGGCTAGCGGTGCCAAGCTGGGCTTCCTGACTGCCGGTGGTAACACCGTGGGTGGCTATTTGGCTAACGCCGTGCCGGGCAAGGGCGGTTTGACCGCTGAGCAAATGCTGGCTCAAACCCTGCGTGCTTACCTGGTTTTGAATGTTGAGCCAGCACTGGACAGCGATCTGGGCGAACGTGCAGTAGAAACACTGAAGTCTGCCACCTTCTCGGTCGCGCTGACTTCCTATCGTTCCGCTGCCGAGCAGTGGGCCGATGTGATGCTGCCCGTGTCTCCTTTCACTGAAACCTCCGGCACCTTCGTGAACGCCGAAGGCCGTGTACAAAGCTTCAAGGGAGCTGCTGCTCCTGTTGGCGATACACGTCCGGCCTGGAAGGTTCTGCGCGTTCTGGGCAATCTGTTCCAGCTGGATGGTTTCGACGATGAAACCTCCGAATCGGTTCGTGACTCTGTCATGGCTGCCGGTGTGGAATCGCGTCTGTCCAACCAGATCAATCTGGCTGCCAGTGTTCTGCCTGCAGCAAGCGGTCTGGAGCGTGTGGCAGATGTGCCTATCTACCGTAGCGATGCGCTGGTGCGCCGTTCGGCTCCCTTGCAGGAAACACCTGCTTCGGCAGCACCTACGGCTCGCATGGCCGCTGCCACGCTGGCCCAACTGGGTCTGGCTGACGGCGATCTGGTAAAGGTTCGTTCTTCGCAAGGCGAAGTCAGCCTGCCAGCTCAGCTGGATGACACCGTGGCATTGAACTCGGTGCGTGTTGCCACCGCTTTTTCTGAAACAGCCGCTTTGGGTAGCGCATTCGGTCAATTGACAGTGGAGCGTGCATAACATGGAATTTCTCTCTGCCATCAATAGCTACGGCACGGACCTGCTGGGTCCGACCGCATGGTATGTGGTGTGGACGCTGCTGAAGGTTGTTGCCATCGCTGTGCCCGTCATTCTGTGTGTGGCCTACCTGACTTACTGGGAACGCAAGATGATCGGCTTCATGCACGTTCGTCTGGGACCAACCCGTGTTGGTTACCGTGGCTTGCTGCAGCCTTTCGCTGACGTTTTCAAACTGCTGACCAAAGAGCTGATCGTTCCAGCGAAGTCCAACAAGGTCCTGTACCTGTTGGCTCCGGTTGTGACGCTGATGCCTGCTCTGGCTGCATGGGCTGTGATTCCTTTCAGCCCCGATGTGGTTCTGTCCGACGTTAACGCCGGTCTGCTGTACATTCTGGCGATTACTTCGCTGGGTGTGTACGGTGTGATCGTGGCCGGTTGGGCTTCCAACTCCAAGTACGCCTTGCTGGGTGGTCTGCGTGCAGCCGCTCAGGTGCTGTCCTACGAACTGGCCATCGGTTTCGTGCTGATTACCGTGTTGCTGGTTTCCGGCACGCTGAATCTGTCGGGCATCGTGCTTGGTCAGACTCAGGGTTACTTTGCGGACAAGGGCTTGAACTTCCTGTCCTGGAACTGGCTGCCACTGCTGCCACTGTTCGTGATCTACGTGATTTCCGCCGTTGCTGAAACCAACCGTCACCCGTTTGACGTGGTGGAAGGCGAATCGGAAATTGTGGCCGGTCCCATGGTGGAGTACTCCGGTACCGGTTTCGCTCTGTTCTTCCTGGGCGAATACGCCAACATGATTTTCCTGTCGGCTCTGGCGTCCATCATGTTCTTGGGTGGCTGGACTCCTATTGTCGAGTTCGCTCCATTTACCTGGATTCCGGGGTGGCTGTGGCTGGGTCTGAAGACCTTTGTCGTGGTCTCCATGTTCATCTGGTTCCGTGCAACGTTCCCACGTTACCGCTATGACCAGATCATGCGTTTGGGCTGGAAAGTATTTATCCCGCTGACCGGTGTTTGGCTGGTTATTGTGGCGATCTGGATGCAGACGCCCTGGAACATCTGGCATTAAGGCTAAGGGGCAAGATTATGGAAGCAATCAAAGATTTCTTTGGCAGCCTGATGCTGTCCGAGATGCTCAAAGGCATGCGCCTGACGGGGAAGTATTTCTTCAAGCGCAAGGTAACCCTGCGTTATCCCGTTGAAACTACGCCCGCTTCGCCACGTTTTCGCGGCCTGCACGCTTTGCGTCGCTACGAAAACGGCGAAGAGCGTTGCATCGCGTGCAAACTGTGCGAGGCCGTATGTCCCGCCATGGCTATCTCGATCGAATCGGCAGAGCGTGAGGACGGCACCCGTCGTACCACGCGTTATGACATCGATCTGGCCAAGTGTATTTTCTGTGGTTTCTGTGAAGAAAGCTGCCCGGTCGATTCGATCGTGGAAACGCATATTCACGAGTACCACGGTGAAAAACGCGGCGATTTGTACTACACCAAGGACATGCTGCTGGCTATCGGTGACCGCTACGAAGACGAGATCGCTCGTCGTCGTGCCGCAGATGCACCTTATCGCTAAGGCCGGAGCTCTACACTCATGTTATTTACTACTGTTCTGTTTTATGTGCTGGCGCTGGTGATGGTGGTGGCCGCGTATCGCGTGATCGCTGCTAAAAACCCGGTTACAGCCGTATTGCATTTGATTCTGGTGTTCTTCACGGCCGCCATGATGTGGATCACGATGGGCGCCGAGTTCCTGGGCCTCTTGCTGGTGGTGGTCTATGTGGGCGCCGTGATGGTGATGTTCCTGTTCGTCATCATGATGCTGGACGTTCGTCAGGAATCCGCTGCCAAGAAATTCAAGGCTCACGTGCCTATGGGGCTGTTGATCGGCGCCATCATGGTTCTGGAAATGGGCTTTGTGCTGACCAAACTGTGGTTCACAACGGCACCTGCTGCCGCGGTGGCTGCGGACTACAACAACACCCGTGTTATTGGCGAGTTGATGTACTCCCAGTACGTGCTGGCGGTGTTGCTCGGTGGCATTGTGCTGCTGGTTGGCATGATCTCGGCCATTGCACTGACTTTGCGTAAACGTGAAGGTGTCAAACGCACCGTCTCCAGCGAACAAGTCAAGGTTCGTTCGCAAGACCGTCTGCGCATGGTTTCCATTCCTTCTCAAACCGAAAAGCCGTCGGCGTCCAGTTCGGCTGACGCTGTCGTGCCAGGAGACAAATGATGATGACGCTGACGCTTGCGCACTATTTGGTCCTGGGCGCTGTGCTGTTCACGATCGGCCTGTTCGGCTTTTTCCTGAACCGTCGCAACCTGATTATCTTGCTCATGTCTGTTGAGCTGATTCTTTTGTCGGCCAACATGAACTTTGTGGCCTTCTCCACCTGGATGGGCAACGAGGCAGGTCAGGTGTTTGTCTTTTTCGTCCTGACGGTCGCTGCGGCCGAGGCGGCCATTGGTCTTGCAATTCTGGTTCTGTTGTTCCGTAACCTTAATTCGATCAATGTCCAGGATCTCGACCAGCTCAAGGGTTGATGGGATAGCACACTAATGAACTCCATAAATCTTTACTTAACGATTGCGCTTGCTCCCCTGGTGGGTTCGGCGCTAGCCGGTTTGTTCGGTACCGGCTTTCTGGGTCGATTTATCGGCAAGACAGGCGCTCACCTGATTACGATCGCGGGCGTGCTGATTTCCTTTATCGGCTCGGTCATGGTCATGTTGCAGGTTCTGGAAGGTCAGACCTTCAACGGTCCGGTCTACACCTGGATCACCATTGGCAGCATTCAGTGGGATATCGGTTTCCTGATCGACAAGCTGACTGCTCTGATGATGGTGGTGGTGACGTCCGTGTCGCTGATGGTGCATATCTACACCATTGGCTACATGAAAGATGATCCGGGCTACCAGCGCTTTTTCTCCTACATCTCGTTGTTTACCTTCTCGATGCTGATGCTGGTCATGTCCAACAACATGCTGCAGCTGTTCTTCGGTTGGGAAGCGGTGGGTCTGGTGTCTTACCTGCTGATCGGTTTCTGGTACGAGCGCAAGACTGCAATTTTTGCCAACATGAAGGCCTTCCTGGTCAACCGTGTGGGTGACTTCGGTTTTGCTCTGGGTATTGGCTTGCTCTACGCCTACACCGGCTCCATGAACTACAGCGACGTGTTCGCCAAGGTTCAGGAACTGAGCACCATGACATTCCCCGGTACCGACTGGCAATTGCTGACCGTTGCTGCTCTGGCCCTGTTTGTGGGTGCCATGGGTAAATCGGCTCAGGTTCCTTTGCACAGCTGGCTGCCTGACTCCATGGAAGGTCCTACTCCTATCTCGGCGCTGATTCACGCCGCGACCATGGTGACGGCCGGTATCTTCATGGTGGCTCGTTTCTCGCCTGTGTTTGAACAGTCGACAACCGCGCTGTCCTTCATCATCGTGATCGGTGCAACGGGTGCCTTGTTCCTGGGCTTGCTGGGTATTATCCAGAACGACGTCAAACGCGTTGTGGCTTACTCCACCTTGTCCCAGCTGGGTTACATGACGGTCGCTCTGGGTGCTTCGGCTTACTCGGCTGCCGTGTTCCACCTGATGACACACGCTTTCTTCAAAGCCTTGCTGTTCCTGGGCGCTGGTTCGGTGATTATCGGTATGCACCACGATCAGGACATCCGCAATATGGGTGGTCTGCGCAAGTACATGCCTATTACCTGGCTGACTTTCCTGATCGGTACGCTGGCTCTGGTTGGTACGCCGTTCTTCTCGGGTTTCTACTCGAAAGAGCACATCATCGAAGCCGCAGGCGAAGCCGGTATCTGGGGTTCGACCTACGCTTACTACGCCACACTGATCGGTGTGTTCGTCACCTCGCTGTACTCCTTCCGTCTGTACTTCCTGGTATTCCACGGCAAAGAGCGCTTCCGTGACGTCAAGCACGACGAGTCGCATGGTCACGACGACCATCACGCTCACGGTGGCGATCCTCACGAGTCGCCTTGGGTGGTTACGCTGCCTCTGGTTCTGCTGGCCATTCCGTCGATCTTCGCCGGTATCTGGTTCGTTGATCCGTTGCTGTTCGGTGGCTACTTTGAAGGCATTGTGACGGTTCTGCCTGACCACCCTGCAATGGCAACGCTGGCCGAGCACTGGACCGACTGGATGGCTTACGCCATACACGGTTTTGGCACACTGCCATTCTGGCTGGTTGTGGCTGGTGCTGTGGTGGCCTGGTACATGTACCTGGTTAATCCTGCTTTGCCTGCCGCTATCAAAAAGAACTGCTCTTTTATCTACCGTATCCTGGAGAACAAGTACTACGTTGACTGGTTCAACGAGCAAGTGCTGTCTCGTGGCGTTCGCTGCCTGGGTACGGGCCTCTGGAAAGGTGCTGACCGCGGTCTGATTGACGGCCTGGTGGTCAACGGTAGTGCACGCGTAGTGGGCTGGGTGGCTGCAATCAGCCGTCATATCCAGTCCGGCTATGTCTATCACTACGCCTTTGCCATGATCCTCGGGATCCTGGCGCTCTTAACCTTTTTTGTATTGGCGAGTTCGGTAAATGGCTAGCGATATGGCGTCTTCTACTCTTCCTTGGTTAACGCTGGCGATTTTCGTACCTATCGTCGCTGGCCTGTTGGTGCTGGCTCTGGGGCGTGATGATCGTCCCACCTTCACCCGCTGGCTGGCTCTGCTGGGTTCGATTGCCGGTCTTGTTGTCACTATTCCTCTGTACACGGGCTTCAATCCCGGTACAGCCGACATGCAGTTTGTCGAGCTGGCCCCCTGGATTGATGCCTTCAAGGTGAATTACCACCTTGGCGTGGACGGTATTTCCATGTGGTTTGTTCTGCTGACCGCTTTCATCACGGTGATCGTGGTGCTGGCGGGCTGGCAGGTGATCAAGAACCGCGTGGCGCAATACATGGGTGCCTTCCTGATCCTGTCGGGTCTGATGGTTGGCGTGTTTGCCGCTCTGGATGGCTTGCTGTTCTACGTGTTCTTTGAAGCCACGCTGATCCCGATGTACTTGATCATCGGTATCTGGGGTGGTCCGAACCGCGTGTATGCATCGGTCAAGTTCTTCTTGTACACCTTGCTCGGCTCGCTGTTGACCCTGATCGCATTCATCTACTTGTGGAATGTGTCCGGCGGTACCTTCGATATCCTGACCTGGCATAAAGTGCCGCTGGATTACACCACTCAGGTGCTGATCTTTGCTGCCCTGTTCATGGCTTTTGCTGTGAAAGTGCCTATGTGGCCTGTCCACACCTGGTTGCCGGATGCCCACGTGGAAGCACCTACTGGTGGTTCCGTGGTACTGGCTGCCATCATGTTGAAACTGGGTGCTTACGGTTTCCTGCGCTTTTCCCTGCCCATCGCTCCTGATGCTTCGCAAGGTCTGGCCGGAATCATCATTGCCTTGTCCCTGGTCGCGGTGATCTACATTGGTCTGGTTGCGATCGTTCAGGACGACATGAAAAAGCTGGTGGCGTACTCCTCTGTGGCTCACATGGGTTTTGTCACACTGGGCTTTTTCGTGTTCAACACCACGGGTATGGAAGGCGCGATCATGCAAATGATCTCGCACGGTTTCGTGTCCGGTGCCATGTTCCTGTGTATCGGTGTTCTGTACGACCGTTTGCACAGTCGCCAAATCGCCGATTACGGTGGTGTGGTCAAGGTGATGCCTCGTTTCGTTACCTTCTTTGTGCTGTTCTCGATGGCCAACAGCGGTTTGCCAGGCACCAGCGGCTTTATCGGTGAGTTCACCGTCATCATGGGCGCGGTGGAGTACAACTTCTGGATCGGTCTGTTGACAGCAACAGCGCTGATTACAGGCGCGTCTTACTCGCTGTGGATGCTCAAGCGCGTGGCCTTTGGCCCCGTGGGTAACGACAATGTTGCCGGCATGAGCGACCTGAGTGGCCGTGAGTTCTTCGTTCTTGGCGTAATGGCGATTGCGGTGCTGGGCATGGGTGTGTATCCCAAGCCATTTACCGAGGTCATGCACGTTTCGGTTGAAGCGTTGCTGCAACACGTCTCCATCTCGAAACTGTAGGCCGAATCACTATGGATACTACCTTTAACTTTTCTCTGGCTTTGCCCGAGATCCTGCTCCTGGTTCTGGCTTCGTGTGTGCTGATTTTTGATGCTTTCAGCAAACACAAACAGCGCCACTCGACGTTTGTTCTGAGCCTGTTGACGCTTGCCGTGGTTGCGGCCAGCGTAGCCTGGCAGTGGTCCAAGGGTGTGAGCGGTGTCTCGTTTGGTGGCCTGTTCGTCGCAGACGAGCTGGCGCACTTCCTGAAGCTGCTTTCGTGTGCTGCGGTAGCCGCTACCCTGATCTACGGTCGTGAGTACGCTGAACAGCGCGACATGATGGAACGCGGTGGTGAACTCTACACCCTGACTCTGATGGCCCTGCTGGGCCAGATGATCATGATTTCGGCCAACAGCATGTTGACCGCTTATCTGGGTGTGGAGCTGATGTCCTTTGCGCTGTACGCACTGGTTGCGCTGCGTCGTGAACACCGTCAGTCCATTGAGGCGGCTTTGAAGTACTTCGTGCTGGGTGCTTTGGCATCGGGTATCTTGCTGTACGGTATGTCCATGATTTTTGGCGCTACCGGCCACCTGGAATTCCCGCGCATCGCTGAAGTCATCTCCAACGGTCAAGCCGAGCGTCTGGCTCTGGTCTTCGGTGTGGTGTTTGTGGTTGCCGGTCTGGCTTTCAAATTGACGGCGGCTCCTTTCCACATGTGGACACCGGACGTCTATCAAGGCGCTCCTACTACCGTTACCCTGATCATCGGTGCTGCTCCTAAACTGGCTGCTTTTGCCGTAACCATGCGCTTCCTGGTTGAGGCTCTGCACGGTATTGCCGTGGACTGGCAGCCCATGTTGCTGATCATGGCTGTGCTGTCGCTGGCTCTGGGTAACCTGACGGCGATCATGCAAAAGAATCTCAAGCGTATGCTTGCGTATTCAACCATCTCGCACATGGGTTTCATTTTCCTGGGCTTGCTGGCTGGTGTGTTCAATGGCGAGACTCACTCTCAAGCCTACGGTGCTTCGCTGTTCTATGTGGTGATCTACGTTCTGACCACCCTGAGCACTTTCGGTCTGATCCTGATCCTGAGCCGTCGCGGTTTTGAATGTGAAAACATCAGCGACCTGAAGGGCCTGAACCGTCGCAACCCTGGTTTGGCCTTGATCTGGCTGCTGTCCATGTTCTCCCTGGCTGGTATTCCTCCGCTGTCCGGCTTTGCTGCCAAGCTGAGTGTTCTGCAAGCTGTGGTGGGTGCGGGCTATGTCTGGCTGGCCGTGTTTGCCGTGATCATGTCCCTGATTGGTGCTTTCTACTACCTGCGTGTCGTGAAGGTTGTTTACTTCGACGAACCCGAAGGTGAAGAGCATCCTGTGGCAACAGGCTTGCTGACCAAGCTGGTCATGCTGGTGAACGGTGTTCTGATTATCGGTCTGGGCTTGTTGCCTGGCGGTTTGATGGATACCTGCATCCGCGTGATTCAGTCGTCCTTGCAGTTTTAAGTAGGTAGCACTATGGACCAAAGCCTTTCCATCTGGGTCTTGATCGTTCTGTCCGTGATTACGGCAAACCTGCCGTTTTTCGTGGAAAAGCCCTTGCTGGTTTTGCCTTGGTCCTTGCCGGGCGAGCGTTCAGGACTCTCGCCCTGGTTGCAGCTGATTGTCGGCCTTGTGTACCTGGCCGTGCTGGCTGCACTGGGTCTGGGAATCTACACGGTGATTGCCTCCAGTTCCGGCCTGAACTCCTTGCCCGTCATGCTGGGCAAGCTGCTTTTGGGCCTGGTGTTGGTGGGGGCCATGTTTTACTTTCCGGCATGGCGCTCTCGGAATCAGAAAGTTTCCAAAGGCTTTTTTCCTCGCCTTCTGGAAGTCTGCGCGTTTTACGGGATTGTGGGTGCCTTCGGCTTTGCGTTTGAAGCCAGCATCGGTAATCCATTCAAGCAGACCTGGGTGTTCTACACCATTACCTTTGCTCTGTTTTTGGTGATGGCGTATCCCGGCTTTGTGTATCGCTATTTGATGCGCCACCCCAAGGGCAAGTTTGAATAGTGCTGACTGCATGAAAAAAACCTCGCAATTTTGCGAGGTTTTTTTTGTCCTGATTTTCTGTGTTGCGTCATCAGCGGGGGGCTTGATGCTGATGAAGGGCCGCAGACCATGTGTGCAGCCCGCAGAATCGATCAAGGCTTGTCCAGAGGTGCGTGGGTAGCGCCAGCTACGCCCAGGCGCTTGCAGACGCCCTGAGCCTCTTGGGCGAGGACCAGTGTCAGTTGCTCGGCAGGCAGGGTGCGACCCAAGGCAGCGCTTTGTCCGCTCCACAGAGAACTGAACTCGGTACGGCCTTGTTTTTCGGCTTCGATACGCAGCGGGCTGAGTGCCGAACCTGCATGGGGAAATACTGGAGCACTGGTACTTAAAGGACCGATTTCATCCATCAGGCGAGTGCGGATACTGCGAGCAGGGCGACCGGAGAACAGATTGGTCAACGCTGTACCATCCGAGCGACTATTGGACAGGGCTTCGCGATGCAGCGGAGTGATCTTGGATTCAGGACAGAACAGGTAGGCAGTGCCAATTTGCGCCGCGCTGGCACCCAGGGCCAGGGCTGCGGCAATACCGCGACCATCGGCAATGCCACCGGCCGCAATCACGGGAATGCTGACCGCATCGGCAATCTGGGGAACCAGGGACATGGTGCCTACTTGGGTATGCACCTTGTTGTCCAGGAACACGCCACGGTGACCACCGGCTTCCAGACCCTGGGCGATGATGATGTCGGCACCGTGCTCTTGCAGCCAGACTGCTTCCGCCGTCGTGGTCGCGCTGGACATGATCAGAGCACCGGCTTTTTTCACGCGCTGCACCAGTTCGGGGGAGGGCAGGCCAAAGTGGAAGCTGACCACTTCAGGTTTCAGTTCCTCGACCAGTTCAGCATGTTGGCTGGAGAAGGGCGCACGTGCCGCTTTGGGCAATTCCTGATTCGGGTCCAGGCCGTATTCCTGGTAGTAGGGCATCAAACGTAGACGCCACTCTTGCAGGGCTTCTGGCTCCAGGCGCAGATCCTCATGGCAAAAGAAGTTCAGGTTGATAGGAGCCGATACGGCTTTTCTGAACAAGCCGACTTGCTCGCGAATTTGCTCCAGGCTGAGCATGGCGCAGGCCAGCGAGCCCAGGCCGCCTGCACGAGCAACGGCAATGGCCAGCTCGCTGTCTTGGGCACCAGCCATAGGGGATTGGACGATGGGATGTTCGATGTGGAGCAGATCCAGCAAGGTATTGTTGGGCCAGATGTACATGGAGGGCGTCCTTGGTCATTTCGCGATAGCTTTTATCGTAGCAGGATGAGTTCAGGCTGAAAACTGACATTGTCGCTTGCAGGCAGGGCCGTGCCGGGGCTGCAGCAGGCTACAATAATCGTCTTTTGGCACAGTGGCTGTGCCGTATTTTCTTGCTTTGTGGACGATCTGATGTCTCATCTCATTCTTCAAGGGCCGCGCCTGGATAGCGCCATCATCGAAAAAATTGCGGCAGTGGTGCAGGCCGATGGAGTGCAGGAGCTGGGTCCTACCGCCGTGCGTCTGTTGGGTGCTGATGCTACGCAGCGCGCTGAGGTGCAGGCCCTGTGCAAGACCGGCGCGATGGATTTTGCCTTTCTGGAGCAGATTGATCGCCTGAAAGAAATGCGTGTGCTGGCAATGGACATGGATTCCACGCTGATCAATATCGAGTGTATTGACGAGATCGCCGATATGGCTGGCCGCAAGGAGCAGGTTGCCACAATTACCGAAGCGGCCATGCGCGGCGAAATCAAGGACTTCACCGAAAGTCTGAATCGCCGTGTCGCATTTCTGGAAGGTGTGCCCGTCAGCGATCTGACTCGCGTCTATGAAGAGCGCTTGCAGCCTAATCTGGGTGCGGATCGTTTGATTGCGACGGCCCATGCCCACGGGGTGAAAACCTTGCTGGTGTCGGGGGGCTTCACCTTCTTCACCGAGCGTATGAAAGACCGTTTCAGTCTGAGCTACGCCCACTCCAATACCTTGGAAGTGGTGGATGGCAAGCTGAGCGGTAAAGTGTTGGGCGCGATTGTGGATGGTCAGGCTAAAGCGCGTTTCCTGCAGGAATTGGCGGCTGAATTGGGTGCTGGTCCAGAGCAATGTATTGCGATTGGCGATGGTGCCAATGACTTGCCCATGATGTCCAAGGCCAAGTACTCGGTAGCTTATCGTGCCAAACCTGTGGTGCAGGAGCAAGCCAGCTTCGCCTTGAATCATTCACCGCTGGATGCTGTGTTGAACTGGTTCCGTTTGGACGTTTGATGTCGGCGGATTGTCAGCGTAGTCTGGCGAAAAAATGAAGGTGAGCGCCGCAAACTCAAGGCTTACCAAGAGTTGGTCTGTATATAGGCCTTCCAGCTCACCAGCGTAAATGCACAAGGCAGGAGTTTGACTGTCAAAAATAAAAGAGCGCTGTCCGAGAGGGCAGCGCTCTTTTTTACGTCCAGCCATGTTGTTAAGGCTTACTTCTCTTTGCGCAAGCTGTTCAAGACATTGCGCACGGCCTGAATGCGGTTCTTGATTTCCTCGCCTTTGGTAATTTCAACTTTCAGCTTGTCTGGCCCAGTCAGGCGGACCTGCTTGTTTTTCTGCACCAGCTCAATAATGCTGACCGCGTCCACATTGGGCTTGGAAGAAAACTGAATCGTCGCTTGAGCTTCGCTGGCATCGATTTTCACAATCCCCAGCGGTTCGGCCTTGATGCGCAGGCGATGCACGGCCAGCAGGTTTTCGCCGGCTTCTGGCAGCAGGCCGTAGCGGTCGATCAGCTCCTCATGGATATGGATCAGGTCGTCTTCGGTACGGGCGTGTGACAGGGCCTTGTAGTGTCCCAGACGGGCGTTCACATCCGGACAGTAGTTGGCCGGCAGCAGGGCGGAGGTGTGCAGATTCACTTCGCACTCCAAGGCAAAGGGCGAATCCAGGTCAGGTTCTTCACCGGCTTTCAGGGCTTTGACAGCGGTATTGAGCATATCCGCATACATGGAATAGCCCACTTCCTGAATGTCGCCGGACTGGGATTCGCCCAGCACTTCCCCGGCGCCCCGAATTTCCAGATCGTGCATGGCCAGGAAAAAGCCTGCACCCAGCTCTTCCATGGCTTGAATGGCCTCCAGCCGCTTCTTCGCATTGCTGGTGATGGCATCCTCGCCAGGGGTCAGCAGATAGGCATAGGCCTGGTGGTGGGAACGGCCCACGCGTCCACGCAACTGGTGGAGCTGAGCCAGACCCAGGCGATCCGCACGGTGAATGACGATGGTGTTGGCAGTCGGCACGTCAATGCCGGTTTCAATAATCGTGGTACACAGCAGCACGTTGTAGCGCTTCTGGTAAAAGCCCTTCATGACGGCTTCCAGTTCGCGCTCCGGCATTTGGCCGTGGGCCACTGCAATACTGGCTTCCGGCACCAGCTCTTCCAGACGGGCACGGCGGTTGTGAATGGTTTCGACTTCGTTGTGCAGGAAGTAGACCTGGCCACCGCGTTTCAATTCGCGCAGCAGTGCTTCACGTATGGTGCTGCCATCTTCACGACGCACGAAGGTCTTGATCGCCAGACGTTTTTGTGGTGCCGTGGCAATCACGGAAAAGTCCCGTATGCCTTCCAGGGACATGCCCAAGGTACGTGGAATAGGAGTGGCGGTCAGGGTCAGGATATCGACTTCGGCACGCAGTTGCTTCAAGGCTTCTTTCTGGCGCACACCAAAGCGGTGTTCCTCGTCGATGATGACCAGGCCCAGTTGTTTGAAACGCACATCCGAGGACAGGATCTTGTGCGTACCAATCACAATATCCACGCTGCCGTCGCGCAGGCCTGCAATTGCAGCCTGGGTTTCCTTGGTCGAGCGGAAGCGGGACAGCTCGGCAACACGGATAGGCCAGTCGGCAAAACGGTCCGAGAAGGTCTGCGCATGTTGTTCAGCCAACAAGGTGGTCGGGCACAACAAGGCAACTTGCTTGCCATTGGCTACGGCCAGGAAGGCGGCACGCAGAGCGACTTCGGTTTTCCCAAAGCCTACATCCCCGCAGACCAGACGATCCATAGGCTGGCCCGACGTCATATCGTTCACGACGGCTTCAATGGCAGCAGCCTGGTCCGGTGTTTCCTCAAAGCCAAATCCTTCGGAGAAGGCTTGATAATCATTGAGCGGCAGCTTGAACTTGAAGCCTTCACGGGCGGCGCGCTGAGCGTACAGGGCCAGCAATTCCGCAGCGCTGTCACGTGCTTGTTTCGCAGCACGGCGGCGAGCCTTATCCCATTGGCCGGAGCCGAGCTGGTGTAAAGGTGCATGCTCGGGATCAGCACCGCTGTAACGGGCAATCACGTGCAACTGGGCTACGGGCACATACAAAGTGCTGCCTTTGGCGTATTCCAGGTGCAGGAACTCGACCGGGCCTTCGCCCAGGTCCATTTCTTTCAGGCCGCAGTAGCGACCAATCCCGTGTTCGGCGTGAACCACCGGGTCGCCCTCGCGCAATTCGGACAGGTCCCGCACCATGGCTTCCACATCGCTGCTGCGCTCGTTGCGGCGACGGCTGCTTTGGGTGCGTGTCTGGGTGGGATAGAGGTCGTTTTCAGTCAGCAGGCTCAGGCTGTCGTGCACCAGCGCAAAACCACGTGACAGGGGGGCGACGACCAGGGCAAAGGCGGCGTCTGACTCTAGAAAGTCGGCCAGATTCTGGCAATCTGCCGCGGGCGACAAATCGTGCTCACGCAGCATTTGCAGCAGAGTTTCCCGACGGCCCGCCGAATCGGCACATAATACCGTCCGGTTTTTCGGGTCCAGTACCTCTTGCCGTAATTGAGCTAAAGGATCCTTGTCGCGTCGGTTGACCGCCACCACAGGTAAAGCCTCAAAGTCCGGGTGGGCGATAGGCTGATCATCAGCTTGCGTGTTCAGATTCAGACGGCTAAAGGGTTTGATGCCATTGAAGAACTGCTCGTCTGACAGAAACAGGCTTTCCGGCGGCAGAATCGGGCGTTCACGGTCGTTCTTCAGGAAAGAAAAACGGCTATGGGTGTCGCTCTGGAAGCGGCCGATCGCGTTTTGTGCATCCCCGTGAGTAATGACCAGACTGCCTTGCGGCACATAGTCCATCAAGGTGGCCGTTTCTTCAAAGAACAGCGGCAGATAATATTCAATACCGGCAAAGGCAATGCCATTGCCTACATCTTTATAGGGCAGGGCACGTGACGGATCGCCCTCAAAGAACTCGCGGAAACGCGCCCGGAATTGCGTGCGCGCCTCTTCGTCCATGGGGAATTCACGACCGGGCAGCAGCTGGATTTCCTTGACCGGATACAGGCTGCGCTGGGTGTCGATATCAAAGCTGCGTATGCTTTCAATCTCGTTGTCGAACAGGTCCAGACGGTAAGGCAGCACTGAACCCATAGGGAACAGGTCAATCAGGCCACCGCGAATGCTGAATTCGCCTGGAGCGCTGACTTGTGTCATATGAGTGTAGTTCGCCAGCATCAACTGGGCGCGCAGTTGCGCCTCATCCAGTGCGTCGCCCTGGCGGAATGAGAAAGTGTAGGCGGCCAGAAAGGAGGGCGGTGCCAGACGATACAGGGCGGTGGTGACGGGAACCGTCAGCACATCGACCTCGTGCATGGTCAGGGCATGCAAGGTGCGCAAACGCTCGGAGATCAAATC
This sequence comes from Alcaligenes phenolicus, assembly GCF_032063905.1. Taxonomy (NCBI): domain Bacteria; kingdom Pseudomonadati; phylum Pseudomonadota; class Betaproteobacteria; order Burkholderiales; family Alcaligenaceae; genus Alcaligenes; species Alcaligenes phenolicus. The sequence continues at coordinate 294,776 of NZ_DAMBOE010000001.1, forward strand.
CTGGTGGGGAGAGAAGCTGTCATAGGGCAGCGTTTCCCAGTCCGGCAGTTGGCGCACGCGCAGGGCGGGGCCAAACAACAGGATTTCCTCGGCCAGTCTTTGAGCCGTCAAGGGGTCGGCGCAGAGCACCAGAATAGGCGCTTTATGCTGGCGGGCCAGGTCGGCAATCAGGCAGGCATCGCCCGAGCCAGGAGGCATGGGTTGCGAATAGCGTTGACCGGGGCGTAAGGCGGCCAGCACATCTTGAGTGCTGGGCAGGGACAGGGAGTGCTGTTTTTCGGTTTCCATCAGGATTGTCATTATAAAATCACCCACCTATGAAGACTACCTTGATTGCAATTGTTCCAGCCGCCGGTATCGGTTCGCGCGCCCTGGATTCTGCCACGAAGGCGCAAGGCTTGCCCAAGCAATACCGTTTGCTGGGTGAGCAGCCCATGTTGCGCCGCTCGGTACAGGCTTTGCTGGCTGATGAGCGCATCAGCCAGGTTCGGGTGGCCGTGGCCCCCGGTGATACCTGGGCCGCCGCCGCACTGGAAGGCTTGCCGCGCACGATTTGTCTGCCTTGTGGTGGGGAAACGCGGGCAGAAACAGTCCTCAATACCTTGCAGAGTCTGGATAAGGACGAACAAGCCTGGGTTCTGGTTCACGATGCTGCTCGTCCCGGTTTGCCCAGGCAGGCTTTGGCGCGGCTGATTGATGCCTGCTTGCAGGCGCAACGCGGTGGCTTGCTGGCTTTACCCGTGCCTGATACCGTCAAGCGCGCAACACCCGCCGAGCCGGTCGCGGTGCAGGGAACGGTGGACAGAGACGGACTGTGGTTAGCGCAGACCCCCCAGTTGTTTCCCGCCCACGACTTGCGCGAGGCCTTGGAAATGGCTAAAGAACAGGGTTTTGCGGTGACGGATGAGGCCAGCGCCATGGAGTTGGCGGGCAGCCAACCCTTATTGATATTGGGTTCGGCACGGAATTTTAAAGTCACCTGGCCTGAAGATTTTGAATTGATGGAGAAATGGTTATGAGCATGCCAATTCGCGTAGGACAAGGTTTTGATGTGCATGTACTGTGCGAAGGCCGGCCTTTGATTCTGGGCGGCGTCACCATTCCGCATACGCATGGCCTGATGGGGCATTCGGATGCCGATGCCTTGCTGCATGCCATTACCGATGCGATTTTGGGGGCGGCGGGTCTGGGGGATATTGGTCGTCACTTTCCGGACACGGACCCAAAATACAAGGGTGCCGATAGTCGAGTGCTGCTGCGTCATGCGTATGAACAGGTACGCGCGGCGGGCTGGTTGGTAGGCAATGTGGATGCCACGATTCATGCGCAAAAACCCAAGATCGCACCACATGCTCCGGCGATGGTGGCCAATATCGAGGCCGATCTGCAATTGGAACCCGGCAGTGTGAACATCAAGGGTAAAACAAATGAGGCGATCGGTTTTGTGGGACGCCAGGAAGGGATTGCAGTGACCTCAGTCGCCCTGTTGTACCGCGCTTGATCGGGCTCGGGACTGAGCCCGGCCTTGGGCAAGGGCTATCCCCTGCCTAAGGCTCAAGGTACTCAGATGGCTTTGGAGTCTTTATCGCCCTGGGTTCCAGGCGCATTACGACTGGCGCGGATGCGGGGCAATTGAATGCGCGCGGTCAAGCCCTCGGACGGAGCACTGACCAGCTCAAAGTGACCTCCGACTTGTCCCAGCAAACGCTCCACAATAGCCAGCCCCAAGCCTGCGCCACTGACGCCTGTGCGTGCAGAGACTCCGCGCGAGAAGGGGCGCAGCAGGCGCTGGATATCGCCCTTTTCAATACCGGCTCCCTGATCCTTGACGGCAATCACCAGAATATTGCCATGCTGATGCGCCGACAGCTCAATGCGTGCCCGATCATCCTCAGGACTGCGTCCATAGCGACGGGCATTTTCGATCAGGTTGGAGACGATACGTTTCAAGTCGTGGGCGCTGATGCGGGCATACAGATTGGGTTCGACGGAAGCCGTCAAAATTCCACCCAGCGATTCTGTATGCGTGCGTTCGCGTTCGTAGACGTCATTGAGCACGGCGGAAACATCAATGCCATGTTCAGGGACAGCCGTAGCGGGACGGGCGTATTCCATCAACTGACCAATACTGTGGTCAATCTGGGCCAGGTCCTCGTCAATGGCGGCGCGGGTTTCGTCCGAGACCTGGCTTAATTCAATTTCCAGACGCATGCGCGCCAGCGGTGTGCGCAAGTCGTGCGAAATACCGGCCAGCATGATTTCTCTATCGGCCTCCGTCTGGCGAATGTCGCGCGCCATACGGTTAAAGGCGATATTCATGTCGCGGATTTCAACCGGACCTTTTTCAGGCAGAGTGCTGGGAGTTTCGCCACGGGCCAATTGCTGAGCGACTTTGGCCAACTGAGCCAAAGGCCGGTTCACAAAACGCACACTGACAGCGGCACCGATCAAGGCCAGCAGCAAGGCGGTAGCGCCCCAGCCCAGCCATTCCACGCCGGCAGTCAGACTTAATTGTTCGCGATCAAAGACCAGCCAATACTGATCTTCATTGATATCAAAGGAAACCCAGATGCCCGGTACGCTGTTGACCGACCACATGATCAAGGTCTGGCTGCCCAGTGCGCCACGCACTTCGGTAGAGACATGCTGCCAGTAGTTGGAGCGCGGCAGGGGTTCAAGTTCGTCCGTGTTCTCGCGTGGTTGCACGCGCAGACTTTCCTTGGTGGCCAGATCCAGCAACAAGGCAGGGCGCACCGCCGGGGGCGCGTACACCAGGGCCGAGCGGGTGATGCTGACAATGGACGCCACGCGCTGCGCCATTTGGGCTGCGCGTGGGCCTTCTTCCATACTGAAGAATACTTGCAGCCAGGCACCCAGGCTGACGAGCATCAACGCTGCGAGCAATAAAAAAGACCGGCTGAATAAACCCAGCCGGATACTCGAGTTTTTCGTTGCTCGGCGTTGGGCGGCCACGGCGGGCCGCCCTTCTTGCTGACCGGAAGACAAGGTCAGTTACCGCCGTCTGGAACAAAAACGTAGCCCAGACCCCAGACCGTTTGAATGAACACGGGCTTGGAGGCATTGGGTTCGATCAGCTTGCGCAGACGCGAAATCTGCACGTCCAGGCTGCGGTCAAAAGCTTCGTATTCGCGGCCACGCGCCAGTTCCATCAGTTTGTCGCGCGACAAGGGGATCTTGGGATGACGGGCAAACACCTTCAGCACGGAAAACTCGCCCGTTGTGATGGGGACGACTTCGTTGTTGCGTGTCAGTGTTCGTGTGGACAGGTTCAGCACATAGGGGCCGAACTCGATCGATTCATTTTCCTGACTAGGTGCGCCGGGGTGTTCCTCGGTACCACGGCGTCGCAAGATAGCGTTGACACGGGCTAGCAGTTCGCGGGGGTTGAAGGGTTTGATGAGGTAGTCATCGGCACCCATCTCCAGGCCCACGATACGGTCGATTTCTTCGGCCTTGGCAGTGAGCATGATGATGGGAGTGTTGTCGTGTCCGCCGCGCAGCCGACGACAGATGGACAGGCCATCCTCGCCTGGCAGCATCAGATCCAATACCAGCAGATCGAAATGCTCGCGTTGCCAGAGTTTGGCCATTTCTTTACCGTCTTCGGCGACGAAAACGTTGAACCCTTGTTCAGACAAGTAGCGGCGCAATAAATCGCGCAGCCGGGGATCGTCGTCAACGACAAGGATTTTGCGGGTGAGGGGGGGGGTCGGCGTATTCATAGCGAAAATGTAACAGGCAACAGAAAGCGCGTATAGGGGGGTGTAGAAAAATATTACACATTAAGTGTTTTGTACTATTTATGCGCCTTGTAGCGGATTTGAACTGGCTTTACAGAAGATCATATGGTGGCAAATAGTCTGACTGGCCTGATTGAGTCAGGTCAAGAAAAGAGCGGCTGGAAGAGAAATACACTCGAAATTCTGTCGTGGACAGTTTTGTCCTTGTCCGATCCCATGGAGCTGCCTATTTTGAGTCTGCTTAAACTAAAATAGCGCGATGGATGCACATATTCTTGCCCTGGAGACTTCCTCCAATCTCTGTGAACTGACCTTGTTGTCTCGCACCCAGGCGGGTATTTCGCTGGTGGAGCTGAGCCATGAAGGTAGTGGCGATCATGCCGAACGCCTTTTGCCCATGGCCGAGCAACTGCTGGAGCAGGCCGGTCTGGATAGGCACGCCCTGACGGCGATTGCTTTCGGCCAAGGCCCTGGCGGTTTTACCGGCCTGCGCGTGGCCTGTGGTGTGGCTCAAGGCATGGCTTTTGCCCTGGACTTGCCGGTGTTGCCGGTCTCGTCCTTGTTGGCAGCTGCTGCTTGCGGCACGCCGGTAGAAGGCAAGGCCTATGTGGTCGCACAGGATGCGCGCATGCAAGAGGTCTACGCGGCTGTGTACTGCTGGACAGTCCAGAGCTCCTGGTCCGTGCTGCAAAGTCCTGTCTTGCTGGATGCCGCGCAGGTCACTACCTGGATCGCCCGTTTGCAGGCTGAAGGTTTGATCGCAGAGCACCAGCCTATTCAAGTCGTCGGTGACGCATTGGAGCAGTTTCCTGATCTGGCCCCAGCTGTTCTCGCACAGGGCTGGGAGGTGGGTCAGGCATGGCGTGCAACAGGTGCCAGCGTGGCGCATTTGGCTTTGCATGATCTGGACGAAGGGCGGGGTATCTCCCCGGATCTGGCCATGCCGCTGTATGTGCGCGAGAAAGTCGCTTACACCATTCAGGAGCGTGAACAGGGCTTGGGTGGAAACCCTGCGGCTCTGGATCAACCTCTGCAAATTGAAGCCATGCAGGCCGGGCATGTGTCCGCCGTGCTGGATATTGAGCGTCGTGTGGAAAGCCATCCCTGGACGGCAGGCAACTTCACGGATGCCCTGGGCAATAGCGCGTACTGCTCCCGGATCATTCACAAACAAGGCCAGGTGCAAGGCTATGCCGTTTGGCTGCAAGCTCCCGATATGATTGAGCTTTTGCTGATTGGGGTGGCCCCTGAACAGCAGCGGCGCGGTCTGGCTTGGCAATTGCTGGACGACGGCCTGCAGTGGGCTCGTCAGCATCAGCTGGAGCGCGTGGTTCTGGAAGTGCGAGCTTCGAATGCGCCAGCTATAGGCCTGTATCAGAAGTACGGTTTCAAGGCGGACGGCCTGCGTAAAAACTACTACCCGCTTGGCGATGGACTGCGTGAAGACGCGGTCTTGATGAGTCTGAACCTGGCCAACAAGGCAGGGGCATGATCGATTTTCAGCCTATCTCCCCTCTGCAACGCACCTGGCTTTTGGAGTTGGGGCTGGAGCGTGCTTTTCTGGCGCGTCTGCCGCAGGCACAGCCGCTTGGGCAATCCGCAACCATAGCAGCAGCCCCTGCGCAAGAGGCCGCAGCGGCCCCGCAGACGGCTCAGTTTGCAGGCCGAAATCTGGATGATGCGGTCAGCCCTGCGCCTGTTTCAGCTCCCGCAGCGGCTACTGATGCCATGTCGGCGCGTGATCAGGCGCTGGCGGTCTTGCGTAAATCCGGAGCTCGACCTGTTGCAGCGGCTCCTGTGGAGGAAGTGGTGCAGCGGCCTGCTGTACTGATTCAGCCCGAAAAAGCCCAGGATATGGCCAGCTTGCTGGAGCAGGTGCAGGCTTGTCAGGAATGCGGTTTGCATACGGGCCGCGCTCAAGTGGTATTTGGTTCAGAGCTCTTGTCCGAGCCGGACTGGATGATTATTGGTGAAGCGCCGGGCACCAGCGATGATCGCAGCGCCCAGCCTTTTGATGGCAAAGCCGGTCTGCTTTTGCAAGCCATGCTTAACAGCGCGATTCCTGATGCTTCGGTCTATAAAACGCATCTGGTGAAATGCCGCCCCTTGGGCAACCGTCCACCCACCCAAGAAGAGCTAGCCGCGTGTCGTGCCTTTCTGGATGCACAAATTCGCTTGGTACAGCCCCGTCGCTTGCTGGCCGTTGGCCATTTGGCGGCGGTGGCACTAAGTGGTCGTGATGAAGATCTGGAGGCTTTGCGGGGCCAGGCCCTGACGTATACCGATGCCCAGGGTCGTAGCCTGCCTTTGGTGGTGACTTACCATCCTGCCTCGCTGTTGCTGCGCCCGCAGCACAAAGCCAATGCCTGGCGGGATTTGTCCTTGCTGCGCGAGTTGCAGGGCCAGTCCTGATCTCAGTTCTTGCAGGCGGCTTTTAGCGCTGGGTTGCCTCGTCAGACGTCATCATGGAAAAACACCCCAAAGATTGGATTCAAGTCCAACTTTTGGGGTGTAGTGCCTTTTTGGGGCTGTCCCTTACTTGGCCGTCAAGGCCTGCCCATGACCTTCCTGGCCTATGCAGGCCTCCAGCTCGGGATGCGCGCGTAGATTGGCGTTTTTCCAGATGATGAATACCGTCATCAAGGACGCTACCATCAGGCCAAAGAACACAATGATGTAGTTGATGGGCAAACGCAGCCACAACAGCAGGCTGTACAGCGCCAGCATGAACAGAATGTTCAGCTGTTCATTGAAGTTCTGCACGGCAATGGAATGACCGGCCGACAACATGACGTGGCCACGATGTTGGAGCAGGGCATTCATGGGAACGACGAAAAAGCCGGACAAGCCGCCGATGCCCATCAGCAGGGTGTAGACCGCCCATTTCTCGTGCACCAAAGGCATGAGCAGAACCACAAAGCCCATTGCCACGCCCACTGGCAGAACGGCCAGTGATTTCTTCAAGGGAACGCGGGCCGCAAAAACGGCGCCAAAGACCGTACCCAATGCGGCCACGCCCATCAGAACCGAGGCCTGGTCCAGACGGTATCCCAGATGTTGAGCGCCCCATTCGATCACAATGAATTGCAGCGTGGCACCGGCACCCCAGAATAAAGTGGTTACCGCCAGCGAGATCTGGCCCAGCTTGTCACGCCACAGAATATGTACGTAGGTACGGAATTCCTTGAGCAGCAGAATGGGGTTCTTTTGTTGGGGCGGGTAGTCGATATTGGTGCGGGGAATCAGCAGGTTGCACAGCGCTGCCGACAGATAGATAAAGGAAATCAGCAAGATAGCGACTTCGGCACGCGTCTGGGCCAAAGGTGCAATCAGTGGGTGTTCGGCCAGCGAACTGGCGATCGACGGGTTGATCAGAATACCGCCCAGCACGGTGCCGCCGATGATGGACAGAACGGTCAGCCCTTCAATCCAGCTATTGCCCTTGACCAATTGTTCGGGCTTGAGCATTTCGGTGACGATGCCGTACTTGGCAGGGGAGTAGGCAGCAGCACCGATACCAACCAGGGTGTAGGAGATAAAGACCAGAACCAGCTGCTGGGAGTCGTTCATGCCAAAGTACTGGTGGCAGAACATCAACATACAGCCTATCAGCTTGATGGCATTGGTGGCGAACATCACCCGGCCCTTGGGATACGAGTCGGCAAAGGCCCCTACAAAAGCGGCCAATAGCACGTAGGACAGCGCAAACCACCATTTCATCATGGGGACCATCCAGATAGGTCCGTGCAGGTCAGCGATCAGGGCGATGGCGGCAATCAGCAAGGCATTGTCGGCAACTGACGACAATGCCTGCGCGGCCATGACCAGATAAAATCCTTTATTCAAAATACATCCCGAATACGTGTGCCCACAGGTGCAGTCTCGGGACTGCAGAGCACGAATCAAAGCCAGGTGTCAGGCCTGGGGAGCTTTTCAAGGCGGCTCCTCATGGTTTTTCTGACCAAGCCTGAGCCGGTGTGAAATTTACGAAGAGAGATGGGGAGCAAGAATAACAGGGACTGCGGGGGCAGTGGTATCAGAAATTCATTGCGGCTATCTGTCTGCGCGGATTTTCTGGCCGGGCGGGCGCTGGCAAAGCGCTATTGTAAATGCCCTGTCTGACACTCTTGTCTTGCTTGCCAAGCAGGGTAAACAGGGCTTGACGGCAAGGGGGAGTTTACTGCCTTATCATCCCAGCAGTCGGGCCGTGGTTTTCATTTGTTTTTTGGCGTGTTTTGCTGTGGGTGGCAGGTGCTGCGGTATCATACGACTCGCGGTGCCGGGCAGATCAAGATGCGCCTGTGCGCCTGTTCAAATTGGTCTTTTCTGAGCTGACTTCTACCCTGTGCGTCTAACCCAGATCAAACTAGCTGGTTTCAAATCCTTTGTGGACCCGACCTCCATCCCAACTCCCAGTCAGTTGGTTGGCGTTGTCGGGCCCAACGGCTGTGGAAAATCCAACATCATCGATGCGGTGCGCTGGGTGCTGGGCGAGAGCAAAGCCTCCGAGCTGCGTGGCGAGTCCATGCAGGACGTGATTTTCAATGGCTCCTCGCAACGCAAACCGGCGGGCCGCGCATCGGTTGAGCTGGTTTTCGATAATTCTGAAGGGCGGGCCTCGGGGCAGTGGAGCACCTATGCCGAGATCTCGGTACGGCGTGTCCTGAGCCGGGACGGGACCAGCAGCTACTTTCTGAACAATCAGGCGGTTCGTCGGCGTGATATTCACGACATCTTCCTGGGTACGGGCTTGGGGGCGCGGGGTTACGCCATCATCGGGCAGGGCATGATCAACCGCCTGATTGAAGCCAAGCCGGAAGAGCTGCGTGTGTTTCTGGAAGAAGCCGCGGGCGTATCGCGCTACAAGGAGCGTCGTCGCGAAACGGAAAGCCGCTTGCGCGATACTCGTGAAAACTTGCTGCGTGTGGAAGACATTCAAAGAGAACTGGATGCGCAGCTGGAGAAATTGCAGGCGCAGGCCGAAGTGGCACGCCAGTATCGTGATTTGCAGCAAGACGGTGAGCTCAAGCAAAACCTGCTGTGGCTGCTGAAAGAGTCCAATGCACAGAGCGATCAAAAAGCCCGTTTCCTGGCGATTGAGCAGGCTCAGACCAAGCTGGAAGAATCCATTGCCGGTTTGCGGCATGCCGAATCCACGTTGGAGTCGCAGCGACAAGCTCATTTACAGGCTGGCGATGCCTTGCATCTGGCGCAAAGCCAGTTGTATGAGGCCGGCTCTCAAGTGTCCAGCCTGGAAGCGGAAATCCGCCACGTGCTGGATTCGCGTAGCCGTATGGCGCAGCGCCGCGAGCAGCTGGAACAACAGCAGCACGACTGGATTGAGCAACAGGAGCATTGCCAGCTGGAGCTGGAAAACAGCGAACAGCAACGCGAGGAAGCAGCAGTCAAGCTGGAAGAATTACAGATCTTGCTGGAAGAGGCCCAAGGAGCCTTGCCCGATCTGGAGCTGCGTGTACGCGAGCAAGCCCAGCGTCGCGACGAAATGCGCATGGCTTTGGCGCGTCTGGAACAGAATTTGGCCTTGGCTGCGCAATCACAGCGTGATGCCGACCGCCAGATTCAAGGTGTGGAGCAGCGTCAGGAGCGCTTGAAGCAGGAATTGCGCGAACTCAATGCCCCGGACCCGGACAATCTGGAGCGTCTGCAAGGCGATCTGAACATGCTGCAAAATCAGTTGCAGCAAGCTCAGGAACATATGCAGCATCTGGAGGCCCAGCTTCCTCGACTGGAAGAGGAGCGCAAGAAGGCGCAGGAGCAAGCCTTGCAAGGCGGGCAGGATATGGCCCGTCTGGAAGCACGTCATCTGGCCTTGAGTCGTTTGCAGGAGGATGTGGCGCGCAAGGGAACTCTGGAACCCTGGCTGGCCAAGCATGGGCTGGAGAGCATGAAGCGTCTATGGCAAAGCCTGGACGTGGAAAAAGGCTGGGAAACCGCGCTGGAGGCGGTGCTGCGCGAGCGCATGACGGCCTTGGAGCTGCGCCGCCTGGATATGGCCGCAGCTTTCGCCAGTGATGCACCACCGGCCCGTTTAAGTTTTTATCAGTTGCCCGAGGCGGGAGCGCCGGTCAAGCCTGCCCTGGATTTACCCTTGTTGACTTCGGTGTTGCGTCAGCAAGAGGGCGGCTTGCGCAGCTTGCTGGATAATTGGTTGCACCAGGTTTATGTCTGTCAGGATTTGAAGCAGGCCCTGAGCTTGCGCGATCAACTGACAGATCAAATGGCAATCGTGGTGCGTGACGGCCATTTGGTGGATAAGCACAGCATTCGCTTTTATGCACCCGACTCCGAACAAGCCGGGATGCTGGCACGTCAGCAGGAAATTGCTCATCTGGAGCGCGAGCTGCGCGGCGCTCAACTGATTGTCGATGAACTGGGTCATACCAGCACCCAGGCTGAAATGGCCTTGCAGCAAGTGCGTAACGGCCTGGTTCCGGCCCGAGCCCGCGTGGGCGAGCTGACAGCTCGGATGCACGATGTGCAGCTGGAGCACTCCAAGTTGGCCCAACAGGCGCAGCAGTCGCAAGAGCGTGGTAGCCGCATCAACGAAGAGCTGGAAGAACTGGCAGTACAGCGCGAAGAGCTGCAGGCGAACCGCGAGGAATTCGAGGCCCGCTTTGAAACGCTGGATGAAGAGCTGGCCGAACATCAGGGCGTGTTTGCCGAAGCGCAGATGGAAGGCGAGAAGGGCGCCGAACAGGCAGAACAGGCCCGCCGTACCGTACACGAGCGTGAGCGCGCCGTGCATGATGCCCAGTTTGCCGAGCGTGCTTTGGTGCAGCGCATGGCCGAACTGCAGCGCAATCTGGCCCTGGCGCAGGAGCAGGCACAACGCACGGCCGGTCAGCTGGAAGGTTTGCAAGGCGAACTGCTGGATCTGGATGCGTCCGCCGCACAAGCCGGTTTACAAGATGCCCTGGAGTTGCGTGCCGAACGTGAAGAAGCCGTTCGTCTGGCAAAAATTCAACTCGATACGCTGGCTGCCCAATTGCGTGAGCATGAACAGGCCCGTGCCGAGAACGAAAAGAATCTGGCACCCTTGCGCGAGCAAGTCACTGAATTGCAGTTGCAGGAACAAGCGTCGCGTCTGGCGGTCGAACAGTTTGCTGAACAGCTGGACAGCAGAAAGGTAAACCGTTCCGAACTGTGGAGCTTGTTACAGGAAAAGACACCGGAATGGCAGCGTGTGGGCTGGTTGCAGTCTGAAGTGCAGCGCATCTCGCGCCAGATTGAAGGCCTGGGTCCGGTGAACCTGGCGGCCCTTGAGGAGCTGACTACGGCCCAGGAACGCAAGACCTATCTGGATGCCCAGCATAAGGATTTGAGTGATGCCATCGAGACCCTGGAAGATGCGATTCGCAAGATTGATCGCGAGACGCGCCAGTTGCTCATGGAAACATTCAACATCGTTAATCAGCACTTTGGCGAGCTTTTCCCAAGGCTATTTGGTGGTGGAGAGGCTAAACTGACGATGGTGGGCGATGAAGTGCTGGAAGCTGGGGTGCAGGTCATGGCTCAGCCACCAGGCAAGCGCAATAGCACGATTCATTTGCTCTCTGGTGGTGAAAAGGCATTGACAGCGACAGCGCTGGTTTTTGCCTTCTTCAAGCTCAATCCCGCGCCCTTTTGTTTACTGGACGAGGTAGATGCGCCACTGGATGATGCGAATACCGAACGCTATGCCAATCTGGTGGCCAGCATGAGTGATCAAACCCAGTTTTTATTTATTTCTCACAATAAAATTGCCATGCAGATGGCCAAACAACTGATCGGGGTCACCATGCAAGAGCAAGGTGTGTCCCGAATTGTGGCAGTGGACGTAGACGCTGCCATGCAAATGAGCAGTGTGTAAGCCTGTTTTTTTTAATCCGCTAGTGTTGATTCGACGGAACTGACAATGAGTGATTTGCAAATCGCACTGATTTTATTGGGCATTTTGCTCATCTTGCTCGTGGTGGTCTTTAACTGGTGGCAAGACCGCCGAGTGCGCCAGCAGATGCAAAGCCAATTCCCGGATGGGGATACCGATCCCTTGATGAGCCAGCTCACCGAGCTGGAACGCCGCGAGCCCAGCATGACGCGTGGCGGCGATTCTGCGCCTGCTGATGGTGAGCACGATGCGGCCGAGGCCGACTGCACGACTGAGGCCGTTATCGATATCAGTTTCAGCCAGCCCGTGGATGCTCAGGATCTGGCTCAGGCCTTGCAATCGGTATCGCGTACCGGTGCCAAGCCTGTGCGTTATTTTGCGGAATGCGAAGGGGGCGGTCATCGCGCCCGCCTGCGTTCGGGCGAGTCCTACGCCAGCATGCAGATTGCCGTTTTGCTGGCCAACCGTAGTGGCCCCTTGTCGGCGATTGAGTGGTCGCAGGTCTGGATGGCTGCGCAAGCGCTGGCCCAGCAGTTTGATGGTTCGGTAGAAGGTCCGGAACAGGATGATGTGCTACGTCGTGCGGCTGCCCTGGATAATACCTGCGCTGATCTGGATGCCCTGGTGGGCGTGTCGGTGCGCTTGCCTGGCCCCATGCCTGCCTCGTCCGTGATTCAAATGGTCAAGGATGCCGGTTTTCTGCCCTTTGGCCAGCAACTGGCCTGGTTGGCAGATTCGGGGCAGCCCCGTTTCACCGCCATGTTCGATGGTGTCCAGCCTAAAGATATTCAGTCGGCCAGCATTGAGCGTATCGACTTGCTGCTGGATTTGCCCAACAGCCCGGCGGACGATCATGCCTTTAGCCGCATGGCAACGGTGGCCCGTGATCTGGCCAGCCGTCTGGACGGCGTGGTGCTGGATGATCAAGGTCGCCCCTTGCCCGAGAGCACCGACCAAAACATTGATGAACAACTAAGTAATCTGTACGAACGCCTGGAGCAGGCTGGCTTTACAGCAGGCCAGGAACGTACAGGCAGGATTTTTTCGTGAGTTTGAAGCGAGTACAGCAGTTACATGAAGAACTGGCCCAGCATAACTGGGCCTATTACGTTCAGGATGCGCCCAGCATTTCGGACGCGCAATACGACGCATTGATGAACGAGCTGCTGGCGCTGGAAGCCGAGCATCCTGAATGGATTACACCGGACTCGCCCACACAGCGTGTGGGTGCAGCGCCTCTGGACGGCTTTGACACGGTTCAGCACGCTGTCCCCATGCTGTCCTTGGGCAATGCCTTTGATGACGAGGAAGTGCAGGCTTTCGACAAACGTGTCGCTGATACCCTGGTCGACGCAGGTGTAGTCGGCTTGGATCGTCGGGTGGATTATCTGGCTGAATACAAGTTTGATGGCCTGGCGATCAGCCTGCGCTATGAACAAGGTCTGTTGGTACAGGCATCGACTCGCGGTGATGGCACCACAGGCGAGGACGTCACCAGCAATATTCGCACCATCAAGTCCATTCCTCTGCGCTTGCGTGGCGATGCGGCACAATTGCCCGCCGTGCTGGAGGTGCGAGGCGAGGTTTTGATGAACCGGGCGGACTTTGAGCGCCTGAACGAGAACCAGACCAAGCGTGGCGAGAAAGTATTTGTGAATCCGCGCAATGCGGCCGCAGGCAGCTTGCGTCAGCTGGACCCGAAAATCACTGCCAAACGGCCTTTGCGCTTTTTTGCCTATGGTTGGGGTGAGGTCAGCCCCATGCCTGCCGCGAATCAGCCACAAAGTGCCTTGTTTGCGGAACCCGCTGGCGAGGCCCTGCCCCGTGATACCCAATCGGGCATGATGGACTGGCTGGAAAGCCTGGGTATGCCCTTGAGCCGCGACCGTAAAGTCGTGAAGGGCGTACAGGGCCTGCTGGATTTCTATGGTCAAACCCAGCAACGTCGCCCCGATTTGCCCTTTGAAATTGACGGTGTGGTTTATAAGGTCAACTCTTTGGCTGCGCAGCGTGTTCTGGGCTATGTGGCCCGTGCGCCGCGCTTTGCCGTTGCTCACAAATTCCCCGCACAAGAAGAAATGACGCGTGTGGAGAGTATCGAGTTTCAAGTAGGCCGTACCGGGGTTGTCACGCCCGTCGCGCGCTTGAAGCCGGTCTTTGTGGGCGGTGTCACAGTCACTAATGCCACGCTGCATAACGAAGACGAGGTGCGTCGCAAAGATGTGCGAGCGGGCGATACCGTCGTGGTGCGCCGTGCCGGTGATGTGATCCCGGAAGTGGTTGCTGTGGTGTTGGAGCAGCGCCCCGAAAGTAGCGTGCCTTTCGAGATGGTCAAGGAGTGTCCAGCTTGTCAGTCGGCTCTGGAGCGTCTGGAAGGGGAGTCTGCCTGGCGTTGTACTGGTGGTCTGATTTGTCCTGCCCAGCGCAAGCAAACCCTGATTCACGCCGCCAGCCGTAAAGCGCTGGATATTGAAGGTTTGGGTGAAAAGCTGGTGGATCAGTTGGTGGAAACCGGGCTGGTGCATACCTTGGCCGATATCTTCAAGTTGCAAGTCGAAAAGCTGGTACTGCTGGAGCGTATGGGACGCAAGTCGGCCGAGAACCTGATCGAGGCTATCGACAAGGTGCGCGAGCCGGCCTTGAATCGCCTGATTTACGCCTTGGGTATTCGCCATGTGGGTGAGACCACGGCGCGCGATCTGGCGCAGCATTTTGGTTCCTTGCAAGCCTTGGAGCAGGCTGATGAAGAAGCGCTGCTGCAAGTCAATGAAGTGGGCCCGGTGGTAGCGGCTTCCGTGCGGCACTTTTTTCAGGAGCCGCATAATCGTGAGGCCCTGGATGCTTTGCTGGCGGCTGGGGTCACACCTCAACAGGCGCAAGCCCGCGCCAATAGCGCTAATCTGCCGCTGGCGGGCAAAACGGTGGTCATTACGGGTACGCTGCCCAGCATGAGCCGCGACGAGGCTACACGCCGTGTATTGGAAGCAGGGGGCAAGGCCAGTGGCTCGGTCTCCAAAAAGACGGCCTATGTGCTGGCAGGTGCAGAGGCTGGTTCCAAGCTGACCAAGGCGCAGGAGTTGGGCGTGACTATTTTGGACGAAGTCCAGTTCCTGGCTTTACTGGCGGGTGAATAGCACGGGGTGAGCCGTGAAGTTCTGGTGGCTTGAATCGTCCCGGTAGTGATTCAGTAGTGATCTGGGCTGGTGGTCACCGCATGAACCACCTCCAGTGAAGGAGCTCTTCACTACAAACAAATATGGCGCCTCAAGGGCGCCATATTTGTTTTTCCTGCCAGCCGCTTTATCGGGAAAACAAAGCGGCTGTCAAAGCCATTACTTGATATTGGCTTCTTTCAGGATTTTTTGCTGGTATTCGGCCAGCTTGCGCTGACGCATCATTTCTTCCAGCTGAGGCTTCACTTCGGCCATGGCGGGGAAGGTCACAGGGCGAGCATCGTCCACCTGGATGATGTGCCAGCCAAATTGCGACTGCACAGGCGCAGCGCTCAGCTCGCCTTTTTTCATCTTCTCTACAGCCTGAGCGAACTCGGGTACGTAGGTAGAGCTAGGAGCCCAGCCCAGATCGCCGCCTTGCTGGCCGCTGCCGGTGTCGATGGAGTCTTTCTTGGCGGCATCAGCAAAGCTGATTTTCTTGGACTTGATCTTGGCCAGCAAATCTTTGGCGGCAGCTTCGTCCTTGACCAGAATGTGGCGCACCTTGTATTCCTGCTGACCTTCTTCCATCGCCTTGATGGTGTTGTATTCCTTGGTCAGGTCGGCGTCGGTGACGGGGTTCTTTTTCAGGTAGTCAGCCATCAGGGCACGGACCAGAATGCTCTGGCGGGCCAGTTCCAGCTCTTGCTGAACCTGGTTGGTCTTGTCGATACCGGCTTTTTCAGCGGCTTGCACCACAGCCAGACGGTTCACCATTTCCTGTTTGACTTGCTCACGCAGCTCGGGCGAGTCCTTGGCGCCTTGCTCGACCAGAACGGCGACGAACTGATCCAGGTCTTTTTGCGTGAGGTTTTTGCCGTTTACGGTGGCAATCGTCTGTGCATAGACGGGAGCAGCCATAGCGCAGGTCAGGGCAAATGCGGCAATACGTTTCATGAGCATCCTTAAGCGGTGGTTTTGGCTTGAATAGCCAATGCGTGAATCGGGAAAGGCATTAGATCGTGGACGCGATCATACACAAGTCTGTGTCGTGCCAGTGTTGAAATTCCATCAAATTGTTTCGAGGCGATGATCACCCGAAAGTGGCTTGCACCACCTTGTGCACCGGCGTGGCCAGCGTGCAGATGGGACTCATTGATGATGTCCAGTTCCGACGGCTCCAGTGCCTGGAGCCGTTCGTGAATCAGGGAAGCAAGTGCGTCTGTCATGGCGAAATCAAGATTTTGGGGGAGTGGAGTTATCGGAAGAGTCTTGCAGGTAGCGGCCCAGCCACAAGGATTGGGCAACGACAAATACCAGCATCAAACCCAGCAGGCCGAAAGCCTTGAAGTTGACCCATTGCGATTCGGTAAAGTGGCCCGAGAAGGCAACGTACAGATTGACCAGGCCCATGGCGACAAAAAAGCTCGCCCAGACCAGGTTTAATTTGTCCCAGACATGGCCGGGCAAGACCAGATGGGTGCCCATGAATTTTTGCATCAGATTGCGATGCATCAGGTAACGTCCGCCCAGCAGCACCAGCGCGAAGATCCAGTACAGCACCGTAGGCTTCCAGCGGATGAAGACATCGTTGTGGAAAAACAGGGTGGCACCGCCAAAGACCACAATGACGGCCAGATTGATCCAGTGCGAGGTCTCGATCGCCTTGCTGGTGAGCTTCAGCCACAGTATCTGCAGGACCGAGGCAGCCATGGCCACGCCGGTTGCCACATAGATGTCGGAGAAGCGAAACGCCAGAAAGAACAGAACCAGCGGGAACAGATCAAATAAAAGCTTCTTCATGCTTCGGGTTCAAAAGTCATGGATAGAGAGTTAATGCAATATCGTAGCCCAGTGGGTGGGGGACCGTCTTCAAAGACGTGCCCCAAATGAGCATCGCAGACATTGCAAAGCACTTCGGTACGGCGCATGCCGTGACTGGTATCCAGCTCCTCGCGCACATTGTCCGGGTTCAGGGGCGTGAAGTAGCTGGGCCAGCCGCAACCGGCATCAAACTTCGTGTCCGAGGCAAACAGGGGCGTACCGCAACCGACGCAGCGGTAGATGCCGGGCGTGGTGGTGTCCCAGTAGCGGCCGGTAAAGGGGCGCTCCGTCCCTTTCTGACGGGTGACATAGAATTCTTCGGGGCTGAGCTGGGCGCGCCACTCAGCGTCTGTTTTACGTACTTTTTCCACGTGTGCTGCCTTATGAAAAACAGTTCAATGCCTACAGGGGGTGCAGTCCTACATAGTAATCGACAATTAGAGTGCGTTTGGAACAGAGGGTTCCAAAGTGCAGATCTTCCTGACCTCCAGTAGGTTCTCCAGTGAAGAAAATCGCGGTACAGGGCACTTAATTAGTGAGCTATCACTTTAGTTAGTGCACTATTTAAACTTTTAATATTTAAGGTAAACACCAATATCTGAAATTCTCGTGACTTGATACGTTTCTGGTATCTGCTGGTGATTATCTGTATTACGATTTTTTGACCGTTAAATCGGTCCACAACAATGAACAAAATTTGGGAGAAAAGGATGAACTGCATTACTACTGGTCGCCTGACGACATTGGCTGCAGCCCTGGCCTTGAGCCTGCCCGTGGCCGTGTCCGCGCAGATCAAGGTGGGTGTGACGGTGGCAGCGACAGGACCGGCGGCCTCGCTGGGCATTCCTGAGCGCAATACAGTCAGCCTGCTGCCTACTGAAGTGGCCGGCCAGAAAATCGAGTACATCGTTCTGGACGATGCCACCGATACCACCGTGGCCGTACGCAATATGCGCAAGCTGATTACCGACGACAAGGTCGACGTGGTGATCGGTACGTCCGTGACCCCCGGTTCCCTGGCCATGGTGGACGTTGCCGGCGAAACCAAGACTCCCATGATCAGTGTGGCCGCCAACGCCAAGATTGTTGATCCTGTGGAAGGCGCCCGTACCTGGGTGTTCAAGACCCCTCAGAATGACCAGTTGATGGCCGGTGCTCTGGCCGATGCCATGGTCAAGCAGAACGTTAAAACCCTGGGCTTTATCGGCTACAACGATGCCTACGGTGACGGCTGGCTGAACGTGATTACCGAAGCCGCTCAAGCCAAAGGCATCAAGGTGCTGGGCGCCGAGCGCTATGGCCGTAACGACACCAGCGTGACCGGTCAGGTTCT
Source organism: Alcaligenes phenolicus (assembly GCF_032063905.1). Lineage (NCBI taxonomy): Bacteria > Pseudomonadati > Pseudomonadota > Betaproteobacteria > Burkholderiales > Alcaligenaceae > Alcaligenes > Alcaligenes phenolicus. The sequence continues at coordinate 312,734 of NZ_DAMBOE010000001.1, forward strand.
GAAGCTGCTGGGCACCGAGCCTGATGCCGTTCTGATCGCCGGTTCCGGTACCCCTGTTGCCTTGCCTCAGCGTGAACTGAAAGGCCGTGGCTACGCCGGCATCATTTACCAGACACACGGTGCTGCCAACAGCGACGTGCTGCGTGTGTGTGGCAAAGACTGTAACGACATGATCTTGCCAGCCGGTCCTTTGCTGGTTGCCGAACAACTGCCTGACAGCAGCTCGGTGAAAAAGACCGCCATGGACTACAAGGAAAAATATGAAGCCAAGTACGGTGCTGGCTCCATCAATACCTTTGGTGGTCACATGTGGGATGCCGGTCTGCTCGTGACCGAAGCCATTCCGGAAGCCCTGAAGTCCGGCGCCAAGCCAGGTACACCCGAGTTCCGCGCAGCCCTGCGTGATGCTCTGGAGCAAACCAAGGAACTGGCTGCTTCCCAAGGTGTGTTCAATATGTCTGCAACGGACCACGCCGGTCTGGACAAGCGTGCCCACGTGATTGTGAAAGTGGTCGACGGTAAATGGACGTATCAGCCTGATCTGTAATATCTGACAGGCAAAAACCGGCTCAAGAGCCGGTTTTTTCCAAGGCGGGTGCTGGCTGAGCCTGGCACCCGTTCCCGCTACAGGCCTGCGTTTGCCGTAAGCCCTTTGCCCTTTTTGTTGTACAGGATGTTGTCCGACATGGATACCACCATCGCTTTAATTTTGTTGCAGGATGGCATATTGAATGGCGCCATCTATGCTTTGCTCGGGCTCGCCCTGGTTCTGGTTTTCCTGGTTACCCGCGTTATCTTTATCCCGCAAGGTGAGTTCGTCACCTTTGGCGCCTTGACCCTGGCCTTTGTGGTCAATGGCCGCATGCCGGGAACCGTTATTTTGCTATTGATCGCCGGTGCGCTGGTGTTCTTGCTGGAGTTGCTCTCTGCCTTGCGCAGCCGCAGCCTGGCTGGCATGCCCCGCAAGTTTCTGGTCAATATCGTGATCCCCGTTGCGGTTTACTTTGCCGCTCCCGCCATTGTCAGCTCGGAGCTGCCTTTGTGGGTTGCCGTGCTGTTCTCGCTGGCGGTGGTGATCCCCCTGGGCCCCATGGTTTACCGCCTGGTGTACCAGCCTATCGCCGAAGCCAGTGTGCTGGTGCTGCTGATTACCTCGGTCGCCGTGCACTTCGCGTTGACGGGGCTGGGTCTGGTGTTCTTCGGTCCGGAAGGCTGGCGCACGCCTCCCTTCATGGAGGGTGAAGTGTCCCTGGGCGCAGTAAGCTGGTCCGCACAGACCTTCTTTGTGATGGGCGCTTGCGTGGTCCTGATTCTGGCCTTGTGGGGCTTTTTTGGTAAGACCCTTTACGGTCGCGCCCTGCGTGCAACGGCGGTGAACCGTCGTGGTGCCCGTCTGGTGGGTATCAGCACCAATATGTCCGGCTCCCTGACCTTCACTCTGGCTGCGGCCATCGGTGCCTTGTCCGGCATGCTGATTGCGCCTGTGACGACCATCTACTACGACACGGGCTTTTTGATTGGTCTTAAAGGCTTTGTGGCTGCAATCTTTGGCGGCCTGATCAGCTACCCCGTCACCCTGCTGGGCGCTTTGTTCCTGGGTGTACTGGAAGCGTTTTCCTCTTTCTGGGCCAGTGCCTACAAAGAAGTTATTGTATTTACCATGGTGATACCGGTGTTGTTGTGGCGCTCCTTCGGTAGCAAGCACGTGGATGATGAGGAGTAAATCACATGAGACACTGGCTGACGCTACTATTTATTGCGGTTCTATTGGTTTTGCCGCAGCTGGGCGCAACGCCCGAATTCTGGATTACCCAGCTTAACTATATTGGTTTGACCAGCTTGGTTGTGCTGGGTCTGGTGTTGTTGACTGGCGTGGGTGGTCTGACTTCTTTTGGTCAGGCTGCATTTGTGGGCCTGGGTGCATACACTACGGCGTACCTGACGGCTCGCCTGGGCTGGTCGCCCTGGTTCAATCTGCTGATTGGCATGGCCATTACCATGATGGTGGCCTACATTCTGGGCGCGATCACACTGCGCTTGTCCGGTCACTTCCTGCCCCTGTGTACCTTGGCCTGGGGCCTGGCCTTGTACTACCTGTTCGGTAACCTGGAGTTCCTGGGGCAGTACGATGGTATTTCCGGTATTGCTCCTTTGAAGTTCTTCGGTATTTCCCTGTCCTCCGGTCGGGATATTTACTACCTGATCTGGGCCTTTGCCTTGCTGGCCATGTGGGGTACGCGTAACCTGCTGAACTCCCGTCCCGGACGTGCTATTCGCGCTCTGAAGCACGGCAGCGGCATGGCCGAGTCCTTTGGTGTGAACATGGCCAATTACAAGGTCATCGTGTTCGTTTACGCCGCTTTGCTGGCTTGTGTGTCCGGTTGGCTCTACGCGCACTACCAGCGCGCCGTCTCGCCCAGCCCCTTCGGTTTGAACTACGGTATTGAATACCTGTTCATGGCCGTGTTGGGCGGAGCAGGCAGTGTCTGGGGTGCCGTTCTGGGTTCGGCCCTGGTGCTGAGCCTGAAAGACCAGTTGCAGAACTGGTTGCCCAAGCTGCTCAATACCGACATCAACTTCGAGCTGATCGTTTTCGGTATCTTGATGGTTCTGATCTTGCAGTACGCGCGCGACGGTTTGTGGCCCATCCTGCACAAGGCCTGGGAGCAGGTTTTCGGTGCACAGAAGCGTCATCAGGCTGCTCCCCCACAAGCCGAGGCTTTGCCTCAACGTGAGCGTCCGCAGGCCGGTTCGCTGGTTCTGGAAGTGAACAAGATTCGCAAGGAGTTCGGTGGTCTGGTGGCTGTGAATGACATCAGCTTCACCTTGAATGCAGGTCAGATCATGGGCCTGATCGGTCCTAACGGTGCGGGCAAGAGCACGACCTTTAACCTGATTACCGGCGTGCTGTCGGCCACCAGTGGTCAGGTCAGCTTTCTGGGGCAGCGGATTGATGGCAAACCTGCACGCGAGATTTCTCGTCTGGGCGTGGGCCGTACCTTCCAGCACGTGCAATTGCTGCCTACCATGACGGTTCTGGAGAACGTGGCACTGGGCGCTCACTTGCGTCGGAATGTCGGTGTGGTGTCCGCCGTCCTGCATACCGAGCGTCGCAGCGAAGCCGAGCTGTTGCACGAAGCGGCTGTTCAGCTGCAGCGTGTGGGTCTGGGTGACTACCTGTACGAAGAGGCGGGCAATCTGGCCCTGGGCCAACAGCGTATTCTGGAAATTGCCCGTGCTCTGGCTTCTGATCCGCTGCTTTTGCTGCTGGACGAACCGGCTGCCGGCTTGCGCTACAAGGAAAAGCAGGAACTGGCCAAAGTGCTGGATCAGCTGCGTAGCGAAGGCATGAGCATTCTGCTGGTGGAGCATGACATGGACTTTGTCATGAATTTGACGGACAAGCTGGTGGTCATGGACTTTGGCACCAAGCTGGCCGAAGGTTTGCCCAAGGAAATTCAGGAAAATCCAGCCGTGCTGGAAGCCTACCTGGGTGGTATTGATGACGACCTGGATCTGGATCAGGTCAATGAGCCCGCCTCGGCAGGAGCAGCGCTATGAGTTCGGCACAATCGAAAGACATTATTTTGAAGGTAGACAATCTGGCGGCTCAGTACGGCAAAGTCAGTGCCGTGATGGGTGCCAGCCTGGACGTGCGTGCCGGCAGCATTGTGACCGTGATTGGTGCCAACGGTGCTGGTAAATCCACCTTGCTGAACTCCATGATGGGCTCCTTGCCTAGCGTGGGCCGCAGCACCGGCTCGGTGCAGTACGAAGGGCAGGAGATCAGCCATTGGGAAGTGGAGCGTCGTGTTGCGGCCGGTATTTCCCTGGTGCCAGAGCGCCGCGAGCTGTTTGGCAGCATGACAGTAGAAGACAATCTGCTGTTGGGCGGTTTTCGCCTGTATCGTGCCCGCCATCCCGGTTGGCGCGACACCATGGACAAGGTCTACACCTTGTTTCCCCGCTTGAAAGAGCGTCGTACACAGCTGGCAGGGACTTTGTCAGGCGGGGAGCGGCAGATGCTGGCCGTAGGCCGTGCCTTGATGGCGCAACCCAAAGTGCTGATGCTGGATGAACCCAGTCTGGGCCTGGCGCCGCGTGTGGTGCGGGAGATCTTCATGATCATTGCCCGACTGCGCAGTACCGGCGTGGCCATCTTGCTGGTCGAGCAAAATGCGCGTGCCGCTTTGCAAGTGGCTGACTACGGTTATGTTCTGGAGACGGGCGATGTGGTGCTGCAAGGGCCCGCGTCTGACCTGGCTCATAATCCCCGAGTGATAGAAAGCTATCTGGGCTTGGGGCAGGGCAAACGCGAGCAGGAAGAGGCGACAGCTTAGAAGCGGTAGCCGACCCCGATGGTGGCAACCACGGGGTCCAGCTTGGCTTTGCCAATGGACTGGCCGTTCAGCTTCACGTCTGGGCGGATGCTGATGTAACGCACGTCAGCATTCAGGAACCAGTTCTTGTCCAGCTTGTAATCCACACCGACCTGGGCTGCAAACCCCCAGCTGTTTTTCAGCTTCAGGTCGGAACCCGCCAGAGCACCGCGCGACTCGGTGTCAAAGAACATGGTGTAGTTCACGCCCACGCCCACATAGGGCTGGAAGTCGCTGTCAGGTAGGAAGTGGTATTGCAGGCTCAGGGTTGGGGGCAAGTGCTTGGTCTTGCCGATACGACCCAGATTGCTGTCGATATTGTGCTGGAAGGGGAAAGCGCCCAGCAGCTCAATACCAATATTGCGGGTGGCCATGTAGGTCAGCGAGAAGCTGGGGCGAGCATTATTGCCTACGTCCAGCTTGACGGTGCCGTCAGCCACAGAGCCGTTATTGGATTTTGGGGATACCCAGGTCACGCCACCTTTGAGCAAGAAATCACCCGCTTCGTGTGTTTGGCCTTGAGGCGCGTACAAAACAGCGGCCAGTCCAACAGCAAGCAAGGACAGGTGCAGACCTGGAATCAAGTGGCGGGATTTCATAGGAGCTCCGTAGGTGTGTGTAAAGTCTACAGAGTGCATGAGGGCTGGGTCCGCGGATTTGATCCAAAGCAAGCTTCAGAGGTAGTTGGTCGCCTGACCTTGTTGTAGATCAAGTAAGCAGAATTCATGCTGAGCCAATTTGGCCGCTATGTCTGTTTTTCGCATCACCTGGTAACAGCCCGGAAATGGAAAACCTTGGAACCCGTCCGGTTATTTCTGGGCGTTTTTCCACTTTTCGGGATGCCTGTTTATTGGGATCCTGTACCTGCCTTCCAGGCAAGGACAAGTAGGGGGAAGACGCAGGTTTGGAGCTTGGCGAATCAAGTGCTCATACATTCAGGAGTGCGTGCAGGGCTTCGTATTTATGGCTTAATTCGTTGCGGCTGAATCGCTCGATAATTTGCCCTTGTTCCAGCACATGAAACTGATCGCTGAACTCTGCCGAGAATTGCGGGCATTGTTCGGCCAGCACAATGGTGTAGCCCTCATTGCGCAGCGTGCAGATCAACTTGCTTAGTGTCTGGGCCTGCACCGGGGCCAAGCCCTCGGATACCTTGTCCAGAAGCAGCAGATTCACACCCGTGCGCAGCAAGCGCGCAATCGCCAGTATCTTTTGTTCCCCAGTAGACAGGTGGGTAGCCATATGGTGGCGACGCTGCTCCAGACTGGGCAATAGTTCATAGATTTGTACCAGCGACATTCCACCACCCAGGGTTGTTCCTATGGCAGGTGGCAGCAGGAGGTTTTCCTCGCAGCTCAAGCCGGTAAAAATGCTTTGTTCGTAGGGGCTGTAACCCACGCCCAGATCTGCCAGCTGATGCTGGTTCAGGTGAATGGCTTCGGTGCCCTGGATACGGATGGAGCCGCGGCGGCTATCCGTTAAACCCACGATGGCGCGTAGCATGGCACTGCGGCCGGCCCGGTTGCGGCTCAAGACAGTGCAGATTTCGCCGGAAGCGACCTGCAAATTCAAACCGCGCAAGAGCGGGAACTCTCGGTGCCAGGCGTACAGATTCTCAATATCCAGGGCAGCCCGTGTCATGAGAACGCTCCTTGTCGTGAGTCGTCAATATGGGCCTGTACGTTGGCTGGTCGGCGCAGGAACCCGTTACGCGTCCTTTGCCTCTTACCGCGGTGATTCCATCGCCAGCAAACTATAGGCAGAGTCCTTCATGCGTTTCAGTATGGAAGCGCCGACGAAGCAAGACTATGCGGGTTTGTCATAGGATGGTCCGGTTTAATGCACTGTTTGGTAAACAAATGTTGTTAAACCGGGTATGTGTTACTTAAGTGTTAACGGTTTTCGGTTTGAAGTCGCACAAATCCGAGATGCCGCACTGGGGGCACTTGGGCTTGCGGGCTACACAAATGTAGCGGCCATGCAAAATCAGCCAGTGGTGAGCGTCCAGCAAAAAAGGCTTGGGTATGACTTTCTCCAGCTTCTTTTCCACTTCGACCACGTTCTTGCCGGGCGCAATGCCAGTGCGGTTCGCTACACGGAAAATATGTGTGTCTACCGCAATGGTGGGCAGGCCAAACGCGGTGTTCAAGACCACGTTGGCAGTTTTACGACCTACACCGGGAAGCGCTTCCAGAGCGGCGCGATCACAGGGAACCTTGCCTTGATGCAGGTCCAGCAGCATCTGACAGGTCTTGATGACATTGGCGGCCTTGGTCTTGTACAGACCGATGGTCTTGATGGCTTCACGCAAACCTTCTTCACCCATGGCCAGGATGCCCTCGGGCGTGCCATGTTCCGGAAAGAATCGGGCTGTGGCCAGATTCACGGAGCGATCGGTGGCCTGAGCCGACAAAATCACGGCAATCAGAAGCTGAAAGGTGTCTGCGTATTCCAGTTCGGTGGTGGGTTTGGGGTTGGCAGCCTGAAAACGACTGAAAATCTCGTAGCGCTTGGCAGCGTTCATGGTGTGGTTCCGCTTGCAGTCTTGCTGGCACGGCGGGCACGGGCGCGAGCCAGGGCAGAGGCGATGGATGCCTCACGTTTATCAGCTTGATCGGCATCATTGGCCAGAACGGGTTTATTGGCCAGGGTACGGGCCGCCAGGTCCGAGCTTTCCTTGTGGCGATTCAGCAGGCGCTCCCGGCGCTGTTCGGTATCCAGACGTGCTTGAGCGGCCTGTTCGGCGCTCCAGTCGTCGGTAGGCACCATACTGATGCAGTCCACCGGACAGGGTGGTACACAGAGCTCACAGCCCGTGCAGCGGTCGGCCAGCACGGTATGCATCAGCTTGTTGGCGCCAATAATGGCGTCCACCGGACAGGCCTGAATGCACAAGGTGCAACCAATACAGTGTTCTTCGATAATCACCGCCCGGCTGGGGCCAGTGAATTCGCCACAGGATGGATCCAGGGGCAGGGCCTCACGACCCAGCAGCTCGGCCAGGGCTTGTACGCCTTCCTGCCCGCCTGGCGGGCAGCGGTTGATGGCCTCGCCCTCAAGCGCGATGGCTTGGGCATAGGGCAGACAGGCGTCGTAACCACAGCGGGTGCACTGGGTTTGAGGGAGCAGGGCGTCAATGCGCCGTATTAAGGTGTCGGACATGAATGCAAAAACGGGGCCATCTGGCCCCGTCAGAAACGGCCTGAGCCAAATATCAGTTGTGCTGACGGATGAAGTCCCTGATTTTAGGACAGATCAGCGTGCGCCAGCGGCTTCCGGAGAAAATCCCGTAATGACCACAGTTGGGCGCGGTGAATTGTTGCTTGAGTTCAGGGGCGATTTTTGCACATAACTCTTGAGCCGAATGGGTCTGGCCCTGGCCGGAAATATCGTCCAGTTCGCCCTCAATGGTGAACAAGGCCACGCCATCAATATCTTGGGGGCGAACCTGTTCGCCATGCACGTGCCATTGACCCTTGGGTAGGCGGTGCTCCTGGAACACAATGCGGATCGTGTCCAGATAGAATTCGGCGGGCATATCCAGCACGGCATTGTATTCGTCGTAGAAACGGCGGTGTGCTTGTGCGTCGTCATCATCACCTTTGATCAGGTGCTGATAAAAGTCGTAGTGCGAGCTGACATGACGATCCGGATTCATGGCCACAAAGCCGGCATGCTGCAAAAAACCGGGGTACACGCGACGGTGAGCACCGGGGTACTTGGTGGGCACGCGATGAATCAGATTGTTTTCAAACCAGGAGTAGGACTTGGTCGTGGCCAGACGGTTCACTTCCGTAGGCGACTGGCGCGTGTCGATGGGACCGCCCATCATGATCATGCTGCGCGGCATCACGGCCGAGCGGCGGGTCGCCATTAGCGAGACGGCAGCCAGTACTGGCACTGTGGGTTGGCAAACCGACATGACGTGCACCTTCGAACCCAGCGCCTGGATGAACTCCTGCACATACAGAACGTAATCGTCCAGATGGAAGGGGCCGGCCGAACGGGGCACCATGCGAGCATCAATCCAGTCGGTGACATAGACAGAGTGATCGGGCAACAGCGCACGTACGGTTTCACGCAGCAAGGTGGCGTGGTGGCCGGACAAAGGGGCTACCAGCAAAATCGTGGGGTCCTGAGCGGCTTTGGGGTGATCGCGCTCGAAGTGGATCAACCTGCAGAAGGGCTTGCTCAGGTGTTCGACCTCGCGCACGGCAACGGTCTGGCCGTCGATCCGGGTTTCGTTCAGCCCCCAGGCTGGCTTTTCGTAATCCTTGCCGATACGGTGTACCAGTTCAGAGGCCGCCGCCAGTTGGCGCGACAGGGGCGTATAGGCCAGTGGACTGTATGGGTTGGAGAACCATTGGGAGCTGGTGCCGGTAAAGGCAGCCAGCGGGGCCAGAAAGGACCGCTGAAGTTCGTGCAGATCGTAAAGCATAGTGTGCGCCTTGGTGTTGCCTAATTTGATACAGAGGAATGTATATGCTTATTCCTGTGGGAAACAATACGACGTTTACCGTTCCTCTGTACTTGGGATTTTCCCTTGCTGCAGTGCGGCAAGTTTTTTTATCAAAAGGCGAGATTGGGCGCAAGAGTGGCTGGATAGTAACGCAGCCACCGGGTCGGACTTCTATAGAGCGAGCGAAGGGCTCAGCGCTCCAGATACTGTAGTTTGTTCTCCACACCGTTCCAGTCGTCCGCATCTTCCAGCGGTTTCTTGGAGCGGTTGATGCTGGCAAAAATAGGCGTCAGTTCTGCGTTCAGTTCGATGAAGGGAACTTGATCCTGCGGCACATCTTCTTCAGCAAAAATGGCATTGGCCGGGCATTCGGGAATACAGACGGCGCAGTCAATGCACTCGTCCGGGTCAATCACCAGAAAGTTCGGGCCTTCACGAAAACAGTCGACGGGGCACACATCCACACAATCGGTGAATTTGCACTTGATACAGTTTTCGGTGACGACGTGGGTCATTTCAGTAACACTCCTGCGGTATCGCTAAGGCGGTCAGTCACGGCAAAGGGCCGTGGATGGGGTGCGCGACAACGCACAGGGCCTGAACGATAAAAATGGGATTTAAATCGAATCTTTCGATTTTAACGAATATTCAGCTTCTTGCTTATTGAGATGGCGCAATAGCTCACCTGCTAGATAGCTGTACGCAAGAACTGGCGCCCGTGCTATGGTTGCGCAATCAAAATCGGTAGGTTTGTGATGATCATTACCTCTTTACTTGATACGGACCTGTACAAGTTTTCCATGATGCAGGTTGTTTTGCATCATTTCCCGGCTGCGCACGTGGAGTATCGCTATAAGTGCCGTACTCCCAATATTAATTTGAGCCAGTACCTGGACGAGATTCGGGCGGAAATTCACGCGCTGTGCCAGTTGCGTTTTTCAGACGCCGAGCTGGATTATTTGCGTAGCCTGCGCTTTATCAAAAGCGACTTCGTCGATTTTCTGGGCCTGTTCCACCTGCCCGAGCGCTGCATTCAGGTGCAGGCCGGTGATGTGCCCGGCGAGATCGAAATTTCGGTTCAGGGGCCCTGGCTGCACACGATCCTGTTCGAGATCCCGGTGCTGGCCATTGTGAACGAGGTTTACTTTCGCAACGAATGTCCGCAGCCACCATGGGCAGAAGGGCGCGAGCGTCTGCAGTCCAAGATGCGGCTGGTGGTGGATGATCCGGCCCTGAGCGACTTTCGTGTAGCTGACTACGGTACGCGCCGCCGCTTTTCCAAGCAGTGGCACGAAGAAGTGGTCACTACCATGATCGAGCAGATGAAGCCGCACTTTGCGGGCACCAGCAACGTCTGGTTGGCCATGAAGTATGGGGTGACGCCGCTAGGCACCATGGGCCACGAATACTTGCAGGCTTGTCAGGCTCTGGGCCCCCGTTTGCGTGACTCGCAGATTTTTGCTCTGGAAGTGTGGGCCAAAGAGTATCGCGGTGACTTGGGTATTGCCTTGTCGGATGTCTACGGCATGGATGCCTTCCTGCGCGACTTTGACATGTACTTCTGCAAGCTGTTTGACGGTGCTCGCCATGACTCGGGTGACCCATTCATTTGGGGCGAGCGCTTGCTGGCGCACTATCAGGCCAACCGTACCGATCCACGTACCAAGACCTTGGTGTTCTCTGACGGTTTGACCATACCCAAAGCCATTGAGCTGGCCCTGCGTTTTGCAGGCCGCTGCAAGGTGTCCTTCGGGATTGGCACCAACCTTACCAATGACCTGGGCCATGAGCCGCTGCAGATCGTCATGAAGATGGTGCGTTGCAATGGGCAGCCCGTGGCAAAAGTCTCCGATGCTCCGGAAAAGACCATGTGTGACGATCCGGCGTATCTGGCGTATTTGCGGCAGGTTTTTCAGTTGCCTCCGGCTTAGAGATTGAGGCTTCCTTTCTTGAGGTCCTTGCTGCTTGAGGAAAATGCTGCTTGGGTAGGGGAGCTGAGGGCATCGTAGTCAGTGATGCTCGTGATTTCAGACGGGCGGCATCGTTTTAAAGCGATAAAGCCATAGCACTAAAAGTTTGAATCAAAGCCCTTTGCACACGCAAAGGGCTTTTTCATAGACACAGCAGTGCCGCCAGATGCCCTCCGGCCCCTCGTGCCTGGGCAATTTGCTCTTCACTCAAGGTCTTGGGAGCCAGAATGGCTTCCGGCGTCTGGGCATGAAAATTGAAGATACGGATGGGGGCGGCCAGCTCCAGCCGCCAGCCCGTACAAATCCGCTCCAGTTGCCGTTGCACACCTGGCCCGTCGCTACCCGCACTGATCAGGGCGGAATAAGGACGCCCGTTGAGTTGATCCAGCACCTCGTAGTAGTTCCGGTCCAGACATTCTTTCATGGCACCGCTCAGACTGCCCAGGTTCTCGGGCGCGCAGAACAAATAGGCGTGGGAATCGCGCAAATCCTGTGCTTGCACCTGATTACAATGCAAGCGTTTGATACAGACCTGCTCTGTCTCGCCCAGTTCTTTGAGGACCTGCAGCGCGCCTTCCTCGGCCTGTTCGGCCAGTTGACGGGCGGCGCCGGTACGGGAGTGCCAAATCAACAGAAGCTGGCGGCATGTGTTCAGACTCATAAGCTCTTACTCGCGGTGATAGACTAGCGTCTACAGTATAGAGAGCCACTTCAGCGCTGAGTGGCCACATCGACGTAATCCACATGAATCACACCGCTTCTCCCCCTATGGCCGAGTCGGCCTTCAATCCTCAATGGTTCGCGCAAGCCAGCCACGGACTGGATGAAGCAGGGCGTACGCTATTGCAGGCGGCTGCCGACTGGGCGGGGCCTATTTTGCTGGATCTGGCCGGAAGTACCGGCGAACCCTTGGACAGCCATTGCGCTCAGGTCGCGCTTATTTTGGCTGGCTTGGGTGTGGACGCTCAAACCCGTGCCAGCGCCTTGCTGGCCGTCACTCCTGCTCCTGGGCCGGAGGTCAAGCAGGACCCGGTTCAGAAAGCCTTTGGTGCCGAAGTCATGACGTTGGTACGTGGCTCGCGAGCCTTGTACCGTCTGGGTTCGCTGACAGGCCAGGCCAAGGAGCAGACAGGCGGGGGCGATCAAAAGGAAATGAAGCGCAAGATGCTGCTGGCGATGGCCGCTGACTTGCGCATTGTGATGATGCGCCTGGCTTCGCGCCTGCAGTCCTTGCGCTGGTATCGGCAGTCCAAGACCGTCTGCCCGGTCGAGTTTGCGCGTGAAACGCTGGAGCTTTATACGCCCTTGGCGAATCGTTTGGGGATTTGGCAGATCAAGTGGGAAATGGAAGATCTGGCCTTTCGCTTTCTGAATCCCGAGGTCTACAAGAATATTGCCAGTAAGCTGGAAGACAAGCGCGTAGAGCGCGAAACCCTGATCAGTCAGGTCCGCGACCAACTGCTGGCAGCCTTGAAACGCGAGCATATCGTGGCTGAGGTTTCAGGCCGGCCCAAGCATATCTTCAGTATCTGGAACAAGATGCGCAACAAGCATCTGGATTTCGATCAGCTGTTTGATCTGCGCGCCTTGCGTGTCATTGTTGATGACGAGCGCAGCTGCTACCACACCCTGGCGGTGGTGCATTCGCTGTGGACGCCGGTGCCCGAGGAGTTTGACGATTACATCTCCCGGCCCAAGCCCAATGGCTACCGTTCCCTGCATACCGTTATTGCGGATGCACAGGGGCGCTGCTATGAAATCCAGATCCGCACACGCGACATGCACCAGTTCGCGGAATACGGGATGGCTGCCCATTGGCGCTACAAGGAAGCTGGAGCCCAGGGCGGACAGCAGGTGGCCGATGGTGAGGACGATAGAAAGATCGCCTGGATGCGTCAATTGCTGGCCTGGGACAGGGAGGCGTCCACCTCGAACGCTACCGAGCCTGCCCCGCAAGCAGACAGCAGCAAAGATTCGGCTTCCGAAAAGGTAGTGGAGCCCGTTGCCAGCAAGAAACCGGCTGTTGCCAGGCCTTTGAAGGCTCAGGAAGATGAACATATTTATGTGCTGACGCCGCAGGCTCGGGTTATCGAGCTGCCTGTGGGGGCGACGCCGGTGGACTTTGCCTACTACCTGCATACCGATCTGGGCCATCGTTGCCGGGGTGCGCGGGTTGATGGGCAGATGGTGCCTTTGTCCACGCGCTTGTCGACTGGTCAGACGGTAGAGATTGTGGCGGCCAAATCCGGCGGTCCATCGCGTGACTGGCTGAACGTGCAGTTGGGCTTTCTGGCCAGCCCACGCTCGCGCTCCAAGGTGCGCGCCTGGTTCAACGCGATTGAGTTGCAGCAGCGCATCTCCCAAGGCCAGAGCATGGTCGAAAAAGAGTTGCAACGACTGGGTCGTACGGCCGTAAATCTGGAGCAGATGGCGCAACAGCTGGGCTTTGCCAAGGCGGATGACCTGTATGTTGCCGTGGCCAAGGATGAGTTCAGCCTGCGTCAGGTGGATGCCTTGTTCCGTGAGGATGTGCAGGAGGAAGAACCCGTACAGCGTGTGTTTGATGCGGCCCGGGAAAGTGTTTCCAAGACCGGGAAAAGCGGCGTGCTGGTGGTGGGTGTAGATTCGCTAATGACGCAGCTGGCCCGTTGCTGCCGTCCCGCACCCCCTGATCTGATTGCTGGTTTTGTGACTTGTGGCCGGGGAGTGTCCATACACCGTGCCGACTGCAAGTCCTACCAGGAACTGGCTGATCGACAACCTGAAAGGGCTATTAGCGTCGATTGGGGCGATACGGGGGATACTCAGTATCCCGTGGATCTGGCCATTGAGGCTCAGGAGCATCCCAGCCTCTTGCGTGATCTCTCGGAAGTGTTTGCCCGCCTGCGTTTGAACGTAACGGGTATCAACACCTTGAGTCGCCGCTCGTTGACGCGCATGATATTTACTATTGAAGTGCGTGATGGCGAGCAAATTCAAAAGGCTTTAGCGGCCTTGAACGAGTTATCGGGCGTCAGCGCCCGCCGCTACTCGTCCTGAACTGCTAAAATCGGTAAACCTAAACCTCGCGGGCGTTGTGCCCGCGATTGTTCTTGTCAATCAAGAGAGCGAGCTTTGAAAACCTATACCTTGCCCGACCCGGATGGACATTTTGGTCAGTTTGGTGGTTCGTTTGTCGCTGAAACGCTGGTCCACGCCCTGGACGAGTTGAAAGCAGCCTACGAACAGTATCGGAACGATCCTGAGTTTCTGCGTGAGTTTCACTACGAACTCAAGCATTTTGTCGGTCGTCCCAGCCCTGTGTACCATGCCCGTCGATGGTCGGAGCAACTAGGTGGAGCTCAGATCTGGTTCAAGCGCGAAGATCTCAATCACACTGGCGCACACAAGATCAACAACTGTATCGGTCAGATTCTGCTGGCTCGCCGCATGGGCAAGCCACGCATTATTGCTGAAACCGGTGCAGGCCAGCACGGCGTGGCAACGGCTACGGTCGCCGCCCGCTATGGTCTGGAGTGTGTGGTCTACATGGGTAGCGAAGACGTACGCCGTCAGGCTTCCAATGTGTACCGCATGAAGTTGCTGGGTGCGACGGTCGTTCCTGTGGAATCCGGTTCGCGCACCCTGAAAGACGCGCTGAACGAAGCCATGCGCGACTGGGTCACCAATATCAGCAATACCTTCTACATCATTGGTACGGTGGCTGGTCCTCATCCTTACCCGATGATGGTGCGCGACTTCCAATGCGTGATCGGTGACGAGTGCGTGGAGCAAATGCCTCAGGATGCCGGTCGTCAGCCTGACTACGTTTTGGCGTCGGTGGGCGGTGGTTCCAATGCCATGGGCATTTTCTACCCCTACATCGAGCACAAGGATGTGGAGCTGATCGGTGTGGAAGCGGCTGGCCGCGGTCTGGATACGCTGGAGCACTCGGCTTCCCTGAACAAGGGTATGGTGGGTGTGCTGCACGGTAACCGTACCTATGTGCTGCAGGACGATGACGGTAACGTCATGCCTACGCACTCGGTGTCGGCTGGCCTGGATTACCCAGGTGTGGGTCCCGAGCACGCCTGGCTGAAAGATTGTGGCCGTGCGCAATACGCCACCTGCACCGATGAAGACGCCCTGAAAGCGTTTCACGATTGCTGCCGCATCGAAGGCATCATGCCCGCGCTGGAGTCCTCGCACGCGCTGGCGCATGCGGCTCGCATTGCCCCGACTTTGCCCAAGGATAAAATCATCCTGGTCAGTTTGTCCGGTCGTGGCGATAAGGACATGCACACGGTCGCCGAGTACGGCGGCTTGACTCTGTAAGCAATCGGGAACGGATATGTCGAGTAATGTGCGTCTGAAAAAGACGTTTGAAGGTTTGAACGGGCGCTGTGCCCTGGTGCCTTATATTACGGCCGGAGACCCTTCGGTGCCCGCTACCGTGGCCTTGATGCATGCCTTGCGTCAGGCCGGGGCAGATGTCATTGAATTGGGTGTGCCGTTTTCTGATCCCACTGCCGATGGCCCGGTGATTCAGCAGGCGGCTGAACGTGCCATCAGCCGTGGTGTGGGCTTGCGTAAAGTGCTGGAGATTGTGCAGCAGTTTCGTTTGATTGATGAGGAAACGCCGGTTGTTCTGATGGGTTACGCCAATCCTATTGAGCGTATCGGTCAGGCTGAATTTGCCGTCATGGCAGGTAAGGCGGGTGTGGACGGCGTACTGACGGTGGATTACCCACCTGAAGAGTCCGAGGATTTCACCCGTTTGCTGACCGAGCAAGGGGTGGATACCATTTTCCTGCTCTCGCCCACGTCCACGGACGAGCGCATTGCCAAGGTAGCCGCTTTGGCGCAGGGCTATGTGTATTATGTGTCCCTGAAAGGTGTGACCGGTTCGGCCCAGATTGATGTGGCTGATGTGGAACACCACTTGCAGCGTATTCGTCAGCACGTCAAAATTCCGGTCGGAGTGGGTTTCGGGATTCGGGACGCGCAAAGCGCCAAAGCCATTTCCCGTAGCGCGGATGCAGTTGTCATTGGCTCCAAGCTGATCCAGACCATGGAGCAGGCTGTGCAGGAGAACGCTGGCAAAGAGCAAAAGGATATGGATGCAGCTGCGGTTGCAGCAGCTAGCCAATGGCTCGCGCAGATACGTCAGGCACTGGATAATTAGCCTAAATACCTATTCCGCGTATAGAATCATCTGCCTGTTCTTCAGGAGCAGGCGCTTTTTTTCAGAATAAAGAGCTTGGTGGGCCGGGTGCCGGCCAGGCGAAAACAGGATCTAACAATGAGCTGGATCGAGAAAATACTCCCGCCGCGAATTAACCGTAACCCCGAAAGCAGCCGTCGCGTTCCCGAAGGGCTGTGGGTGAAATGTCCGTCGTGTGAGTCTGTGCTCTACAAGGAAGATCTCCAGGCCACCTTGAATGTCTGCCCCAAATGCAGCCATCACATGCGCATTGGTGCTCGTGCCCGGATCAAGTCCTTGCTGGACCCCGAAGGCCAGACCGAGATTGGTTCCAACACCCGTCCTATGGACCCCTTGAAGTTCCGCGATTCGCGCAAGTACACCGAACGTGTTTCCGAGGCGGCCAAGCAGACGGGCGAAACTGAAGCCATGGTGGTCATGAGCGGTACGATTTTGTCTGTGCCTGCCGTGGTGGCCTGCTTCGAGTTTGAATACATGGCCGGTTCCATGGGTTCCGTGGTGGGCGAGCGTTTCACACGTGGTGTGCAGGCGGCTATTGCCAACCGCAGTCCTTTTATTTGCGTGGCCGCTTCGGGTGGTGCGCGTATGCAGGAGAGCTTGTTCTCTCTGATGCAGATGGCCAAGACGACGGCTATTTTGGCTGAATTGTCCGAGGCGGGTTTGCCGTTTATCAGCATTTTGACTGATCCCACCATGGGTGGTGTGTCGGCCAGTTTTGCTTTTATGGGCGATGTGGTGATTGCCGAGCCTAATGCCTTGATCGGTTTTGCCGGTCCTCGCGTGATTGAGCAGACTGTGCGCGAGAAGCTGCCTGAAGGCTTCCAGCGTGCCGAGTTCTTGCTGGAGAAGGGCGCTATCGATATGGTGGTTGATCGTCGCGAACTGCAGCGTGAGCTGGCCGAGTTGCTGGCTTTGCTGACTCGTCAGCCGGCTGAGGCTGTGTCGCGTCATTCTTGATTGCCAAGGATTCGCTAAAGAAGAACGCCACCCGGGTTTAGGTGGCGTTTTTTTTTGGCTGCCGTGTTTTTGTTTTTTTGCAAAGAGGTTTTTGGTATTGAGGCGTTGGCTTCTGAGTTGAAGCTTCAGGGCGAGATTGGCTTGGCTTTCTTGGTGTGGGGAGTACGGCCCTGGGGCGGGGCCTTGGCCCGTGCTGCGCACGGGTACCCTTGGCTATTGAACAATCCAGGTGCCCAGTGAACTCGCCAGGTACTTGGTCCCCCGGACCAAGTACAAGCGTCTGGCTCGAACAGCACTGGGCTTGCACCCTGGATTGTTCAATAGCCAGCGGCCAAGTCCCTGACTCGCCCCAGGGCCGTACTCCCCACACCAAGAAAGAAGGAATACCGCTGAGGGCTCAAGGAGACGGAGAAGGAGCCCAGATGGCTGCTCTTTATGGATAAGAGAGGCAAAAAAAACGCCGCCCTTTAGGGCGGCGTTTTTAGTCTTGCTGTTTACTGCGTTTCGACCTGTTGCAGCGGCTCGCTGTTCTCGGTTTCTGCAGCACGTTGCTTGCGTGGGCGACCCAGGCGCACTGGTGCGGGCTGGTAGTCGTCCTGTGTCGTCGAGCGAACGGTTTCCACCAGTTCGATGCCCGCTGCGCTCAGCACGGCTTCCAGAGGGGCGGCTGCGGGCTTCTGTGCTTGTTCGGCAGCAGGGGCTTTTGCAGCAGCAGTCGCTTGAGTCTCAACGCGAGTCTCTACGGCTGTGGTTTCCACTGGAGTGGCTTCAACGGCTGGGGCTTCAGCTGTGGGCTGAGCCTCTGCTGGAGGAGCGGTTGTGTTTACAGCTTCAGCTTGAGCTTCGGTGGCTTCTGCTTTAGCTGGTTCGGCAGCAACTTCTGTTTGCGCAGGAGCAACAGCTTCTTCAGCGGCAGGAGCTTCTGGAGCTACCTCGGCCTGAGCGGCTGGAGCAGCAACTTCTTCCTGGGCAGTAGCGGTTTCTACGGCTGCAGTTTCCACTGGAGCGGCTTCAACGGCTGGGGTTTCTGCTGCGGCTTGCGTTTCTGCGGGCGCTGCGGCTGTTTCTACAGCTTCAGCTTGAGCTTCGGTCACTTCTGCTTTGGCAGGTTCGGCAGCAGCTTCTGCTTGTACAGGAGCAACGGTTTCTTCTGCGGCAGGAGCTTCTGGAGCAACTTCGGCCTGAGCGGCTGGAGTGGAAACTGCTTCCTGGACTGGAGCAGTTTCAACAGCGTTTACCGGGGTCGTAGCGACTTCTTCAGCTTGTTGTGCAGCTGGGACAGTGGCAGCAGGAGCTTCCTGGGCAGCCTCTACGGCGACAGGAGCGGCTTCTTGGGCTGCAGGTGCCTCTACGGCTGCTTGGGGCTGTTCAGGCTCGGCTGCTGCGGTTTGGGCAGCGGCTTGTTCCTGGGCGTCCAGGGCAGCAGGGTTGAAGCTAGGTGTTTCGTGAGCAACGTAGGCGCTGGTATTGCCTTCTTCGTTGTTCTCTTCGTTCTCGGCTACGGCGTTGACGTCGGTGTTACGACGACCACGACGGCTACGACGACGGCGACGTTTGCGCTCTGGATCCAGAGCGCCGTTTTCGCTGTTCTCGTCGGTTTCGGCATCCGAGTTGTCGCTGGTATCAGCGCTGTCGGCCTCGGCCAGCTGTTCAGCGCGGGTTTGCGCTTCTTGCTTGGTGGCGGCCACGGCAGCCACTGCGGCGACGCTGGCCACTGCGGCAGCAGCCTGTTCGGGCTGGGCTTCTGTGCTGGCGACGTCCTTGTTCAGCTCGACGTTTTCTGCGCTGCCTTCTTCACGGCGTTGACGGCCACGGCCACGGCGGTTGCGTGGGTTGCGGCTGTTGCTGCTGCCTTCGTCGGCAGTGGTGGGCGTCGTGTTGGCGCTTTGTGGAGTTTCCAGAGCGGATTCGTTACCTGCCGAGGCGTTACGGCGGCGTCCACGGGTATTACCGCTGGTGCTTTCCGTGCTGGCTTTCTCTTCCTGAGCCGCTTCCGGGCGGTTGGGCTGGCGACGGCCACGTCCACCTTGGCCGCGGCCACTATTGGATTGGCCTGGGCGGCCTTGGCGGCGACCGGAGGAGGATTTGCTGCCTTCGGATTTGGTGGTTTCGGCCACAGGTTCGGCCGGTGCGCCGGACAACCAGTTCAGCAAACGCTTGAGCAGGCCGGGTTTGTTGTCGCTGGCAGCGGCGCTGGCGGCTGCGGCGGCAGCAGGCTTGCTCATGGGAGCAGGCTGGGCCGGTGTGGTGCTCTTGACCAGGGCTTCTGGACGAGGCTTGATTTCGTGGCTGCGGTGCGGCACCAGGCTGTCTTGCTGTTCAGGCTGCTGAACCAGCTCGTAGCTGCTACGCAGTTCGTCCAGACGTGGGTCGTCATGGCGCAGGCGCTCGATGATGTGGTGCGGAGTTTCCAGATTCTTGTTCGGAATCAGGATCAGGGCAATGTTCAGACGCGATTCGATCTTGGTGATGTCAGCGCGTTTTTCGTTCAGCAGGAAGGTAGCTACATCCACCGGCACTTGAGCGTGCAGGGCGGCTGTGCCTTCTTTCATGGCTTCTTCTTGCAGCAAACGCAAGACGTGCAGGGCGCTGGACTCGGCATCGCGTATCACGCCGGTGCCGGTGCATCGTGGGCAGGTGATATGGGAGCCTTCGTTCAGGGCAGGGCGCAGGCGCTGACGGGACAGTTCCATCAGACCAAAGCGCGAGATCTTGCCCATCTGGACGCGAGCACGGTCCAGGTGCAGGGCATCACGCAGGCGTTGTTCGACAGCACGCTGGTTCTTGCTATCTTCCATATCGATAAAGTCGATAACAATCAGGCCACCCAAGTCACGCAAACGCAACTGGCGGGCCACTTCGTCAGCGGCTTCCTGGTTGGTGCGCAGGGCGGTTTCTTCAATGTCGGCACCACGCGTGGAGCGAGCCGAGTTCACGTCAATGGCAACCAGGGCCTCGGTGTGGTCGATAACGACAGCACCGCCCGAAGGCAATTGCACGGTACGCGAGTAGGCGGTTTCGATCTGGTGTTCGATCTGAAAGCGCGAGAACAGCGGGATGTCATCGCGGTACATCTTTACGCGATGCAGATTGTCGGGCATGACCACGCTCATGAAAGCGGCGGCCTGCTCGTGAATCTCGTCCGTGTCGATCAGGATTTCGCCAATATCGGGCGAGAAGTAATCGCGGATGGCCCGGATAACCAGGCTGGATTCCAGATAAATCAGGATAGGAGCTGCATTGTCGCGGGCAGCGCCGTCAATGGCGGTCCACAACTGCATCAGGTAGTTCAGGTCCCACTGCAGCTCTTCGACGCTGCGGCCGATACCTGCGGTGCGGGCGATGATGCTCATGCCCTGCGGAATGTCCAGCTGGTCCATGGCTTCGCGCAGTTCCTGCCGGTCTTCGCCTTCAACGCGGCGCGATACGCCACCCCCACGGGGGTTGTTGGGCATCAGAACCAGATAGCGGCCTGCCAGGGAAATGAAGGTGGTCAGGGCAGCGCCCTTGTTGCCACGCTCTTCTTTTTCAACCTGAATGATCAGTTCCTGGCCTTCAACCAGGGCGTCCTGGATGCGGGCGCTGCGTACATCGACCCCTTCCTTGAAGTAGCTGCGAGCTACTTCCTTGAATGGCAGAAAGCCGTGACGCTCTTCACCGTAGCTGACGAAGCAGGCTTCCAGGCCGGGTTCGATGCGGGTGATGACCCCTTTGTAGATATTGCCTTTGCGCTGTTCGCGCCCGGCTGTTTCGATGTCGAGGTCAATCAGTTTTTGACCGTCGACAATGGCGACGCGTAGTTCTTCTTGATGCGTCGCATTGAACAACATGCGTTTCATGAGTGTGGATCTCCGTTGTCATGGAGCACCGAAATATCGGCGCACGACCGCGGGTCACAGGTGTGTAGCGCTATAGCTGCATCAGTTTGGTGCAGGCAGGCAAAATCGGCCTACCGGCTTATAGTCTGGGAGGCACGAGTCGCGCCAAAGCGCGAAGTTCAATCAGCAGGGGGGTCAGAGTCACGGTGTGTGTTTGACGAATATAAAATTGCTGGGGGAACGGCAGCCGCATAAATCATGCGGCTGGTGCAAAAGAGCGGGACAATCTGTGCAGGAATTCAGCGCCGCACGCGGGAGGAAAACATCTCTTGGAAAGCGGGCCTTCTTGCCACACGACTTTCGCTATTTCGGACTCACCCCGGCGACCTTATGACCCGGAAGCTGGAACTCAAGGATACAATTATCAGTCCTTGGTCATCCAACGGAGACGCACCCTTTGCATCTCTACGCTGGACCCAGTCTCAGCTTCCATAGGCTGAAGCGATTATATGCCCCTTTTTGTTATGTGCAAACCTCATGAATCACAAAGATCAGCCCCTCAAGTGCGAATATTACGCATTGATGAAACGCGGGCTGGTCAGCGTATAGATAATTTTTTGTTACGTGAATGTAAAGGGGTGCCAAAAAGCCACATTTACAAAGCGATCCGTGGCGGTCAGGTGCGCGTGAATAAAGGCCGTATCAGCAGTGACTATCGTTTGCAGGACGGCGATATGGTGCGGATTCCGCCGCTGCGCCTGCCCGAGCCCGAGCAGCCGCGTCATGTTCCCGCTGCCGTTTTCCCGGTGGTGTTCGAGGACGAGCACCTGATGGTCATCGACAAGCCTGCCGGTGTGGCCGTGCATGGTGGCAGTGGTGTGTCTTTTGGTGTCATCGAGCAGTTGCGTGCTGCCCGTCCTCAGGAGCCCTTTCTGGAGCTGGCCCACCGTCTGGATCGGGATACCTCCGGTTTGCTGATTATCGCCAAGCGTCGTGCTGCCCTGGTTGGTTTGCACGATATGTTCCGCGAAATCCGTGCACGCAAGTTTTATTGGGCGCTGGTGCAGGGCGATTGGGTGAACGATCGCCAGCATATCCGTTTCCCCTTGCTGCGCTGGCTGACTGAAAGCGGGGAGCGGCGCGTCAAGGTTGACCCCACAGGCAAGCCTGCGCATACCATCATCACCATGCAGCGCCGTTTTGGCCGCTTTACGTTGGTGCAGGCGGAGCTGAAAACCGGCCGTACCCACCAGATTCGGGTTCATTTGGCCCATTCGGGCTTTCCGATTGTGGGTGACGACAAGTATGGCGACGATGCCATTCGCGATCAATTCGCCCGCCAGGGCTTCAAGCGCATGTTCCTGCATTCGGGACGCCTGGAGTTCAATCATCCTGTCACCGGACAGCCTCTGGCTCTGGAGGCCGCCTTGCCCGCGGCCTGTCAGGCCGTTCTTGAGCGTTTGGAGAAGTAGTTATGACGCGTTACGCCGCCGTTCTATTTGATTGGGACGGCACAGTTATGGATTCGACGTACTCGATTGCCAGTTCTATTCAGTTGGCCAGTGCGGATCTGCAATTGCCTGTGCCCTCGATTCAGCAAGCCAGCTGGGTTATTGGTTTATCGCTGGAAAGTGCTTTGTATCGCGCTGTACCGGATTTGACTGCCGAGCAGATGCCGCTGTTTCTGGAGCGTTATCGTCATCACTTTATGCAGCGCGACCCGCATATCAAGCTGTTTGACGGAATTTTACCTTTCATGGGTGAACTTCGTGGCCGCCAGATTGCCTTAGGAGTGGCAACGGGTAAAAGTCGTCAAGGCTTGGATAGGGTGCTGCAGCAGGTCAATCTCAGCACTTTTTTTGATGCCACCCGTTGTGCGGATGAAACCCGCAGCAAGCCGGACCCGGAAATGCTGCATCAATTGCTGGCCGAATTGATGTTGGAGCCCGAGCAGGTCTTGATGGTGGGCGATACCGTGCACGATATTCATATGGCGGCCAATGCGGGCATGGATAGCGTGGCTGTCACTTACGGCGCGCACGATCCTCAAACCCTGGCCAAGGCTGAGCCCACGGTCATGGTTGATAATGTGGCGCAAATGCGCGATTGGGTATTGGCACGGATTTAATAGGCGGCAAGCCGGTTTGAAGACCATCTTGCCAGACAGGTTCAGGAGATGGAGATGTTCAAATCACGTTCGCAGCCCATACGTCCCTCTGAAATTACCGACGAGTCGGTCTGGCGGGCGCGCCGCCGCCTGCTTTTGCAGGCTCCTGGAGCCTTGGCCCTGGCGGCCAGCTTGCCGGGTCGGGCTCAGGCGGTCCCGGTGGGGCAGGACTTGTCGTTCACGCCTTCCCAGCGCTGGAAACTGGACGATATGCCCACCAGCGAGTCTGATGTCACCTCCTACAATAATTTCTACGAATTTGGCACGGGCAAGGAAGATCCTGCCCGCCATTCGGGGAAATTCAAGACTGAACCCTGGACTTTGCAGATTGACGGTTTGGTGAACAAGCCGCTTACCTTGGATATGGACCAGATCTTGAAGCTGGCCCCTTTGGAAGAGCGTATTTACCGTCTGCGTTGCGTTGAAGCCTGGTCCATGGTGGTGCCCTGGGTGGGCTATTCCTTGTCGGCCTTGCTAAAGCAGGCGTCGCCCCAGGGCTCGGCCCGTTTTGTTCGGTTTGAAACAGCAGCGGACCCGGAAACCATGCCGGGTCTACGCTCTCGTATCTTGGCCTGGCCCTATGTGGAGGCGCTGCGGCTGGACGAGGCCATGCATCCTTTGACTCTGCTGGCTACCGGTCTGTACGGAAAAAGCCTGCCTGTTCAGAATGGAGCGCCGGTGCGGCTGATCGTGCCGTGGAAGTATGGGTTCAAATCGGCCAAGTCTTTGGTGCGCATCACCTTGACGGACACCATGCCCGAGTCCAGCTGGATGAAGGTCGCTCCGCATGAGTATGGTTTTTACGCCAATGTGAACCCGGAAGTGCCGCATCCCCGCTGGAGCCAGGCCACTGAACGTGTCATCGGTTCGGGATTCTTCGCCACTAAAAAGCCGACTTTGCCTTTTAACGGCTATGCCGAGGATGTAGCAGCGTTGTATGCCGATATGGATTTAAGGCGCTATTACTGATGAGTACCTGGAAGGCTGCGCAATTGGATAGGCTCAAGCCCTTGGTATTCTTGCTGGGCTTGTTTCCCTTGGGGCGCTGGGTATGGTTGGGTTTCAACAATGGACTAAGTGCCAATCCAGCTGAATTTTTGACCCGATCCAGTGGGGTTTGGGCCTTGGTGTTCTTGCTGCTGACCCTGGCTTTAAGTCCTGTAAGGCGTTTGCTCGCTCAGCCTGCCTTGGTGCGTTGGCGCCGCATGTTGGGTTTGTTCAGTTTTTTTTATGCGGCTTTGCATACCTTGGCCTGGGCCTGGTGGGATCGCTCGGGCGACTGGCTGTCCATGTTGCAGGACGTGATGCAGCGGCCCTTGATTACGATCGGGGTAGTGGCTGTGCTGATTTTATTGGCGTTGACCCTGACTTCCACGCATGGCTGGCAGAAACGTTTGGGTCGTGGCTGGAGCCGTTTGCATCAAACCGTGTATTTGGCGGCGGTGCTTTCCATCCTGCACTTTTACCTGATTCGTACTGGTAAAAATGATGTGGTGGAAGTGTATGTCTATGGTTTGGTTCTGGTGGGCTTGCTGGTCTTGCGCCGCTGGCCCGTATTGAATAAGGCAGCGCACTAAGCAAAACAGGTAATGAGCATAAGCCCATTACCTGTTTTTTTATCAATCCAGGCTTTGCAGAATGGCGGCTGTTTCGGCATCCAGAGTGCCGTCGTAGCGGGCTGGGCGGTAGTGCATCTGGAAGGCGGCGATCACGTTTTGTGTGGCCTTGTCGAACACGCCGCTGTCAGGCGTTTCGTAGCCTGCTTTGCGCAGCAGGGCCTGGGTTTGAGCGGCAGAGGGCAGGGGACGCGTGGCGTACTGCGCCTGCAGTGCTCGGGCCTGTGATTCCTTGTACCAGCGACCTATGCCCGCTTGGGCCAGTTCCTTCCAGGGGAAATGAGGGCCGGGGTCCAGCTTGCGTTGTGGGGCAACATCGCTGTGGCCAATAATATTGCGGGCAGACACGCCATGGCGTTGAGCCAGGTCTTTCAGCAGTGCTTTGATTGCTTCAATCTGCCCTGACGTATACGGAGCCCAGCGACCATCTGCCAAGCGGCCCATATTAACGATTTCGATGCCGATAGAGCCGGTGTTCAGGTCTGTGAAACCGTACCAGGAGCCCAGGCCTGCATGCCAGGCACGGCGTTCCTCTGGAACCAGGCGGTAGACGGTAGGGTGGCGCTCGTCGCTGACCAGGTAATGGGCGCTGACATCACGTTGCGTCAGCACCTTTAACGACGTGGCGTGGTCACCGGCGGTGTAGTGCATGACCAGATAACGCACTCGGCTGTTCTGGCCCTGAGCGCTATAGCTGTCATCAAGTTTGAAGGGACCGCTACTGCCACAGGCCGCCAATAAGGCCGTCAGGCTAAGTACACCAATCTGAACGCTGCGCTTCAAGGCGGGTGCAAGAAAAGACAGGGATTTCATCTTAACGACCAGCCAGAAACAGGAAAATGCAGGGGGTTTTGTCCAGGGCAGGCGGCTGGCGCTCGCGCCATTGTTCAACTGTGGCGGTCTGGATCAATTCACGCGAGCCAGTCAGGTCACGAGCCAGGCACAAGCGTGTTGTGGGCTTCAGGGCCTGCAGCAGGGTGCTGTACATGGCCTGATTGCGATAAGGTGTTTCGATCAGGATCTGGGTTTGTTTCAGGGCTTGGGACTGGCTTTCCCATTGTTTGAGCTGCTTGGCGCGTGCGCCGCCATCCACGGGCGCATAGCCGTGGAATACAAACTGCTGACCGTCCAGGCCGCTGGCCATCAGGCTCAGCAAAATGGAAGAGGGGCCAACGTGAGGGCGCACGGGGATCTTCATTTCGTGTGCCATGGCAACCACCAGCGCACCGGGGTCGGCGACGGCGGGGCAGCCAGCTTCCGATACCAGACCAATGGCTTGACCTTGCAGGGCTGTTTTCAGCCAGTCACGCATTTCACCGGGCTTATTGCCGCGCTTGTCCAGCGTGTGAATAGTGATTTCTTGCAGGGGTACCACGGGCTCAACCAGTTTCAGGAAAGCACGGGCGGTTTTGGCGTTCTCGGCAATAAAGACGGTCAGTTCGCGCGTCAAAGCCTTGACGTCGGCGGGTAGCCAGCCGCTGATCGGGCTCTCACTTAAGCCTACGGGGATCAGGTGCAAAGGGGCGGCTTGGGGCATGGCGTATCAGTCCTAAACGGAAGGGGGCAAAAGGGTGGGGCGCAAGGGGTTCAAGCCAAAGTGACGCAGCATGGTGCACAGCTCGATCAGGGGCAGGCCAATGATAGCGGTCGGGTCGTCCGAGCGCATGGACTCCATCAGGGCAATACCCAGGCTTTCGGCCTTGGCGCTGCCAGCGGTGTCATACGGCTTTTCCTGCAGTAAATAGTGTTCGATTTCTTCATCGCTCAATGTGCGAAAACGACAATTGGTAACAATATCGCTGCACAGAAATTCCTTGCCATCCGTCACGCATAAAGCGCTATGGAAATCGATGTGTTGACCGCTCAGGCGACGCAGTTGTTTCTGCGCACCGGCATGATCGCCAGGCTTGCCAATAGCGTCCTGGCCAGATGTGGCGACCTGATCGGAGCCGATCACGAGGGCACCTGGGTTCAGCTGGCTGATACGGGCGGCTTTTTCACGCGCCAGACGCAGGCTGAGCTGGGCGGGAGCCTCTGCGGGAAGTGGGGTTTCATCAATGTCAGGAGACTGACAGGTGAAAGGCAAGCCCAAACGCGCTAACATAGCGCGGCGATAGACTGAGCTTGATGCAAGGATGAGACGCATAGTGTGTTTTAGCTGTGCTTTGGTTTGACTGCCTTGTGCTTAGCACGGTATTATCTAATGTTTTCTTCGTTATTGAAATGGTTGTGGGCTAGCTTGGCGGTTTGCCAGCTGCGCTTTACATGCTTCAATACCGAGGGGCAGGAAAAAAAGCAGTACAAGAAAAAGTGGTAGAGCCCCCAAGCGATACCAAGGCAGTGAAACAAGCAAGCAGCAAACAAGCGAAAGCGATAAATAAAGCAGAACAAACAAGCGGTTCCAGATCCTGGTAAAACCCTGGTTTGATGCCCTAAGCATACTTATGACGACACAGTATATCGACACCTTGAATCTAGCCCGAGCCCCTCAGGAAATGTCGGGTCAGGTGCTGGTGGAAGATTTGTCTCGTCTGGTGTCCGATTTGCCCGATCAAGGCGATTTGCGCATTGACTGGAGTGTGTCGGGTCGGGAAGATTCTGCCCGGCGTCGTTTTGTGCATGTGCAGGCCAAAGGTAGTGTCATTTTGGAATGCCAGCGCTGTGTGAAGCCTTTTGAGTGGCCCATCGATATTTCCAACGAAGTACAGATTGTGGCAACCGAGGAAGAACTTGAGCTGGATGATGACGATACGGAAGGTCCTGATCGCATCTTGTGTGAAGGCCAGTTGGATGTCCTGGGACTGGTCGAGGACGAGCTGATTCTCAGCGTGCCTTATGTGCCGCGCCATGAGGTTTGTCCCGACGCGCAGTCGCTGTCCATGGAAGCCAAGTCAGACGACCTGGATGAGTCCGCCTTTGAGCGGCCGTCCCCGTTTGCCGTATTGGGCTCGCTCAAGAAGTCTTGATTGTTTGTTACTAATTCGTTAATTTTTTCGGGCTGCACCCATTTATTCGGGGTTGTCCATCTACAGGAGTCATCATGGCTGTTCAGCAGAATAAAAAGAGCCCGTCCCGGCGTAACATGCGTCGTTCGCACGACGCGCTTACTGGTCCTTCGACGGCTATCGAGCCTACGACTGGCGAACTGCACCTGCGTCACCACATCAGCCCTAACGGCATCTACCGTGGCCGCAAAGTGCTGAAAACAAAGAACGACGAGTAATAGTCTCTTTGTCGTTGCAAGCAACATAGGTTGCATGCTTGATGTCTAACAAAAAAATACGTATTGCCATCGATTGCATGGGCGGCGATATCGGTTTATCCGTCACTGTCCCTGCAGCGCTGCTTTTTGCCAAGCGCTATCCGGATGTGCACTGCTTATTGGTTGGCGAGCCTCAGGCCATCGAGCAAACATTGCGTGCGCAAGGTAATGTCGATACCTCCTGGTACGACATTCTTCCCGCATCCGAAGTTGTCACCATGGCCGATTCGGTCGAGGTGGCCCTGCGCCGCAAAAAAGACTCCTCCATGCGAGTGGCTGCCCAGTCCGTCAAGGACGGGATAGCTGATGCCTGCATTTCTGCGGGCAATACCGGCGCATGGATGGCAATTTCGCGCTACGTACTCAAAACTCTGGATGGGATTGATCGCCCAGCCATTGCCACGTCCATCCCGAACCAAAAGGGCGGGGCCACGATCATGCTGGATCTGGGTGCCAATGTGGATTGCTCCGCAGAACACCTGTTGCAGTTCGCCATTATGGGATCTGCTCTGGCCAGTATTGTGGATCGCCATGAGCGTCCCACCGTGGGCTTGCTCAATATTGGGGAAGAGGTCATCAAAGGCAACGAGGTCGTCAAAAAGGCGGCTGAACTGTTGCGCTCCAGCGGACTGAATTTTTACGGCAACGTAGAAGGTGACGATATCTGCAAAGGTACCGTCAACGTGGTCGTGTGCGACGGTTTCGTGGGCAATGTGGTCCTTAAATCCATTGAAGGGCTGGCCAAGATGGTCGGCAGTATGCTGCGCGACGAATTTACCCGTGACCCCTTGAGCAAAGTGTCCGCTTTGCTGGCTCGTCCTGTCTTGAATCGTTTCCGTGACAGGGTGGATAATCGCCGTCATAACGGTGCGGCCCTTTTGGGTTTACGCGGTATTGTTATCAAGAGTCATGGTTCTGCCGATGCTTACGCTTTCGGTTATGCTTTGCAACGGGCCCGCGGTGCGGTGCTCAATGGTCTGCTCAGCGGTACCAGCCAGGCAGTCGAACGCATCATGCAAAGTGTGAACTTGCATGAAGAGCAAAGCGGCGAACCAGATACACGCCATACTTCAGAGCCCTCGTCCTCATAAGAACGGGCTTGATCGGGAACATAAAATGACGATATTTGCCAAGATTATCGGTACAGGCGGCTACCTGCCTCCTCGGATTGTGTCTAACGATGATCTAGCGGTGGAGCTGGCTCAGAAGGGTATCGAAACCTCCGATCAGTGGATTGTCGAGCGTACCGGTATTCACCAGCGTCATCTTGCCGATCCCGGTGTCCGTACCAGCCACTTGGCGACCCAGGCCGCGCGTCAGGCGCTGGAAGATGCGGGCATTGCTGCCCAGGATCTGGACCTGATTGTGGTGGCTACTTCCACTCCCGATTACGTTTTCCCCAGCACCGCGTGTCTGGTGCAGGCCGAATTGGGCAACAAGGGCGCTGCCGCGTACGACGTACAAGCGGTGTGCAGCGGCTTTGTCTATGCACTGACGACTGCCGACGCCATGATCAAGGCCGGCCGTGCGCGCAATGCGCTGGTCATCGGTGCCGAAGTGTTCTCCAGCATCCTGGACTGGAACGACCGCTCTACCTGCGTTCTGTTTGGCGACGGTGCGGGCGCTGTGGTTCTGCAAGCCAGCGATGAACCCGGTGTTCTGGCTGCCCAGCTCAATGCGGATGGCAGCCAAATGGGTATTTTGTGCGCGGCAGGCAATGTTTCGCACGGTCAGGTGGTGGGTGATCCCTTCCTGCGTATGGACGGTCAGGCTGTGTTCAAGCTGGCTGTCACCTCTTTGGCCGCGTCGGCCACTCAAGTCTGCGAACAGGCTGGCGTTTCCCTGGCCGATATCGATTGGCTGGTGCCGCACCAGGCCAACGTTCGTATCATCAATTTTCTAGGTCGTAAGCTGGGTATCCCCTCCGAGAAGGTGGTTATCACGGTTGATCAACATGCCAACACCTCGGCAGCCAGCGTGCCTTTGGCCCTGAATGCCGCTCGCCGGGATGGTCGTATCCGTGCCGGTGATCTGGCGCTGTTGCAAGGCGTGGGTGGCGGCTTTACCTGGGGTTCGGTGCTGGTCCGCTGCTAAGTAGCGCGATCCGGATTACCGCCTCATCTCTTTGGGTTTTTCTACCATGAAAATTGCGTTTGTCTTTCCAGGACAAGGCTCGCAGTCCGTAGGCATGCTCGATGCCTGGGCCGAGTCTGCTGTCGTACAGCAAGCCATTGCACAAGCCAGTCAGTCGCTGGGCCAGGATCTGGCTCAGTTGATGGCACAAGGGCCTGCCGAGGCTCTGAACCTGACTACCAATACTCAACCTGTCATGCTGGCCAGCGCTGTGGCCATGTACCAGGCCTGGATTCAGGCTGGTGGCCCCGCTCCTGCCGTGATGGCCGGTCATAGCCTGGGTGAATACTCGGCCCTGACTGCTGCCGGTGCTCTGAGCCTGGAACAAGCAGTTCCGCTGGTTCGCATCCGTGCCGATGCCATGCAAGCTGCCGTACCTGTGGGTGTCGGTACCATGGCCGCCGTGCTGGGTCTGGATGACGATCAAGTGCGCGATGTGTGTGCTCGTGCCTCTGAGGGACAGCAGATTGTTCAGGCTGTTAACTACAATGCGCCTGCTCAGGTTGTGATAGCCGGGAATGTGGAAGCGGTAGATCGTGCATGTGCGCTGGCTAAAGAGGCCGGTGCCAAGCGTGCCTTGGTGCTGCCTGTATCGGCTCCTTTCCACTCCAGTCTGTTGGAACCGGCAGCTGCTGTGCTGGCCCAGGCTCTGGCCTCGGTTCAAGTGCAAACGCCTGCTATTTCCGTGATCAATAACGTGGACGTAGCCGCGCCTACCGACCCCGAACAGATTAAAGATGCGCTGGTCCGTCAGGCCTGGCATCCCGTACGCTGGGTTGAGACCATCCAGGCCATGAAGGCCCAGGGAGTCACCCACGTGGTCGAGTGTGGTCCAGGCAAAGTGCTGACGGGTCTGGTCAAGCGTATTGACCGTGATCTGGTCGCCTTGTCGATCAGCGACCCTGCGTCCTTGCAGGCCACTTTGGAAGCCCTGGAGGGAGCATAAATGCAAGAATTGGAACTAAGCGGCAAGACTGCCCTGGTAACCGGCGCATCGCGCGGTATCGGTCAGGCGATTGCCAAAGAATTGATGGCACGTGGTGCCAAGGTGGTTGGTACCGCTACTTCCGAGTCCGGCGCACAGGCGATTTCTGCTGTGCTGGATCAGAACGGCAGCTACGGCCATGTTTTGAACGTGGACGACCCCGCTGCGTGCGAAGCGCTGATCTCGGCCTTGAGCAAAGAAGACGGTGGCCCGCACATTCTGGTTAATAATGCCGGTATTACGCGTGACAACCTGGCCATGCGCTTGAAAGATGAAGACTGGGATGCCGTTATCCAGACCAATCTAAGTGCCGTGTTCCGCCTGTCGCGTGCCGTTATCCGCCCCATGATGAAAGCCCGCTGGGGCCGTATCATCAGCATCACTTCGGTGGTGGGCGAGAGCGGTAACCCCGGTCAAGCCAACTACGCGGCTGCCAAAGCCGGCGTGGCCGGCATGAGCCGTGCCTTGGCGCGCGAGCTCGGTAGCCGTAACATTACAGTTAATTGTGTCGCTCCGGGCTTTATTGATACGGACATGACACGCTCTCTGACCCCTGAGCAGTCGGCGGCAATTTTGTCGCAAATCCCCCTGGGACGACTGGGCGCTGCCGAAGATATCGCTAACGCGGTAGCCTTCCTGGCCGGGTCGCAAGCGCAATATATTACGGGCAGCACCATCCATGTGAATGGTGGTATGCACATGTAAGGCTTGGCATCGCGCCCGGCTGAGGTAAAATTGCGGGATTATTTGGGGCCTATTGCTTGAGCCGGCGTTGTACGAATAACGTTGGGCCTCATACAAGAACGCCGTTTTTTGTCATAGCTTATCCCTCTTAGCAGTATGGATTGGCTATAATTTGCGGGAATTTTTCCCAACTTGGAGAATCTGCATGGAAAGCATCGAACAGCGCGTCAAGAAGATCGTCGCTGAACAACTTGGCGTTAACGAAGCCGAGATCAAAAACGAATCTTCTTTTCTCGACGACCTCGGTGCCGACTCGCTCGACATGGTCGAGCTCGTGATGGCGCTCGAAGACGAATTCGAAACCGAAATACCAGACGAAGAAGCTGAGAAAATCACGACGGTCCAGCAAGCTGTGGACTACATCAATTCTCACAGCAAGCAGTAAGTTCAATTAAGAGGGTGGGCGGCATTGTGCACGCCCTCGCTCCAGAGCGGTTTCCAGAGAGTAGCCTGTGCCCGGCGGCTTTAGCTTGCAAGACGCAGTTATTCCCTTTAAACCGCTTTTTTTGTGTTTAGGAGTCATCCGTGAAACGACGTGTCGTGATTACCGGGCTGGGTATTGTTTCCCCGGTCGGCAACGATATTCCTACCGCGTGGGATAACATCGTCAATGGGCGTTCGGGCATCGGGCGTATTACCCGTTTCGATCCTTCGGCCCTAACAGCCCAGATAGCGGGTGAGGTCAAGGATTTTGATTTAACACCATACATTTCGTCCAAAGAAGCCAAGCAGATGGATACTTTTATCCATTACGGCGTGGTGGCAGGGATGCAGGCCTGGAAGGATTGCGGTCTGGATATCAACAGCATCAATGCTGAGCGTGTGGGCGTTATCGTAGGTTCGGGGATTGGTGGTTTGCCCCGCATTGAAGAAACCCAAAAAGATTATCTGGAACGGGGTCCACGTCGGATTTCCCCGTTCTTTGTGCCAGGCTCCCTGGTCAACCTGGTGTCCGGCCAGTTGTCCATCGGCCTGGGCCTGAAAGGTCCTAGTTATGCAGTCGTGTCGGCATGTACAACCGGTCTGCACTCCATTGGTGACGCTGCTCGCTTGATCGAGTATGGCGACGCTGATGTGATGATTGCCGGCGGCGCAGAATCCACCGTGTCTCCTTTGGGCATTGGCGGTTTTGCAGCTATGCGTGCTCTGTCCACCCGTAATGACGATCCTGAAACGGCATCGCGTCCATGGGATATGGACCGTGACGGCTTCGTGCTGGGCGAAGGCGCTGGTGTACTGGTGCTGGAAGAGTACGAACACGCCAAAAAACGTGGCGCACGCATTTACGGCGAGTTCTCCGGCTACGGCATGAGCTCGGATGCTCACCACATCACTTCGCCCGACCGTGACGGTCCGCGTCGTGGCGTGATGAATGCCTTGCGTAACGGTGGCATCAACGCTGACGAAGTTCAGTACGTCAACGCACACGGTACTTCCACGCCACTGGGCGATGTGAACGAATCCGAAGCATTGAAACTGGCTTTTGGCGATCACGCTTACAAGCTGGTGGTCAACTCCACCAAATCCATGACGGGTCACCTGCTGGGTGCGGCCGGTGGTATTGAAGCGGTGTTCACCACCTTGGCGGTGTACAACCAGATCTCGCCTCCAACCATCAATATCTTCAACCAGGATCCTGCTTGCGACCTGGATTACTGCGCCAACCAGGCGCGTGACATGAAGATTGATGTCGCTCTGTCCAACTCCTTCGGGTTTGGCGGCACCAACGGTTCGATGGTGGTACGCCGTCTTCGCTAAGCTGGACTGCCCCACTCGTAACGCCCAGTCCTGGTCGATCGGAGCTCCGGCTCCGGTGCGCCGACTGGGCGCTTTTGTCTGTGCCTTGCTCGCATCAGGCCTGGCCTGGACAATGTCTAGCTGGCAATGGCCCTGGGCCCTGGCAATATTGACAGGTGCTTTGTGGGCTAATTTTTTGTATGCTCGCAGTCGTGGGGCATGGAATGAGCGCGCTACACTAGCGCATCGTGCAGGGCTATACTCCTTGCAGTGCGAGGGGGCAGCAAAGGAGTCCGTGCAAATAGAGCAGATCTGGCGTTGTGCCTGGTTCATGACCTTGCGTTTGCGCCGTGATCCCGCCAAGGCTTGCCGTACCGTGACCGTATGGCGCCGCGCCCAGTCGCAGCAGGACTGGTGGGCCTTGTCTCTATGTGCCAACCGACTGTCTCATCAGGTCCGTGCTCAGAATAAGGATTCTTAATGAGTGAACGCGATACCGATGCCGAACTAGTTGCACGTGTTCAGCGTGGGGATAAGCGAGCCTTTGACCTGCTGGTACTTAAGTACCAGCGCAAAATCATGCGTCTGCTCAGCCGCATGGTACGTGACCCGTCTGAAGTCGAGGACGTGGCTCAGGAAACCTTCATCAAAGCGTACCGAGCTCTTCCCCAGTTCCGGGGCGAGAGTGCTTTTTACACCTGGCTGTACCGCATTGCGATCAACACGGCCCGTAACTGGCAGGCCTCGGCCGCTCGACGTCCCAACACTTTGCAGAACGTCGAAACTGAAGAAGGTGAAACTTTTGACCGAATCGACAACCTAAGCGATATAAGCACGCCAGAATCGATGATGGTCAGTCGCCAGATTGCTGAAACGGTAAATACAGCGATCCAGGCACTGCCCGAAGAGTTGCGGACGGCTATCGTGCTACGTGAAATAGAAGGTATGAGCTACGAAGATATTGCTCAGACCATGGACTGCCCTATAGGAACTGTACGCTCACGCATCTTTCGAGCCCGTGACGCCATTGCTGCGCAATTGCGTCCCATACTCGATGGTGAAGATAGTGAACGACGGTGGTAAGGATTGATGATGCAAGCCCTGAAATCCCATTCCGATGATGATCAACTCAATGCCTGGGAGGCCGCCGTGTCTTCCTGGGTGGATGGCGAGGCTGAAATACGCCCCGAGGAACTGGACTCCCCCTACGGGCGTCAAGTCTGGGATACCTACCATTTGATTGGTGACGTCATGCGTACCGATGCGCTGGCGATCCGTACGTCGGATCGCTTTTACGCGCGTCTGTCCAAAGCAATTGACGAAGAGCCTACCGTGCTCGCCCCGAATGCCATGAAACGACCCCTGGTGCAGCGCTACGGTGTCAGCGGCCTGGCCGTGGTGGCTGCCGTGGCTGCCGCCTTGTGGGTGGGCCTGCCTTATATGGGGGTGAACTCCGTGCCAGGCACGCTGGTGGCCAGCGCCCAGGATGATCAGCTCTGGAATGATTACGCGGATTTGCACCGCGACTTTGTTGGTACCGGTCCGGTACGCCATGTTTCCTTTGAAAGTGGAGCCCTGGGTCAATGAGGTCTGTACGTATGCCGTCGCAGATGGGCTTGGCGCGTCTTTATAAGGGCTTGTTTGCCCTTTCTCTGGCGGTGCTGTGCACACCTGTACTGGCTCAGGATGCCAGCGGGCTGGAGCCCCTGGATCTGCCCTGGTTGCAGAAAGTCCATAAAGCGGCGCGTGACCTGGATTACTCCGGGGTCATTATTTACACCCAGGATCAGGCCAGCCAGTCCATGAAACTGGTCCACATTATTGATGGTACCGGCGAGCGCGAGCGTCTGGAGATTCTGGACGGCGAGCCGCGTGAGTTTCTGCGTCAGAACGAAGTCACCCAATGCCTGATTCCCGAAAAGAAAATGGTGGTGATCGAGCGTCGTGAAAACGAACGCTTTCCCAGTTTTCTGGTCGGTGATGTCAGCCAATTACCCAATTTTTACGATATGCGCCGCTTGCCATCGCGCGAGCGCGTGGCCGGTCGCCCTTGCGACCTGATCGAGCTGGTTCCCAAGGATGATCAGCGTTACGGCTACCGCGTGTGTGCCGATACCGATCATCATTTGCTATTGAAAATGCAGACTCTGGACCCACAACAAGAGGTAGTGGATCAGATCGCTTTTGCCTCTGTTGCCTTTGGCGAGCAGGTGGATTTGCAGGAACTGCGTACCAGTTGGAACCCCAGCAAGTGGGAAGTGGTCGAACCCGAAGTACGAAAAATAGATTTGAACGAGCTGGGTTGGCATCTGGCCATGCCTGCCGGTTTTACCTTGCGGTCCGAAATGCTCCGGCCCATGCGTGCGGGGCGTCAGGTTACCCATTTGATGTTGTCTGATGGTCTGGCTGCCATTTCCGTGTTTCTGGAGAAGGTAGGGACCCCTGAAGCAGAAGAAAACAGCCTGGGTGCCTTTCACCGTGGCTCCATGAATATGTACCGCAGTCGCATTAATGATTATGTGTTGACCAGCACGGGTGCCGTACCTGTACAGACCTTGCGCGCCTTGCTGGAAGGTACCCAGTTCACCCCTCTATCCCGGACACATTGACTATCGTCCACCAGGAGTCTTTGAATGGAAAAATCGAGTCAAAAAATGCGTATTCCTGTTCTCTCGGCCTTGACGGCGGCCGTGATGCTGGCGGCGGGTGCGCCTATGGCTTACGCGCAGGCTCAGCCTGTCACGACAACCGAGCAAGTCCAGAGCACGACGCTGGGGCTGCCTGACTTTACTGGCGTTGTTGCCAAGACCGAGGATGGAGTAGTCAATATCCGTACCACCGAGGCGGTCCGGGTGCGCTCCCCCGCCATGGGTCCGGGTTCGGATCCTTATGATATGTTCCGCTGGTTCTTTGGGCCCGATTTCATGCCGCCCGGCATGGCACCGCAGCGCCCGCGTGGCGGTGGCAATGAAGGCCAGCAGCCTCAAGAGCGCACAGTGCCACGTGGTGTGGGTTCGGGTTTCATCATCTCTGCTGACGGCTACATCCTGACCAATAACCATGTGGTAGCCGACTCCAATGGCATTTTCGTCACGCTGAGCAATGGCAAGGAATATCCAGCCAAGATCATCGGGACGGACGAGCGCACCGACGTTGCCCTGATCAAGATCGAAGCCAAGGATTTGAAGCCCATGGTGATCGGTGATTCCAAGCAGCTCAAGAAAGGGCAGTGGGTTCTGGCTATTGGCTCGCCCTTCGGTCTGGAATCCACCGTGACCTCCGGGATTGTCAGCGCCATCAACCGTGAAACCGGCGACTACCTGCCTTTCATTCAGACCGATGTGGCTGTGAACCCCGGTAATTCCGGTGGTCCGCTGATCAACCTGAATGGTGAAGTAGTGGGTGTGAACTCCCAGAT
This sequence comes from Alcaligenes phenolicus, assembly GCF_032063905.1. Taxonomy (NCBI): domain Bacteria; kingdom Pseudomonadati; phylum Pseudomonadota; class Betaproteobacteria; order Burkholderiales; family Alcaligenaceae; genus Alcaligenes; species Alcaligenes phenolicus. Next base: position 349,582 of record NZ_DAMBOE010000001.1, read on the forward strand.
CATTTCGCGTAGCGGTGGCTTCATGGGTATTTCCCTGGCCATTCCTATCGACGAAGCCATGAACGTGGTCGAGCAGCTCAAGTCTGATGGCAAGGTGACTCGCGGTCGTATCGGTGTACAGATCACTCCGGTGGCCGATGATGTCGCTACCGCACTGGGTCTGAAAGACAGCAAGGGAGCCTTGGTCAGCAGCGTGGAAGAGGGCGGTCCTGCCGCCAAGGCCGGTATCCAGTCTGGCGACGTGATCCTGAAGTTCAACGGTCGCACCATTGATCAAATGACAGACCTGCCCCGTATTGTGGGAGGCACCAAGCCAGGTCAAAGTTCCACGCTGGAAATCTGGCGCAAGGGCAAGTTGCAGACCGTCAAGATTGATGTCGAAGAAATGCCCTCAAGTAGCCCAGCTGCTGCCGCCAAGGACGAGAAAGACAGTTCTGCTGCCAGCACGGCCGATGCCTTTGGCTTGAAAGTGACGGCAGTTCCTGCTGCTGATCTGAAGCGTTTGGGCGTGGAAAGTGCGGTTCAGGTGACAGAGGCGACGGCCCCTGCCAGTGAAGCCGGTCTGCAGCCTGGTGACCTGATTTTGCGTGTCAACGATAAAGACGTAGGGACGCCGGATCAATACGCTAAAATGGTGGCTTCCTTGGATAAATCCAAAGCAGCAGCCTTGCTGGTTTTGCGTGCAGGCCAGTCGCAATGGGTTTTGATTACGCCATCGAAATAAAAATTCTGTAAAACGGCTAAAATGGTAGTCATTGATGAACTCCGGCCAGGGGCCGGAGTTTTTCCGCCGCTATTCGCGGGGGCAGTTTGCCCCGAATGGATACTGGCTCCACGTGCGCCCGTCTGACAGGACGGGTCTTGCGTTTTCGGCGCGTGGACTGAAAAGGGGCGTCATGGGCGCCCCTTTCTTGTGCCGTCTCTCTGGCATTGCGCCTCAACATTTTCTTTGTTTATTAACGGGTTTATGGATCACATCCGCAATTTCTCTATTATTGCCCACATCGATCATGGCAAATCGACCTTGGCTGACCGCCTGATCCAACGCTGTGGTGGCCTGGCCGACCGCGAGATGTCGACCCAGGTTCTGGATTCGATGGACATCGAGAAAGAGCGTGGCATCACGATTAAGGCCCAGACCGCCGCTTTGCACTACAAGGCTCAGGATGGCAAGGTATACAACCTGAACCTGATCGACACCCCCGGCCACGTTGACTTCTCCTATGAAGTCAGCCGTTCCTTGTCGGCCTGTGAAGGTGCCTTGCTGGTCGTGGATGCTTCCCAAGGTGTGGAAGCGCAGACTGTAGCCAACTGCTATACCGCTTTGGATCAGGGCGTGGAAGTGATTCCAGTGCTCAACAAAATGGACTTGCCTTCGGCTGACCCGGATGCCGCTCGCCAGGAAGTGGAAGACGTGATTGGCATTGATGCCAGTGACGCAATTGCCGCCAGTGCGAAAACCGGCCTGGGTATCGACGAGATTCTGGAAACCATCGTGGCGCGTGTACCGCCGCCAGTGGGTGATCCTACCGCTCCATTGCAAGCCCTGATCATTGACTCATGGTTTGACAACTACGTGGGCGTGGTCATGCTGGTGCGCATCGTCAACGGTGTGCTCAAGCCCAAGGAAAAAATTCTGCTGATGGCCACACGTGCGACGCACCTGGTCGAGCATATCGGTGTCTTTACCCCCAAGTCTGAAAACCGTCCTCATCTGTCTGCAGGCGAGGTGGGTTTCATCATTGCCGGTATTAAAGAGCTGGAACACGCCAAGGTTGGTGATACCATCACTCTGGCCGGCAAACCGGCTGAAAAAGCCTTGCCTGGCTTCAAGGAAGTGAAGCCTCAGGTGTTTGCCGGTTTGTACCCGGTGGAAAGCAGTGAGTACGACCAGCTGCGCGACTCCCTGGAAAAACTCAAGCTGAACGACTCGTCCCTGATGTTTGAGCCCGAAGTGTCCCAGGCGCTGGGTTTTGGTTTCCGTTGCGGCTTCCTGGGCCTGCTTCATATGGAAATCGTCCAGGAGCGTCTGGAGCGCGAATTCGACATGGATATCATCACCACCGCGCCGTCGGTGGTGTACGAGGTCGAGCGTCGTGACGGCGAAGTCTTGATGATTGAGAGCCCTTCCCGCATGCCGGAAGTGTCCCATATCGAAGACGTACGCGAGCCTATTGTTGTGGTTTCGCTGCTAATGCCGCAGGAATACGTGGGCCCGGTCATGACCCTGTGTACAGCCAAGCGCGGTTTGCAGTTAAATATGACCTATCATGGCCGTCAGGTGAACCTGGTCTATGAGATGCCTCTGGCCGAGATCGTGCTGGACTTCTTTGATCGCTTGAAGTCCGTGTCGCGCGGCTACGCTTCCATGGACTACGAGTTCAAGGAATACCGTTCGGCCGATGTGGTCAAGGTGGATATCCTGATCAATGGCGACCGGGTTGATGCCCTGTCCATGATTGTGCACCGTAGCAACGCCCGTTACCGTGGACGTGAGGTGGTCGCCAAGATGCGCTCTCTGATTCCGCGGCAGATGTTTGATATTGCGATTCAGGCTGCCATTGGCGCCGAAGTTATTTCTCGCGAAAACGTCAAGGCATTGCGCAAGAACGTGCTGGCCAAGTGTTATGGCGGCGATATTTCTCGTAAGAAAAAGCTGCTTGAGAAGCAAAAAGCCGGTAAGAAGCGGATGAAGCAAGTTGGGAACGTGGAAATTCCGCAGGAAGCCTTTTTGGCAATTTTGCAGGTCGAGGATAAGTAATGCTCTGGTCGGCAGCTCAAGCCGACCACAGCCAGGACTGCTTTAATTTCTTTAAAGGAAACCGATGAGCTGGGATTTCGCTCTGATTTTGTTTGTACTGCTGATACTGACCGGCGCAATCTGGTTTTTGGATCGTTTCTCCCTGCGCTCGCGCCGTCTGGCGCGTGCGCAGGCCGCGATGCAGGCGGTACCGGAAACGGCAGCTCAAGACCCTGAGCACTTGCAGCAACTGCGCCAGGACGCTTATGACCAGGCCAACCGCATGCCGTGGTGGATTGAGTATGGCGTCAGTTTTTTCCCAGTCATTCTGTTCGTGTTTGTATTGCGCTCTTTTATCATCGAGCCTTTTCGCATTCCGTCGGGCTCCATGTTGCCCACGCTGAAAAATGGCGATTTGATTCTGGTGAACAAATACGAGTACGGCATTCGCCTGCCCGTTAGCGGCACCAAGGTTGTGCCTTTGGGCCATCCCGAGCGTGGCGATGTGATTGTGTTTCGCTATCCCGTTGATACTACTGTGGATTACATCAAGCGTGTGGTTGGTGTGCCGGGTGACCGCGTGGAGTACCGCGACAAGGTGCTGTCCGTCAATGGTCAAGTCATTACCCAAGTGCGCAGTGGCGATTACTACGAACCGGATCGCTCCGCCTACATTGGGCGCTATCTGGAAGAGTTGGGCAAAGTGCAGCACAACATTTTGTTGAACAAGACTCAGCCTCAGGGTTTGATGCCTATCGTGGCCTTCCCCAACCGTGACTCCTGTGAGTATTTCTCCAACGGCATCTCTTGTGTGGTGCCCGAAGGTAATTACTTTGTCATGGGAGACAATCGCGACAATAGTCTGGACAGTCGTTATTGGGGCTTTGTGCCCGATGAGAATATTGTGGGACGCGCCTTTTTTATCTGGATGAATTTCCGCGAACTTAGCCGTATAGGTCGCTTCCATTAATGAAACGTCTTGCTTTGCTTGAAGCCGCTATCGGCTACTCCTTCAAAGACACAGGCCTGCTTGAGCAGGCCTTGACCCATCGTAGCCACAGCGCTCGCCATAACGAGCGGCTGGAGTTCCTGGGGGATTCGGTCTTGAACTTCACGGTTGCGGCCTTGTTGTTCGACCGTTTTCAACGCATTGATGAAGGCGATCTGTCCCGCCTGCGAGCGAATCTGGTCAAACAGGCTGCTCTGGCGGAAATCGCAACCCGTCTGGGCTTGTCGGATTATTTGCGTCTGGGGGAAGGGGAGCTGAAAAGCGGTGGTTTCCGTCGTCCCTCCATTCTGGCAGACGCGCTGGAAGCCATTTTTGGCGCTGTCTTTCTGGACGCGGGCTTTACGCAAGCCCAAACCGTCATCACCCAGCTCTATGAGCCCATGCTGGTAGATGTGGACCCCAAAACCTTGGGGAAAGATCCCAAGACCTTGCTGCAGGAGCTGCTGCAAGGTCGCAAGCTGGATTTGCCGGTGTATACCGTGGTGGCCACCCATGGCGCAGCGCACGATCAGCTCTTCGATATCGAATGCACGATCGCCAAGCTCAATATCCATGTCCGTGCCAGTGGCAGCAGCCGTCGTGCGGCTGAACAAGCCGCCGCGACGCAGGCCATTGCTATTTTAGAAGCTGAATTTCCAGCCAAGACGACGCGCGCCAGTCGCCATCGTCGCCCCTCACAATTGACATTGCCCGTGGCAGTGTCGCAGGAAACAGAATGACAGAGACCCCTTTTCGCTGCGGCTTCGTGGCTATTGTTGGACGACCGAACGTCGGCAAGTCCACGCTGGCCAATGCCCTGATCGGCAGCAAGATTTCGATCGTGTCGCGCAAGGCGCAGACCACGCGTCACCGCATCAATAGCGTGCTGACGCGTGATCACGATCAAATGGTGTTTGTGGACACCCCCGGTTTTCAGACCAAGCACGGCGGGGCCATGAACCGCATGATGAACCGCGTCGTGACCCAGGCCCTGGCCGACGTGGACGTAGTAGTGCACGTGGTCGAAGCCGGCAAGTGGTCCGCTTCGGACGCCGAGCTGCTGCCTATGCTGCCTAAAGGCGGCAAGACTATTCTGGTCATCAACAAGGTTGATGCCTTGAAAAGCAAGAATGACTTGCTGCCCTATATCGCCCGCCTGTCGCAGGAATTCGAGTACGGCGCCGTGATTCCGGTTAGCGCAGCCAAGCGCCTGCAACTGGACCCTTTGCTGAACGAGATCGCCTCCCGCCTGCCTGAAGGCGAGGCCATGTTTGACGCTGACACCATTACCGACCGCTCGGTGCGCTTCATTACCTCGGAGCTGCTGCGCGAGAAGATCTTCCGCCTGGTGGGTGACGAGCTGCCGTACGGGTGTACTGTGGTTATCGAACAATGGGACGAGAACGAGCAGGGCGCGCGTATTTCGGCCTGCGTGGTCGTAGAACGCGAAAGCCACCGTCCGATTCTGTTGGGAGCGGGTGGCATGCACATGAAGCGCATTGCAACCGAGGCTCGCCAAGATATTGCCAAGCTGATCGACAAGCCTGTGTTCCTGGATGTGTATATCAAGGTGCGCAAGGGCTGGTCCGATCGTGAAGCGGTCCTGCGCGACCTGGGGTATGAGTAATCCCCGTCATCGCTTTCAGGACGAAGCGGGCTACATACTGCACACCAGTGCCTGGCGTGAAACGTCCCTGATCTGTCATGCCTTTACGCGTAACCACGGGCTGGTGCCCCTGGTCGCGAAAGGCGCTAAAAGGCCGCATTCCATTTTGCGGCCTGCTTTGTCTGTGTTTCAGCCTTTGTTATTGGCCTGGTCGGGCAAGAATGAAGTCAAAACGCTGACACGGGCGGACTGCGCCGGGATTCGCCCCTTGAAAGGTCGTGCCCTGATGTCGGCCTGGTACATGAACGAATTATTGATTCGTTTGTTGCCGCGTGAAGACCCACACCCTGTTCTGTTTGATGCCTACGAAGAGGCTCTGGTGCACTTGGCACAGATTCCTCGTCCACCCGTGGCGGGGGCCTTGCGGCGCTTTGAGTGGGTGCTGCTGACCGAAACCGGGTATGGCTTTGATGAAGCCACGCCGGATTTCGATGATCCTGTTGGTGAGCCTGAGTTGCGCATACGCTTGCGTGAACGCCTGAACAGCTTGCTGGGTCGTCCCTTGCATACCCGCTCCGTTCTTATGCAGCTGCAACGCTATTGATATGACCGTCTCCCTTCCTACCGTGCTGGTTCTGGACACTTGCGTACTGATCTCCAACGTACTGCGCCGCTTGCTCCTGGCCCTGGCTGACGAGCAGTTGTTCAAGCCTGTCTGGAGTCCGGTGATCGGGGACGAATGGCGGCGCAATGCGGGCAGGCTGTGGAAAGTCATGCCCACCTCTATCGAGGAGCAGTGGGAAGCGCTGCAACAGCGTTACCCCGACGCCGATTTAGGTGATAGCAGCGAGTTCAAGAAGGACTTGCGTTACTCCGATGCCAAGGACTGGCATGTGATCGCCACTGCCCGTCTGGCACAGCAGCGTTATCCCGGTCAGCCGGTCGGAATCCTGACCCGTAATCTGAAAGACTTTAATCGTTCTGAACTGCGACGTCTGGGAATCAGCCTGTGGGAGCCGGATCAGTTTTTGGGTTTGCTCATGGCCGCTCATCCGGATGTGATGCAGCGCTTGCTGGATGGTTTGCCCGCGTTGATGCTGACGCCCGAAGCGCAGGCACTGGATACGCATACTTTGTTAAAGCGTGATCGTTTGTTCAGTGTGGGGCAGTCTTATTTACGGCGTCAGAAAATGGATGAGGCGCACTCATGAAGCAAGGTGTATTGCTGTCGGTCCTGGCCTCAGCTTTATTTGCCTGCCTGTACTACTACGCCACCGTCTTGCAGCCGCTGAGTGGCGAGCAGATTTTTGCCTGGCGTATTGTGCTGGGGCTGCCTGCTTTGGCTTTGGTGATCACTCGGGCGCGGCGCTGGCGGGAAGTGCGTTGGGTTCTGCGTCACTGGCCCGGTAATTGGCGCTATTTTGCCTTGCTTTTACTGGCTGCAGCCCTGGTAGGAGTGCAACTCTGGATTTTTGTCTGGGCACCTTTGCACCAGATGGCGCTGGACGTGTCCCTGGGCTACTTCCTGCTGCCGCTGATGATGGTGCTGGTAGGGCGGGTGATCTACAAAGACAGATTGAGCACCATTCAGTGGATTGCTGTGGCATTGGCCGGCGTGGGTGTGCTGCACGAGCTGTTCCGTGTAGGGAGCGTCTCCTGGGCGACAGCGGTGGTGGTTGTGGGCTATCCACCTTATTTCATGCTGCGCCGTTATCTGCGTCTGGGTTCATTGGCGTCACTCTGGTTTGATCTGAGCTTCTTGTTCCTGCCTGCTTGCTGGCTGCTCTTTGTTCAAGACACGCAGATGTGGGGCTTGTTCGCGGATCAGCCTCGTTTGATCTGGCAAGTCCCGGTTCTGGGCCTGATCAGCTCGGTTGCGCTGGTCAGCTATTTGTCTGCCAGTCGTCAGTTGCCCTTGGCCTTGTTTGGCATTCTGGGTTATGTGGAGCCGGTGCTCTTGTTCTGGGTGGCGTATTTGCTGCTGGATGAGCCCATGAGCGCGAATCAGTGGTGGACCTATATTCCGATCTGGATTGCCATTTCCTTGATGGCGTTGGAAGGTTTCATCAAAATGTGGCGACCCGGACCGCCTGTGCCGCCTCCCAAGGCGTAAATTCTGCTAGTTAGTACCAGCCAGTGCCGAAGGGCCGTTAGCGTCTGCCCAGACGTTCTGGGGGCTTTCTGAGTGAAGCAGAACTCCAATTGAAAACGACTCCTGAGAGCCCCTCTCCAAAGTTGGATAGCTATCCATGCTTTTTGGAAGGACATGACAGGAGTCGTTTTTTTTACTACGGGGCTCTTCTAAAGGGGATAGTCCGGGTCGTACCGGACTGGGTCCTGCGTGATATAAGCAGGCTGCTTAGCGCAGTTTCTCCGGGCAGTCAGGTTGATTGCGCAACAAATTTGCCTGGGTTACCGAACAACCCGCTGGTACGTCTTCCGTAATCCAGACATTCCCGCCAATCGTGGAGCCCGCACCCAGCGTGACGCGGCCCAGAATCGTGGCGCCCGCGTAAATAACCACGTCGTCTTCCACGATGGGGTGACGTGGCTGACCTTTCAGCAGCAAGCCTTTTTCGTCCTTGCTAAAGCGCTTGGCACCCAGGGTGACGGCCTGATAAATACGAACCCGCTTGCCGATGATGGCGGTCTCGCCAATAACAACGCCGGTGCCGTGGTCGATGAAACAGGAGTGATCAATTTGCGCGCCGGGGTGAATATCAATACCGGTCTGGCTATGGGCCAGTTCTGCAATAATGCGCGCCGTCAGGGGCAGTCCCAGATTGGTCAGAGCATGGGCGATGCGGTGATGGATCATGGCCAGCAGACCGGGATAGCACAGCAGTACCTCGTCCACATTGCGGGCGGCCGGGTCGCCTTGATAGGCGGCGACCACGTCCAGATCCAGGGTGCGGCGCAGGTCTGGCAGCTTGTTGGCAAAAGCCTGTATGGCCTTGTGTGCCTGCTCTTCAATGGTTTCGCGGTCGTACTTGTCACCACGGAGCAGGGCAGCGCGTTGCAGCTCGATACGCGCCTGTTGCAGCAGCGTATTGAGCGCCTGGCCCAGGTGGTGGCCGACAAAGTGATCTTCGTACTCGCGACGCAGCTCCGGGCTGCCCAAGCGCATGGGAAACAGGATGCCTTTGAGCTGCTCGGTCACTTGAATCAAAGCTTGTACCGACGGAAATTCCTGGCCTTCAAGCTCGTTCAAGCGTTGATGCGCCTGTCGCCACTCTTCGCGGGCCCCGCGCAGATTGTCGACGATATGTTGAGTTTCAAAGACTGCCACCAGTGTTCTCCAAAGGGGAAATTTTCTACAAGGTTTACTATACCCGCGCGTCTGAGCAAGGACACGAAAAACAGGGCGCTGCGTCAGGGTGATTCCCTTTGCCATGGCTCAGGCCTGGTCGTGCCGCTTCAAGGCCCCATGAGCTTGGGGCAAGATCAAGCAGATGAGGGGCATGGTCAGGTTTTCAAGCCAAGGTGCTTGAGCGTGCGGATAATAAAAAAGCCCCCTTCGAAAAGGGGGCTTGGGGAGTGAGGGGTTCGCGATCTTATTCGCGGTTACCGCCCAGCACGCCTAAAAGCACCAGCAGGTTGCTGAAAATGTTGTAGACGTCCAGATAGATAGCCAGGGTGGCCGACACGTAGTTGGTTTCACCACCGTTGATGACGCGCTGCAGATCAACCAGCAAGAAGGCCGAGAAGATACCGATAGCCATCACGGAGATGGTCAGCATCAGCGCAGGCAGTTGCAGGAAGATGTTGGCCAAGGCCGCAACCAGCAAGATAACGGCACCGACAAACAGGAATTTCTGCATGCCGGAGAAATCACGCTTGGTGGTGCTGGCAATAGTTGCCATGGCGCCAAAGACCGCAGCGGTACCGCCAAAGGCCAGCATGATCAGTTGTGCGCCATTGCCCATACCCAGGACAAAGCCCAGCAGACGGGACAGCATCACGCCCATGAAGAAGGTAAAGGCCATCAGCAGGGCAACACCCAGCGAGCTGTTCTTGTTCTTTTCGATCAGGAACATCAGGCCAAAGGCACCGACCAGGAAAACAATGGCGCTCAGGCCTGGGCTGGCGCCCATAACCCGGTTAATGCCGGAGGACAGGCCCAGCAAGGCTCCCAGCACGGTGGGAATCATGGACAGGGCTAGCAGCCAGTAGGTGTTGCGCAGGACGCGATTGCGAGCAATCAGCGACTGGGCGCCCAGGGTGCCGTTATGCTCAGGCAAGCTTGATTGACGAAATTCGCTCATGATGAGTCCTTAGAATACAGAGAGATCAGTGGTCAAGAATAACTGACAACTACCTGAATAATCAAGAATCTTCTTTATTATTCAAGCACCCAGTTTATGGGCATGCACTTGGCAGCCTTGCGCCTGGTACACACGCCAGCGTTCACGAGCCTGGGTACGGTCAGCTTCCCGTTCGGAGACAATTTCCAATATACGCGGGAATTGTTCAAAACCGGGCGGGCATTGGGCATCCAGATTCAACAGCCAGCTTTGCTCACCTGCGGGCACGGGGGCGGCACTGGTCAACAAAACAGGGGTGGTGGCTGCCAAGGGGTCTTCCACACCGACGTGCGGGACAAAAGCCGTGGATTCAAAACCCCAGAGCAGGCGATCGAAACGGGCCAGTTGGCGGGCATCGGAAAGATACACTACCACCTGACGGCCCGCCTCGTAGTGCTTGCGCACGACCTCGCAGGCCATACGCAAGCGATCTGGCGCGCCGAAAGCGAAATCGACGCGGCTCATGCTTAGCGACACTGATTAAGCAGGTACTGAACCAGCAAAGGCACGGGACGGCCTGTGGCGCCCTTGTCCTTGCCGCTGCGCCAGGCAGTACCGGCGATGTCCAGGTGAGCCCAGCGGTACGCTTTGGTGAAGCGGGACAGGAAGCAGGCGGCGGTTACCGAACCGGCTGGTGGGCCACCAATATTGGCCATATCAGCAAAGTTCGAGCGCAGTTGCTCCTGGTAGGCGTCGTCCATGGGCATGCGCCATGCCGTGTCACCGGTTTGCTTGCCAGCTTGCATCAGTTCGTCAGCCAGGTCGTCGTCGGTCGAGAACAGGCCGGTGTTGACGTGGCCCAGAGCGACCACGCAAGCGCCGGTCAGGGTGGCCATATCGATCACGGCAGCGGGTTTGAAGCGCTCGACGTAGGTCAGGGCATCGCACAGTACCAGACGGCCTTCGGCGTCCGTGTTCAGGATCTCGATGGTCTGGCCAGACATGCTGGTCACGACGTCGCCCGGTTTATTAGCGCGGCCGCTAGGCATGTTTTCGCAAGAAGCCACCACAGCGATCACTTCACGGTCGATGTTCAGTTCGGCAATGGCGCGCATGGTGCCCAGGACACTGGCAGCACCGCCCATGTCGTACTTCATCTCGTCCATATTGCCGGCTGGCTTGATGGAGATACCGCCCGAGTCGAAGGTCAGACCTTTACCCACAAGAACGATAGGGCCGTCCTCGTGCTTGGTCTTGGTGTTGGGGGTGTGGCGCAGCACGATGAACGCAGGCGGTTCATCCGAGCCCTTGGCCACCGACAGAAACGAGCCCATCTTCAAGGCTTCAATCTGCTTGCGCTCCAGCACTTCGGCCTTCAGCGTCTTGAATTCCTTGGCCAACTGCTTGGCGGTTTTGCCCAGGTAGGTAGGAGTGCAGATATTGCCGGGCAGGTCGGCCAGCAAGCGAGTCAGGTTGACGCCGTTACCAATGGCCTGACCTTGCTCCAGACCGGCCTTGGCTTCGCTGGCTTGGGTGCGGGCCGTCCACAGCAGGAACTGGCTCAGCTGGGGAGCAGGTTCGGGCTTGCTGAACGTGGCGGTGTAGCGGTAGCTGGTGCGGCATACGGCCACGGCAGCGTCCTGAGCGCGGCTGCGCAAGGTGGTGCCTTTGCAATCAATGCTGGCCAGGGCCGAAACGGCTTCTTTCAGGTCTGCTTTCAGGCAGTAAGAAGCAAGGCAGGCCTGGGCTTGCGTATGAGTTGCTGCTTTGTATTCCTCTTGAGCGCCTAAGCCGACTAAAATAACGCGTTCGGCCTTGACGCCAGGCAGATTGCGCAGCACCAGGTGGGTATTGGGCTTGCCTTTAAACTCGGCTTTGACAGCAGCGCTCACAGCTCCGTTGCTGGCGCGGTCGATAAGTTCCGCTGCGGGGCTTAGAATGCCCTCGGCAAAGACGCCTACGCCTAGCGCGGCTGTCTTAATTTGGTGCAAAGAAGCGGATGTCTGTGTGCTAAATTCCATTCAACTATCCTCAGTGTGTCGCAAATCGTACCTGCGATTATCTCGCAAATTCTCATATGTCTCTATTTAAACGCTCTGCGGTATCCGAAATCTTAAGTCACAGTGGCGTGGTACTGTCCACTTTGCTGATTGTGTGGCTTAGTGTACTTCTGGTGCGTTTGTTAGGCGAAGCGGCCAATGGCACGATTGGCCCTGACGTGGTGCTGGGTCTGGCCGCCTTTTCCAGTATTACCGCCTTGCCGATTATTCTGGCCGTTTCCCTGTTCATTGCCGTGCTCACTACGGTGACGCGCAGCTTTCGGGAATCCGAAATGGTGGTCTGGTTTGCCAGCGGCCTGTCCTTGAAAAACTGGGTAACGCCCGTTTTGCAGTGTGCAGTGCCGGTTGCCATTCTGATTGCCGTTCTGACCTTGCAGGCTTCGCCCTGGGCTTATCGTCAGATTGCCGAGTACCGCCAGCGTTTTGAGCAGCGCTCGGACCTGAGTAAAGTGACCGCCGGGCAGTTTATCGAGTCCGATGATGGTGCCCGCGTGTTTTATGCCGACTCCCCAGAAAAAGAAGGGGATGAGCTGGGTAATGTGATCGCCCGTGTGATCGACCCGCAGTGGCTCAGCATTGTGACTGCGCAAAGTGCCCGCATGGAAGAGCAGCCCAATGGCGATCGCTTTCTGGTCTTGAGCGAAGGCCATCGCTACGACTTGAAGCCCGGTCAGGCTGAATTCCGTATGGTGGACTTTGAAAGTTACGGCATGCGTCTGGAGAGCCGTGATGCAGGCAATACCGCTGAAACTATCCGCGCTCGGGCCGAGCAGCAAATCAAGGCTCGCCAAACCACCTTGTTATTCAGTGATGACAATGCCGAGTCGCGCTCGCAGATCATGTGGCGTTTGGCCTTGCCCTTGGCTGCCTTGAATCTGGCCTTGCTGGCGATCCCCTTGGGGGCGGTGAATCCCCGTATGGGGCGCTCCGGCAATATTCTGGTGGCGGGCTTGGTGGGTCTGCTCTACATGAACCTGATCAATCTGTCGCGTGGCTGGATACGCAATGAGCAACTGGGCTTTGAGATTGGTCTGTGGCTGGTCCACGCAATCTTCCTGCTGGTGATGGTCTTCATGATGTGGCGTAAATTGCGTATCAAGGCACCTAAACCGCCAGCAACAAGCTGATCGGCAAAAGGGGGCGTCCAGCCCCTTTTTTGTGCCTGTCGAATGGCTTTTTGATCGGTTTGGCGGCTCAAGCCCCATTCAGCAAGTCCTGCCGCTCTTCCACTGACTGCTTCAGAAAGTGCCACAGCCGAGTCAGGCTGGGGTTCTGGCGTTGCTCCTCATGACAGAACATCCAGAAGCGTCGACGCAATTCCACCTGGTCGGGTAGAACACAACGCAGGCGCGGATCGGTTTTTGCCAGGAAGCAGGGCAGAACGGCAATTCCTTGCCCCTGCAAGGTGGCCTGGTACTGCGCAATCACGCTGGTGCTGCGAAAGCGCACAGCGGCGGATCTGACGATTTCTTCCAGATAGCGCAGGCTGTCGCTAAACACCAGATCATCCACATAGGCAATAAAGCGGTGCTGGGACAAATCCTGCACGCTTTCTATGGGCGGATGGCTGTTCAAATAATCCTGATGGGCATAGAGCCGCAAGCTGTAGTCTGCCAGGCGCGTACACCAGTACGGGCCGCGTTGGGGGCGCTCCAGTGCAATGGCCAGGTCGGCATCCCGGCGTGACAGACTGATAGGGCGGGGTACAGGCAACAGCTCCAAGGTCAGCTCCGGATACCGGGCCTGGAAAATGCTGAGCAAGGGCGTCAGGACATAACTGCCAAAGGCTTCAGTGCAGCCCAGGCGCAGCTTGCCGGTCAAGGGTCTGGCCTTGCCCGTAATCGCATCGCGAGCTGCTAGCAGGCGGCTTTCTACCGGCTCCATGCGTTGCTGCAGATTCTGCCCTTCGCTGGTCAGGCTATAGCCGCTGACCGTGGACTTGTGGAACAGCCGCAAGCCCAATTCCTGCTCCAGTGCCTGGATACGGCGTGCCACGGTGCTGTGTTGAACGCCCAGCCGTTGAGCGGCAACGCTGATACGCTGGCAGCGGGCCACTTCCAGAAAGTAACGCAGATTATCCCAGTCCATCGTAATGGGCCCGCCCTGAAAAAGACTTGTGCATAAATGCCCAGCTCCTGTGCATTTTTCAACATGGTAAACGGGTCTTGAGGCTTCTACACTCGATGAGAACCCTCATACAAGTGGGATAACAAATAAGGCTTAGCCGCCTGAGCAATTCATTGGAGACATGCTATGACGGAAGTGGTTCGTGTACCTTTGCTGATCGATGGACAACATGTTCAATCCAAGAGCACCCGTTGGGACGATGTGCTCAATCCAGCCACCCAGGAAGTCGTGGCTCAAGTGCCTTACGCCACGATGGAAGAGCTGGAAATCATTATTGCCAGCTCGGCCAAGGCCTATGAGAGCTGGCGTCATTCCAGCCAGGGTGCGCGCATGCGCGTCATGCTGAATCTGCAGCGTCTGGTGCGTGAAAACAGTGCCAAGCTGGCTGAAGCCATCTCGCGTGAACACGGCAAGACCATGCCTGATGCTGAAGGTGAAGTAGGCCGCGGCCTGGAAGTGATCGAATACGCGTGTTCCATTGCTTCGATGCAATTGGGCGAATACGCAGAAAACGCGGCGGGTGGTATTGACGTCTACACCCTGATCCAGCCCTTGGGCGTGTGTGCTGGTGTGACCGCGTTCAACTTTCCTGTGATGCTGCCTTGCTTCATGTTCCCGCTGGCTGTGGCTTGCGGTAATACCTTCGTGCTCAAGCCTTCCGAGCAGGATCCTAGCGCCAGTCTGATGCTGGCCGAGCTGGCTCTGGAAGCTGGCCTGCCTCCAGGCGTGCTGAACGTGGTCCACGGCGGTGCAGAGATTGCCAATGCCCTGGTGACCCATCCTGAAGTCAAGGCAGTGTCCTTTATTGGTTCGACGGCCGTTGGCACCGAAATTCACCGTCGTGCCACTGAAGCTGGCAAGCGCTCGCAAGCCATGATGGGCGCCAAGAATCACTGCATTGTGATGCCCGATGCGGATCGTGATGTGGCGATCAACCAATTGCTGGGGGCTGCTTTTGGCGCGGCCGGCCAGCGCTGCATGGCGATCTCGGTGGCCGTGATGGTTGGCGAAACTGGCGAGTGGGTTGATGAGCTGGTCAAACGTGCTGCCACCATGAAGGTCAACGTAGGTACGGACCGTCAGGCCGACTTGGGCCCCTTGGTCTCGCCGCGTGCTCGCCAGCGTGTGGAGTCCTTGATTGAAGCCGGTGTACAGGAAGGTGCCAGCCTCTTGCTGGATGGTCGTGGCGTGAAAGTGCCTGGCTATGAAAGCGGTAACTTTGTCGGCCCAACCATCTTCAATGATGTGAAAGCCGATATGCGCATTTACGAAGAAGAAATCTTCGGACCCGTGCTGTGCATTGTGCGTGTCAATACGCTGGAAGAGGCGGTGCAGTTCATCAACCGCAACCCCAACGGTAATGGCGTGTCCATCTTCACCCAGGACGGCGGCCATGCGCGCTACTTCCAGAACCGAATTGACGTAGGCCAGATCGGTATCAATATTCCTATCCCTGTGCCGGTGGCCTGGTTCAGTTTTACTGGCTCGCGTGCGTCCAAGCTGGGTGATCTGGGTCCGAACGGCAAACAAGCCGTTCAGTTCTGGACACAGACCAAAACCGTGACGGCCCGTTGGCAAGCTCATGCCAATACGATGAATACAACAATCAGCATGACGTAATTGTTGAATCTATATATATAACTTAATGCAATAAGCGAGCTGTTCCTTATTACATATAATAGCCCTGTACCTGGGGCTATTAACATATGAATATTCAACAATTCCGCTTTGTCCGAGAGACCATCCGACGTAACTTCAATCTGACTGAAGCCGCTCGCTCGCTCTATACCTCCCAGCCGGGGGTGTCCAAAGCGATCATCGAGTTTGAAGATGAACTGGGCATCAAGATTTTTGAACGTCATGGAAAACGCATTAAGGGCTTGACCCGACCGGGCGAAGCTGTCGCCGAGGTGATCGACCGCATCATGCGCGAGATCGACAACCTCAAGCGTGTCAGCGACGACTTCGCCCGCCGTGATGAAGGCACCTTGGTGATCGCTTGTACCCACGCCCAGGCACGATATTTGCTGCCCAAGGTGATCCCTGAATTCCGCCGTCGCTTTCCCAAGGTCCATATGTCCTTGGCTGAAGGCAGCCCGCCTGTGCTGGCCCAGATGGTGATACACGAGCAGGCTGACGTGGCCATCGCTACCGAAACCCTGGCATTGACGCCGGGCCTGGTCGCTTTGCCGGTCTACACCTGGGAGCATACGGTGGTGGTGACGCCGGATCATCCACTGGCTGATCTGCCTGCCAACAAGCAGCTGTCCATTGAAACCCTGGCGCAGTACCCCATCGTGACTTATGACCATGCTTTCTCGGGTCGAGGTTCGATCGACGAGGCCTTTGCCAAGCATGGCATCACTCCGGATATTGTGCTGGAAGCTATTGATGCTGACGTGATCAAAACCTACGTTGATGTCGGTCTGGGTATCGGTATCATCGCAGGCATCGCGTTCGATCCGCGTCGTGACAAAGGTCTGGTGGGCCTGCCAGCGGGGCATTTGTTTGGCGCACACCACACCAAGGTGGCGGTGAAAGCCGGGGCTTTCCTGCGTGACTATATTTTTGAACTGCTGGAGATGCTGGCACCGGAATTGACCCGGGATGTGGTGCTGAGCGCTCTGGATGAGAAACAAGCTGGTGGCCCGTTGTAGAGCTAGCCGCTGTTTAGTTGGAAATACGGGCCATCGTGATTACACGGTGGCCCTTATTGTTTGTGCAGTCGGCGTGGTTTTGCAGGGCAGGTGAGAGCTTATGGTCAAAGGCTATAAGTAAAAATTGAAACAAGCTATCGACTCAATTGACTATGATAATAAGAATGATTATCATTATCTAACTTTCTTAGCCAATGGAGCTTCCTGTGTCTCAATACGTCAGTGCAGTCGTGGTTGGAGCAGACCGTCTGGGGAACATTCCCGACTTGCTCAAGATCCACAATATCTCGATCAAACATCATATTAGCGGGCGTGATCCAGCCCACCAGAAAAAAACCCTGCAGTTGCCTTCCGGCACCGATTTGCTGATTTTGCTGACCGACTTCCTGGGTCACAACGTCATGAAAACCTTCCGGGCTGCTGCCTTGAAGTCCGGTATTCGAGTAGTTGCCTGCCGACGCTCGGTTTGTAGCATGAAGCAAGCCTTAACCCAATGCGGCTATTGTGAATCTTGTCCGCTCGGTAAGTCCAAGAGCCACTAGATTGGCGGCATGACTTACTGGGGCAAAGAAGGAATCTTTACAGATCAAAAAAAAGCCACTGTTATGAAACAGTGGCTTTTTTGTGTGCTGCCGGTTTGGCAGCAGGGCGGTCTTATTTGACGCTACGCAAACGAGCTTCCGACTGCTGCGTATCGGCAGCCGCCAGACGGCGTGCGCCGTTATAGCGTTTTTTCCAGTAACCCACTTCCATGTTCTCGACGCGGACAACAGCGCCAGTGCGAGGGGCGTGGACAAATTTGTCATCACCCAGGTAAATGCCTACGTGAGAGAAACGAGCGCCACGAGTATTGAAGAAGACCAGGTCACCTTTGCGCAGCTCGCTACGGTTAACCGAAGTGCCTTCTTTGGCAATGTCCTTGGATTGGCGGGGTAGCTTCAGACCCAGGGACTTTTCAGCCACGTAGGACACCAGACCGCTGCAATCAAAGCCAGTGCTGGGAGCATCGCCACCAAAACTGTACTTCACGCCCAGGAAGTCCAGGGCGGCGTTGGCAAGGCCGTGGGTAGAGGAAGAAGCTTGGCTACTGCGGCTTTCGGCGCGCCCTTGGCGACGATCGCTGCTGTACGCAATATTGATGTCGTTACGAGCGCGGTTGGCTAGATATGTACCCAGCGGGTCGGACTCGGTCTGGAATTCGTAGTCGGCGTAATAGCCGTGATCCAGTTCTGCACGATCTTTGTTCTGGCTGGACTGTTGAGTTCCAGTGGTGGCACACCCTGTCAGAGCGAGCGCGCCAGCTAACAAAAGATACTTGGCGCTGCGATAGGTAATGTGCAAAAGTGCGGGTGGATTCAGGTAATGTGGCGGCATGACCAGGGCTTTTTTAAGGACTTGGTGGGCAGCAGCACAACCTTGATGCCTATTTTTGCTGAAATTAGCAGCAATTGATGGGTATCAGGGCTGTAAGTATGGCTAAAAGCACCATACTTTGCCGGACGTTGCTGTGCGTTGAATGTTTGGCAGTGTACCGGATGATAATTGCACCGTAAAGCATTGTAGGAGTGTATTTTGCGATTGAATCATACTGTTGCAAAGTGCGGCTGACAGCGGTTTTCAGGCCCTGTGCATGGGTCCAGTGCTCTTCTTGCTGACTTGTTGAAAGTTAGCCGAAATAGAGCGAAGTTTTACTGTTTATAGGGATTGAATGATGCGATTTATGGGACAAGCCCTAGGGAAAGCCCTGAACGAAGGAGTACGGCTGCGCGAGTTGTGGGCTTGGGCTATGTATGATTTCGCAAACTCTGGCTACACCACCGTCATTTTGACCAGTGTTTACAGTGCCTATTTTGTTGGTGTCGTCGCCGAAGGCCGCAGCTGGGCTACCTTGGCGTGGACCTTGGCCTTGTCCGCTTCGTATTTGAGCATCATGTTGACCATGCCGGGGCTCGGTGCAAAAGCCGATGCACGTCAAGGCAAAAGGCGACTTTTGTTCAGCAGCACCATAGGCTGTGTGTCGGCAACCGTGATGCTGTATTGGGCCGGTCCCAATGACATTGTCTGGGCCCTGGTTTTTATCGCTTTATCCAATTATTGCTATTGCATAGGCGAGTCCATCATCGGCGCTTTCTTGCCGGAAATTGCCCGGCCTGACGCCTTGGGGCGTGTCTCCGGTTGGGGCTGGGGTTTTGGCTATTTTGGTGGCATGTTGGCCTTGGGCCTTTCCCTGGCTTTTCTTACCTGGGCGACATCGGAAGGATGGACGGCTCAAGAGTATGTGCCCGGTATCGCCCTGATTACGGCTGCCTTGTTTGCCTTGTCGGCCTTGCCTTCTTTTCTGTTTCTGCGCGAACGCAGTGCACCCAGCGGGGCAGAGCAGCAGGGCATGTTGTCGCGCCTGATTGCATCGGCGCGGGATGTGCATCAGCATTTTCCCGATTTCCGCACCTTGTTGTTATGTGGTGCTGCTTATCAAGCCGGGATTGCCGTCATTATTACCTTGTCGGCGGTGTATGCCACCGAGGCCATGGGTTTCACCATGGCGCAAACCATGACGTTGATCTTTACCGTCAATATTGCGGCCGCTGTGGGGGCTTTGTTGTTTGGTCATGTGCAGGATCGCATCGGCCATAGACGTGCTCTGGCACTGACGCTGTGTGCCTGGCTGGTCATGGTGGGCATTGCTGTCAGCACGCGTTCCCTGGCGGGGTTCTGGGCGGCGGCAGCCGTCGCCGGGCTATGCATAGGGAGTAGCCAAAGTGCGGGGCGAGCCATGGTTGGACTGCTGGCTCCCAAGAGTCGTCTGGCTGAGTTTTTCGCCTTGTGGACCTTTGCCATTCAACTGGCCGCAGTATGTGGTCCGCTGGCTTACGGTCTGGTGACTTGGCTAAGCGGCGGGAACCACCGCTTGGCTCTGGCCTGCACGGGATTATTCTTTCTGGCGGGCCTGCTGATCCTGTCGCGTTTGAATTTTCAGCGCGGCATTTTGGCCAAGAATCAAGCCGATCTCAGTTGTCAGGATTGAGTAAGTAAGGCGCGTTACGTTTATATAAAATTAAGCTGGGCTGCCCATGCGTGGCCCAAAAAAAACACCAAATCTGGAAAATAAAGGAGCCAACACCATGAGCGGTCCAACGTCTATTGAATCCGTCCTGTCGGAAAGCCGAGTCTTTCCCGTGTTCCCTAAACTGGAACGCGAAGCAAGCATTGCTGGCATGGCGGCCTACCAAGAGCTTTGCCAGAAAGCCGAGCAGGACAACCCCGGTTTCTGGGCGGAGTTGGCCCGCGATCGTCTGGTCTGGACCAAGCCTTTTACCCAGGTTCTGGACGACAGCAAGCCCCCGTTTTACAAGTGGTTCCATGATGGCGAGCTGAACGTCTCGGCCAACTGTCTGGACAAGCACCTTGGCACCCCCACTGAAAACAAAACTGCGCTGATCTTTGAAGCCGACGGTGGTGAAGTCACCAAAGTGACTTTCCGCGAACTGTATGAACAGGTTTGCCAGTTTGCCAATGGTTTGAAAGCCCTGGGTTACAAGACGGGCGAACGTGCCCTGATCTACATGCCCATGTCGGTGCAGGCCATTGTGGCCATGCAAGCATGTGCCCGTTTGGGTATTACTCACTCCGTCGTGTTTGGTGGTTTCTCGGCCAAGAGCCTGCACGAACGTGCCGTGGACGTGGGTGCCTCCCTGGTCATTACCGCTGACGAACAGCGTCGTGGTGGCCGTGCCATCCCTCTGAAAAATGCAGTTGACGAAGCCCTGAGCGGCGGTGACTGCGAAGCCGTGCGTCACGTCATTGTGTACAAGCGCACGGGCGGTCCCGTTGCCTGGCATGAAGGTCGCGATCTGTGGTGGGAAGATGCTGTCAAAGGTCAAGGTAGCGAGTGCCCAGCCGTGTCCGTGAATGCAGAGCACCCTCTGTTTGTTCTGTACACCTCCGGCTCTACGGGCAAGCCTAAAGGCGTGCAGCACTCCTCGGCAGGTTATCTGCTGGGTGCCATGCTGAGCGTGCAGTGGACCTTCGATGCCAAGGACAGCGATGTGTTCTGGTGTACCGCCGATATCGGTTGGGTAACAGGCCACACCTTCATTACTTATGGCCCTCTGGCTGCCGGCGTGACGCAGGTTGTGTTTGAAGGCGTGCCTACCTACCCGGATGCCGGCCGTTTCTGGAACATGATTGAACGCCACGGCGTGACGGTGTTCTACACCGCACCTACCGCTATTCGCTCCTTGACCAAGGCAGCCGAAGCGGACGAGGCCATTCATCCCAAGCAATACAATCTGGACACCCTGCGCATCATCGGTTCGGTGGGTGAACCCATCAACCCCGAAGCCTGGATGTGGTACTTCAAGAATGTGGGCCGCGAGCGCTGCCCCATTGTGGATACCTGGTGGCAAACGGAGACGGGCGGTCACGTCATTACTCCCTTGCCTGGTGCCACTCCTCTGAAACCCGGTTCCTGCGGCCTGCCGTTCCCCGGCATGGACGTTGCCATTGTGGACGAGGTGGGTGAAGAAGCGGAACGCGGCAATGGCGGCTTCCTGGTCATTCGCAAGCCTTGGCCCAATATGATCCGCACCATCTGGGGCGATCCAGACCGTTTCGTGAAAAGCTATTTCCCACCCGAGCTGAAAGGCTATTACCTGGCCGGTGACGGCGCACAGCGTGATACTGACGGTTACTTCTGGGTCATGGGCCGTATCGACGACGTGCTGAACGTTTCGGGTCACCGCTTGGGCACGATGGAAGTGGAGTCTGCTCTGGTGGCACACCCGCTGGTCGCTGAAGCCGCTGTTGTGGGCAAGCCTGACCCAACGACAGGTGAAGCCATTGTGGCCTTTGTGGTGCTGAATGGCGATCTGCCTTCCGGCGAAGAGGCCGACAAGGTTGCCACTGAGCTGCGCAATTGGGTAGGCAAGGAAATCGGTCCTATCGCCAAGCCTCGTGAGATCCGCTTTGGTGAAAACCTGCCCAAGACACGTTCGGGCAAGATCATGCGTCGTTTGCTGCGCTTTGTTGCCAATAACGAGCCGATCACCCAAGACGTATCCACGCTGGAGAATCCGGCCATTCTGGATCAGTTGTCCGAAGCACACTAATTTTTTTGGTAGTTCCTGTTTGACCCTGGTTTCTTTGCAGAGCCAGGGTTTTTTTATTTCTCCTGATTATTTTGTTACTGAAAACCTGCGCAGTGTGGAATTAGCCTAGCATTGAGTCCGTGGCCAAAACATCGGTCCATGAATTCAAAGAAAAGGGGAAAGGTTTGAGCGGGGAACAGCAGGCAGACAGGGGCGCTTTGGCGCTGATGGGCTTGGTGGTACTGACCTGGGGCATGAGCTGGGTCGTGATGAAGGCGATGACTGTCTACATCGGGCCAGTGGATCTGATTGCAGCACGCTATGCGGTGGCATTTGTTTTTTTATGGCTGGTGCTGCGTCTTAAAGGCGGGCATTTACGGCCTACGCCATGGAAGCTGAGCCTGGGTGTTGCCATTTTCCAGACTACCGGCTTTCAACTGCTTAGCCAGTTTTCCTTGCAAGCCGGTGGGGCAGGCAAGATGGTGGCCCTGGCCTACACCATGCCAATCTGGATTCTGCTGTTGTCCTGGCCCATGTTGGGGCAACGACCTCAGAAACGTCACGTAATGGGTATGGTGCCCGCGATTTTGGGCTTGATGCTTCTGATTGCGCCCTGGGAAGGAATGGGCGGCATACTTGGTTCGGTTCTGGCGACATTGAGTGGCGTGAGCTGGGCCTTGGGGGCGGTGTTCTCCAAACAGCTATTTGAGCGTCATCGAGTGGAGCTGCTCAATGCCACAGTCTGGCAGTGTCTTCTGGGGATTGTGATTGTTCTGCCCTTGAGCTTCCTGATTTCCCAGCGTCCTATCGTGATGGAATGGCAGATGTTCAGTGGCGTTCTGTACCTGGGCGTGATTGCAACTGGGGTAGGTTGGCTGCTGTGGATGGCGGTAGTCAGTCGTGTCAGCGCGACCTTGGCGGGGATGTCCAGTCTGGGCGTGCCTGCACTGACTGTTTTGCTGGCCTGGCTGTTGTTGGACGAATGGCCAACTCAACTGGAGTTAATGGGGACAGGCCTGATTCTATTGGGGCTGTTCGTAGTGAACTGGCCCAGCCGATCTCGCAAGTCATAGAGCAAAAAAAAAGCCACCCTGAGGGGTGGCTTTTTCGACATTAATACTTCTGGCCTTGGCGGTGACACCAAGGCCAGATTTGTTTTTACATGCCGTTGTACACCGGACCTTCGCCGCCTTGCGGGGGAACCCAGACGATATTCTGGGTGGGGTCCTTGATGTCACAGGTTTTGCAGTGCACGCAGTTCTGTGCATTGATCTGCAGCTTGTCATCGCCGGTTTCAGTCTTGATGAACTCGTATACGCCCGCCGGACAGAAACGGGCTTCGGGGCCACCGTAGCGAGCCAGGTTCACCGCCACAGGAACGGACGGATCTTTCAGCGTCAGGTGGACAGGTTCGTCTTCTTCGTGGTTGGTGTTTGAAATAAACACGGAGCTGAGACGATCGAAGGTGATCTTGCCATCTGGCTTGGGGTAGTCGATACGCGCGCATTCGGCTGCAGGCTGCAAACAGGCGTGGTCAGGTTTGTTGTTGCGCAGTGTCCAAGGCATTTTTCCTTTGAACAGGCCTTGCTCCACAAAGGTCATGACGGACGCAATCGAGCGGCCTTTCTTGAACCATTGCTTGAAGTTGCGGGCCTTGTTCAGCTCCTCATGCAGCCAGGACTGTTTGAACTTTTCGGCAAATTGCGACAGCTCGTCCTGTTTGCGTCCGGCTTGCAAGGCTTCAAAAGCGGCTTCAGCGGCCAGGGAGCCGGATTTGATCGCAGCGTGGCTACCCTTGATGCGCGAAGCATTCAGGAAACCGGCATCACAACCGACCAAGGCACCACCGGGGAAGCTGAGCTTGGGCAGCGCCAGCAGACCACCGGCGGTCAGGGAGCGAGCCCCGTAAGCAATGCGCTTGCCGCCTTCAAACGTGGCGCGCAGGGCAGGGTGGGTCTTGTAGCGCTGAAATTCTTCAAAGGGAGACAGCCAGGGGTTGGCGTAATCCAGACCGACTACCATCCCGACCATGACCAGATTGTTATCCAGGTGGTACAGGAAGGAGCCGCCGTAGGTGTCCGAATCCAGCGGCCAGCCAGCAGTGTGAATCACCAGACCGGGCTGGGACTGGGAGGGATCCACTTCCCACAGTTCTTTAATGCCAATGCCGTAGCTTTGGGCATTGCGGGACTCGTCCAGCTTGAAACGCTCGGTCAGCTCACGGCCCAGGTGGCCACGCGAGCCTTCGGCAAAAATGGTGTAGGACGCCAGCAGTTCCATGCCGGGTTGATAGTGGGCGGTGTGCGTGCCGTCGCGGGCCACACCCATATCGCCCGTCAGGACGCCACGGACCGCGCCGTTGTCGTCATACAGAATGTGGGCAGCGGCAAAGCCGGGGAAAATATCCACGCCCAGGGCCTCGGCTTGTTCACCCATCCATTGCACGACATTGCCCAGGCGAACAATGTAATTGCCATGGTTTTTAAAACAGTCAGGCAGCAACCACATCGGGGTGCTGCGTGCGCCTTTTTCGGTCAGGAAAAGGAATTTGTCTTCAGTCACTTCTACCGAAATAGGAGCGCCTTGCGCTTTCCAGTCTGGCAGCAGCTCGTCCAGGGCGCGCGTGTCCATGACAGCGCCTGACAGGATATGGGCACCCACTTCAGCGCCTTTTTCCAGGACACAGACGCTGATTTCTAGTTCTTTTTCTTGGGCGAGCTGTTTAAGACGTATCGCGGTGGCCAGGCCTGCAGGGCCAGCGCCGACGATAATAACGTCATATTCCATCGATTCACGTTCAGACATTGCTGCTGATCTCCTATTACGGCTTAGCGCTTTGTTCTTGATTGTTGGCGGGTGAAATTCGTGTACTGTGCGTACGGTCGATTGTATTGTAGTCTGAGCAATCCCGTTTTGAGTTCAGAGGCCAGAGGCAGTGCCCCTTGGCTTCCGGCTTCATCAGTAAATATCAGTAAGGAGAGCATGTAATGACACAAGTAGTAGATTCTGGTGCAGGAGCCACTTTTGATATTGCCGTGCGCTGGGGCGATCTGGATGCCATGAATCATGTTAACAATACGGTCTACTTTCGCTACATCGAGGAAGCCCGTGTCCAGTTAATGATGAAGCTGGGCATGGTGCCACCTTCTCCACGTACCGGGGTGCTGGCGCACGCCAGCCTGGATTTCCTGCGTTCGGTCCTGTATCCGGCCACTGTGCGGATTGTGCACAAATTGCTGAAAGTCGGTGGTAGCAGCATTGAGTTGGAAGTCTTTGTATGTGACGCAAATCAAGCTGATGTCATTTATGCACGTGGCCGCTGTGTGCTCGTGTCCATTAACCCCCAAGGCGGCTCACAACCTTGGACCGAAGATGAGCGTAAACAGATACACTCGGTTTTTCAGGGTTAAGCTTTACGTATACGGAAAGCATAGTCAAGTCGTAGAATGCCTGATAGCACTGTATGGTGCATAGCGGCATTATTGGGCAAAGTTTGCTGTTTAGGCCAATTAAAGAGTTATTGGAGAGTCAATTGAATAAAGTCTATCCAAGCGCCAAGGAGGCGTTGCAGGGGGTCGTTGCCGACGGACAGACAGTCGCGGTAGGTGGATTCGGCCTGTGCGGAATTCCCGAAGCGCTGATTGCTGCGCTGCGCGATAGCGGAGTCAAAAACCTGACCTGCATTAGCAATAATGCCGGGGTGGATGGCTTTGGTCTGGGTCAGTTGCTGGAAACACGCCAGATCCGCAAGATGATTTCCTCCTATGTGGGCGAAAACAAGGAGTTCGAGCGCCAGTATCTGGCGGGCGAGCTGGAACTGGAGTTCACTCCTCAGGGCACACTGGCTGAAAAGCTGCGTGCCGGTGGCGCGGGCATTCCTGCTTTCTTTACCGCAACGGGTGTGGGCACCATCGTGGCTGAGGGCAAGGAAATTCGCGAGTTCAACGGTCAGCAATACGTGATGGAAGAGGCTCTGGTGCCTGATGTGTCGCTGGTCAAAGCCTACAAGGCCGACCGCAGTGGCAACCTGGTGTTCCGCAAGACCGCGCGCAACTTCAACCCGAACGTGGCCATGGCTGGAAAAATCACCATTGTCGAGGTCGAGGAAATTGTCGAGACCGGCAGCCTGGACCCGGATGATGTGCATTTGCCCGGTATTTATGTGCACCGTATCGTGCTCAATGCCCAGCCCGAAAAGCGCATTGAACAGCGTACCGTTCGTTCTTCCTGATTAGCGAGGCAAGATAATAATGGCTTGGAATAGAGATCAAATGGCGGCACGCGCCGCTCTGGAGCTTCAGGACGGCTTTTACGTCAACCTGGGTATCGGTTTGCCTACGCTGGTTGCCAACCACGTGCCCGAAGGTATTGAGGTCTGGCTGCAGTCGGAAAACGGTTTGCTGGGTATCGGCCCCTTTCCGACTGAGGACAAGATTGACGCTGACCTGATCAACGCAGGCAAGCAAACCATCACCACCTTGCCCGGTTCGTCCATCTTTTCCTCGGCAGACTCGTTTGCCATGATTCGCGGCGGCAAGATCAATATCGCGATTCTGGGTGCCATGCAGGTGTCGGAAAAGGGTGATCTGGCCAACTGGATGATCCCCGGCAAGATGATCAAGGGCATGGGTGGTGCCATGGACCTGGTCGCTGGCGTTGGCCGTGTCGTGGTTCTGATGGAACACGTGGCCACCAAGAAAGACGGCACAGAAGACCTGAAAATTCTGCCTTCTTGCACCTTGCCCCTGACGGGCGTGGGGGTAGTTGACCTCATCATTACCGATCTGGGGGTGATGGAAGTGACGGAAAATGGTTTAAAGTTGCTTGAGTTGGCACCAGAAGTCAGCCTTGAGTACATTCAGTCCAAGACAGGCGTCCCGCTGGACGTCAGTGCTTTGGCCTGATCGGTCTCTCTGGCTAAAAAAGCTTCGGCGCGAGTCGGAGCTTTTTTTATGCTTGATCGGTGCGTGAACGCTGTTTATGTAAAGGAAGTTGGCATGGCCCATCCCCCCGTTGCCGCACGCTTGCAGGCGCTGCGCGAACAAATGCAATTTCAGTCCGTGCAGGCAAGTATCTGGCCTACATCTGACCCCCATCTGTCTGAATACCTGCCCGATCGCTGGAAAAGCCGTCAGTGGCTAAGCGGATTTGTCGGGTCGGCCGGGCTCCTGGTGGTGACGGCAGATTGGGCCGGTTTGTGGACCGATAGCCGTTATTGGGAACAGGCTGCCAAGGAATTGGAAGGTAGCGGCATTCAATTGCAACGTGCGGGCGAGGCCGGGGTGCCGGAACCAGCCAACTGGCTGGCCGAGCATCTGCCTGCTCAATCGCGGGTGGCACTGGATAGCCAATCGGTGTCGGCACAAAGTCTGCTGGCCTGGCAAAAAGCGACGCCAGAGCTGGAGTGGGTGCTGGAGGCCGACTTGCTCAGCCCTATCTGGACGGAGCGACCTGCTGCACCTGTTGGTGAGGTGGTGGAGCATTTACCCCCGTTTGCCTGCCGCACTCGTCAGGAAAACTTGAGCGGCACGCGGGCGGCCATGCAGGAGCAGGGGGCACATTGGCATTTGCTGAGTGCGCTCGATGATATTGCCTGGACCCTGAATTTGCGCGGCAGCGATGTGTCCTATAACCCGGTGTTCCTGTCGTACCTGCTGATAGGCCCGGATCAGGCGTTTCTGTTTGTGGATAGCAACAAGCTGTCAGCAGGCATACAGGAGGCGCTGGCTGCGGATGGCGTGCAAGTTCAAGGCTATACCGAACTGTCCTCCTTCATGCGTGCCTTGCCGGCATCCATGCCCATCTTGCTGGATATGGCTCGGACCACGGCCTGGGCCGCCCAACTGGCTGCGCATCTGAATGTGGTCGAACACATCAATCCCGCTCAATTGCTCAAGTCCTGCAAGACCGATGCCGAGCTGGATCATGTGCGCGAAACCATGGAGAAAGACGGCGCGGCCTTGTGCGAGTTCTTTGCCTGGTTTGAACAGCAAGGCGATGTCAATGAGCTGGATGTGGATGAACATATCTGCGCCGCCCGTGCTCGTCAGGAAGGTTTTGTCAGTCCCAGCTTTGGCACGATTGCTGCCTACAACGCGAACGGCGCCATGCCGCACTATCAGGCTACCCAGCAGTCCCATGCCCGTATTGAGGGCAATGGCCTGTTGCTGATCGACTCGGGTGGGCAGTATCAGGGCGGGACGACCGACATTACCCGTGTCGTGCCGGTAGGTCAGGTATCTGCCGAGCAGATTCGTGACTTCACGCTGGTGCTCAAAGGCATGGTGTCCTTGTCCATGCTGGTGTTTCCCGAAGGTATTGCCGGTCAGCAAATTGATGTGCTGGCGCGCCAGCCCTTGTGGGAGCAGGGTCTGGACTTCGGGCACGGAACAGGGCACGGCGTGGGTTACTTCATGAATGTGCATGAGGGCCCGCAGTCCATTTCCTGGCGCGGTCGCATCGGACCTCATTCCGCCATGCGCGCCGGCATGATTACGTCCAACGAGCCTGGGCTGTATCGTCCCGGCCAATGGGGCATTCGTATCGAGAATCTGGTGGCGGCGGTGCCAGCCATGCGCAGCGAGTACGGGCAGTTCCTGCGTTTTGAAACCCTGACCCTGTGCCCCATTGATACGCGTTGTATAGATGCCGCACTACTGACGGCTGCCGAGCGTAACTGGCTCAATGAATATCATCAGCAAGTGCGTGAACGTCTCTTGCCTCGTGTTCAGGGGGACGCACGCAAGTGGCTTGAGCAAAGGACGCAGGCGATCTGATCGCCACCGTCTGCTCTTGTCAATAGCGGCAAGGGCTAGTGGTATTTCCGCTGTGAAATGCCACTAGTCGGGTCGCCAAGCATGGGCGCTTGCCGTTATAATCCAAATTTCCCGCTATCGCCTGATTTGACCTCAGGCGCCTTTTATAATGACCACCAAATATGTATTCGTAACGGGAGGCGTTGTGTCCTCCCTGGGCAAAGGTATTGCGGCTGCATCCCTGGCTGCCATCCTGGAGTCCCGCGGTTTGCGCGTGACCATGCTCAAGCTGGATCCCTACATCAACGTAGATCCGGGCACAATGAGCCCCTTCCAGCACGGTGAAGTGTTTGTTACTGAGGATGGTGCGGAAACCGACCTGGACCTGGGCCACTACGAGCGCTTTATTTCCGCTCGCATGCGCAAGGTCAACAACTTCACCACGGGCCAGATTTACGAATCCGTGCTGCGCAAAGAGCGTCGCGGGGACTATCTGGGCAAGACCGTGCAGGTTATCCCGCACATCACCAACGAAATCCAGGATTTCATCATTCGTGGCGCCAAGGCTGCCTACAATGGTGAGGCCGATGTTGCCATCGTCGAGATCGGCGGCACAGTGGGTGATATCGAATCCCAACCTTTCCTGGAAGCTGCCCGCCAGATGAATCTGCGTCTGGGCCGCAACAACACCGCTTTTGTTCACCTGACGCTGGTGCCTTTCATTGCATCGGCAGGCGAGCTGAAAACCAAACCTACCCAGCACTCGGTGCAGAAGCTGCGTGAAATCGGTATTCATCCACACGCTTTGCTGTGCCGTGCGGATCGCGTCATTCCTGACGACGAACTGGCCAAGATTTCGCTGTTCTCCAACGTGCCCATGGACGCCGTGATTTCGGTGTGGGACGCGGATTCCATCTACAAGATTCCAGCCATGCTGCACAAGCAAGGTCTGGACAGCCTGGTGTGCGATGCACTGGCGCTGTCGCCTCCACCGGCTGATCTGTCCATGTGGGATCGTCTGGTACAGGCCCTGGAAAATCCGGAGCACGAAGTGCGTATCGGTATGGTCGGCAAGTACGTAGACCTGACCGAATCCTACAAGTCGCTCAGCGAAGCACTGGTTCACGCCGGTATTCACACCCGTACCCGTATCAATATCGAGTACCTGGATTCCGAAGTCATCGAGAACGAAGGCACCGATTGCCTGAAAGGTCTGGACGCCATTCTGGTGCCAGGCGGCTTTGGCAAACGCGGTACCGAAGGCAAGATTCGCGCCATTCAATACGCTCGTGAAAACGGCGTGCCATTCCTGGGTATCTGCCTGGGCATGCAATTGGCGGTGGTTGAATTTGCTCGCAATGTGGGCAATCTGGTGGGCGCGAACTCGACCGAATTCGATCCATCGGCCGTGCACCCGGTTGTGGCCTTGATTACCGAATGGGCAGACCGCGAAGGCAAGATTGAGCACCGTGATGGTTCCTCCGATTTGGGCGGCACCATGCGCAAGGGCGCACAGCGTTGCCCGGTAAAGCCAGGTTCGCGTGCTGAAGCCATTTACGGTCCGGAAGTCAATGAACGTCACCGCCACCGTTTCGAAGTAAATACCTTGTACGTGCCACGTCTGGAAGAAGTGGGCATGGTGATCTCCGCTCGTACTCCTACCGAGAACCTGCCAGAAATCATGGAACTGCCTGATCATCCTTGGTTCATGGGCGTGCAATTCCATCCGGAATTCACTTCCACTCCGCGTGATGGCCATCCGCTGTTTACCAGCTATATCAAAGCTGCTCTGGACCACCAGAAAAAATCAGCCTGATAATTTGGTATGACTGAAAAGGCCCGCGCTACGCGGGCTTTTTCATTCGGGGCGACAGAGTGTGTTGCCCGTCTTCCTGGGAGTAATCATGATCGAACAGCTGGATCATTTGGTGCTGACCTGTACCGACCCGCAAGCCACGACCCATTTCTATACACAAGTGTTGGGCATGAAGCAGGAAGTCTTTGGGCAAGGACGCATTGCCTTCAGCTTTGGCTCGCAAAAGATCAATTTGCATGTACGTGGGCAGGAGTTCGAGCCCAAGGCGCATTTGCCGGTGCCGGGGGCGCTGGACCTGTGCTTTATTGCCAGCATTCCGCTGGAGCAGGTGATCGCGCATCTGCAGTCACAAGCTTGGCCCATTATTGAAGGGCCGGTGCAGCGTACAGGAGCTACCGGCCCGATTCGCTCAGTCTATGTGCGCGACCCGGACTTGAACCTGATCGAAATCTCCGAACGATTGGGCTGACAGGCTTGCTGCACTGCGGTGCAGCAGCGCCGTCAGGAATGTGGGAGAATGCAGAAATACTGAAACGAGGTCTATTATGGATTTATGCGGTTACGACGTTGGCCTGGATCGGCCCTTTTTTCTGATCGCTGGCCCTTGTGTGATTGAATCGCGTCAAATGGCGTTTGATACAGCGGGCCAGCTTGCCGAGATTACCTCGGCTCTGGGTATCCCCTTTATCTACAAAAGCTCGTTTGACAAGGCCAACCGGAGTTCGGACAAGTCTTATCGTGGCCCCGGCATGGCCGAAGGTCTGCAGATTCTGGCGGATGTGCGCTCGCATTACAAAGTGCCGGTTCTGACCGATGTGCACGACAAGGACCAGGTCGATGATGTGGCGGCCGTCGTGGAT
Organism: Alcaligenes phenolicus; assembly: GCF_032063905.1. Taxonomy (NCBI): domain Bacteria; kingdom Pseudomonadati; phylum Pseudomonadota; class Betaproteobacteria; order Burkholderiales; family Alcaligenaceae; genus Alcaligenes; species Alcaligenes phenolicus. The sequence goes on from NZ_DAMBOE010000001.1 coordinate 380,522, forward strand.
GTGCTGCAAACCCCGGCTTTCCTGTGCCGTCAGACCGACTTTATTCAGGCCTGCGCTGCTACCCTGAAACCTGTGAATATCAAGAAGGGCCAGTTCCTGGCTCCTCAGGATATGGTGCAGGTGGTGGCAAAAGCACGTGCGGCAGCGATGGAAATGGGCGGAGATGGCTCCACCATCATGGTCTGTGAGCGTGGCGCTTCCTTTGGCTACAACAACCTGGTGTCCGACATGCGCTCTTTGGCGATCATGCGCGCCACGGATTGCCCGGTCGTGTTTGATGCCACGCACTCGGTGCAGTTGCCGGGCGGGCAGGGCACGACATCCGGTGGTCAGCGTGAGTTTGTGCCCGTCCTGGCGCGTGCTGCCGTTGCAGCGGGTGTGTCGGGCGTGTTCATGGAAACTCACCCTAACCCGGACAAGGCCTTGTCTGACGGCCCGAATGCTGTCCCTCTGTCGCAGATGGCAGACTTGCTGCGGACATTGCAGCAGATCGATTCGATTGTTAAAAGCAGCGGTGCCTTGCAGCACGGCTATTAAAAGTAGTTTGGAGACACTATGTCCGCATTTTTGATTGCTAATGTCGAAGTAACCAACCCCGAGCAGTACAAGCAGTACCAGGAGTTTTCCAGCATTGCCATGAAAACCCATAACGTGAAAGTGTTGGTACGTGGCGGTGAAACGGTCACTCTGGAAGGCAATGCGCCTTTGCGTACCGTGGTTATGGAGTTCGACACACTGGAACAGGCTCAGGCTTTCCACGATTCCGAGGAATACCGCCGTGCTCGTCAAGCCCGTGAGGGTGCTGCCAACATGACTATGTACGTGGTGCAGGGTCTGTAAGAAGCGGACTACGCCATGTAGTCAGGCAGGAAAAAGGGAGTGTGAAGACACTCCCTTTTTTGATGCTTGCAGGGACACAGTCCGACCTTCTTCAGCACTATGGCAGGAAGGAGTCGTGTTGCTGTTTAGAAACGCGGATCACGCAGGGCTGGTAGGGTCAGCTCGCGTATAAAGCTGGCGGGAGACAGTTGCAGCAGGCTACGCACAATCGTGAGCACGTCATGCACTGGAATCGTCTTGCCCTGGTCACGCTCTGCGGCGGCGTGCAGTGGCACATCCAGGCCGTCTTCCGTATTCAGGTAACCCAGTTGCAGGCAAGTGACGGCCAGGCCTTGATCTCTATAGCCTTCACGCAGACTGTCTGCCAAACCATTCAAGGCAAATTTTGTCGCTCCGAAGGCAACTTCCGGACGGCCGCTTTGACGCAGACCCGAGGTGGAGCCAGTCAGAATCAGGCGGGGTTGTTTGCTGCGCAGTAAATGAGGCAGCAGATGACGTATGGCCAATAAGGCTCCAGTCAGATTCACATCGACCAGACGACGAATGGCCTGATCGCTTTGCGACAGAAAATCGTAATCCTCACTGAAGGCAGTGTCTTCCCAAATCCCAAGGTTATAAATCAGCACGTCCAGTGATTCCGGGCAGGCGGCTGCTAATTGGCTGGCGGCTTCAGGCTGGGACAAGTCGGCACTGATCCAGTGTTGATTGATGCCGGGATCGGGACTGAGCGGGCTGGTCGACGGTGCGGGTGTCCGGCGAGCCACGCCATAAAGCGTGTTGCCGTCTTGAGCCAGGCCGTCCATCAAGGCGCGTCCCAGCCCCATGCTGGCACCGACAATCATGATATTCATACTGTTTTCCTGTGGGGAGGATGTGCTTGGAAAGCGGTGTTTTCCGGATGGTTGCTATTGTGTACCGGGATGCCGGGATAAGGGTTGATTCAGGCAGCGCTTGTCAGGTTTTTATCACTCTCGTAAAATTGTTGACTAGGCAATAATTGCGTGGTCAATGGAAATGGTAAACGTATCGGAAACAGCACAAAAGACGCCGGGGCGGGTCTTGTCAGTCACAGAATCCATACTGGCGATGATGGGGCTGTGCTTTGTGGTGATGTTGGTGGCAATTGATCAGACCGTGGTCGGGACAGCCTTGCCCACCATTGTCTCCGAGTTGCATGGTTTTGAACTGTATGCCTGGGTGGCAACGGCGTATTTGCTGACTTCAGTGATTACCGTGCCTATCTTTGGCCGTCTGGGAGATTTTTATGGACGCCGCCGCTTTGTGCTGGTGTCCATCGTTTTGTTTACCCTGGCTTCCGTGCTCTGCGGCATGGCGCAAAGCATGTTGCAGCTGGTACTGGCACGTGCCTTGCAAGGGATTGCGGGGGGCATGCTGGTGGGGACCGCATTTGCCTGTGTGCCTGATCTGTTTCCTGACCCCCGTGTGCGTTTGCGCTGGCAAGTCATGCTGAGCGCTTCCTTTGGGATTGCGAACGGGATAGGGCCCTTTCTGGGCGGGATTCTGACTGAACACTATGGCTGGCGCTCCGTGTTTTATGTGAATCTGCCCGTGGGTTTGTTAAGCCTGTATTTTGTCTATCGCTATTTGCCGCAGATCCGTCATTTTCGTCAAACCCAGGTCCGCATGGATTACTTGGGTGCTTTCTTGTTGATGGTCGGTTTGGCCTGTATCCAGTTACTGGTAGAGTTGCTGCCGCAATATGGTGGCAGCTATTTGATGGTTTTGCTGGGCCTGTGCAGTGTGGCCGCTTTTGTTCTGCTGGTGACGTGGGAGCGACGGGTGGCAGAACCTTTACTGCCCCTGGTCTTGTTCAGCAGTCCGGCTCAATTCTCCTTGCTGGTTCTGTCTGCGGGCTTGGGCTTTATTCTGTTTGGTCTCTTGTTCTACGCGCCCTTGTTGTTGCAAGGGGGGTATGGCCTGCGACCCCAAACCGCCGGTTTGTTGATTACGCCCTTGGTCGTGTTCATTACGGTGGGCAGTATCATTAATGGCCGTACGATTACGCGCCTGCGTCGTCCTACCTTGATGCTGTATCTGGGCCTGGTGCTGTTGACGATTGCCTGCCTGGGTATGGTGTTCATCAAGAAAACCGATCCGCACTGGCATTTTGTGATCTATGCCACTATTGCCGGCACCGGGGTCGGTTGCATCATGCCCAATCTGACGGTATTTGCGCAGGAAATTGTGGAACGCTCCATGCTGGGCATCGCCACGGCCATGCTACAGTCCATGCGCATGGTGGGTGGCATGTTGGGTACTGCTGTGGTTGGCACCCTGATCAATTACCAGTATGGGGAGGCCATCCGCACGCAATTGGCGGCTTTGCCCACAAGCCTGGTCAACTCCCTGCAAGATCCGCAAGTTCTGATGAGCGCGAGTCAGCAGACGCAGTTTCTGGAGCAGGCCGGGCAGGAAGGGCAGGTGTATCTGGGCCTGGCCCGTGACGCCCTGGCACATGCCGTCAATATGGGGATGGCCGTGACCTTGCTGCTGATAGTCTGGTGTTTTTATTGGGTACGCAAAGTGCCACCGATACGATTTAATCGTCAAGAACAGTCTTGAACATGATGAATGAATTTCCGCAACTTCAAGCGGCTCAGCAGCTGGGGCGCACGTATCGCAGCCTGATGGCGGCATTTGACCAGCAGTTGGGGATGCCCTTGCCACGCTGGCGCATCCTGATTTCCCTGTACCAGGAAGAGGGCAGTCTGTCTCAAAAGCAGTTGGTGCGTCTGCTGCGCATTGATCCGGCTGCAGTGACACGGCAGCTTAAAAGCATCGAGTCCCTGGGACTGGTCGAGCGTTTCACGGATGAGCAGGACAACCGGCTGACCAATGTGCGTCTAAGCCCCGCTGGCCGCGAGCTGGTGGAAGCCACCTTGCCCCGGCGTCGTCGTCTGGTGGAAGCCATGCTGCAAGACTTCTCTGATCAGGATCTGAAGCAGTTGATCACCTTGCTGGGCAACTGGGAAAGCGCCTTGTTGAAAGCGGCCGACAAAGATTTACTTTGAGACGTATCGGTACTTTTTGTATTTACAGAGACGCCGCCTAGTCTCGGAATTTCTGGTGATAATAAACACGTGCCGGTTTCGATCAGGATGAAGGCAGGGTCTTGAATCCAGGCTTTTTTCCAGCTTTCGGGACCAGACATGGCACGGCTGTGTCATGGGCAGGTACAATCCTGTTTTAGCAGGAGGGCAGGGGGCGCTGATTGCACTATAGCTGTCGCGCTTGCTGATCTTTTCAACTTCCAGGCTAGGCGCCTTTTCAAGCTGATTTTCACATCGGTTTACGGCGATACGCCCGGCAGCAGGATTGTTTAACTTATCTAGCTTAATGCTACTTCAGGCAGGACTGTCAAAATCATGAGTGCAATCGTAGATATTATTGGCCGCGAGATTCTGGACTCCCGTGGTAATCCAACGGTGGAGTGTGATGTATTGCTCGAATCGGGCGCTATGGGGCGTGCCTCCGTTCCATCTGGTGCATCCACTGGCGCTCGCGAAGCGTTGGAGCTGCGTGATGGTGACAAGAGCCGTTACCTGGGCAAAGGTGTTTTGCGCGCTGTCGAGAACCTGAACACAGAAATCTCCGAAGCCCTGATGGGTCTGGATGCTCAAGAGCAAACCTTTATCGATCGCACCCTGATCGAGCTGGACGGCACCGAAGACAAGAGCCGCCTGGGCGCTAACGCCATGCTGGCTGCCAGTATGGCTGTGGCCCGTGCCGCTGCTGATGATTCGGGTCTGTCCCTGTACCGCTACTTCGGTGGCAGTGGTGCCATGGCCATGCCCGTGCCGATGATGAACGTCATTAACGGTGGTGCACACGCCAACAACACCCTGGATCTGCAAGAATTCATGATCATGCCCGTGGGCGCCAAGAGCTTCCGCGAATCGCTGCGCATGGGTGCAGAAGTATTCCACACCCTGAAAGGCCTGATCCACGATCAAGGTATGTCCACCGCTGTGGGCGACGAGGGTGGTTTTGCTCCTAACGTGGCCAACCACGAGGCCGCTATCGAACTGATCCTGCGCGCTATCGAACAAGCTGGCTACGAGCCCGGCACCCAGATCGCTCTGGCCCTGGACTGCGCCGCTTCCGAGTTCTACCGCGACGGCAAATACCACCTGGCTGGCGAAGGCGGCGTGTCCCTGAGCTCGCAAGACTTTGCCAATCTGTTGGCCAACTGGTGCGACAAGTACCCCATCATCTCCATTGAAGACGGCATGGCCGAAGACGATTGGGACGGCTGGCGCATTCTGAGCCAGCAACTGGGCGACAAGATCCAGTTGGTTGGTGACGATTTGTTTGTAACCAACACCAAGATCCTGAAGAAGGGCATTGAGCTGGGTATCGGTAACTCCATTCTGATCAAGATCAACCAGATCGGCACCCTGACCGAAACCTTTGCTGCCATCGAAATGGCCAAGCGCGCTGGTTACACTGCTGTGATTTCGCACCGTTCGGGTGAAACCGAAGACTCCACTATTGCGGACATCGCTGTGGCAACGAACGCCATGCAGATCAAAACAGGCTCCCTGTCCCGTTCCGATCGCATGTCCAAGTACAACCAGTTGTTGCGTATTGAAGAAGAATTGGCAGAAGTTGCTACCTTCCCAGGTCGCGAAGCGTTCTATAATCTGCGCTAATTCTGTTTGATGAACCGGGTCGGAAGACCCGGTTCTTATATCGCCATGCGCCTTATCGTCCTGCTTCTGCTGTGCCTGACCCTGGTAACCCATTACGCTTTATGGTGGGGTAAAGGCGGTTGGCTGGATGTACGGCAAATGCAGACCAAGCTGGTCGCGCAAAAAGAAACCAATGAAGCCCTGACGGCGCGTAACAACGCCTTGTTGGCCGAGGTTCAGGATTTACGCTCGGGTACCCACGCAGTTGAAGAGCGTGCCCGCAGCGAGTTTGGCATGATGCGTGAAGGCGAGATCTTCGTGCAGATTGTGCCTCCCGGTGGTTCGGCTGCTACGACAAGTAGCCCACGTTAAGAAGTAGCGCGCAAGGCGTTGCTGGAACGGCTGTTCAGCCAGTTCATTTCTGATCATTCTTCTCCTTGTTCCCTTCACTGCCCCGACTACGGCCACAACTGCTTATTGCGGCGACTGTACGTCTGTTTCCCGCTTGGGTCAGGAATGCGTTGATCGCGTCCTATGCTGCCGCCGCCCGCCGCCCGCCGCCCGCCGCCCGCCGCCCGCTCTGGCTGGCTCGGCGATTAGTAGCAAGCAGGGTTTGGAGGTGAGTAGTCAGCTCCTCCTGAGCCTGGTGTGGGGGTGGCAGGCCCTGGAGAAGGGGAAGCATCACCTGATCCTTGAGCAGGGCCATCCCATGATGGCAGACGGCCATCCCCGTCCGTTGATGGCGGTTCTGCTGGCTCCAGGTCTGTGGACCAGCCTGTTTGGGAAACTGGCAAGGCAAGCTCATTTTCAGTCTGCTGGGCATAGATGACTCGACCATCATCCAAGTCATCCCACTGCACGGCATCAGACTGCATGGGGTGTCTGATTTCCAGGCGTAGCCAGACCGCTGCAGACCCTACCGGGCCAGGCATGCTGGCAGCAAGCTTGGGTAGCAGGCGAAGCAAGGAAAGAGGGCCCGGCTTATGGGCATAGAGCAGGTACAAGTGCAATGTGTTGGCCTGGTAGATGCTGGGGCCGCCGTGGCTGGCTTGATCCGCTTGTTGCGCCTGCCAGCCCTGGGTAATGCTTGTACGCCCCTCATGAAGCCGGGAAGGCCTGCCATGCAGCATAAAAGCCTGTGGTGAGGGCGACAGAATCTGGATCTGCCATTGATCGTGCAGTGGCACTTTGGCAGCAGCCAGTGTTTGGCTGAATGCCAGGTCAATGGTTTCAGGCTGGGCATGATGCACGCTGGCCTGACGAGCTGCCTGCAACAGGCCGTGCTGCAGGCGTACGCGCAAGGAGTACAGCGTCAGCACGTCCAGCACTAGCCAGCTCAGCAGGATGATCGCAAGCAGGGCGCCCATGATGTGAGCGCCTGCCAAACCGGATTGATGCTGGGGTGAAGAAAAAGAATCAGCCATGATGTTGCCATCATGGCTGACTGTCTTTTAGTTCGGTAGAAGGACTTGTGCGGGCGTAGTCCCTCGTAGTGGTTTCTGCTTAGTGCAGGGTATCGTCACCCGGTTGGGTATCGCCCTTGTCGACAAACAGGGACGCGCAATCAATTGCGTCGTACTGATAGGGCTTGCCGCAGAAGTTGCAGGACACATTGATGGTGTCCTGTTCTGCCAGCATTTGCTCGATTTCTGCCCGGCCCAGCATGCGCAGCATATTGCTGACGCGTTGACGGGAACAGGGGCAATGCCAGCGCACGGACTGAGGCTCAAAGACTTGCAGGTCTTCTTCCCAGAACAGGCGGTGAATCAAGGTGTCGCTATCGAGTTGCAGCAATTCTTGTGTCTGGACGGTGGAGCCCAGCGCCAGGGCGCGTTCCCAGGTGTCCAGGTTTTGCGCCAGGCTGTGGCCGCCTTGGGGCGGGATACGTTGCAGCAACAGCCCTGCACAACGGTTTTCGTCGGCGGCTAGCCACAGGTGGGTATCCAGTTGCTCGGAGGTGCGCATATAGGTTTGCAGAACCTCGGCAACGGTCTCGCCTTCCAGAGGCACCACGCCTTGGTAGGGACGGAAATCCTTGCTGCTTTGACGCGGGGCCAGTACTACGGTGAAGCGGCCTTGGCCTTGCGGGTTCAACAGGGTTTGCAAGGTGCCGGTTTGGGGCACGGGATGGTTCTCACGCAGCGACACCGTTGCGCGTATGTCCATGTCCGACGTGCATTCCACCACTAGCAAGGCGATCGGGCCGTCGCCCTGGATTTGCAAAATCAGGGAGCCGTCAAACTTGAGGTTGCCCGCCAGCAGTACCGAAGCGGCTACCAGCTCGCCCAGCAAGTCGCGGATGCAGGCAGGATAGTGCTGGTGTTCCAGACCCATTTGCCAGGCTTGCTCAAGATGAACAATCTGGGCTCGTGTGCTTTGGTCGGCGAACAAGTATTTTTTTAAAATGTCAGTCATGACTTTGCTGTACTACTAAAAAATGAAGAGGCAGCCTGCCTGCTCAGGTGGCTGCCGAAGTAACACGGGTAGGGCGCGCATCGATCAGGCGAGTCTTGCTAAGACGGTCGTGCAGGAACTGCTGGTCTTTGTCGAACCAGGTCCAGATGAAGTTCAGAAAAGGCGTAAACACGATAAGCAGGTCCGTGGACGCATAGCCTGTGTAGCCAGACAGAAGCTGAACCAGCAAAGCTCCCAGCAAGGGTAGGGGCCATAGCAGAATATAACGCAGCAGCAGGGTACGCAGGGCAGGAATCTGACCTTGCTCGTCTACCAGTCGCATATGCCAGGTTTTCATGGGCAGGGTCTGGCCCACTTTGCGCCAGCACAGCACGAAATAAATCCCCAGCGCAATAAATAGAACGACCTGACGCACATGACGCAGATCCAGGCCGCTACGGCTTTGGGTCAAGGTATCAAACAGATAGCCGGTGGTGAAAATAACGCCAAACAGCAGGATGGATTCATACATCATGCAGGCAAAGCGTCGCCAGCGGCCAGGAGTAGTGAAAGTGGGTGTCATGGTGCGTCTTGAGGCAGGGAAGACTGCCATTATCGCGTATATCGCTGCCTAACGGAATGCTGCCGGTTCGGGGCTGGAACAGAAGGCCTGGAGTCGGGCTGGCCCCAAAAGGGTGGAAAAGTACTCAAGATAGATGGGGGGCTTATCCCAATAAACAAGGGCCAAGCCATTTTCATGGACTTGGCCCTTGTCGCCTTGTGCAAGACGGCTTGAGGCTTATTCGGCGCTGGCCGAGTCTTCGCTGGCGTCCGAGGCTGTCTCGTTATTGCGATAACTGGCCGGAACCATGTCAAAGCAGAACAGACGGCAATCCAGAGCACCGTTGTACAGCGGGTAACGACGCTTGGGCTTGAGGCGCATATGACGTGGCAGCTCCAGGTCGCTGCTGATCATGTTCACACTCCAGTTAGCGAAGTTTTGCTTGAGGTTGCTGGCCCAGTTTGGCCAGAAGTCCTCGTCCTGATGTTCCAGGCGCTCGCCGTAAGGAGGATTGGTGACGATCCAGCCGGCTTCCGTTTCTGGACGAATCTTCAGGGCATCGCCTTGCTCGAAGCGAATCGTCTCCAGCGTCAGGTGCGAACGTTCCAGGTTGGAACGGGCCGCATCCAGAACGGTGGGGTTGATGTCGTAGCCAATCAATGGAGTATCCAGACGAGGAGCGATCATGGAACGCGCTTCGTCTTTGATATCACGCCACAAACGCTGGTCGTGGCAGCGCAGACGCTCGAAGTGGAAGGGACGCCAGATGCCGGGAGGCGCGCCCAAAGCCATCCAGGCGGCTTCGATCAGAATCGTGCCACTACCGCAGAAGGGGTCGATCAAAGGCTTGCTGGGGTCCCAGCCAGACAGGGCCAGCAGGCCGGCTGCCAGGTTTTCACGCAAAGGCGCATCGCCCTTGTCATGACGCCAGCCGCGCTTGAACAGGGACTCGCCACTGGTGTCCAGATAGAAGGTGGCACTGGTCTCGTCCAGGAACAAATGCACCTTGGCATCCGGGCGTACGGTATCGATGGAAGGACGTGCACCTTCCAGATCACGCAGGCGGTCACAAATTCCGTCTTTGGCGCGCAGATTGCAGTACTGCAGGCTTTGCATGGGGCTGCGTACCGCCGAGGTATCGACACGCAGTGTCTGCTCGGGGCCGAACCAGCGTTCCCAGGGAGTCACGCGGGCCAGGGCCAGAATGTCCTCCTCGTTGGTGACAGGAGCGTGCGAGACTTCCAGCAAAATGCGTGTCGCCAGTCGCGAGGACAGGTTGGCACGCATGACGCCGATCCAGTCCGCGTCAAAATGGCAACCCGCACGGCCGGTTTGGACGTTCTCATAGCCCAGTGCTTGCAGTTCCAGCGACAGCGCCTCCTCCAGCCCTTGCGGGCAGGGAGCAAACAGACGGTAGCGTTCCCCTTGCAGGGCCTTGACCTGGACGCGCTCGTTTTGCTCGATATTGCTATCGGGCAGGCGCTGACCAGGCTTGGGAGCCTGGGGGCTGTCTACACGCTGAATAGGCGAGATGTATTGAGGAAAGGCATCGGAGTCACCGGCTGGGCTAAACAGCTTGCTGGGCATTTTGCCGGCAGGGGTACGCTCCGAAGATTCCTTGTCGCCCTTGAAGGCTGGGCGCTCGCGGCGTTCACCCGAGAAATTGCGGCGCTCGCCCGTTTGAGGGCGGCTGTCGCGGTCACGATTGAATGCAGGGCGTTCACGACGCTCACCGGAGAACTCACGACGTTCGCCTGATTGGGGGCGGCTGTCACGGTCACGGTTGAATGCGGGACGTTCACGACGCTCGCCGGAGAATTCGCGACGTTCGCCCGATTGGGGACGGCTGTCGCGGTCACGGTTGAATGCTGGTCGTTCGCGGCGTTCACCGGAGAATTCGCGACGTTCGCCCGATTGCGGACGGCTGTCACGATCGCGGTTGAATGCAGGACGTTCACGACGCTCACCGGAGAATTCGCGACGTTCGCCGGATTGTGGACGGCTGTCGCGGTCACGATTGAATGCAGGGCGCTCACGACGTTCACCGGAGAATTCACGACGTTCGCCCGATTGTGGACGGCTGTCGCGGTCGCGATTGAATGCGGGTCGTTCACGGCGTTCGCCCGAGAATTCCCGACGTTCACCGGAGAATTCATGGCGCTCGCCGGATTGTGGGCGGCTGTCGCGATCACGGTTGAATGCAGGACGCTCACGGCGTTCGCCCGAGAATTCCCGACGTTCACCGGAGAATTCACGACGCTCGCCCGATTGTGGGCGGCTGTCACGATCGCGATTGAATGCGGGTCGTTCACGGCGTTCGCCCGAGAATTCCCGGCGTTCACCGGAGAACTCACGACGTTCACCCGATTGTGGGCGGCTGTCACGGTCGCGATTGAATGCGGGTCGCTCGCGACGTTCGCCCGAGAATTCCCGGCGTTCACCCGAGAACTCACGACGCTCACCCGATTGTGGGCGGCTGTCGCGATCACGGTTAAATGCGGGACGCTCACGGCGTTCACCGGAGAATTCGCGACGTTCGCCCGATTGCGGACGGCTGTCACGAT
>NZ_DAMBOE010000001.1:391633-741073 GCF_032063905.1 Alcaligenes phenolicus
GGCGTTCACCGGAGAATTCGCGACGTTCGCCCGATTGCGGACGGCTGTCACGATCACGGTTGAATGCGGGACGTTCGCGGCGTTCACCGGAGAACTCCCGGTGTTCGCCCGATTGTGGACGGCTGTCGCGATCACGGTTGAATGCGGGACGCTCACGGCGTTCACCGGAAAATTCGCGACGCTCGCCCGATTGAGGACGATCTGCGCGGTCGCGGTTGAAAGCAGGGCGCTCGCGGCGGTCCTGGTCACGTTTTTCTACGTAGGGGCGAGCCTCGCGCTTGGGGCCGCCCTGGCGGTCTTGCTGCAGGCTGGCTGCACGTGCGCGCGCACCCGAGCGCACGCGGGGTTCCGCATTGCTGGCTTTCTTTTTAGTGCCTGGGTTCAGGCTTAGTGTCTTGCGTTCAGATTGGTCTGACATGAATAAGGTATTAGAAGGGTTTTATAACCACCAGGATGAGGACCAGCAGCAGAACGATGACCGGAATTTCATTGAACCAGCGGAAGAATACGTGTGAGCGGCTTTGTTGCCCTTGCTGGAACTGCCGCAGATAGCGTCCGCACACACCGTGAAAGGCAAACAGGACCAAGACCAGGGTCAGTTTGGTGTGCATCCAGCCCTGTCCTTTGCCTATGCCGTAATACAAAAACAATCCCAGGCCTGTCAGCAAAGTCAAAATGGCCAGTGGAGCCATAAAGCGATACAGGCGCCGGGCCATGCCCAGAAGCGTTTCATAGGTCTTGGCATCTTGCTCCTGGGCCAGATTGACATAGATACGGGGCAAGTAGAACAGCCCTGCAAACCAGGAGGTCACAAACAAGATGTGAAATGTTTTTAGCCAAAGCATGATTTAACCACGCATTTGGCCATTGCCGTGCAAGACCCATTTGTAGGTCGTCAGGCCTTCCAGGCCAACCGGGCCGCGGGCATGAAGACGGTTGGTGGAAATGCCGATTTCTGCGCCCAGGCCGTACTCGAAGCCGTCGGCAAAACAGGTAGGCAGGTTCACCATGACGGAGCTGGAATCCACTTCGCGCTGGAAGCGTTCGGCCAGGCTCAGGTTTTCCGTCACGATGGATTCGGTGTGCTCGGAGCTGTACTGGGCAATATGATCCATGGCCTGGTCCATGGAGTCCACAATGCGGATTGCCAGAATGGCCGCGGCAAATTCGGTTTCCCAGTCTTCCTCGGTAGCAGGGGCCACATTGGCGACCAGAGCGCGGGTCTGCTCACAGCCACGCAGCTCCACCCCTTTTTCCTGCAATTGGCGGGCCATTTCTGGCAGGAAAGCCGGTGCAATGCTGCGGTGAACCAGCAAGGTTTCCATGGTGCCGCAAATACCGTAGCGGTAGGTCTTGGCGTTGAATACGATGCGAGTCGCTTTTTCCAGATCGGCAAATTCATCCACGTAAACGTGGCAATTGCCGTCCAGGTGCTTGATCAGAGGAACCGTGGCTTCGGCGCTCAGTCGTTGGATCAGGCTCTTGCCACCACGCGGAACGATGACGTCCACGTAGTCGTTCATGGTTACGAGCAAGCCAACGGCATCGCGATCCGTGGTGGGAACCACTTGTACGGCTTCTTTGGGCAAACCAGCACGTTCCAGGCTGCTGGAGATAATCTGTGCCAAAGCCTGGTTGGAGTGAAAGGCTTCGCTACCGCCGCGCAAAATCGTGGCGTTGCCGGATTTCAGGCACAGGGCGGCGGCGTCAATGGTCACATTGGGGCGCGATTCGTAAATGATGCCGATGACACCCAAAGGCACACGCATTTGAGCCACACGCATGCCGTTAGGGCGGGTGCGTGAGGCACTGATCTGACCGACCGGATCGTCCATGTCGGCAATCTGACGCAGGCCGGTGGTCATGATCTCCAGGGCGCGGTCGGACAGGATCAGGCGTTCGATCATGGCCGGGGCAATTTGACGTTCACGTGCCGCTTGCAAGTCCAGCTCGTTGGCTGCTTGCAACTGGGCTTTTTGCTCAATCAGGGCATCAGCCATATAGCGCAGGGCGTCGGCCTTGGCTTTGCCTGTGGCGGCGCGCATACGACGGGCAGCAAGCTGGGCGCGCTTGCCCAGATCTTGCATCATGGAAGACAGATCGCCGACCTGGGTGGCGGCAGAGGACTGGGTGATATCGTTCATAGCCGTGTAACTCTCCGGTTCAAGAGAGCATTATCGCAACAATTAAGAAGTTAAGGGGTATCGGACGCCTAGCGGCGTGGCGCTTGTGTCGCGACCGCGATACGCATGGTCAGGCGGCGCATTTCTTCCCACGGGTCTTGCTGACGTCCGTTGGGGTGCAGGCCTTTGATCAAACGGTCTATATCGTGTGCATGCAGAACTGAAGCGGGCCAGCTTTGAGGCGGGATACGCTCCAGGGCCTGACGAACGAGTTTTTCACGCGGGCCAAAAATGCGGTACTGGCGAAACAGGTTGGACAGGTCCTGCCCTTGTTGACGCGCTTGTGACAAGCGGGCCAAGGTACGCACTTCTTCGCCTACAGCCCACAAAACCAGGGGCAGGGCTTCGCCTTCTGCCTGCAAGCCATCAAGCACCGTCAGGGCGCGTTGACTGTGGCCTGCCAGCATGGAGTCGCGCAGATCAAACACGCTGTAGCGAGCTACGTTCAGAACCGCGTTTTCCAGTTCTTCCTGGCTAAGCTGGCCAGGTGGGTAAATCAGGGCCAGTTTCTGTATTTCCTGATGGGCGGCCAGCAGGTTGCCTTCAACCTTGTCAGCCATCCATTCCAGGCTGTTACGCTCCAGGCTCTGGTCCTGGGCTTTCAGGCGGTGGGCAATCCAGCCTGCCAGAGAGTTGCGGTTGATGGGCTGGATTTCAACCCAACAGGCCACTTGTTCCAATGCCTGGCACCATTTGCTGTTGCGCGTGGCCTTGTCCAGGCGGGGAAGTTGAATCAGAAAGCTGGTGCCATCCATTTGCCCACCGCTGATTAGCTCGCAAAGCTTTTGCAGGGCGTCGCCGCCTGGCTTGCCAGGTTTGCCGCTGGGAATATTGATATCTACCAGCTTTTGATCGCCAAACAGGGAAATGTTCTGGGCCACAGCAAACAGCTGAGACCAGTCGGCACGCGCATCCAGGGTAAAGCTGCTGCGTTCGGTAAAGCCGTCCTGGCGGGCGCGGGCGCGCACGGCATCGGCGGCTTCAACCAGCAACAGGGGCTCGTCACCGGACACCACATAAAGCGGTTGAAAGGCTGCGGATGGCGTGGCCAGCTCGCGCAGCAAGGTGTCGTGGTCGGCCCTGCGTCCCATTCTTACAACGGAGCCTGTTGTCGAGTGGGCAGCAGTTCCATCTCTTCCATGGAGCTGGCCTCTGGTTGGCTACTTATGTAATGGTAGGCGCTGGTCACGTCGGGCGAACTCAAGCGACGCACAATGCGATTGATCAGAGACTGTTCCATATCGCGGAAAATCATCTCGATTTCGCTATCTTTGGCTTGTACTGCTTCGGCGTCGTACGGCACTTCACGAATGACGTTCAGTGTTGTGGGCGGCAGGATCACGCGGCCTTTGGCGTCCAGCAGCTCGAACACAAATGTCAGTTGCAGTTCGTACTCTTCCACCTGGCCTTTGGCGTTGATGGAAATTTCGCGTTGATTACGGCTGTGGGACAGCTGTTGCAAGATGGCTTCAGCGTCTTGCGGGCGCTCCACAAAGCGGGTTTGCGGTGAACTGGCCGACAAGGTTCGACGCAGATTCGCGCCAAACGCACTGTTGTCCGTAATGTTGGTGTAAATCGTGTCGAACGGCAGCGGGGCCACCCCTTTCAGGTGAAAGCCACACGCTGTCAGAACAACACTGAGCAGGATCATCAAGCCCGCCAGTCCCCAGAACCTGGGAGCAGGAACAGACAAGGAGCTGGAAGGAAGCAGGCGGGCTAGGTGCATGATTAACCTACGACGTTAACGAGTTTGCCAGGCACCACAATGATGCGCTTGGCGGGGCGGCCTTCCAGATACTTGAGCACGGCAGCGTGTTCGGCTGCGGCTTGTTCAATGGCGGCTTTTTCCGCTCCCTGAGGCACGACCAATGAACCGCGCAGCTTGCCATTGACTTGCAGCATCAGCTCCACTTCGTCGGCAATCAGGGCTTGTTCATCGACCTCGGGCCATTGGGCGTCGAGCATATCGCCCAGGCTGTCTGCCCAACCCAGTTCACGCCACAACTGCCAGGTGATGTGAGGGACCACAGGGTACAGCACGCGCAACAGAATGGACGTGGTTTCAGCCAGTGCACGTTGTGCGGCGGGAGTGTCTTCCCATTGAGTCTGCTCCAGGGTGTTGAGCATCTTCATGCAAGCCGAAACTACGGTGTTGTATTGAATACGTTCGTAGTCGTAATTGGCTTGCTTGAGCAAGGAGTGAATTTCCAGACGGGTGCGCTTGGCAGCGGCGTCCAGATCGCTCCAGTCGGTAGCCTGGGCGTTACCGGCACGCAGGGCATCGGCGTGGTTGTAGCAGAAGGCCCACAGGCGGCGCAGGAAGCGGTTGGCCCCGTCCACGCCCGAGTCCGACCACTCCAGTGTTTGCTCTGGAGGGCTGGCGAACATGATGAACAGGCGGGCGGTATCCGCGCCCATTGTGTCGATCAGGGACTGAGGGTCCACGCCATTGTTCTTGGACTTGGACATGGTGCCAATGCCGTTGTACTGCACGGGCTGGCCATCGCTCTTTAAGCGGGCACCGATAATCGCGCCTTTTTCGTCGTAAACGTTTTCGACGGTTTCAGGCCAGAAGTATTCGATACCCCCTTGTGGGGTGCGGCGGGTGTAGCTGTGGTTCAGCACCATGCCCTGGCACAGCAGGCGGGTGAAGGGCTCGTCAATCTTGACCAGGTCCATGTCGCGCATGACTTTGGTCCAGAAGCGGGCATACAGCAAGTGCAGCACAGCGTGTTCGATACCACCGATGTACTGATCCATGGGCATCCAGTAATCGGTGCGTGGATCGGTCATGGAGTCGTTCAGATTGGGCGTGGTGTAGCGCAGGAAGTACCAGGACGAGTCCACAAAGGTGTCCATGGTGTCCGTTTCGCGACGTGCCGGTTTGCCACAAGAAGGGCAAGCGCACTTCAGGAAGGCTTCGTGCTTGTTCAGCGGGTTGCCGCTGCCATCGGGAATCAGTTCTTCGGGCAGAACCACGGGCAGGTCTTTTTCTGGAACAGGAACCGGGCCGCAATCTTCGCAGTGGATGATCGGGATCGGGGTGCCCCAGTAACGCTGACGGGAAATACCCCAGTCGCGCAGACGGTAGGTGGTTTGTTTCTCGCCCAGATCTTGAGCATTCAGGTCTGCCGCAATTGCGTCCACGGCGGCGGCATGCGCCAGGCCGTCGTACTTGCCGGAATTGATGGTTTGACCTTGCTGCTTGTCGCCGTACCAGTCTTGCCATTGAGTGGCGTCGTACTCTTTGCCTTCAACGCCAATCACTTGTTGAATAGGCAATTGGTATTTCAGGGCAAAGGCGAAGTCGCGCTCGTCGTGAGCAGGCACGCCCATGACGGCACCGTCGCCGTAGCTCATCAAGACGTAGTTACCGACCCAGACAGGAACGTCCGCACCGGTCAGTGGGTGCTTGACGCTCAGGCCGGTAGGCAGACCTTCTTTTTCACGGGTGGCCATATCGGCTTCCGTGGTGCCGCCTTTCTTGCATTCTTCAATAAAGGCAGTCAGCTCGGGATTGTTGCGGGCAGCCAGGGCGGCCAGCGGGTGTTCAGGAGCAACAGCACAGAAGGTAACGCCCATGATGGTGTCCACGCGGGTGGTGAACACGTACAGACGACCGTCCTGAATCAGCTGGCCTTGCTCGTCACGAATATCGTGAGGGAAGGCAAAGCGCACACCCTGGCTCTTGCCGATCCAGTTTTCCTGCATCAGGCGCACACGTTCGGGCCAGCCGGGCAGGCCGGTTTTCACGGTGTCCAGCAGCTCTTCAGCGTAGTCGGTAATGCGCAGGTAATAGCCGGGGATTTCACGCTTTTCAACCAGCGCGCCCGAGCGCCAGCCACGGCCTTCAATAACCTGCTCGTTGGCCAGAACGGTTTGATCCACCGGGTCCCAGTTCACGGTCTGGGTCTTGCGGTAGGCAATGCCTTTTTCCAGCATCTTCAGGAACAGCCACTGGTTCCATTTGTAGTATTCGGGATCGCAGGCACACATTTCACGCGACCAGTCGATAGCCAGCCCCATCGCCTGCATCTGCTTTTTCATGTAGGCGATGTTGTCGTAAGTCCACTTGGCGGGTGGAACCTGCGATTTGATGGCGGCGTTTTCAGCGGGCATGCCAAAGGCATCCCAGCCCATGGGCATGAGAACGTTAAAACCGCGCATGCGTAGCTGGCGCGCCATCATGTCGTTGATGGTGTAGTTGCGCACGTGGCCCATGTGTAGCTTGCCACTGGGGTAGGGCAGCATGGAGCATGCGTAAAACTTGGGTTTGAGCGAGCCATCGGGAGCGGTGGCGTTTTCGACGGCGCGATAGGCGTCCCGATCGGTCCAGTTTTGCTGAGCGAGTTGTTCAACCTCGCTGGGGTTGTAACGTTCCTGCATGAGTGGCAATACCGTTTTAGACAAAAGTAAAGGAGTATCCGCCATTATACGGGGCAAATCTCGCTGTGGACGGCTGCAAGGTGGGCAGTGTGCATGAGCGTAATGGCAGACAGGAGGCAGGCCTGTCACAGCAGCCTGTGAAGGGCAAAAAAAACCCCTGCAGGGCAGGGGCTTTTTTTGAAAACCAGTCCGCTGCAGGAGCGGGGCGCGAATTAACGCAGCTTGGTTTCTTTGTACTCGACGTGCTTGCGAACGACGGGGTCAAATTTCTTGATCACCATCTTTTCAGGCATGTTGCGCTTGTTTTTGGTGGTGGTGTAGAAGTGACCGGTGCCGGCGGACGATTCGAGTTTGATTTTTTCGCGTATACCTTTAGCCATGATGAGCTCCTGGTTAAATGTTTAAGAAGCGCAGCTTAGTATTTTTCGCCGCGGGAGCGCATTTCGGCCAGAACGGAGTCGATACCGTTCTTGTCGATGGTGCGGATAGCGTTAGCGGAAACGCGCAGGCGAACCCAGCGGTTTTCACTTTCAACCCAGAAACGACGGGACTGCAGGTTTGGCAGGAAGCGACGCTTGGTCTTATTGTTGGCGTGCGAAACATTGTTGCCCGACATTGGGCCTTTTCCGGTCACTTGGCATACGCGTGCCATGGTCATACCCCTTGAGATCTAAATCAGCCTCCGCTAAACGAAAAAAGCCGCGGGCGATTGTAAAATTAGGATCGTGTTAACCCCAGTGCTGGGGTACAAAGAAGATTATTCTAATATGGAAAAATCACTTAGATCAAGTTTTACCGTGCTTTCCTTGCTGCGTTGCGGCCAAACAGCCACGATAAGACGGCACAACTGGCCAATACGGCGGTCAATGGCAAAGCATTGGAAGAGGCCCAGCTGCTGACCGCAAAACCGGCCAGCGCACCACAAAGCATTTGCAAAGCGCCCATCAGGGCCGAGGCGGTTCCCAGGCGATGGCCTTGTTCAGACAGGGCAAGGGCCGCGGAATTGGGGTTCACAAAGCCTTGGCACGCCATAAAGCCCATCAGCGTCACCATCAGCCAGGTCAGGTCCAACACGCCCAGCAGGGTCAGAACGGCACCCAGCAGGGTAAAGATCACTTGCAGTCCCTGTGCCACGCGCAGCAAAGTGGGCGGGCTGTACGTATTGAGCAAACGGGCGCTGACTTGAGAGAAAACAATCAGACAGGCGGCATTGGCGCCAAAATAAAAACCGAAATGGCGTGGCTCGACTGCAAATAAATCAATAAAGACGCGTGGCGATCCGGCGATATAGGCAAACATGCCTGCGGAACTGAAACCGGCGGCCAGCGAATAAAACATGAAAGGCCGATCACGTAGCAAGGCGCTGTAATTATGAGCAATCAGTTTGGGTTGCAGTGGCAGGACACGTTCGGGGGTCAGGGACTCTTTCATGGTGAAAAAAGTCAGCAGCCACAAGAGCACGCCACAGCCAGCCATGAAGTAGAAAATACCGCGCCAGTCGCTAAACAGCAGGATCTGGCCACCGATCAGTGGGGCCAGAATAGGCATGACACCCATGATCAGCATCAGCATGGACAGGGCGCGGGCGGCTTCACGGGTCTCGAAACGATCCCGGATCACGGCACGGGGAATGGCCATGCCAGCTGCACCACCAAAGGCCTGAACAATGCGCCACACGGTCAATTCATCAATATCGCTGGCGCGTGCACAGAAAAAGGAAGCGGTGGTGAAAATCAGCACGCCCAGCAGCAAGGGCAGCTTGCGCCCGAAGCGGTCGGCCATGGGGCCGTACACTAATTGAGCCACGCCCACACCCAGCAAGAAACCAGCCAGCGTGCGCTCTACCATGCCCGCCGAGGTGTTCAGACTCTGGGCCATTGCCGGGAAGGCGGGCAGGTACATATCAATGGCCAGTGGCCCCAGGGCAGTGAGCAGCCCCATCAAGATGAGCCAAGGGGGAAATGCAGGGGAGTGGTTGCGTGTCATCGGGCCAAGTATTAAGGTGGGGCAGATCCTGGCCGAGAGCCTGAACCCACTACCCTGTGCCGAGCATCAATGCAAACCGATGCAATGGGCCAAAGGCAGGCAGTTTAGCATGGGGCAAGGTCAATTCCGGTCTAAGTGCTTTAGGTGTGAAGTACATGATTCGTGACTTTGACGCAACGGATTCAGGGGCTGATTGTATTAGGCTACAGGATTGACAGCTTACGGGCGGTGTGTCGAAAGAGGCGACACATTGTCATCTTTGTTTGTTTACATACAAGGAGGCGAAGTTGAGTTCAATTTCATCAATGGTCCAGGCCAAATTAGATCAACTCAGCATCCCGGTTCGGCTGACCTTGCCCAACGGCGAGCAAGTTGGCACGGCTGATGCAGCGGTTCATCTGATCATTAAAGATAATGCCACCTTGGCGCAGCTGGCCGCAGGGCAATCCGGGCAGTTGGGAGAAGCTTACGTGGAAGGGCGTATGGACTTTGAGGGCTCCATGCGGGATCTGATGCAGCTGGCAGCGGATATTTTGCCGGGCTCCCCGGTTGATGCTGCTCAGGCAGGCTGGCTGACTTCCATCGTCAAGCACCTGACCTCGGTTTGGCGTCACTCCCAGGAAAGGGATGCCAAACAGATCCAGTTTCATTACGACTTATCGGACGATTTCTACGCCTTGTGGCTGGACCCGCGTCGGGTCTACTCCTGCGCCTATTACCGCGAACCGGACATGACGCTGGCACAGGCTCAGGAAGCCAAGCTGGACCACATTTGCCGCAAGCTGCGTCTGCAGTCGGGCGAACGCTTTCTGGATGTGGGGGCCGGGTGGGGCGGGCTGCTGATGTGGGCGGCTGAGAACTACGATGTGGACGTGACGGGCATCACCTTGTCCCGTAACCAGCATGCCTATGTGAACGGGCTGATCGAGCAGAAAGGTCTGTCGGGCCGGGCCCGCATGATGTTGCTGGATTATCGCGAGCTGGATGAACTCAAGCCTTATGACAAGCTGGCCTCGGTCGGGATGTTCGAGCACGTGGGCCGCGCCCAGCTCAGCGCCTATTTCGACAAGTTGCGCCGTTTGGTCAAACCCGGTGGTTTGATTCTGAATCACGGCATTACAGCCGGTGGCGTGGACAATAGCCAACTGGGTGCCGGGATGGGCGACTTTATCGAGAAATACATTTTCCCCGGCGGAGAGCTGACCCATATCAGCCATGTGCTGCGTCATCTGGCCGAAGGTGGTCTGGAAGGCCTGGACATTGAGAATCTGCGTCCGCACTATGCGCGCACGTTGTGGGCCTGGAGCGATGCTTTGGAAAGTCAGTTGGACAAGGCCAAGGCCACGCTGGATTCCGAGCAGGGTCAAAAATCCTTGCGTGCTTACCGGGTGTATCTGGCAGGTTGCGCCATGGGCTTTGAGCATGGCTGGATTGCCTTGCATCAGGTTCTGGCTCAGGCGCAAAGTGCTGGGCGAGCACAGGAGCTGGATTACGCGCCAGACCTGGTGTATCCGTGGCGTCGGGACTATATGTACCAGCGTTAGGGGCGCGGTCTGGAGGGGCAAATGACAAGGCTTTATGCCTTGTCATTTGTCTTTTTTGGGGCTGCTTTTATGCCACTCCATCAATTTTGAATTAATAAGTAACAAAAAAAAGTTCAGGAAATCGCTAAAACCACGCCAAACAAGGGTTTTGTTGCGTTTTCGCCATTGACATATTTCAAGATTTTGTTGGTTTTACACGGTAAGAATTTGTTTTTGATTGCAAAGGCCCGTAGAATGGCCTCCTTATCAGATTCATCAATTCGACTTAGAGCCGCCTGAACAGCGTGTTCTATTCGCACCAAATCATCGCCCCGCGCGGTGTAACCCTGGCCCAGCCGTTTTGTTTCGGTCAAGGCAGGGAACGGTAAAAGAAAGGGGGCTCAGCCCCAAACACCGTTCCGGGTTTTTCGTGAGTGCCTGGCACTCGCTCTATACGTAGGTATGTATTGGCGATAAGAGCATCGTCTTCCGCACACCCCTTTAGCCTTGGCGCCGACTGATCATGCAGGACGCGTCCACAGTAACTCAAGGAGGAGCATCATGTCTTCATACTTCCCTCACGCCGGTGCCAAGTCGCGCTTGCACCGCTTTCCCCTGATTCAAGCCTCTGTGCTGACCAGCATCTTGCTGGGTTTGTCGTCCGCAGCACAAGCCGCTACCCCGGTTGCCTGTGAACTGGACCGCGCTGTCCGTTTTGGCGGCATGAATTGGGAATCCAACCTGGTCCTGACTGAAGTCGAGCGTTTTATCGCTGACAAGGGTTATGGCTGCAAGACTGAGGTCATCTCGGTCGAGACGCTTCCGGCCTTGGCCGCATTGGAGCGAGGCGACCTGGATGTCAACACTGAAATCTGGCTCAACAGTGTGGCGGACCCCTGGAAACAGGCTGAAGCCAAGGGAAATGTAAAACGTATTGGCGATATTTATATGGGTGGCGAAGCCTGGTTCATTCCACGCTACACCGCCGAGCGTCTGCCTGAATTGAAGTCCGCAGCGGATTTGCCCAAGTTCAAGGATGAATTCAAGGACCCTGAAGAACCCGGTAAAGGCCGTTTCTATGGCTGCCCGGCAGGCTGGGGTTGTGAAGTGGTCAGCGGCAATCTGTTCAATGCCCTGAAACTGGGTGATACCTTCACCTTGTTCTCGCCCGGTACCGGTGCCACGCAGAAAGCGGCCTTGACCTCTGCTTATCAGCGCAAGGAAAACGTGGTGTTCTACTACTGGTACCCTACGCCGCTGGTGGGCTCCATGGATCTGGTCAAGCTGGAACTACCCGCTTATGACGAGAAAAAGCACGGGTGTCTGACGGACCCGGATTGTGCCAATCCAGAGCCTAGCGATTACCCCGAAAATCCGGTGTTCACTGCCGTGAATACGGAATTCTCCAAGCAAGCTCCCGAACTGACGGCCTTCCTGGCTAATGTCAGCATGCCCCTGGAGCTGATGAACGACACCATGGCCCACATGGAAAAAACCGAGGGTGAGCCCGAGGATGTGGCGAACTGGTTCCTGAAAGAGCACGAGGACATCTGGTCCAAGTGGGTGCCCATGGAAGTGGCTCAGCGCGTAAAAGCCGCTCTTTAGTATTCGTGTTGTTGTAGGGCGAGGCCGGCCTCGGTGACTGCACCCCATGTGGGTGCGGGTACTGAGCCGTACCTCGCTTTTCTGCCTGGTCCCATTGTGGCCGGCAGGCTCATGGCCGGGCGATATGCCCGCGCCGCATGCACGAGTTTTACGGAGTGTTTTTTATGTTTCCTGAGTTGATTGATCCGCGTGCCTTACGTTTGCCCATCGATCAGTTCGTGGGTGATCTGGTTGCCAATTATTCCAGTACCTTGCGCGCCATGACCCAGCCTTTGCTGGACATGCTGGTCTTTATGGAGTCCATCTTGCGCAGCAGTCCCTGGTGGGCCGTTGTGCTGGTGGTGGTCGTGCTGGGCTGGGCTGCCAGCCGCCGCGTCCTGTTTTCCGTGGCCATGGGTGCCATGCTGTTTGTCATCGGCTTGATCGGTCTGTGGGATGCTGCCATGCAGACCTTGGCGCTGATGATTGTGGCCGTGTTCCTGTCTGTCCTGATAGGCATACCGCTAGGTCTGTTGATGGCCAGCTTCAATTGGCTGCGCCGCATCATGATGCCAGTGCTGGACGTGATGCAAACCATGCCCAGCTTTGTGTATCTGATTCCGGTAGTGATGCTGTTCAACCTGGGCAAGATCGCCGCCCTGATTGCCACCATTATTTACGCCATTGCGCCGGTAATTCGTCTGACCGATCTGGGTATACGCCTGGTCGACAGCGAAGTGCTGGAAGCCTCGCGTTCCTTCGGGTCCAACCGCTGGCAGCAGCTCTACGGGGTGCAATTGCCATTGGCCATGCCCAACATCATGGCGGGTATTAACCAGACAACCATGATGGCGCTGGCCATGGTGGTGATCGCCTCCATGATTGGCGTGCGAGGTTTGGGCTACGAAGTGCTGCAAGGTATCAACCGCCTGCAAGTAGGCCGTGGCCTGATGGCCGGTTTGGGTATTGTGCTGCTGGCTATTCTGTTTGACCGTATCACACAAGAATTTGGCCGCCGCTTTCAGACACGGGAGGCCTCATGAGCAAGATTGAAGTTCGCAATATCTACAAGATCTTTGGCTCCCAACCCGAGCGCTGGCTGGAAGAGGTCCGCAACGGTGTGCGCAAGG
This sequence comes from Alcaligenes phenolicus, assembly GCF_032063905.1. Lineage (NCBI taxonomy): Bacteria > Pseudomonadati > Pseudomonadota > Betaproteobacteria > Burkholderiales > Alcaligenaceae > Alcaligenes > Alcaligenes phenolicus. Next base: position 404,426 of record NZ_DAMBOE010000001.1, read on the forward strand.
ACGAGCTACTGGCCAAAAGCGGCCACACCTTGGGGTTACGTGACATCAGCCTGTCCATTGAGCATGGCAGTATTTACGTCATCATGGGCTTGTCCGGTTCGGGCAAGTCCACCTTGATCCGCCACTTCAACCGTTTGATCGAACCGACAGCCGGGCAGATTCTGGTCGATGACGTGGATGTGATGAGCCTGGATGGCAAGGCGCTGATGCAGTTCCGCCAGCAAAAGATCAGCATGGTTTTCCAGCGTTTTGGCTTGTTCCCGCATCGCACGGTGCTGGAGAACGCGGCCTACGGTCTGCAAGTGCAGGGCATAGGACGTACCGCCCGTGAAGAGAAAGCCACTTACTGGCTGGAACAGGTAGGGCTTCAAGGCTTCGAGAATCAGTATCCGCATCAGTTGTCTGGCGGTATGCAGCAACGTGTGGGTCTGGCGCGTGCCTTGGCCACCGATGCCGACATTCTTCTGATGGACGAAGCCTTCTCCGCGCTGGATCCGCTGATTCGACGTGAAATGCAGGACCAGTTGCTGGAACTGCAGGCCCGTCTGAACAAGACCATTGTGTTTATTACGCATGATCTGGACGAAGCGCTGCGTCTGGGCAACCGGATTGCCATTCTTAAAGATGGTGAATTGATCCAGGAGGGCTCGCCCGAGGATATTCTGCTCTCTCCCGCTAGCGATTATGTGCAGGCCTTCTTGCAGGATGTGAACCGCAGCAAAGTGCTGAACGCTGCTCATGCGGTGCGCGATTCCAGCAAGACGCTGACCTTCACCATGCGTACTCGTGCTGTTCATGCGTTGGAGCGCTTGAGCGAACGGGGCGTGCGTTATGCGCCTGTGCTCGATGGCAAGCGTTTGGCCGGTGTCTTGATGCGCTCCAGTGCTCAAGAAGCAGTGCAACAAGGTGCACGGGATATCTCCGGTTTTGTGGACGAGATGAGTTCCGTGCCCGCCACCATGGGTCTGGATGAAATCCTGGGGCAATTGCTGCGTAGCAGCGAACCTTTGGCCGTCACGGGCGAGAATGACGAGTTCCTGGGCCTGCTCTCGCGCAGCAAGGTCGTGGACCTGGTCAGCCCGCTTATTGATGCGGTTGAAGCGTCGCCGGATACGGCTGCTGAATCGACTCCGAGCGATACTGCCAAGATCGTGGAAGCCATTGAAGGCAGTAAACCTGCTGCCTGAGTTAGCCTTGTCTTGCTAAAGCGATAAAGAAAACGGGACCAGTTGAATAACTGGCCCCGTTTTTTTTTGTTTGTGCTTTGACGGTTCGGCTTATTTAGGCCTTAGGCTTTTAGTGCTGAGCAATGAGCAATGAGCAATGAGCAATGAGCAATGAGCCGCTGGATGTCTGAGTCTGCCATGGGCCTGAATGCCGGCAGCTCATGCTTTGCTTGTTAGGACGCCCGCGCCTTGCGTCTTGCCGGATTGTAGATACGCAGAATATGGCTGTACCAGAATAGCAGCAGCAAGGCCGAGGCCCCCAGGCCCAGGCTGGACATGGTCCACAAGCTGGCCGCACCCACAGGCGCACCCGGTGCCAGCCACTGAATAACCCCTTCCAGCGATCCGGCTGCCGGTCCAAACCCTAACCACCAGCCACCGCCCAGACCCAGCACGCTCAAGGCAAAGAACTGCAGCAACATGGGAACAAAAGCCACTTTATAGGCGCGCAGCAAATAGGAGATCAGGCACTGGAACGCGTCGAAAAAGTGGAAGAAGGGCAGCAGTTGCAGCAAGAGCAGGGCGCGCAGGGCTACGTCGGCATCGTCGGTATAGGCATGGGCCAAGGTAGGGCGCAGCAGAACCAGCAGGCTGATCGTCAGCGTGACCCCGGCCAACACAATCCCCAGACTTAACATCCCTACATGGCGGGCACGATGATATTGCCCGGCTCCAATGGCTTGAGCGCTGACCGAGGCCGCAGCAACACCCACGGCCATGGGCACCATAAAGCAGACAGCGGCCAGATTGGCCATGATCTGGTGTGCACCCGAAGCAAAAACCCCTTCACGGGCTACCAGCAAAGCCATGAAGCTGAAGGCGCAGATCTCGATCAGGTAAGAGCCGCCCATGGGCAGGCCCAGGCGCAGCAGTTCTTTCTGCGCCGTCCAGCTAGGCAGGCCCAGTCGCAAGCTAAAGGGCTTGTAGAAGCGGTCGGCGCGCAGCAGCCACAGGCCAGCAGCCAGCATTAGCCAGGAAACCACGGTAGTCGCCAGGCCTGAACCGACGGCTCCCATGGCTGGTAAACCGAATTTCCCGAAAATCAGCATCCAGTTGAACAGGGCCTTGAAGGCTACGCTGAACAGATTGATCAGCATGACGGCTTTGGGGCGAGAGGTTGCCGTGCCCAGGCAGTAAATCGTTCGGAAAACCAGGGAGGCGGGCAGGGCCAGAATCAGGCTGCGCAAATACCAGGTCACCCGGTCGTGAACCTCAGGGCTTAAATCGCCCGACCAGCTTAGCCAGATATTGGGAAAGGCCAGCGCCAGGGTGCCGATCAAGGTCAGCAACAGGGCCAGCCACACACCTTGCCCCCACCAGCGGCCTACTTCAGTCAGGCGGCGCGCGCCAAATTGCTGCGCAATGATAGGAATCAGGGCGTGGATGACACCCATCAAGCCGATAAAGACGGTGATGTAAATGGATACGCCCAGGCCCATGGCCTGCAAGTCGACCGGACTGCTGTGGCCGACCATAACGGTATCCAGCACCCCAAAGGCGATACCCGCCCAGGAGCCGACCAGCACAGGCCAGGCCTGATGCAGGATCTGGCCTGCCTGGCCTTTCCAGTTGTGATGAAACACGGAGGACATGATTGAAACTTACTGAGCTTGTACTCGCAGCAGACGGAAAGCCTCATGACGATCTGGCCCGCGTTTACCTTGCCAGAGCTGGACCGCATTGTCAGGAATGGGGGCCTTGCCATCTTGCAGGTCGCGCAGGGAGAACTGTTCCAGCACCAAAGAGCAGCGGTTGTCGAAATTGATCTTGATGTTGTTAAACACCAGGAAGGAGGCACGTTGTCCCGAACCCAGGCCCCAGGAGCGCAGGCATTCGCCGGGCTGCCTGTGTTCGCGCAGGGCGGCGGACAGTTCACCGGAGACGTCTCGGTAACTACGAACGTAGTCCAGCGAGGGCATCCACAGGGTGACCAGCAAGAGCCAGGTCGTAATCAGGCCACCTGCGGACAAGACCGTGCCGCGCAGCAGTCCTGGCGGGTTGGTGGACAGGCGCCAGCGTACCAGGGCGATCCAGGCGAGCGTACCCAGCGCGGCAATAATCATGACCGGCCAGGAGATAAAGGTGTCATAACCTTGAGTCTGGCGGGCGATATTGTGCGAAATCTGACGTGGCCAGCCGGTTTGTTGCGCAATCCACCCCAGCCAGACCGTGGTTGCCGTCAGCGAGAAGCACATGATGGCAAACCAATCCAGCGTATTGACCACGCCACGCCGCAAGGTGGGCAGCGAAAACGCGGCCAGGACGGCGCAAGGTACGACCAGAAGGGCGTATTCAGGCTCGAAGGCATCGCGGATAAACAGCAGGCTCAGCAGCGGGACCAGCAGGCTGATGGCAGGCACATAAATATGCGGGGCCTTGAACCAGCTGCGCCACTGCCACAGTGCCAGCAGTGCCAAAGGCCAGGTCGGCCAGAGGAACCACAGCAAGTCACGCAAATTATTCAGTTGTTCCTTGAAACCCGCCCAGCCCCAGGCGGCTAGATGCCATAGACGCCACTGTTCAGTCCAGTACACACTGACGCGTTTGGCGGGAATCCACCAGGCCATGATGATGGCCAGGGTCAGCACGGCGCTCAGGGCCAGCCATTGGCTGTGCTGACGCAAGGGGCCGCGTGGAATGAAGCACAGAACGGTGGCCAGCATGATGGGGCCAGCGCCCAGCCAGCCACGGGTCAGGAAGCAGGCGCCCAAAGACAGGCCCAGCATGATCGCACCGGAAGCGGGACGGTCAAACATGCGCACCAGACTGTACAAAGCCAGAGCCTGGAAGGCAATGATGGCTGGTACTTCCGAGGTTTCGTGCATACGCCAGAGGATGCCGACCGTGGCTACCGTCAGCAGCAAGGTGGCGTCGGCAATCATGCGCCCATAGTCCGTGGGCGAGGGCTCGCCCCCAAAGGGCAGGCGCAGCGGTTGGGCCTCAGGGCGTCGAGCCAGCCAGTAGGCGCTGTGCCAGACCGAAGCCGCCAACATGCCGAACCACAGCAGGTTAGGCAGTCGGGACGCCACAATATTGGCATTCAGCTCGGAGGTAAAGAGTTTGAGCAGTGGCGCAAACAGCGTAATGAACAGGGCACCCAGCCAGGTGGTCAGCGGCCCGTCCTGGGCATGTGCCAGATCGCCCACCTGCGGCAACAACAAGGCCTGACCGCTGGGATCTGACAAAGCGGTAAGCATGGTTGCAAGCCCGATGACATCGTCTGCCTTCCAGGGATCACGGAAAAACAGACCCGCAAGAATGTAAATAGTCCCAACGACCAGCAGGACGAATCGGGGAAGTTTGACGGCAGCGGTAGCAGTCAGGCGAGCAGGGGTGGAGGTGGGTATGAGGCTGGATGACACGTCTAGGGTAAAACAGTCTGTTGATTCGCCCTATCTTAATGCAAAGGGGGCGCCTTGGCCGGGAAATGTGCGGTAAAAAAAAGGCAGCCGAAGCTGCCTTTTTTGCGCTGAACGCGGTATGTCGAGAAAGAGAGCTTATTCGCCTTTCTTGACGGTACCAGCCGTACGGGCAAAACGGGCGCGGAATTTTTCAACGCGGCCAGTTTCCACGATACGGGTTTGAGCGCCCGTGTAGAAGGGGTGCGACTCGGACGTCACGTCACACTTGAACAGCGGGTAAGTCTGACCGTCTTTTTCGGTGGTTTCGCGAGTCTGGACAGTGGAACGGGTGATAAAGGAGTTGCCCGTTTGCAGGTCCAGAAACACCACGTCACGGTATTCTGGGTGAATGCCTTCTTTCATGATGATTCCTGTTTTGACAAATAAGGACCGCCAGCAAGGCACGTATTTACAAAAATAAAGCTGCGCAGGGCAGATTTCCAGTCTTGTAAGTACCGGCACTAAAAAGCTAGAGGGCTGTTTTTTTAACCGAGTTTGGGTTTTGACATCCTGCCCGATTGAATAATGCCTAAAGACTTTTTGCCACGTATCCGATGAAGCCTGAAATTTTAGCATTGAGCCGCCGCTTTTCAAAGAAAACTCCATCAAAGCGCGGCACAAGTGCAACAAGAAGCCGCCTGATGTTGGGCGTCAGGTCCCGAAACCCGGAGATTGTCTGGGTTCGGGACGTCTTGTTTGATGGTCGATAAGGTCGTCAGTCGATTTGTTTGCGCTTGCGGAAAGACAGAATCCAGATGCCGACCGCCAGCTCAAGTGCCGCAATAATCCACAAGCCGCTTTGGAAATTACCGCTGGCGTCTTTCAGAGCACCCAACATGAAGGGCGCGTCAAAGCCGGCCAGGTTGGCGACCGAGTTGATGAAGGCCACGCCAATAGCTGCTGCCGAGCCTGCCAGAACGGCGTTAGGCAGTTGCCAGTACACCGGGATGCAACCCATGGTGCCGGACACGGCAATAATCAGGCTGATGAAGGCCATGCGCAAGGGTGCTGCTTGTCATGGGGTGTCTCCTTGTGTTGTACGGCGTGTTATGGCTGATCTGGGGGCAGGCGCTCGGCCATAAGCTCGCAGGCAGCAATGATGGGATTGATCACCGGCACAGCCAGCCTGCTTTGCAGCGCTTGGGCGCTTTGGGCCAGTGGCCCGCCGCCGATGATGACGGCGCGGGCACCGTCCTGTTCGATACATGCCGCGACGCTATCGGCCAGTTCCTGGTTCTGACGTTCAGGAGCCTGGGCCAGATCCAGCGGGGCGGTAGGGGTCAGGCGCAGGCCGGAGAACTGTTCGCTCCAGCCATAGCGCTGTACCTGATCCAGAATGGATTGCTCCAGACCGGGGGTAGTAGTGGCAATGCCAAAAGGCGTGCCGGCTCGGGCGGCCTGCACCATGGACGCCTGACCGATGCCGATGACCGGAACCGTGAAGCGCTCCGTCAGGGCTTGCAGGCCGGGATCTCCAAAAGCGCCGACGATGACGCCGTCAACGTCTTGCGCCTGGGCTAGCACCTGCGGGTGCCTGGATATGGCGGCGGCCTGCTCCAGTTCTTCCATTTCGGTCAACATGCCCGGTCCCTCGGGGGCGGTCAGCCCCCGGACCTGGATGTCGCGGCGCTGCAGGCTCTGGAAACAAGCCTGGGCAAGCGCCACCATCATGTCCGTGGTGGGACGGGAAGTATTGGGGTTGATGAGCAGTACGGTATGAGACATAAATACAAGGGCCGCAGCAAGGCGGCTTTTTAAGTGAATCAGGTATCCAGGGGGCGACCAAAGGTTTCGGGCGCCAACTGCAGGACAGCGGCAAAGGTGACGTACATGCCCGCCATCAAGGTGAACATGCCGGCTACACCGTAGCCTTCCAGCACCCAGCCGCTAAGCGTAGGGATAAATGCGCCCGCCAAGGTGCCCAGTGCCAGAATGAAGGCGGTGCCAAAGGCGCGGACACGGGTGGGATACAGCTCGGGGGAGAAAATCCAGATCGTGGTGTTCAGCAGCAGCACGCAGAACTGGAAGGCTGCACCGAATAGCAGCACCAGGTAGATATTGAAGCTCAGGAAGCCAAAGGCCAGACCGCTGGCGCAAGCCAGTAACGCTCCGTAGGTGAAGACGCGCTTGCGAGGCACGCGGGAGCCCAGATAAGAGGCGGTCAAGGCACCCAGCAGGCTGCCCGACTGCATCAGGATCGTAAAGGTATAGCTTTTCACCAAAGAATAGCCTTGCTCCACCAGCAGGGTAGGCATCAGGGTCAGAACCGTCAGCTGTGCGCCATAGGTCATGCACACGGCAATGCCGGTCACCAGGGTGCGCATGGCCAGCGGGCCTTGGAAAATCTCGTTCAAACGCACCCGCTCTGCCTTTTGTGCCTGCGGGCCGCTGTGCAAATAAGGATAGGGATTGGCAACGTGGCGGCCCAGCTTGCCCGAGGCAAGAATATTCAAAACCTGATTGGCCTCCTCGATACGCCCTTGCGACACCAGAAAACGGGGCGTTTCAGGAATGTAGCGACGATAGAACAGCACCATGAAGGCAGGCATGACCAGCAGGCCAAACACCCAGCGCCAGCTTTCTGGGCCGGGAAAGAGGGTGAAGACCAGCAAGCCGAAGGCCGGGGCCAGCATATTGCCCAGACCGCCACCTGCGACGTTGATCGTGCCGACAGCCGTGCCGCGAAAGCGTGAGGAGCAGAACTCGGCCAGCATGGTGACGGCAATCGAGATTTCGCCACCCAGCCCAAAACCCACAATCATGCGACCCAGGCCCAGTACCCAGTAGCTGGGGGCCAGGGCGCAGATCAGGGCGCCCAGCGTGAACAGGGCCAGATTGATGGTCAGCATGACGCGGCGACCGTAGTGGTCGGCGATATAGCCGGACAGCAAGCGCCCCAGGGCCGCAGCGGCAAAGGTCAGGGTGTTCAGAAACCCGACATCGCGAGGCGTCAGCCCCCAATGTTCCTGAAGAAGCGGACCGACCAGGCCCACGGCATTTTGCTCGAGCACGTCAAACAGGACGCCCAGCAAAATCAGGGCCAGCACTTTGCGGTGCGAGTTGGTGACGCCTATGGTTTCCAGCGAGTCTTCCAGTTGCTGCTGAACCGTGTGATTGTTGGCCGTAGAACTGGCCTGCGCCTGCCCGGTATCGGCTGGCAAGGTTTGCTGCTTGCTAGACATGGTTTCTCCTCGTTTCAGGGCGTGTATGGCCCCAGCATTATTTTTTCAATCATTATGGTTATGAAAAAATATTTTCAAAACTAGGGTAAACGAGAAAGATTTTGCAGTGTCTACAGATTGTCGGAGCAGGGCGTTGATATACAAGGATTTTTAATAAAAAAAGGATCATCGCCGTTTGCGTATGATCCTTATCTGAATCCAGCCATGAAACCCCTGAGCTGGCTTGTCTACGGAGTGCCTGATATGGGCCTGTAATACGAGAGTAGCGGTCTACAGCTCCAGAAAGCTGTCGTGGAAAGCCTCCACCAAGCCTAGATGACGACGCCCGGCAGGTCCGGCCTGATCCATCACCTGGCTCAGGATCAGATGGCACAGCCCGACCACCGCCACGTGGTTATCCAGCACACCGGGTGACTGGACATCACAGCGCAAAGTCCAGCGACAGGCGCTTTTCTCCGGGCTGAGCTGGTCAGTGATGTGCAGCACATTCGGGTTCAGCTGCGCCATCTGACCAATCAGCTGCTCCATATTGCGCACCCGGCGACGCAGGGCGAAAATCACCACGACATCGTCAGCGTGTATGCCTGCCAGATGTTCCCCCATGGTCTCGCCAGGGCCGGGAATCAGTTGAGCCTCGGGGACAATTTGCAGCAACTGCCAGCGAAAGTAATTGGCCAGGGCATGGCTGGATCGAAACCCCAGAACCCATACTTTGCGCGCACCCAGAATGGCCTGGGCGATTTCTTTCAGCAACGAGTCGGGGATGCGTCTATAGGTAGCGGCCAGGTTGTTCTGACTTTGCTGCAAGTGTGTGGCCAGCGAGCGTTCGGCTTCTGTTTCAGTGGCTGCCAGCAACAGGGGTGAACCTGCTTTCTTTTCGGAGCGCACTTGTTTGCGGGCGGCCTCGTAATTGCTGTAGCCCAGGCGTCGAATAAAGCGGGTGACCGTCGCATTGGACACATTGGCCAGGGAGGCCAGCTCCGAGGCGGTGTAGCCGGCCAGGTCGCCCGGAAAGTCCAGGGCAAATTCCGCCAGACGTCGCTCTGATGGGGATAGATCGTGAAGAATGTCACGTACGCGTCCAACAAAGGACTTGACGGCGGGATCAGACATGGCGCTCCGTACTCTTGTAGTGTGTTCTGGATTTTACGGGGAAGCTCATGGAACTGTATCAAAAATAAGGTGGCATTCATCGCCCTGAATCGTCTACAGATCTCCGCGCTCGGCCATGGAGACAGTCTGGCTGGGCGTGACAATAATGTGGTCCAGCAAGCGTATATCGACCAAAGCCAGTGCCTGGCGAATGTGACGGGTCAGCCGGATATCGGAGGCGCTGGGATAGGCGGCACCGGAAGGGTGATTGTGCGCCAGAATAATGGCGCAGCTGTGGTGACGCAGGGCGGCGCGCAAAATCTCCCGTGGGTAGACTGAAGCCTGGTTGACTGTGCCCCGGCTGATCTCCTCGGCGCAGATCAGTCGCAGCTGATTGTCCAGAAACAGGGCCAGGCAATGCTCCACGGGTAAATGTCCAATATGGGCCAGACAATATTCGCGCACCTTGTCCGCCTGGTTCAGCACCGGCAAGTCCGTAAGTGATTCCAGGGCGCAGCGGCGTTGCAGTTCCCGGATAACCAACAGTTCCGCACATTTGGCCGGCCCGATTCCGTCCAGTTGGCGCAGGGCAGATGCATCAGCCGATAATAATCCTTTGAGTCCGTTAAAATGGTCCAGCAACATCTGGCCCAGCTCGACAGCATTGCGCCCGCGTGTACCGGTGCGCAGGACAATACCCAGCAGTTCCGGGGTGCTCAGACAGGCAGGACCGTGCGCCAACATGCGCTCACGGGGCCCTTGGCGGCGTAAAGTGGATGTGGCCATAAGAAACGCTAAAATGCGGTAATTGAATGATTTTCTATAGTGAGCGATCGTGAGTAACTCTGCTAGTTCCGAGCTTGGAATTGTCCGTCAGGATTCCTACCTGACTTTGCACTATCGTATAGAGCTGGCCAGTGGCCCGGCGGCAGGCTCTGTATTTGCGGATACCTTTACGGGCCGCCCGGCGACCTTGCAACTGGGCAATGGTCAGTGGGCCCCCGGTATGGAAGAGAAACTGCTGGGTCACCGTGAAGACGAGCGCTTTCAGCTCGACATTGCTCCCGAGGATGCATACGGCGCCCGTAATCCGGACCTCTTGCAGCGCATCACTCGCGAAATGCTGGCCAGCAACGCCGCCGAAGGCGCGGAATTCGTGCCCGGTGATATGGTGGAGTTTGCCGCCCCTAATGGCAGTCGCTATTCGGGCGTGCTCAAGGAAATCGACGACAAGACTGCCTTGTTCGATTTCAATCATCCTTTGGCCGGTGTGGCTTTGCGCCTGGATGTTCATATTTTGGGGATTCTGTAATGAGTCAAGCTACTCCCGTTCAGAACGCTGAGGTTGTTCTGGCCCAGCCCCGTGGATTCTGTGCTGGGGTCGATCGCGCGATTGATATCGTCGAACGCGCATTGGAATTGCACGGTGCACCAATCTACGTGCGCCATGAAATCGTCCATAACCGTTACGTGGTGGAAGACCTGCGCAATAAAGGGGCGATCTTTATTAAAGAGCTGGACGAGGCTCCCGCGGGTGCGATCGTTATTTTTTCGGCTCACGGCGTATCGCGTCAGGTGCGTGACGATGCCGAAAAGCGTGGTCTGAAAGTCTTTGATGCCACCTGCCCGCTGGTGACCAAAGTGCATATCGAGGTCTCTCGCATGCGCGCCGAAGGCCGGGAGATCATCATGATTGGTCACGTCGGACACCCTGAAGTCGAGGGTACGCTGGGGCAAGCTGACGGCGGCATGTACCTGGTGGAAACGCCCGAGGACGTCGCTAACCTGAAAGTGGCTGATCCCGACAAGCTGGCCTTTGTGACGCAAACCACCTTGTCCGTGGATGATGCGGCAGTTGTGGCCCAGGCCTTGCGTGAACGCTTCCCCAATATTGTGGAACCCAAGAAAAGCGATATCTGTTATGCCACACAGAACCGTCAGGATGCGGTCAAGATCATGGCTCCACAGTGTGATCTGGTCCTGGTGGTGGGCAGTACCAATAGCTCCAACTCCAATCGTTTGCGCGAAGTCGCCGAACGCAAGGGGGCTGAAGCCTATCTGCTGGATAAGCCGGAAATGATTGATCCGGCCTGGCTGGTCGGTAAAAAGCGCGTGGGTGTGACGGCCGGCGCTTCTGCTCCGGAAGTTCTGGTGAATCAGGTGATTCAGCGCTTGCAGGAACTGGGCGTAGGCAAAGTGCGGGCCCTGGATGGTGTGGAAGAAAACATTGCCTTCCCGCTGCCCCGAGAGCTGTCGCGCAAGATTGAAAGCCTGAACAAATAAAAAAACGATTTTTGCAGGGTGGACAGGAGACAAGATGATTCTGTATAGCTACTTTCGCAGTTCCGCCGCTTACCGAGTGCGGATTGGTCTGAACCTCAAGGGTCTGGACTATCAGATCAAGCCTGTACACCTGCTCAAGGATGGTGGTCAGCAGCATCGGCCCGATTATGTGCAGATCAATCCTGTGCAGTTGCTGCCTGCTTTGGATGATGACGGTCTGATCATCACGCAATCCCTGGCCATCCTGGAATATCTGGACGAACGCTATCCTGAACTGCCTTTGTTGCCCAAAGCGTCGGCAGAGCGGGCTTGGGCACGTTCCATGGCCCAAACCGTGGCTTGCGATATTCATCCGCTGAATAATCTGCGCGTGTTGCAGTATTTGAAAAACGAACTGCACGCCCAGGAAGATGCTCGCAATCAATGGTATCGCCATTGGGTCAGCGTAGGGTTGGAAGGCCTGGAAGCCTTGGTGCAGCGCCATGGCAAAAAGGATCATGACTTTATTTTTGGTGATACTCCAGGTCTTGCCGAAATCTGCCTGATTCCTCAAATGTTCAACGCCCGTCGTTTTGACATTGATCTCAGCACATTTTCACGCCTCTTGGCTGTAGAGGAAAAATGTCTGGAGCTGTCCGCCTTTCAGGAAGCAGCCCCCGACCGCCAGCCCGACGCGGCTTGAGTATCAGCATAAGGGCGGTCCCTTGTTGGGCCGACCAGACTTCACCCGCCTGACAGGCGGGTTTTTCTTGCCCCGCTTCAATTGGCTGGATGATGTTGGGGGCGTAAAGGACGAGACATGAATATTGGTTTTTGTGGTTTGGGCCGTATGGGTCAGCCTATGGTGCGCCGCTTGTTGAATGCCGGTCATCAGGTTCGTATCTGGAATCGTTCCAAAGACAAGGGGCAAGCCCTGATCGAAGCCGGTGCCCACTGGTGCGATACCCCGGCGCAAATGGCCGAGCAGTGCGAAGCCGTGTTCCTGTGTGTCTTCGATGCACAGGCGGTGCACGACACGGTCCTGGGCGAGCAGGGTTTGGCGTCGGTACAGGGAGCCTTGCGGATTGTGGTGGACCATTCCTCGATTCCTCCCCAGGCCACACGCGAGATGGCTGCCCAATTGCAGCAACGTTGCGGGGCTCATTGGCTGGATGCTCCGGTATCCGGCGGTGTGGGCGGAGCAGAACAAGGCACGCTGGCCATCATGGTGGGCGGGCAGGCGGCGCAGCTGGATCGTGTTCGTCCGGTGCTGGCCGCGTATTCGCAGCGCGTCACCTTGATGGGGGCGGTAGGGGCCGGCCAAGTAACAAAGTTATGCAATCAGACCATTGTGGCCACTACCTTGACCGCTATCGCCGAGGCCTTGAGCCTGGCCAATGACAATGGCGTGGACGCCTCCAAAATCAGTGAGGCCCTGGGGGGCGGTTGGGCCGATTCGGTTTTGCTGCAATTGTTCGTGCCGCGCATGACTACGTCCGACAATCAAGTAAAAGCCTCGGTCGATACCATGTTGAAGGATTTGAATACCGTGGCGGAGCTGGCCAGTGTCAGTCACACCAGCATGCCGGTGGCTCATGCGGCCCAGCAAACCTATCGTGCGGCCCATCGTTTGGGCTTGGGCGCAGACGATGTCGCTCGCATTACGCATGTGAATAGTTACAATTACGGGGAATAAACTACCATCAGTCAAACTTAGTTTCGGTATTATGTCGGCTATTTGAAGTTGGGACTGTAGGTCTACAAAAGGGAAGTCATGAAGAAAAGTACAGGGCTGGTCACACTGGTTGTCGTGTTAGCGGCCGCATACGGCGGTTCGACCTGGTACACCGGTAAGAAAACTGAAGCGCTGGTGGGTGAGAAAGTGGCCCAGTTCAACACCCTGGCTGCCGAGCAGATGCAGCAAATGGGTATGAGCGAGTCGGTCGTCATGAACGTGGTGGACTACCAGCGTGGCGTATTTTCCTCTACTGCTCGTTACACCATCACCATCAAGCCTTCCGACGCTGAAGAGAAGCCTCTGGAGCTGACTTTTGATGACAAGATCAGCCATGGCCCGCTGCCTGTGTCGGCAATGGCTCTGGGTAACTTCACCCCTGTTGCAGCCTTGTCGCACAGCACTCTGGTCAAGACCAAAGACACCGAAGGCTGGTACAAGCTGACGGGCGACAAGACCCCTTTGTGGGCTGACAGCCTGGTTGGTTTTGACGGTGCCGTGGACTCCAATGTGCATTTTGAAGCCATCAAGCACCAAGGCGACGAAGTCAAAGTGGACTTCAGCGGCGGTCAATTGCGCACCAAAGCCGGTGGCAAGAGCAAAGATATTGTTGTGACCGGCAGCTTCCCCAAGCTGTTTGTTGATGATATCAGCGCAGATCCCTTGAAGCTGGAAGCCTCCAACTTCGTGGTGGACTTCAAGCAAGACGGTGACATCAATGTCAGCGGCACCCAGGTCGGCAAGCTGAGCGTTGATGACGTCAAGATGCAATCTGCCGAGACCGATGGCATTACCTTCAAGCAGATCGCCATCAATTCCGATGCGGTCACCAAAGACTCCGTCAGTGATACCAAGGTTGTTTACGCGCTGACTGATCTGGTGTTTGAAGACAAGGTCAAGCTGGGTTCGGTTGAACTGTCGATGAACTTTGACCGCGTTTACGCACCTGCAATCTCCGCCCTGTCCAAGCTGATTTCCGATTCCAATCTGCAAAACGATATGGATTCGGTAGATGGCCCAACGGCTCAGAAGATGATGGAACTGGTTTTGCAAGCACTGGAGCACAAGCCTGTGCTGCGTGTTGAGCCTCTGCGTTGGTACACGGCCGCTGGCGAGTCCAAGGCCACGTTGCGTGTGGATTTCCAAAAGCCTGATGCGACGTTGCAAGAGCTGCAAACCAGCCCCGAGATGTGGGTCGAAGCCATTCCTGCTGCTCAGCTGGATCTCCTGATCTCCAAACCCATGCTGCGTGGTCTGGCTGCCGATATGGACAAGGCGGAAGGCCTGTCGCCTGAAGAAGGCAATGCTGCCATGCTGGACATGATTCTGGACGCTGCTGTGGCTCCTTACGCCGAGTCCAATATGGTCAAGAATGACGAGAACGGCATTTCCACGGCCATCAAGTACGACGGCAAGGATCGCGTGTTCGACATCAACGGCCAGCGTTTCACTTCCGAGCAATTGCTTGGTCTGGTTCTGATGGGCATGATGTAATTCGTCTGGGCCTGGTCCAGCGTAAAGCCCACCGAAGTTCGGTGGGCTTTTTTTTACTGCCGGGCCGTCCCAGGGTGGAGCGCAAGCCGAAGGTGCAGCGTGGGGGCCTGTTTTACCGCCGGGCCGTCCCAAGGTAAAAACGCCCCCTTTGGGGGCAGCAAGCCGAAGGCGCAGCGTGGGGGCCTTTTTTATTTAATCAGCAAAGGGAGCCAGATTTTATGGCCAGCTTATCGGATCAGCTGTCTCGGCTGGTGTACAGCACGGAACAAGGGCGTATGTGTCCTGATTGCGGGCAGCCACAAAAGCAATGTCGTTGCGAGGAAAATCGGCGCGAGCAAAGCCTGTCTCGGGCTCAGGGGCCGGTGCGTTTGAGTCTGGAAACCAAGGGGCGAAAAGGGAAGGGAGTGACCGTGGTAACGGGCCTGGTGATGCCCGAGGAGCAGCTCAAGGCGCTGGTCAAGGAACTGAAGAACGCCTGTGGAGCGGGCGGGACGCTGAAAGAGGGAACGCTGGAGATTCAGGGCGATCATCGAGCCGTTGTGCAGGCACGCCTGGAACACAACGGCTTGACGGTCAAACGGGTCGGCAGACCCTGACAGGAATTTAGAAGCTGTAGCCCAAGCCTACGCCACCAAAGATGCTGCTTTTCTTCTCGACCAGCGGGCTGTCTTTGGCTTTTTCACCCAAGGTGTTCACGCCCAGCAGGCCTTGCAGGGACCAGCTTTCGCTGATCTTGTGGGTGTATTGGCCATACAAGGCATAAGAGCGCAAACCAGCGTCAGGGCGGTAGGTGCGCAGTTGTCCATTGCTGCCAGCAGCTTCATGCGACTTCACGCCAAAGTAGGTGCGCATGGCTTTTTCGTTGGACCATTTCAATTCGGCACCCAGCGAGAAGCTGCTGTCCTGATCGTTCCAGAGGCGGTAGCTCAAATCCAGAACGGCCGTGGCGCCATAACCGCTTTTCAGTGCCTGATAGTAGCTGCCTTCAATCTTGGCATTGCCCAGTTGGTAGGCGGTAAATACACCCAGATTGCCGTGACGATCAATATCGTCAGTTCCGTACAGGCGGTCGGCATCACCGGATTTACGGGCACGGGCCAGAGCGGCGTAAGTACCGATAGTCCAGTTGTCTGTCAGATTGGTTTGCAGACCGATGGCAGGCATGCCTGCTTTTGGGGCCAGGAAAAAGTGGCCGTTACGGTGCGAGAGCAGAGGGTAGAAACGGCCGTCGTAGCTGTCAGCCCCTTCGTACTTGGGGGCAAAACCAACACCGACACCCACCGTAGTTTGCTGTGCAAGTGCCTGGCTGGTTCCTAAAGCACATAAAGCCAGTAAAAGGCAGGGACGCAGAGCAGAACGGACGAGGGTGGGCATGACAGATTCCTTGTGATACGGGTAAAAACAGGCCCGCATGTCGCGAGCCTAGCTATCGTATCAAGGTTTGGGCGGGGGCAGGCAGAATCATGACCGGCCAGTATGGTCTGTTGTTCTGGCCCTACACCCCATCAGGCCCGAATGTAAATCCAGTTTTCTGCCTGTAGTTTCACCAGGGTGGTGATGGCCCCTTGCTCCAGGATTTGGAAGCGTTCTGGCGCACTGAGGGACTGATTGCGCAGTGTGTTGGGGCACAGGTAGGTGTAGGCGTCGCAATCGTGTTCCGCGCCTTCTACGCAGGCTTTAACGGCCTGCGCATTGGCGATGATGCGAATCTGGGCATCCGGTATGTCCTTGAGCAAGTTGCGCCCATTGCTGCGGGCACGCTCCAGGGCATCGGCGGTGGGGGCATGCAAGAGAACACGAGTGCTCATGAATAAACGTCCTGCTTGAAATTAGCGTGGGCCAAAAACGCGTTCGGCAATGTCGGGTGAAGCGCCGGTCTGCATTTGAATACGACCTTGCTCATCCTGCCAGACCATGGCGGGGGTGGCACGCAAATCCCAGCCCATCATCAGATCTTCATTGCGGGTCAGATCGGCTTCAATATCACTGGGCACACTGTCCAGGCCTTTCACACCGGCACTGCGATCTTTCAGCATGGCCAAAGAGTGTTCGTTCAAGGCCTTGGTGGGGTCTTTGGCGGCCAGGATGGCAGCCGATTTCAGGCTGCTGCTGGGAGCCAGAATGCCCACCATGATGTGGCGCAGCTGTACTTTGCCGGACTCAACCCAGGGGCGAGCCATTTGCCAGAACTGCATGCAGTAAGGGCAATTCGGGTCGGTAAAAACGTAGACCACGCGTGGCGCCTTGTCCTCGCCATCCTTGATCCAGCGGGATCTTTCCAGCTTGCCCAGCATGTCCTTGGCAATGGCGGGTTGCACCAGTTCGTCCAGACCGGCCGGGCGTACCTCTTCACCCTTGGCATCGATCATGGTGCCCACCATCATGTGCTGCCCGTCGGGCAGGTTATAGATGGCCAATGCGCGATTCCCGCTATACGCACCCCAGGCTTTCAGGCCACCGGGAGCATCAAATTCGCCCACAATGGAAAGCCCTTGTTCTTCCAGGGCCTTCAGGGCAGCGGGGCGGTCGGCGGCTTGGACGACGGTGCTGGCGCACAGCAAACCGGCCAAGGCAAGACGGATCGAAAAAGAGGAAAGCGGCATGGTGGTTCATCCTGCAAAACAGTCGGTGAATGTATATATCTAGAAAATATATACTAAGATCCAAATGGAATAAAAGAATGGGACTAGGCCGGGTTCGGATAGTTCCCCATTCCTGTTCTGATCAGGCTGTTTCTCTGCGTTGGCCGATCTTTAAGCGCGGATCTTCAGATTGGCCAATTCCAGCAAGCGGTAGGTTTCGTGAACGGGCAAGCCCATTACGCCGGTATAGCTGCCACTCAAGTGGCTGATAAAGGCACCGCCCAGGCCTTGAATGCCATAGGCTCCGGCTTTGCCCATAGGCTCGCCGCTGGCGCAGTATTCCGCAATTTCTTGTTCGTTCAGCGTTTTGAAGCTGACTTCGCTGATGCTGATACTTTCAAACTCCACACCACCTACGCCCAGGGACAAGGCGGTCATCACTTTGTGACGGCGGCCCGAGAGCTCGCGCAAGATGCGTGCGGCATCGGCCAGATCAGCAGGTTTGCCAAATATGGTCTCGTCCATGCAGACCGTAGTGTCGGCACTCAAAATAGCGCGCTCCTGATCCAGACTGCTGTCCTGTGCTCGCCATTCCAGGGCGCGCAGCAGCTTGTCGCGAGCCGTGCGACGGACATAATCCAGCACCGCTTCCTGTTCCAGACGCGGTTCATCCTCGCCCGGAGGGCTGGGCACATGCAGGACTTCATGAGTGATCTGGATGCTGTTGAGCAGATCGTGGCGACGTGGACTGGCTGAGGCCAGATAGATGGGCTGAAAAGGCATAAGAAACCAGGACTAAAAGAAGGTTCAGGCGCGGTGGTAAGGATGCCCGGTCATGACGGACCAGGCGCGGTACAGTTGCTCGGCCAGAAAGATACGTACCAAGGGGTGAGGCAGGGTCAGGGAGGACAGACGCAACATGCCGTGGCAGCTTTGCTTGAGTGCCGCATCCAGTCCGTCCGGGCCACCGACCAGAATGGCAATATCCTGACCGCTGCTGCGCCAGCGCTCCAGCTCCTGAGCCAGCTTGACGGTGGTCAGATCCTTGCCGCGTTCGTCCAGGGCGATGCGCATCGCCTGGGCGGGAATGGCCGCTTCAATGCGTTTGGCCTCGGCCTGCATCATCTGGGCAGGCGTCTTGCCGCTGGTACGGGGTTCGGCCTTGATTTCGCGCAGTTCTATGGCGCAGTCCTGGGGCATGCGGCGAGCATATTCCTGCCAGCCTTGTTCCACCCAGTCGGGCATGCGCTGACCTACCGCGATGACAATGAGTTTCATGGAATGTCGTAAAAGAAAAAAGGCCGCATCGTAAGCTGCGGCCCGGGTATTGCCGACAGGACAGAGGAAGGGTTTAGTCTTCGTCTTCGTCGGCGCTGGCAAAAAAGCCAGCCGGTGGAACCTGGCGCGATTGCGGCAGCAGTTCCACTTCGACAGGGCGCTCGCCCCAAAGTTCTTCCAGGTTGTAGTACTGGCGGATGGCCGGCTGCATGCAATGCACCACGATGTCACCCAAATCCAGCAACACCCATTCGCCGGTGTCCTCGCCTTCATGGGCCAGGACTTCGACCTTGTTTTGGCGTGCCTTGTCAAACACGCTCTGGGCCAGAGCGCGGGTTTGCCGGTTGGAAGTACCACTGGCAATGACCACACGATCGAACAGGCCGGTCATGTGGGTAGTGCTGAAGACCTTGATGTCTTGAGCTTTGACGTCCTCGAGGGCATCGATGACGAGTCGTTGAAGTGTTTCTATATTCATAAAAAGAACTATACAGGGCGCGCCTGTGGGTGGGAAAGATAGAGCCGTTTTTTGTCAATGTATTGAGCGACTTCTTCCGGGACCAGGGCGGTGATGTTGTCACCGCGCTGCACTCGCTCCCGAATCTGGGTGGCCGAGATGTCCATGGGCAGAAAGTCAATCTGATGCAAACGGCGCTGAAGTCGACTCAGTTCCTGCTGCAAGGCGACGGGCGTCTCCAAAGGACTGCCGGGGCGCTGGGCAACAGCCAGTTCGACGTATTCAAGAATTTCTTGCCAGTCGTTCCAACTGCAAAAATTATGCAGTTGGTCGCTGCCTAAAATCCAGTAGTAGCGCGACCCGGCGGGCAAGCTGCGCACCGTGTCGATAGTGTAGGTTGGGCCACCGCGCTCGATCTCTACGGGGTTGACCTGCAAGCCCGGATGGCTTTGGGCGGCCAGCTCGGCCATGGCCAGACGATCCTGGGTACTGGCACCCAAGGCGTCGCGTTGCCAGGGCTGGGCAGCGGGCAGCAACTGAACCTGGTCCAGCTGCAGTTGCTTGAACGCGGCAAGCGCCAGCGCCACATGAGCTTTATGGATGGGGTCGAAACTGCCACCCAGGAGCCCGACACGCTTTAAATCCATTCGCGAGGCACCAGGTATTGCGCCAAGGCCGCTTCTGGCGTGCCGGGTTCGGGCGACCAGTTGTAGCGCCAGTTCGCCTGGGGCGGCATGGATAACAGGATGGATTCCGTACGCCCACCCGATTGCAGGCCAAACAGGGTGCCACGGTCAAAGACCAGATTGAATTCGACATAGCGGCCGCGACGAATGGCCTGAAAGTCTCGATGCGCCTGGGTGTATTCCTGATCCATGCGGGCACGCACGATAGGCGCGTAGGCATCGGTAAAGGAATTGCCCACGGAGCGGGTCAGGGCAAAGCTGGCTTCAAAGCCGGGCTCGTTCAGGTCGTCGTAGAAAATGCCACCAATGCCACGGGTTTCGTTGCGGTGCTTCAGGTAAAAATATTCGTCGCACCAGCGCTTGTAGCGCGGGTAGTAATCCGCACCGTGTGGGGCCAGAGCATCGTGGCACACCTGATGGAAATGGCGGGCATCGTCCTCGTGCAGGTAATAGGGCGTCAAGTCCAGACCGCCACCAAACCAGAACACATCCTCTTGATCCGCTGTCTGGGCCTGGGCCACAAACATGCGCACATTCATGTGCGTGGTGGGTACAAAGGGATTGCGCGGGTGAATCACCAGCGAAACACCCATGGCCTCCCAGGGGCGTCCAGCCAGTTCGGGGCGGTGGGCGCTGGCCGACGGAGGCAGGGTGTGGCCTTTGACATGGCTGAACAGAACGGCAGCCCGTTCAAAAACAGGGCCGTTCTCCAGCAGGCGGGACAGACCGCCACCGCCTTCTGGACGATCCCACTGGTCCGACTCGAAAGGCGTGCCATCCAGCTGCTCAAGAGTGTCCACGATGTGGCTTTGCAACTGACGGAAATAAGCCTGGACGGTATCAATGGGTAAAGACATGAAAAGACCTTGCTGCGACAATCAGGATTCACTGCTGGGCAGAGCGCGCCAGCCGATATCGGTGCGAAATTGCTTGCCGTCGAAATGCGTTTGGGAAATGGCCTCGTAAGCGGCTTCCTGAGCGCGACGGATGGAGTCGGCCATGGCGGTGACACACAATACACGACCACCCGTGGTGACCACGGTGCCGTCTTTCATCTGCGTGCCTGCATGGAAGGTGATGCACTCGTCGGTGTCTTTCGCAAATTGCGTGATGGCATCACCAGTACGAGGCTCTTCGGGGTAATTGGCCGCGGCCAGTACCACGCCAATGGCGGTACGACGATCCCATTCGATGGTGGCCTCGTCCAGCTTGCCAGCCAGAGCCAGTTCGAAGGTTTCGGTCAGATCGCTCTTGATGCGCATCATGATGGGCTGGGTTTCAGGGTCGCCCATGCGGCAGTTGAATTCCAGCACCTTGATGGGGCGGGTGGCATCCGGGCCATCGTCAATCATCACGCCAGCGTACAGAAAGCCGGAGTAGGGCAAGCCTTCCTTGGCCATGCCTTGCATGGTGGGGTGAATGACTTCGCGCATGATGCGGTTATGCAGCGTGGGGCTGACGATAGGGGCGGGGGAGTAAGCACCCATGCCGCCCGTGTTCGGACCCTGATCGCCGTCTTTCAGGCGTTTGTGGTCCTGGCTGGTAGCCATGGGCAGTACATTCTTGCCGTCGCACATCACGATGAAGCTGGCTTCTTCGCCGGTCAGGCATTCTTCCACGACCACGCGGGCACCGGCGGCACCAAAGCGGCCATCGCCCAGAATGTCGTCAATGGCGCCCAATGCTTCTTCCAGCGTGGTGGCCACAATCACGCCCTTGCCAGCGGCCAGGCCATCGGCCTTGACCACAATGGGAGCGCCTTGCTGACGGATGTAATCCTTGGCGGCGTCCGGATCGGTAAAGGTTGCGTAGGCTGCCGTCGGGATGTTGTGGCGCACCATGAAGGCTTTGGCGTAGTCCTTGGAGCTTTCCAACTGCGCGGCAGCCTGGGTGGGACCAAAGATTTTCAGACCGGCCGCACGGAAGGCGTCCACAATGCCTGCGGCCAGCGGAGCTTCCGGGCCGACGACGGTGAAGGCAATTTTTTCTTGCTTCACAAAGGCAATCAGTTCCTGGATATCGGTGATGGCCAGGTTTTCAATACGTTCGGCACGCGCGGTACCGCCATTGCCCGGGGCAACGTAGACAGTCTGCACACGTGCAGATTGGGCCAGGCGCCATGCCAAGGCGTGTTCACGGCCGCCGCTGCCGACAACAAGTAGCTTCATAGTGATGAGTCGGGCAGGGCCCGTAAAGAGGAGTTTTCAGAAATAGCTTATTCGGCTTCGTCCATGACGGCGGTGGTGTAGACCTCTTGGACATCGTCCAGGCCTTCCAGTGCGTCCAGAAGTTTTTGCATCTTGACGGCATCGTCGCCGCTCAGTTCGGTCTCGTTCAGGGCTTTCATGACCACGCCTTCCACTTCAGGCGTCAGGCCAGCGGCCTGGAACGCGGCTTGTACAGCCGGGTAGTCCGTAGGAGCGCACAGCACTTCGATCAGGCCTTCTTCATCGGTCACGATATCGTCGGCACCAGCTTCCAGGCCGATTTCCATAATCGTGTCTTCCGAAGTGCCCGGAGCGAACAGAAACTGACCGCAGTGGCGGAATTGAAACACGACCGAGCCGTCCAGACCCAGATTGCCGCCATTTTTTGTAAAGGCGTGACGCACATCCGAGACCGTGCGCTGACGGTTGTCGGTCATGCAGTCCACAATCACGGCCGCGCCGTTAATACCGTAGCCCTCGTAGCGAATTTCTTCGTAGTTGGCATCGTCCGCACCGCCTGCGCCGCGCTGGATGGCGCGCAGAATGTTGTCTTTGGGCATATTGGCAGCGGTTGCCTTGTCCCAGGCCATGCGCAAACGTGGGTTGGACTCGGGGTCAGGGCCGCCAGCACGTGCGGCCACGGTGACCTCACGAATGATCTTGGTCCAAAGTTTGCCCCGTTTTGCGTCTTGACGACCTTTACGGTGCTGAATATTCGCCCATTTACTATGTCCGGCCATAAAGTATTACCAATTCAGTAGACTACGTTCAAAGAAAAACAGATCTATTTTAACCTGTCTGCGCGACAAGGCCCGAGCTTGGGCGAAAGTCGCTAGAATCTAGGCACTTGGCATTCTATCCGGAAGAGAACAAACAATCATGGCTGATCCAATTTTGCTTGCTCAGAATAGCGATACTCCCATTTACCTGTTGCCTGCGCTGGCCAATCGGCATGGTTGTATTACGGGGGCCACCGGGACGGGGAAAACCGTCACCTTGCAGGTACTGGCCGAAGCCTTTTCCCGTCTGGGAACGCCGGTTTTCCTGGCCGACGCCAAAGGCGACTTGAGCGGGATTTCTCAAGCCGCCCAGCCCAATCCCAAGTTGCAGGAGCGTCTGCAAAAGCTGGGCCTGCCCGAGCCAGCCTGGGGTGCAAACCCGGTCACCTTCTGGGATATTTTTGGCGAGCAGGGTCATCCGGTCCGTGCCACGATTTCCGATATGGGGCCCTTGTTGCTGTCCCAGATCCTGGAGTTGAACGACACCCAGGAAGGGATTTTGAATATTGTCTTTCGCCTGGCGGACGACGAAGGTCAGCTGATTCTGGATCTGAAAGATTTGCGCGCTGTGCTGCAAGACGTATCGGACCGTGCTGCCGAGCTGCGCAATCAGTATGGCAATATCGCGGCAGCCAGTGTGGGGGCAATCCAACGCGCCTTGCTGCGTCTGGAAACGCAGGGGGCGGATCGCTTCTTTGGTGAGCCAGCGCTGGATGTGATGGACTGGATTCGTACCGACTCGGCCGGGCGCGGCATGATCAATGTGCTGGCAGCCGACAAGCTGATGCAGTCCCCCCGCTTGTACGCGGTCTTCCTGCTGTGGATGCTGGCCGATCTGTACGAGCGCCTGCCGGAAGTGGGTGATCTGGATAAACCGCGTCTGGTTTTCTTCTTTGACGAAGCCCACTTATTGTTTACAGGTGCACCAAAGGCTCTGCTGGAAAAAGTCGAGCAGGTCGTTCGCCTGATCCGATCCAAGGGCGTGGGTATTTATTTCGTGACACAAAACCCGCTGGATATTCCCGATACCGTTCTGGGTCAGCTGGGTAATCGAGTACAGCACGCCTTGCGCGCCTTCACACCGCGTGATCAGAAAGCCGTCAAGACAGCAGCGCAAACCATGCGCCCCAATCCTGGTCTGGATATTGAAGCGGCCATTACTGAATTGGGCGTGGGTGAAGCGCTGGTTTCCATGCTGGATGCCAAGGGGATTCCCACGCCTACCGAGCGTGCCTGGCTGGTGGCTCCGGGTAGCCGAATTGGTCCCGCTACCGATGCAGAGCGACAAACGGTACGACAAGCGTCCTTGTTTGGCTTGAAGTACGACCAGGCAATTGACCGTGAATCCGCCTATGAGGTGCTGGCCAAAAAAGCGGCTGATGCGGCTGCCAATGGCGCCGCTGGTGCCACGCAGCCGGGCGCGGCGGCTGGCAAGGACGACGGCCTGATGGGCGTTGTGAATGACTTTCTGTTTGGATCAACCGGGCCGCGTGGTGGCAAGAAGGACGGCTTGGTGCAAAGCATGATCAAAACCGAGACCAAACGGGCTGCCACCAAAGTGCTGCGTGGGGTATTGGGTTCTTTATTTGGAGGGAAACGTTAATGCCCACGCAACTGCCTCATTTAATTGTTGCCACCGCAAGGCCATCAGAAACAACACGTTGGGCCGATGAATTCCGCAAAGCCTATCCTGATTGGAAAGTTGATGAGTTTGTAGCGGGTCAGCCCAGCACCGGGGCGACTTACGCCATAGTTTGGCAGCCGGATGCGGCCTTGTTCAAGCAGGAACCCAATTTGCGTGCCACCTTCAATCTGGGGGCAGGCGTGGATGCCGTCGCAGGGACCATCCCGGCCGAGATGCCTTTGTACCGTTTGGAAGATGCGGGCATGGCCGAGCAAATGGCCGAATATGCCTTGTATGGCGTGCTGCGTGCGGTAGGTCGTTTTCAGCCCTACGAGGAGCAGGCGCGTGAAGGAAAGTGGAAAGCCTATCGTCCGATCGACCGCCGCCAGTGGCCAGTCGCTGTGCTGGGGCTGGGCGCAATTGGCAGCAAGATTGCCAAGGTCATCGCCAGTCTGGGCTATCCCGTACATGGCTGGTCGCGGCGTCTGCACGAGGCGGACTTCCCTTGCTATGCCGGTGAAGAGGGACTGAAAGAGTGCGTCTCTGCCAGCCGTATCCTGGTCAACGCCTTGCCACTGACTCCGCAAACAGAAGGTTTGATCAACCGCGATGTATTGTCGAATTTGCAGCCTGGTGGCTATTTGATCAACGTGGCTCGCGGTGGCCACTTGGTCGATGCAGACGTGCTGGATGCTCTGAAGAGCGGTCACCTGTCTGGCGCTTTGCTGGATGCCTTTACCCAGGAGCCCTTGCCAGCTGATCACCCGTATTGGGGTATTCCTTCTGTGATGGTTACGCCTCATATTTCGGGTATCACCGTTCGTGAATTGGCATTGGAGCAAATTGGCTCGCGCATCGAGCTTTTGCAGAAAGGCAAGCCTGCGACTGGTCGGGTGAATCACAGTCAGGGTTATTAATCGTCAACGGATTTGGATTAGCCTGCCGGCATCGTGGAAGCTGGCAGGTTAATTGCTGCTTTGTGGACAGAGCAGCGTCTTTTCAGAATAAGGCCGTGGAGGCCATGTAAAACCACAAGGAAAGAGGAATGAGTAAAGTTCATCGTATTGCCGTGATCGCGGGAGATGGAATCGGCAAGGAAGTCATGCCAGAAGGGCTGCGTATTCTGGAAGTGGCCGCTCGCCGTCACGCCATCAATTTTGATTGGAAAGTGCTGGACTGGAGCTCGGACTACTACCAGAAGCACGGCACCATGATGCCTTCGGACTGGAAAGCCCAACTGATGGATACCGAGGCCATTTTCTTTGGTGCCATGGGCTGGCCCGATCTGGTGCCTGACCACGTTTCGCTGTGGGAGTCCCTGTTCAAGTTCCGTCGTGAGTTCGATCAGTACATCAACTTGCGTCCCGTGCGTTTGATGCCCGGCGTGCGTTCGCCACTGGCAGGTCGTGAGCCCGGTGATATTGATTTCTTCATCGTGCGCGAGAACACCGAAGGCGAATACTCCAATAGCGGCGGCATCATGTTTGAAGGCACGCAGCGAGAAGTGGTGATTCAGGAAAGTGTCTTTACCCGCACGGGTACGGACCGCGTTTTGAAGTTCGC
Organism: Alcaligenes phenolicus; assembly: GCF_032063905.1. Lineage (NCBI taxonomy): Bacteria > Pseudomonadati > Pseudomonadota > Betaproteobacteria > Burkholderiales > Alcaligenaceae > Alcaligenes > Alcaligenes phenolicus. The sequence goes on from NZ_DAMBOE010000001.1 coordinate 429,994, forward strand.
TTTTGAACTGGCTAAAAAACGCGGTAAACACGTCACTGCTGCGACCAAGTCCAATGGTATTTCGATTTCCATGCCCTGGTGGGATTCCCGCGTGGCCGCCATGGGCGAGCAATACCCGGATGTGAAGTGGGACAAGTATCACATCGACATTCTGTGCGCGCACTTTGTGCAGCACCCGGACTGGTTCGATGTGGTCGTGGCTTCCAACCTGTTTGGCGATATCTTGTCCGATCTGGGCCCGGCATGTACTGGCACCATCGGTATTGCACCGTCGGCCAACCTGAACCCCGAACGTGTGTTCCCATCCCTGTTTGAGCCCGTGCACGGCTCGGCCCCGGATATCTACGGCAAGGGCATTGCCAACCCGGTCGGTCAGATCTGGAGTGGTTCCTTGATGCTGGATTTCCTGGGCTACCCCCAGGCAGCCGCCGAAGTGGTGCAAGCCATTGAGCAGGTTCTGGCCAATGGCCCACGTACCCCTGATTTGGGTGGCCAGGCCAGCACAACACAAGTAGGCGAGGCTATCGCCCAAGTGTTGGAAGCGATGGCCTGAGCCATCAGTTGGACTTGGGTGGGCGCAGGCCTGCCCAAGTGATGGCGCCAATCATGATGGCCCCGCCCAGCAGCGCACGGCTGCTGGGATATTGAGCGAAAAGCAGCGCCGCAAAAGCGATGGCGTAGACAGGCTCCAGGGCGATCACAATCCCGGCACTGCGAGCATTCAGAATGGTTAGCGCAGAGACTAGCAGGTAGTGCGACAAGGCCGTACAAAATACCCCCAGCAGTGCAATCCACACCCAGTCCACCAGCGTGCTGTCGCCCAGCAGCGGTATGGCAAAAGGCCAGCACATCAGGGCGACAAACAGGTTTTCCCACCAGGCAACCTGCTGTGCAGACAGATGCTTGGCTGCGCGTCGGTTGATAAGGGTGAACATGGCGAAGGTAAAGCCGGAGGCAATGGCCCAGGCCAGGCCAATGGTGGATTGATCCTGGAAGTCAAAAGAGGGGGTCACCAGCAACAAGCCCACGGTGACCAAGGCCAGAATGATCCACTCCGATACGGTAACGCGCTCGCGCAGTACGGCCCATTCACACAAGGTAATAAAGGCCGGGAAGCTGGCAAAGCCCAAGGTGGCAATGGCCACGCCGCCCACTTTGACGGCCACAAAAAAAGTGGCCCAGTGAATGGCCAGCATGATGGAGGCCATCAGCAAGGTGCGAAAGTCCGCTGCTTTCATGCCCTGACCCAAACCGCGCCCTTGAGAGCGAATGCTGATAAACAAGGCCAGGACCGCAAAGCTGGCTCGGCCCGCGGTGATCAGCATGGCGCCGACCTGAATGAGTTCACCAAAAATGCCGGTCAGTCCGAACAGAACGGCGGCCACATGAATGGCAGCCAGAGCACGTCCATGCGTCATGGAAAGCGATCCGAGAAAAAAGGAGTCAATTTAGGCTATTCTGGTGTTTTATATCAGCCAGCGATAGGGCAGCGGGGTCGGGCAGGCAATACGTGTAAGGCATTATTCTAAGACATTGCTACGGGCCCCTCATCAAAGGAGTAAAACAATGACGCAGACGGTTAAGGCGATACGGATTGAGCGCAATGGTGGTCCGGAGGTATTGCAGTGGGCTTCGGTAGAACTGTCCGCTCCTCAGGAGAAGGAAGTCACCATACGCCAAAAAGCAGTGGGCTTGAATTTTATCGACATTTATTTCCGTAATGGCCTCTACAGCAATCCCTTGCCACATGGTTTGGGTTTTGAAGCGTCCGGCATTGTGGAAGCCGTCGGTTCCGGTGTCACGCACCTGAAAGTGGGTGACCGTGTTGCCTACGGTCAAAGCCCACTGGGGGCGTATGCCGAGGCACGTAATGTGCCTGCCGATCGTGTCGTGCGTATTCCTGATGGAATCACTTTTGAGCAGGCAGCGGCCATGATGCTTAAAGGGCTGACTTGCTGGTATTTGCTGCGCCAGACCTATCGCGTGCATGAAGGCCAGACGATTCTGTTCCATGCCGCTGCGGGCGGCGTGGGTTTGTACGCCTGCCAATGGGCACGTGCTTTGGGCGTGAAATTGATTGGTACGGTGTCCAGTCCCGAGAAAGCTGCTTTGGCGAAAGAGAACGGTGCGTGGGAAGTGATTGATTACTCCCACGAAGACGTGGTGCAGCGCGTGCTGGAGCTGACTAACGGCCAGAAAGTGCCTGTTGTGTATGACGGCGTGGGCAAGGATACCTGGGAGCGCTCGCTGGATTGCTTGCAGCCGCGTGGCCTGATGGTCAGCTTTGGCAATGCCTCCGGCCCGGTAACCGGTGTGAATCTGGCGACTCTGGCATCCAAGGGCTCCTTGTATGTGACCCGTCCTGTGCTGGGGGCTTATGTGCCTACACAGGAAACCATGCAGGATGCCGCTGACGAGATGTTCGAGCTGGTACTGCAAGGCAAGATCAAGCCGCTGATCGGTCAGCGTTTCCCGCTGGATCAGGTCGCCAAGGCGCATGAAGAGCTGGCCGGCCGTCGTACGACGGGCTCTACGGTTTTGACGCTGGATTAAGGTGGATCATCGGGCGGTGACGAGCAGTCAGCCCCAATCGTTCTGCAAAAAAAAAATGGCCTCCGACAGGGAGGCCATTTTCATTTGGCAGTGCTGTATCCGCCGAGGGTTGGCGGACAGAAATCAGCCTTGCTCGTGGTACTGACGCACACGCTCGACTTCATTGCGCGAACCCAGAATCACGCCAATGCGCTGGTGCAGTTCGGTAGGCTGCACGTCCAGAATGCGCTGTGTGCCGTCAATCGACATGCCACCGGCCTGCTCGACCAGGAAACTCATGGGGTTGGCTTCGTACATCAAACGCAGCTTGCCTTTGCGACCGGAGGCGCGGGCATCGCGCGGGTACATGAAGATGCCGCCACGGGTCAGGATGCGGTGTACATCGGCCACCATGGACGCGATCCAGCGCATATTGTAGTTTTTGCCCAATGGGCCTTCGGGACCCGCCAGGCAGTCGTCGATATAGCGTTTTACCGGGGCTTCCCAGTGACGCATATTGGACATATTGATGGCAAATTCCGAGGTGTCCTCGGGGATGGTGATGCGCTCGGTAGTCAGTACCCAGGAGCCCATTTCCTTGTCCAGCGTAAAGGCGGCCACGCCGTCACCGACAGTCAGGACCAGCATGGTTTGTGGCCCGTAAATGGCATAGCCGGCGGCAACCTGACGCACGCCGGGTTGCAGGAAGTCCTGCTCTTCGATGACGCGATCACGTGCTTCAGGAGGGACGCTTAGGACCGAGAAAATCGTGCCGATGGACACGTTCACGTCAATATTGGACGAACCATCCAGCGGATCGAACAAGAGCAGGTTTTCGCCCTTGGGGTAGTAGTCGGGAATGCGGTGCAGGGTGTCCATTTCCTCGGAGGCCATGGCCGCCAGGTTACCGCCCCATTCATTGGCTTCCAGCAGGATTTCGTTGGACAGCACATCCAGCTTTTTCTGAACTTCGCCCTGGACATTCTCGGAGTCCAGAGAACCCAGAACGCCGCCCAGCGCTCCTTTGCTGACGGCATGGCCAATGGCCTTGCATGCGCGAGCCACTGTTTCCAGCAGCAGGCGCACGTCGGCGGTGACCGTTTTCTTCTGGCGCTGTTGCTCCACCAGATACTGAGTAAGGTTTTTCTTCAAGACAGACTCCGAGGTCAAAGAGTTAATGCTTTATGTACGATTTCGGCCACATTGCCCGACAGGCCGGGTTCGGCCTGAATACGCTCCAGCGCTGCCTTGAGCAGGTCGCGGGCTTCGGGTTCAAAGCGGGCCCAGTTATCAAACACACGGGCCAGACGGGCAGAGATTTCCGGGTTGAGCTTGTCCAGGGCAATGACTTGCTCAGCCCAGAAAGCATAGCCTTCCGGCGTGTGTACAGCCTGCATATTATTCATGCAGAACTGGAAAATCAGAGAGCGGGCGCGATTGGGATTACGCATCGAGAAAGCGGGATGCAGCATAAGGGCGCGCACCTGGGCAACTTGCGTGCTGGGAGCAGTGGCCTGCAAGCTGAACCAGCGGTCCAGCACCAGAGGATTGTCCTGCCAGCGCTGGAAAAAGTCATCCAGGCCGTCTTGACGATCCTCTTGGTCACCGTAATTCACCAGAGCGCTTAGGGCTCCCATGCGATCAGTCATATTGGTGGCCTGATCGTATTGATTGCGTGCCAACTGTGGGCCAGTATTCACACCGGCAACCAGCAGGTAATTCAGAGCCAGATTGCGCAAGGAGCGCTGACCAGCCTGCAAGGCGTCGGGGCTGTAGGGAGCTTGTTCCAGGCTCAGGTACTGATACAGCTCCTGCCAGTAGGGAGTCAGGGCCAGGCCCAGCTCACGTTGCAGCTGGCGACGGGCCTGAACCACGGCGCGCGGGGTCATGGGCTTGGTCTGTTCCAGCAATTCGCGCTCGCTGGGCAGAGACAGGATGCGGGCCTTGTAAGCAGGGCTCAAGGCCGGGTCTTGTACCAGCGCATGCCAGGTTTGCACCACAGTCGCCAATTGTGCGGCCGACGGCGTGCGTCCTGATGCCGAGGACAAAATCAGACGGGTAGCTAGCAGTTGAGCCGCTTCCCAACGTGCAAATGGATCCGTGTCGTGACGGGCCAGCAAAGCCAGCTCGGAATCCGGACGGTAGTAGTCCACCCGCACAGGCGCAGAGAAATTGCGCAGCAAGGACAGAACCGGCGCTTCAGGAATCTGCGTGAAGGTCCAGCTTTGTTCGGCTTGCGTGAAATCCAGTACCAGCGTATCGCCTTGCTGACCATCCAGATGCAGGGTCAGTGGTGCGCCTTGCTGATCCAGCATGCCCAGGGCAAAGGGGATGTGCAAAGGTGGCTTGGGTGTGGATTTGTTTTCGATCCCGGCGGGCGCATTGCTTTGACGCAGGGTCAGCGTGGCGGTTTGGGTGGCAGGATCGTGCTGCAGGCTGACCTGAACGCGTGGCGTTCCCGCTTGCTGATACCAGCGGCGGAACTGCTCCAGGCTTTGGCCGGGTTTGACCTGGCGATACACGCTGTCCATGCTGTCCACGAAATCGTCGCAAGTGACTGCCTGGCCATCATGGCGCTTGAAGTATTCGCGAATACCGGCCTGGAAGTTTTCTTCGCCCAGCAAGGTGTGCTGCATGCGAATGACTTCTGCGCCTTTCTCGTAAATCGTGGCGGTGTAAAAGTTGCTGATTTCCTGATAGCTCTCGGGGCGGATGGGGTGAGCCATTGGGCCGGCATCTTCAGGAAACTGGGCCGCGCGCAGGACGCTGACGTCATCAATGCGTTTGACGGCGCGGGCGCTGGCGGCTTGAGCGCCGTCCAGCCCTTGAGCCAGCATGTCAGCCGAAAACTCCTGATCGCGGAAAACCGTCAGACCTTCTTTCAGGGATAGCTGGAACCAGTCGCGGCAAGTGACGCGGTTGCCGGTCCAGTTGTGGAAGTACTCATGGCCAATGACCGCTTCCACGGCGTGAAAGGACGCATCGGTAGTGCTTTGTGCATCGGCCAGCACGTAGGCGGCATTAAAGATGTTCAGGCCCTTGTTTTCCATCGCGCCCATATTGAAGTCGCGAGCGGCCACAATCATGAAGCGGTCCAGATCCAGTTCCAGCCCAAAACGTTGTTCATCCCAGCGTACTGAATGTTCCAGGCATTCCATGGCCCATTCTGTTTTATCGCCGTCACCACGATCGCAATAAACCTGCAATAGGGCAGGCTGGCCATTGGCTTTTTTGATTTCGCGCTCGCGCACATCAAAGTCGCCAGCAACCAGTGCAAATAAATAAGAAGGCTTTGGAAATGGGTCTTCCCAAATGGCCTGGCTGCGCCCATCGTCCAGTGTGGTGCTTTCCAGCAAATTGCCGTTGGACAGCAGATAAGGGTAGAGCTTGGCATCGCCGCGCAGGACCACTTCATAACGGGACATCACATCAGGACGGTCCGGGAAGAAGGTAATGCGACGAAAGCCCTGGGCTTCACATTGGGTAAACAGGTTCTGGCCCGAGACATACAAGCCCATCAGCATGGTGTTGTCTTGGGGGCGGCAACGGCTTACCAGCACCAGATCACATTCTGCGGTCTGGGGCGAGAGCGTCAGGCCCTGTTCATCAAGCTGGTAATCCTGGGCGGTCAGGGCAACCCCGTTGAGGCTGACTTCAAGCAGTTCAATGTCTTCGCCATCCAGCACCAGGGGGCGGATCTGTCCGTCCCGGCTGCTGGCTCGAAAAGCCAGACGAACCAAGGTTTGCTCGGCCGCCAAATCAAATTCCAGCCGTACCTTATCTATTTGATAAGGGTAGGGCTGGTAATCGTGGCGGGAGATCGTAGGTAAGGTGTCTGTGCGCATGTGATCCTGGTCCGACAATCGAAAAAGATGGTCTATTGTAATGTTGTTTGAACGCCCACACTGGACGCCGGAAACAGGCAGTAAACTAATTGTTCGTCGGCGCTACGGCGCTGTCATTAATCGGGCTTGATCGTGCAAGCGAAAAACAAGCAAGGGTGAAACTATGACGTTATTTTCTGAAGGGTTTTCCTGGCGCGCCCTACGCCTGATGAGCCTGGTATTGGCGGTATTGACCACGGCTTGCGCTGCGCCTAGCTGGTCCGCCAAATTGACGCGTTATCAGCAATGGCCCACGGCGACCAGTGGCGATACCTACTACATCAAGTCCTCGCCGGACAAAAGCAGTAGTCTGCAATACCAGTCTTTTGCAGATTCTGTACGGGCTTCTATTGGTGTGACCGGACTGGTGCAAGCAGCGGATCTGAAGTCCGCGCGTTTTGTGGTGCAAATGGATTATGGCAATCCGCAAGAACAAAGCTGGGTGCCTCAATTTGCAGATAGTTTTTATGGTCCATCGGCGTGGGGAATCGGGCGCGGCTATTATGCGCCAAATGATGGTTGGGGCGGAGGTTTCTTTTATTCTCCGAATGTAGTGAATGTTCCTGTCACTGTGTATAAAAATTATCTAAATGTAATCATTACAGATAATCAAAACTCGGGCGCAGAAGTGTATCGCGCCACCGCCGTGTCTTATAGCCATTCCGACAACCTGGACCAGCAGATGCCGTTTTTGTCCCAGGCCATATTTGATGGTTTCCCCGGTAATAATGGACAAGTGATTGATATCCGATATCCATTAGCTCGGGATTGAGTCGCCAGAACCCCGGCATTATGTAGGGGATTTATATCAATAAGAAAGGGACCGCTTGAAAAAGCGGTCCCTTTCTTTTGTTTGGTTCCCAAAACTTATTTGATAAGGAACTCTTCACGGCTGCGACCATTGGCTTCAGCATCGATAATCCAGCGTGGTGGGCGGCCACGGCCCGTCCAGGTGTCCTGGGTGCCGGGGTGGCGGTATTTTGGAGGCAGGCTGGTTTTAGGGCCGTTGGAACCAGCACCAGCTCCGCGGCGGGCGGAATTTTCCAGCGCTTCAGCGACTTCTTCAATCGTGATCTCGTTATCTTGCATGGACTTGACGATAGACGCGATGACAGGACGACGCTGTTTGACTCGAAGGGATTTCATCTGCTTTTGCAGACGCAGAATCTCTTTTTCTATCTTTTGCTTCGCGGAGCTGTAAGTTTCGACTGACATATGGGATTCCTGTTTCATGATTGTAGTTATCTGATAAACCCTGCCTGTACAAGCTCGTGTTTATCATGCGAAAACAGTGTACTTTGATTTTCTTGAAAAGATAAGTGGTTTGGATAAAAAATAAACGCTTAATCAAAAAGGTGTTTGGTTTTTGTAATTATTTAAGGTCATTAGACAATTCAATGGCTCTTGATTATTTAATCTAATCAGGGGTTATCATGAATTTGAATGGGTTTATATCAAAACTATATGGGTTGGTTTCTAATTGGGAGGTTTTTAAAATAGTTTTAATTCCGTATCAGAAAATGTCGTAACTGGAATTTTTGAACCTATTAGTTCAACAGGCTGATTCATGGTTCTGAAAGCCCGGAAACTGCCCGATCGGTACGTCGGCATCGCATACGGGGGCACATTCTGTTTTAATGCTCAGATGGACGGAAGCCAAGTTGATGTCAGCACGTCTTTTGGTACCCATTTTCGTCCCTTGCAGCCATGGGTTTGCCGGGGATCTGTCAGTAGGAATAAACGATGAAGTTAGTTGATCCGGCTATCAATGCCCTGGAATGCGCCCGTGGACTGTTGCTTGAGCCCTGGGGCTTGAATGAAAGCCATTTGTCCGGCGCGCTCGGTGAGATCTTCACCCATCAGGCTGACTATGCCGACTTGTATTTTCAGTACACCCGCAGTGAAGGCTGGGCGCTGGACGAAGGAATCGTCAAAAGCGGCAGCTTTTCCATTGAGCAGGGCGTGGGTGTGCGCGCATTAAGTGGCGAGAAAACCGCCTTTGCCTATTCGGATTCCCTCAGCCCCGAGGCTTTGCTGTCTTCGGCTCGTGTGGTGCGCTCGATTGCCCGCCAGGGCGGTTCAGGCAAAAGCGGCATTTTGGTGCCAGCCGACACGCAGCGCGCCACCTTGTATACGGGCACAGACCCTATTGCCAGCCTGCCTGCTCCTGAAAAAGTAGCCCTGTTGGGGCGACTGGATGCCTTGGCTCGTGCAGCGGACTCGCGCGTGGTGCAGGTCATGGCCAGTCTGGGTGCGGAATACGATGTCGTGCTGGTGGCCGGTAGCGATGGTCGTCTGGCCGCCGATGTACGCCCCTTGGTGCATTTGTCCTTGTCGGTCATTGTTGAACAAAATGGCCGCCGTGAACGCGGCTCGGCGGCAGGTGGTGGACGGGTTGATCTGTCCTACTTCTCCGACGATATGCTGCGCAGCTATGTGGATAAGGCCGTGCGTTCGGCCATGACGAATCTGGAAGCCAAACCCGCACCTGCCGGTCAGATGACGGTGGTTCTGGGCCCAGGTTGGCCTGGTGTCATGCTGCACGAAGCTGTGGGCCACGGTTTGGAAGGGGACTTTAACCGTCGTGGCAGCAGCCTGTTCTCGGGTCGTATTGGCCAGCGTGTGGCGTCCAAGGGCGTGACCGTTATCGATGATGGCACTCTGGAAAACCGCCGCGGCTCCTTGAATATGGATGACGAGGGTAATGCCACACAACGTACCGTCTTGATTGAAGACGGTATTTTGAAAGGCTATTTGCAAGATACCCATAATGCGCGTCTGATGGGCGCTGCCATTACGGGCAATGGCCGTCGCGAATCTTACGCCAGCCTGCCTTTGCCGCGCATGACCAACACCTTTATGCTGGGTGGCGATAAAGATCCTCAGGAAATTATTGCCTCGGTTAAAAAGGGTTTATATGCCGTAGACTTTGGTGGCGGCCAGGTTGATATTACTAGCGGTAAGTTTGTTTTCTCGGCCTCGGAAGCCTGGGTGATTGAAAACGGCAAACTGATGTATCCCGTCAAAGGTGCCACTTTGATTGGTAGCGGCCCCGATGCCATGAACCAAATCAGCATGATCGGTAATGACATGCAGCTGGATTCAGGAGTGGGGACTTGCGGTAAAGAAGGTCAAAGCGTTCCGGTTGGAGTCGGTATTCCTACCGTGCGGATGGAAAACCTGACCGTAGGCGGAACTGCCTGATTTAATTTGTCGGCTAATTAAAACCGATAAATAGACCGCCCCAGTTAATTCAAGCTTGGGCGGTCTTTTTTATGATGCTTTTATTGCACTGCAGCAAATCAAAATTAATTTTGTTTTTTGCCCGGCAGGCACAGCCGTGTCGAGATTAATGAATATGGTTTTTTCAGGCAGTGCTTTTCACCGGCTTGGGTTTGCGGACCCGGATGGCCAGCCAGCACAACAAGGCGCCCGAACACACCATGGCCGAGCCTTGCCAGAAGCTTGGCGTCAAGGGAGCCTGCAGCAAAAAAGTAGACAGGGCGGCTGACAATACTGGAATGAAGTAGGAGGCGCCGGCCAGTATGGTGACATTGCCGTGCAAAATACCCACGTTCCAGGCCGCATAGCCAAAGCCCATCGCCATGGCCGCCAGCAGCAAGTAGATCAGTGCTGGAAGGGTAAAGGTCATTGCAGGTGCTCCTTGGCCCAGATATTTCATCCACAGGACGGTGGCTGTCAGCATGAAAAACAAGGTAATGCCATTTTTGCCCTGGCCGATGCGTGCAGTCATGGTGCTGTAGCCCGCCCAGATCAGTGCGCCACTAAAGGCCAGGCCGTAGCTCAAGGGGTTGTCCTGCACATTCAGCCAGATGCCGTGCAGACTCAAACCTTGCTCACCGCCCAGAATCCAGCTGATACCCATCATGGACAAGAGCAGGCCTGGCGCGATCAGCCAGTTGGCTCTTTGCTTGTTGAACAAAATAGCGGCCACGATGGTAAAGGTGGGCCACAGATAATTAACCATTCCCACTTCAATCGCTTGCTGGCTGTTGTGGGCGTAGCCAATGGACAGCGCCAGGCACAGCTCATAGCAGACGAACAGGACGCTTCCCCAGATAAGGTAGCGGCGCGGAAAGTCGCGCAAGCGTACCCAGCTAAGCGATAAAAGAAGAAAGACAGAGGCCAGGGTGTAGATCAGTGCGGCGCCGCCAGTCGCACCCAGGTAGTCGCTGACGCTGCGTATCAGGCCGACAATCATGCTCCAAAGAACAATGGCGATCAGACCAATCAGGGTTGCCTTATCAGATTGCTTCATGCGGGTTTCAGTGTCTGCAAGGCACGGCGAGAACAGGAGCAGGCTTTACTTGGCCAAGAGACTTATGGGTTAATGGACCGGGTTTGTATCAGACTGTGCCGGTTTGCAAGCAGGGCTGTGACGCGGCACACCCGGTCTTGAGTGAAAACCGACAGGCCCCCACGGCAAGGGCTCGTGGCAGTTTACTGTAAGCGGCGTGTCGGCTCGAGCCACTCATGGCGAAAAGGGGAGCAAGCAGGGTATTTTCTGCGCCTTGCTGGTCCGCCCCCGTAAGCCAGGGTACTTACATTTTTTTGGACTTTGAGTCAGAACCTCTTGTTTATGCTCTCTATGATTTTGAGTGTAAATCGGTTTGACTTGAATCTTTTCTAGGCATATCATTTCAACACGAATTAATCGTGCTGAATTATTTTGTTTGGCTAATTAAATGACCACAGATCAACACTACGATTTACGAATTTTGCGGGCTTTGCGCCAGATCACGCGCTCGATTGCCCTGCATTCCAGGCAGCTGTCGGCGTACAGCAATATCACCGCGCCCCAGTTGATCTGCCTGCGCACCATTATTGAAAAAGGCCCGTTGACGGCCACGGCCATCAGCCGCGAAATGCACGTCAGCCCCAGCACCGTGGTTGGTATTCTGGACCGCCTGGAAGACAAGAAGCTGGTGCTGCGCGAGCGTGGTCGTGAAGATCGACGCATTGTGTTTGTCAGCGCGACGCCAGAAGGGGAGACCCTGGCACGCGATACGCCGTCCCCCTTGCAAAAGAAGTTGTCGGACGCCCTGAAAGAGCTGCCCGAGCTGGAACAGGCCACCATGACCTTGTCCCTGGAGCGCATTGTGCGCTTGCTCGATGCTGACCCGGATGTTGTGCTGGAGGCCGACGATACGGCCTCGCCTATTCTTGAGGTCCCGGAAGGGGATGTACCCCCCGAATCCGGGTTGGTGGTTTGACGGACCGACCTAGTCCGGGCAGCTCGGCAGGCAGCATCACTGCCGCCGATCCTGCCCCCAGTGACCCGGCGCTGATACTGCGTGCGCCCCTGTTGCGTGATGCGGCCGCAATCCATCAGTTGATTGCCGATAGCCCGCCACTGGATCTGAATTCTGAATATCTCTATTTGCTGCTCAGCGAGCACTTTTCCCAGACCTGCGTTGTCGCGCAGCGTGGGGAACAAATAGACGGTTTCATCTCTGCCTACTTTCTCCCCGACCGTCCTGATGTGCTCTTTGTGTGGCAAGTGGCCGTGCATGAGCGCGCCCGTGGGCGTCGTCTGGGGCAGGCCATGCTGGAGCATCTGCGACAGCGTCTGCGTGGCCGTTCCTTGCGCTATCTGGAAACGACGGTCAGCCCCGGTAACCGGGCTTCGCGTGGCCTGTTTGCGGCCATGGCCCGGCGTTGGGGCGCTCCCATGCAAGAACAGGAATTCTTTGATACCGCCTTGTTTGCCGCACAGGCTCACGAGGCAGAACCTCTATTACGAATCGGCCCCTTGGACTCTGGATAAGAGGGGACTTTACGCAAATGAACGGTAGAGCCGGTCTGGTTCGCTGATTGTTGTTTGTCGGCTCAAGACACGCCGTTCTATAACCAGGAGAGGAAATATGACTGATTTAAAAATATTCGACCGGATGGAGTCTGAAGTAAGGGGCTACGTCCGGTCCTTCCCGGTCATTTTCAACAAAGCCCGAGGCTCGGTCTTGGAGGACGAGTCAGGCAGGCAATACATCGATTTTTTCAGTGGAGCCGGTACGCTCAACTATGGGCACAACAATCCCCACCTGAAAGAAAAGCTGATTGAATACCTGAACACCGACGGCTTGGTACACGGTTTGGACATGGCCACCAGCGCCAAGAAATACTTTCTTGAAACAGTGGACAAAGTGCTGCTCAAACCGCGCGGGTGGGACTACCGCTTGCAGTTTACGGGGCCTACCGGCACCAATGCCGTGGAGGCGGCGTTAAAACTGGCACGCCAGGTCAAGGGTCGCCAGAATGTGATTTCCTTTACGCACGGTTTCCACGGCGTCAGCACGGGTTCCCTGGCAGTGACGGCGAACTCCAAGTTTCGTAGTGCAGCGGGTGTGGCCCTGGGCAATACCTCGTTCATGCCCTATGACGGCTACTTGGGACCGGACGTCAATACGATGGCTTATCTGGAGCGCTTGCTGGAAGATCCCAGCAGTGGCCTGGACCATCCTGCCGCGGTCATCGTGGAAACCGTGCAGGGTGAAGGGGGCGTGAACGTTGCCACACAGCGCTGGCTGCGTGAGTTGCAGCGTCTGTGCCGCGAGCACGACATGCTGCTGATCGTCGATGACATTCAAGTCGGTTGCGGCCGGACTGGCCGTTTCTTCAGCTTCGAGCAGGCCGGTATCAGCCCTGACATCATCACCTTGTCCAAATCGCTGTCCGGCTTTGGTTTGCCCATGTCCCTGGTTCTGCTGCGGCCTGAACTGGATGTGTGGAAACCCAGCGCGCATAACGGCACCTTCCGTGGCAATAACCTGGCTTTCGTGACAGCGGCTCAAGCCCTGGAAAGCTACTGGGCCAACGAGGACTTTGAAGCCGAGATCCAGGGCAAAGAGCGTCAAGTACGCGACTGGCTGGAAAACCTGGTGCACAGCTATCCCGATCGTGGTTTGAGCGTACGCGGTCGCGGCCTGATCCAGGGCCTGGTGACGCCACCCGGTGCCGGTCTGGCCAATGAAATTGCCGCACAGGCGTTCAAGCAGGGTCTGGTCATTGAAACCTCGGGCGCTCACGACGAAGTTCTGAAACTCCTGCCGGCGCTGACGATCAGCAATGAAGAGCTGACTCAAGGTCTGGACATTATTGAGCGCAGCGTGGCCCAGTGCCTGTCCAAGCGCGGCAGCCAGGCCAAGATTCTGAAGATTGGAGGAGCACGTTAATGTTGGTCAAGAACGTACAAGATGTGATTGGAACCCGTGACGAGGTGCGTACAGACACCTGGGTCAGCCGCCGTGTTTTGCTCAAGAAGGACGGCATGGGTTTTTCCTTTCATGAAACCGTTATTTTTCCTGGTACCGAAACCCACATCCACTACCAGAATCACCTGGAAGCGGTGTGGTGCATCGAGGGCGATGGCGAAATCGAAACCGTTGCCGACGGCAAGAAATACGATTTGGGCCCAGGCGTGGTCTATGCCCTGGACCAGCACGATGAACACTACCTACGCGGTGGCAAAGAGCCGCTGCGAGTGATCTGCGTGTTCAATCCGCCCTTGACCGGTCAGGAAGTTCACGATGAGAAAGGGGTTTACCCAGCCATCGTGGAAGACTGAAGACCTAAGGAGAGCATGATGACAGTGACCATGAGCGATCTGTACACATCCCGTACAGAACGAACGGCGGCCATCGTCAGCCGCCAGGAGCCGGTGGTGTATCCGGATCCGGTAGGTAGCCAGCCTTTGAACAAGTCCCAGCTGCGGGAGTACGAGGACAATGGCTTTTTGCTGCTGCCTGATTTGTTCAATGCGCAGGAAGTGCAAGCCTTGCTGGGCAATGTGGAAGCCATGAGCACCGATCCCGGCATCTTGTCGCGTGAAGAAGCGGTGGTGGAAAAGGGCAGTCAGGCCGTGCGCTCGATCTTTCGAGTGCACGAGTTAAGCGAGCTGATTGCCCGCCTGGTACGTGATCCGCGCGTGCTGGATGTCGCCCGCCAGATTCTGGGCTCGGAGGTGTATGTGCATCAGTCCCGTGCCAACCTGAAACCGGGCTTTACCGGCAAGGAGTTTTACTGGCATTCGGATTTCGAGACCTGGCATATCGAAGATGGCATGCCGCAAATGCGCGCCTTAAGTTGCTCGGTGCTGCTGACGGACAATAATGTGTGCAATGGCCCCTTGATGCTGGTGCCGGGCTCACACCGTCAGTTCATCTCTTGCACAGGGCAGACACCGGACAACCATTACAAGGAGTCCTTGCGCAAGCAGGAGTATGGCGTGCCCGATCCGATCAGCCTGCGTTTGCTGGTGGATCAGGGGGGTATTGAAGCCATTACTGCCAAGGCCGGTTCGGTGATCTTTTTTGACTGCAATACCTTGCATGGCTCGGCCAGCAATATCTCGCCCTGGCCACGAGCCAATGTGTTTACGGTCTATAACAGCGTGGAAAACTGCGTGGGTGATCCCAAGCAGGGGCTGACACCCCGTCCTGCGCATGTGGCCACTCGCGGGCAGTTCCCTGTCGTGACGCCGTTGAACGGACCGCTGCTGGAGTCCTAGGCAGAAAGAAGGTCTGCGCCTTGTGCGCAGACCTGGCCGGATAAGACGCTCCCTGGATTTATTTCAGGGGGCGTTTTTTTGTGGGCTCAGGATTGTGAAGAAGAGGGGAGCGGCCAGCTTCTGGGGGCGGGCGTTGGTAAATGACGGGTCTGCTCCGCACTGACTGACCGGCGTTCTGAAAAGCAGTTATCGGAGATGCTCATCAGATATGACTCGGCATGACCAGGAGTCCTTGTGATGGCTGCTGGACGGGATCAACTGTGTTAATGCTCCCAATTAGCAACAATCACTTATTTATATCCGGGTAATATTGATGGTTTAATATCATCCGGGTAAAAATAGGGCCTTCTTACTTGAAGCTCTGGTTTTGACATGAAAACGACTTACCCCAATGCCTATACCAGCTTTATGGGCCACCGCCGTATCGCGTCCGGTCCCATGCTGACCAATGTGCTGGCCGTGAAGAAAGTGCTGGAGAGCCGGGTTAACGATCCCGTGCTGATCTTTGACGATGTGACAGGCCGTTTTGTGGATGTGAACACCCAAGGGACGGACGAAGAGCTGGCGCAACGCTATGCGCCTGTGAACGTTTCTGAGGCTGAGGTCGAGCAGAAAGAAGAAGAGGCTCCACGAGGCCGAGGTCGTCCTAAGCTGGGCGTTGTTCCCCGTGAAGTGACCTTATTGCCACGTCATTGGGACTGGCTGGCGACTCAACGCGGCGGCGCATCGGTTGCGCTGCGCAAGCTGGTTGAAGAAGCTCGCCGTGCCAGCTCCGCCAAAGATCAGCGTCGCCAGGCGCAGGAGCGGACCTATAACTTCATGACCGCGATTGGTGGCGATTTGCCCGGCTTTGAAGAAGCCATGCGAGCCTTGTTTGCCGATGAGCTGGAGCGCTTCAAAACCCTGCTGGCTGACTGGCCGGAAGATGTGCGGGACCATGCCATCAAGCTGGCGGAAACTCCGGCGACACCCTTGGTTGAATAAGACTTGGTGACAGAGATCATGAGCATCAAGTATTAGCCACGTGTGTATCTGGAGCCGACACAGGCATCAGGTCGTGCTTTTGTTCTGCGTAACTTGCAAGGCAGAACCACGCGCAAGTGACGGGGTGTAGGGGTCATGCCGCCTGAATAAAATTACTCAAGAACGCCTGCGTCCGTGCTTCCTGCGGGTTGCAGAATACTTGTTCGGGCGGGCCGGATTCCACGATCACGCCTTTATCAAAGAAGCAGACGCGGTCCGAGACTTCCTTGGCAAATTGCATTTCGTGGGTCACCAGCAGAATCGTCAGATCCTGTTCCTGACTCAGCTTTTGAATGACGCCCAGCACTTCACCTACCAGCTCAGGGTCCAGGGCCGAGGTAGGCTCGTCAAATAGCAGAATATTCGGTTCCATGGCCAGGGCCCGAGCAATCCCCACACGTTGTTGCTGCCCGCCGGAGAGCTGGCTGGGGAATTTGTCGGCATGGTCGATCAGGCCCACCAGATCCAGATATTTGGTAGCCCGTTCGCGTGCCTGTTCTTTGGACAGGCCCAGCACATGGGTAGGCGCTTCGGTGACATTGCGCATCACCGTCATGTGCGGGAACAGGTTGAACTGCTGGAACACCATGCCCATTTCCTTGCGCATCTCGCGCAAGTGGTTCTGGCTGGCGGGTACCAGCTTGTCATCGACCCGCTCGTGCCAGAGGGGTTTGCCCGCTACCGTGATGACACCTTCATCGATGGTCTCCAGCGTCATCAGAATGCGCAGCACGGTGGATTTACCGGAACCGGAAGGGCCGATGATGGTGACTTTTTCACCCGGCTCGACCTGGAAGTTCAAGGCGTCCAGCACGGTGACATCACCAAATTTCTTGGTGACATTGTCAAATTGAATGATGGGGTTCGTAGAGTCAGTCATCGCAGGGGGATTCCTTGCTTGGGCAAACGCTGGTCCAGCGCTCGTACCCCAGCGGATGCCAGGAGGGTCAGCAGCAGATACAGGCCGCCCACCATGGACAGGGGAATGATGTAGTTAAAAGTACGGTCACCGATAATCTTGGCCACATTCAGAACTTCCAGTACCGATACAACAGAGAGTACGGGCACGTCCTTCATGATGGACACCAGATAATTACCCATGGCCGGGATGATGCGTGGGATAGCCTGGGGCAGGGTGATGACCATAAAGGTACGCAGCGGGGAAATATCCAGTGCGCGGGCTGCTTCAGTCTGGCCATGGGTAACGGACTCCAGACCGGCTCGGTAGACCTCGGACAGATAGGCGCTGTACTGCACCCCCAGCGCCAGTGCGCCGGTCAGAAAGGCGGGCAGCACAATCCCGTAGTCCGGCAGCACGTAGTACAGGAAAAACAATTGCACCAGCAAAGGCGTGTCGCGCAGGAATTCGGTCAGCACATAGGCGGGCCAGGAAATCAGGCGCAGGCGCACGCTTTTCAGGCCTGCCAGAATCAGTCCCAAGATAGCCGCAACACCAAAGCCCAGTACGGCGGCCTGGATGGTGACCCATAAGCCTTTAAGCAAAATAGGCAGGATAGACAGCGCAAATGCTCCGTTGCTGCTGGTGTCCCATTCAATACCAAACAGCATGTTCAGCTCCTTTGCGCACGCCAGCGGCCGGTTGCGCGTTCCAGCAGTTTCATCAGGACGGTCAGCACCAGTGCCATGCCAAAGTACATCAGCAAGAGCAGGGTGTAGATGGTGGTGCTGTCCTGGGTGAAGTTGCGTATTTGTTCAGCTCTGAAGCTCAAGTCGCCCAGACTGATCAGGGAGACCAGGGCGGTGTCTTTCAGATTTTGTACGGCCAGATTCCCGAAGCTGGGCATCATCTCCGGAATGGCCTGGGGCAGGCTGATGCGCCACAGGGTTTGGCGCTCTGTAAAGTCCAGGGCCTTGGCCGCTTCCAGTTGGGAATGCGGCACGGCCTGGATGGCACCGCGCACCACTTCGGCACCGTAAGCGCCAATGTTCAGGCCCAGGGCCAGGGTGCCGGCCACGACCGGGTCCAGGCGCCAGTCCAGACCCATGGACTCGCCCAGAATAGGCAGGGCAAAGTACAGCCAGAACAGCTGTACCAATAAAGAGGTGCCGCGAAAAACTTCAATAATCGTGATGGACAGCGAGCGCAGGACCACCGAGTGGGACAGCCTGCCTATGCCCAGGGCAAAGGAGGCGATCGCTCCCACTACGGTTGAATACAGCGTGAGCTGTATGGTGACCCATGCCCCTTCCATCAGGGCCGAGCTGTAACTTAACCAATCCATATCAGGTTCCAGACAAGGGCAGGCGGTGCACCTTCAGTGCGCTGTCGGCCCTTGCAAGGGGCCGCGCAGGCCCGTGCGGCCGCCTTACCCGCAGGTGAAGGATCAGGCTTTACACAGCTGTTCCGTGGATTTCTCAAACGAGTGCTTGGCGTCTTCTTCGGTAAAGCCATGTTTGCTCAGGATGGCTTTCCATTCATCGGTTTTCTTGAATTCGGCCAGTTCCTTGTTGACCGCGTCGCGCAGGTCTTCGGATTCCTTGGCAAAGGCAAAACCGCCCCAGCTACGAACCGGGTTGCCGTCAATGATGGGGTCCTTGAATTCGGCGGCCAGTTCCACCTTGCCGCCGCCTTTGGAGGCCAGGTCACTGGCTGTCTGGCCGGTTGCGGCATAGGCATCGGCACGGCCGGTTGCCACGGTGGAGATGGCATCGGCATTGTTGGAAATGGTGATCATGCGATCATCGGGCACGCCCAGGGCCTGCATCATTTCCAGCTGATCGGCACCGGCCATGATGGCGATCTTGTGATCAGTCTTGGCGAAGTCTTCGTACGAGTGAATGTTCTTTGGGTTGCCCTTGGCGACCAGCAGGCCTTCACCGTAGGAGCTGTTGGGCTCGGAGAACAGCACGGTATTGCAACGTTGCGGAAGGATGGCCATTTCAGCGGCCACCATATCAAAGCGTTTGGCTTGCAGGCCGGGGATCAGGGAACCGAAGTTGGCGGTTTCCCATTTGATTTCTTTGACACCCAGGCGCTCCATGATGGCCTGGGCCACTTCGGGGCCAGCGCCTTGGGCTTTGCCGGACATGTCCATGTATCCGTACGGAATTTCATTAGCAACGGCGACGCGAATCACGCCGCGCTCTTTGACTTGCTCCAGCGTGACTGCCTGGGCGCTGGAGGCGGCAGCCAGGGTGCCCAGCAGGGCAAAGGCCAACGCGCAGAGGGGCTTGGATTGTAGTTTCATCATGAGTCCTTTTCTCGCCTATACCATTTCGTTATGAATGATTTGTTTTACGAAAGATTTGCAGGGAAATCATAGCGCATAAAATCATTCGCACTCAAATTAAATGGATAGAAACTATCACTTAAAAGAACTGATTAGAATTTATATATAAGTGAAAAGTTTGGTCTTAGGGAAAATGCGTGGTGTCTTGAGTACGTGTTTTCACTATGCTCCCAAGGATTAAAGAGCGCTTGTCCTCTCAAAAGCGCCTGGCTTATGCCTACCCCAGATTGATTCATGAATGAGTTCGGCGCGCCTTCGGGCGCGCCGACACCCTTTTGGAAAGTGCGCTTTGGCGCTCTTTCAAACCCTGCTGGTTTGGGAAATGCACAGTACCAAGCGACTGTGCAGACCCCGCAAGAACGCCTGCCACACTCGGTATTGCGTCTCTTGTACTGGCAGCTGGCGACTTCTTCAGATCAGAAGTGCGGCCAGAAGAAAAAGTTGGTGACAGACTTACTTAATGCAAAATCGTGGAGGCTCTATGAGCAGAGAAGAGGGCGGTTTTATAAAACAGCATCTGATTTGGGTGCTGGTTGCAGTGCTGGGGGCATTTGCCCTGGGAACGGTGGCACTAAGCCGGGGGGAGAGCATCAATGCTCTCTGGATCGTAGTCGCCGCAGTCTGCGTCTATTTAATTGCCTATCGTTATTACAGCCGTTTCATTGCTCGCAAGGTTTTTGAGCTGGATGCGACCCGCATGACGCCAGCGTGGCGTCATAACGATGGTCTGGACTACGTACCAACTAATAAACACGTGCTTTTTGGGCACCATTTTGCGGCCATTGCAGGGGCTGGCCCCTTGGTCGGGCCAGTGTTGGCGGCGCAAATGGGCTACCTGCCCGGCATGCTCTGGATTCTGGCCGGTGTGGTATTTGCGGGGGCGGTGCAGGACTTCACGGTTCTGTTCATCTCCATGCGCCGCGACGGGCGCTCGCTGGGGGATCTGATCAAGTCCGAACTGGGCACGGTGCCCGGCGTGATTGCCTTGTTTGGCGCTTTCATGATCATGGTCATCATTCTGGCTGTGCTGGCGCTGATTGTGGTCAAGGCCCTGATCAATTCGCCATGGGGCACCTTCACGGTGGCAGCGACGATTCCGCTGGCTATCTTCATGGGGATTTATCTGCGCTTCCTGAGGCCAGGTCGTATTGGCGAGGTCTCGGTGATCGGGCTGATCTTCCTGCTGGCCGCGATTGTCTATGGACAGGATGTGGCGGCGAACCCGACCTGGGGCCCGTTCTTCACCCTGACTGGCGAAGAGCTGACCTGGGCGCTGATTATTTACGGCTTTATTGCTGCTGTGCTGCCCGTGTGGCTGCTGCTGGCTCCGCGTGACTATCTGTCCACCTTCCTGAAAATTGGCACGATTGTGGGTCTGGCCATCGGGATTGTGATTGTGGCACCCGAGCTGAAAATGCCAGCGACCACCAAGTTTATTGATGGCACAGGCCCGGTCTGGTCGGGCAGTTTGTTCCCCTTCCTGTTCATCACTATTGCTTGCGGTGCCGTGTCCGGTTTCCACGCTTTGATTTCCTCGGGCACCACGCCCAAGATGATCGAAAACGAAACCCAGGCGCGCTATATCGGTTACGGCGGCATGTTGATGGAGTCTTTTGTAGCCATCATGGCCCTGGTTGCGGCTTGCGTGATCGAGCCCGGCATTTACTACGCCATGAACAGCCCGGCCGCCTTGATTGGCACCACGCCTGAGCAGGCCGCGCAAGTGGTGTCCAGCTGGGGCTTTCTGATTACTCCCGCTGATCTGACCCAAATGGCCAGCGACGTGGGTGAAAACAGCATTATTTCCCGTGCCGGTGGTGCTCCTACCCTGGCAGTGGGCATGGCTTTCATCTTGCATAACGTCATCGGCGGGCCGGCGATGATGAGTTTCTGGTACCACTTCGCCATTCTGTTTGAGGCCCTGTTCATTCTGACGGCGGTAGATGCCGGTACGCGTGCAGGCCGCTTCATGCTGCAAGACTTGATGGGCACTTTTGTGCCGGGCTTGCGGCGTACGGAGTCGCTGGTCGCCAACTTGATTGCCACATCCTTGTGCGTGGCGGCGTGGGGCTACTTCCTGTATCAGGGTGTGGTCGATCCACTGGGTGGTATCAACACCTTGTGGCCTTTGTTCGGTATTGCCAACCAGATGTTGGCAGCAGTGGCATTGGTACTGGGTACGGTGGTGCTCTTCAAGATGAAGAAAGACCGCTACGCATGGGTGACGGTGGTTCCCACCATCTGGCTGCTGATTTGCACGCTGGTGGCAGGCTTTCAGAAAATGTTCCACCCCGACCCCAAGATCGGCTTTTTGGCCCACGCCAAGGTTTATCAAAAAGGTCTGGCGGAACAAACTGTCATGGCGCCGGCCAAATCTCTGGAGCAGATGCAACAGGTGATTTTCAACGATTACGTGAACTCCACCTTGTGCGGTCTGTTCATCTTTGTGGTCTTGAGCATGGTGTTCTTTGGCATCCGTTGCGTGCTGAAAGCACGTCGCAGCACGGAGCCGCATTCTGCCGAGACTCCGTACGAGCCATTACCGGCTCAAGCGGCAGCGGGAGCTTGATATGAAAGGATTATTGACAGGAGCCATTTCGCGCAGTGCCCAGGCAGGGCGGGGCACCGGGCGTTATCTGGCCACAACCTTGCGTTTGATGGTGGGTGTGCCTGATTACGAAACCTATCTGAATCATATGCGGGTGAATCACCCGGATCAGAAACCGATGGAGTACGCCGAGTTTTTCCGGGAGCGACAGCAAGCCCGGTATGGCGGCAAAGGGCGTATAGCCTGCTGCTAAATTAGGCGGCTAAGGGCCAGAACCCAGTGTTCTGGCCCTTTTGCATTTTTGCCTGGCAGTGTGCCATCAGGTTTGTATGCAGATGTAAAAATAAGACAAACAAGGCATCTAAACGATTTATCGTGGTTTTTCGCGATAACACGAAACAAAAGGGCCAATAAAAAACTCAAAACGAAATAATTATTTCGTTTGGTGGTGTTTTTTAGTGCCTTGTTGGTATAAATATTTTGTTATTCTGTGTTTTTGTGGATGAATCTTGCTGGTTTTGTTGGCGGCGCGTCAGGAACTGTGTTAGGATTTTTCCCATGACTTTCGCAACCCCCGTTTTCTTCTTTTATTTTTATGCTTTTCCGATGCCGCTGGTGGAGGAAAGGACGGGTTGCACCAAACACAAGTAAGACCTAAATCCTGAAATAAGCCGCCAGCATAGACCGGGCGGCTTTTTTTTCGTTTGCCCCCGGACCTGGCAAACCAACTGGAGTTCAATCGTGTCGCACAATACTGATGATTTACGGATTCGTGAAATTAAGGAGCTGTCTCCCCCGTCCCATGTGATGCGCGAGTTCCCGTGTACCTCTGCTGTATCGACGACGGTTCACAAGGCCCGCCGCAGCATTCACAAGATCCTTCACGAACGCGATGATCGTCTGGTGGTCGTGGTGGGTCCTTGCTCCATCCACGATACCGAAGCCGCCATGGACTACGCGCGTCGCCTGACTGTCGAGCGCAAGCGCTTTGCACCCGAGCTGGAAATCGTGATGCGCGTGTACTTCGAAAAGCCACGTACCACCGTGGGCTGGAAAGGGCTGATCAACGACCCCTTCATGGATGGCAGCTTCAACATCAATCAGGGTTTGCGTACGGCGCGTGAATTGCTGCTGGCCGTCAACCAGCTGGATTTGCCCGCTGGCTGCGAGTTCCTGGACATGATTACTCCCCAGTACATTGCTGATCTGGTTTCCTGGGGTGCCATTGGTGCTCGCACGACAGAGAGCCAGGTACACCGTGAGCTGTCCTCCGGACTGTCTTGCCCGGTGGGCTTCAAGAACGGCACGGACGGCAATATCCGTATTGCTCTGGATGCGATCAAGGCCGCTTCCCAACCGCACCATTTCCTGTCGGTCACCAAGGGTGGTCACTCCGCCATTGTGTCCACCGTGGGCAATAACGATTGCCATGTGATTTTGCGCGGTGGCAAGACACCCAATTACGACGCTGAAAACGTCGAGGCAACCAGCCAGGCCATGATCAAGGCCGGCATGGTGCCGCGTGTGATGGTCGATGCCAGCCACGCCAACAGTAATAAAGACTACCGCCGTCAGCCAGAAGTGCTGGCCGATGTGGCTGGTCAGATCTCCGGTGGTGACATGCGCATTTGCGGCGTGATGATCGAAAGCCATCTGGTAGGTGGTCGTCAGGATGTGGTGGAAGGCAAGCCTCTGACCTACGGCCAAAGCATTACCGATGGTTGCATCGATTGGGATGACACGGTGGCGGTTCTGGAAAAACTGGCTGAAGCGGTGCGTCAGCGTCGCCAGGCACGAGTCGCTCTTGAAGAGGGGGCACTTAGCCACTCATAATAGGGTTTTGCCTTTTTGGAATGCTCATGAATGCTCCCGGTCATGCCGACCTAGCGCGGCGCCCTTTACCTGAAGGTTTTGTAGAAGCCTTGCAGGCTCAGTTCCAAGAGCGTTGCTCGCTTTCGCACGCCGTGCGTGAACACCATGGACGGGATGAATCGCCGTATCCACCCATGCTGCCTGATGTGGTTGTTTTTGCTCGCAGCACAGAAGAAGTGGCCTGGGTGGCACGTCATTGTCATGAGCACCATGTGCCCCTGATTCCTTACGGGGCTGGTTCCTCGCTGGAAGGGCATTTTCTGGCGATTCAAGGTGGCGTCAGCCTGGACTTGTCCGGTATGGACGAAATTGTCGCAATCAACGCCGAGGACTTCACCGCCACCGTGCAAGCGGGCGTCACGCGCATGGCCTTGAACGAGCATATCCGTGATACGGGCTTGTTCTTTCCCATCGACCCCGGTGCGGATGCCAGCCTGGGCGGGATGGCTGCAACGCGTGCGTCGGGTACCAATGCCGTGCGTTACGGCACCATGCGCGAAAACGTCCTGACTTTGAAGGTTGTGACGGCAGATGGCCGCATTATTGATACGGCCAACCGTGCCAAGAAATCCTCCGCCGGTTACGACCTGACCCGCTTGTTCATCGGTAGCGAAGGCACGCTGGGCATTATTACCGAAGTGACGGTGCGTTTGTACCCGCAGCCCGAAGCCATTTCGGCTGCTATCTGTAATTTCCCCGATCTGCGCTCTGCCGTGCAAAGCGTGATCGAGGTCATTCAAATGGGTATTCCGATTGCGCGTGTCGAGTTCATGGATACGGCCGCCGTACGGGCCACCAATGCCTACAGCAAGCTGACACTGAAAGAATCGCCCTTGCTGCTGTTTGAATTCCACGGCAGCCCCAGCGGTGTGCAGGAACAAGCTCAGGTTGTCCAGGAAATTACCCGTGATAACGGCGGCATGGACTTTGAGTGGGCCGACAAGGCCGAGGATCGTTCCCGCTTGTGGACGGCGCGACACAATGCCTACTTTGCCGGTTTGCAACTGCGCCCTGGCTGCCGCTCCAGCACCACGGACGTTTGTGTTCCTATCTCTGCCTTGGCAGAGTGTGTGGCGGAAACTGCGGCCGATATGGATCAGGCTCCGTTCCCCTATACCATTGTGGGTCACGTGGGCGATGGTAACTTCCACGTCCTGATGCTGCTGGACGCCGATAGTCAGGAAGAGTGGGACGAGTCCGAGCGCTTGAACCATCGTCTGGTAGAGCGTGCCATTGCCATGCAGGGTACCTGCACCGGCGAACACGGTGTGGGCCTGCACAAGATGGAGTTCATGCTGGCCGAACACGGTCAGGATGCACTGGATGTGATGAGCAGCATCAAGCAGGCGCTGGATCCTCACAACATCATGAATCCTGGCAAGATGTTGCCCCCGCGTCCTCTGGACTGATTCTGCGGTAGTCGCCTTGAAAGCCCAGACCTTGTCGTCTGGGCTTTTGTGTCTTGGGCAGCACAGTTTTCCAGAAACCCCAGGCACGGGCAGTGTCTGCCTGTACATGTGTCAGGTCAGGCGTACAATGCCTTTTTTAGTTAGTCAGGTGCGCACCGGGCGGAAGGCCCGGCCATTGCGGCACCTCTCATCATCACTGCAATGACTATTTCCACCAAAAAAGGTCGCGTCGTTATCGGAATGTCCGGCGGCGTGGACTCCTCTGTCTCGGCCTGGCTGCTTAAAGAGCAAGGCTATGAAGTCGTGGGTCTGTTCATGAAGAACTGGGAAGACGACGATGACTCCGAATTCTGCTCCTCGCGCCAGGATTGGCTGGACGCGGCCAGCGTGGCCGATCTGGTCGGGGTCGAGATCGAGGCGGTCAACTTCGCTGCGGAATATAAGGACCGCGTGTTTGCGGAGTTCTTGCGGGAATATTCGGCAGGTCGCACCCCGAATCCCGATGTTCTGTGTAATGCGGAAATCAAGTTCAAGGCCTTTCTGGATCACGCCATGACCTTGGGCGCCGACTGGATAGCCACCGGCCATTATGCCCGTGTGCGTGGCGTGCCCATGGCCGGGGGCGGCACCGACTACCAGTTGCTGAAAGGTCTGGATGCGTCCAAAGACCAAAGCTATTTTTTGCATCGCCTGAACCAGGCGCAACTGTCGCGCACCTTGTTCCCCTTGGGCGAGATCAATAAGCAGGAAGTGCGCCGTATTGCCGAGGAACTGAAGCTGCCCAATGCGGCTAAAAAAGACTCGACCGGCATTTGCTTTATTGGCGAGCGTCCTTTCCGCGAGTTCCTGAATCGCTATCTGCCTACTCAACCCGGTCCGATCAAGACACCAGAAGGGCAGGTGCTGGGTCAGCACGTGGGCCTGGCTTTCCACACCTATGGTCAGCGCAAGGGTTTGGGCATTGGTGGTGTCAAGGGCAAGCAGCGCGAAGACGGTACCGCCGACGCCTGGTATGCCGCCCGTAAAGACCTGGCCACCAACACCTTGTATGTGGTGCAAGGGCATGATCACCCCTGGCTGCTGCAATCTGAATTGAAGGCCGAGCAGACCAGTTGGGTTGCGGGTCATCCGCCAGCCCTGGGCCCGATTCATGCCAAGACCCGTTATCGCCAGGCCGATGCGGCCTGCACGATCCTGGCTGCCGAAGGCGACAGCCTGTCTCTTCATTTTGATCAGCCCCAATGGGCCGTAACGCCGGGCCAATCCGTGGTCCTGTACGACGGTGACCGCTGCCTGGGCGGCGGCATTATTCAGTAAGAGGCGGGCATGGATCCCATTCTTGTCATCAGTTTGCTGGTGCTGGGTGCCGGTATTGGTTTGGCCGCCGGGCTGCTGGGGATTGGCGGAGGCATGATTCTGGTGCCGTTCCTGACCTTCCTGCTACCGCTGTTTGGTGTGCCGCAAGAGCTGGCCGTGCATGCTTCCATTGCCACGGCCATGGCCACGATTCTGTTCACCTCCTTGTCCAGCGTGCGTGCACACCATAAACATGGCGCCATTCGCTGGGATGTGGTCAAGGTCATGGTACCCGGCCTGATCGTGGGCGGGCTGCTGTCGGGCGGCGCGATTTTTGCCATGATCAACAGCACGGCGCTGGCGATTGTGTTCGGTGTGTTCGTCCTGTATTCGGCCTCTAAAATGGCGCGCAAGTCGGCCCCGGTGCAAGGCCGCTCCCTGCCTGCTCCATTCTGGATTGCTGCCATGGGAGCCTTGATCGGCTTTGTCTCAGGTCTGTTAGGCGCAGGCGGGGCCTTCTTGTCCGTGCCCTTCATGCTGCGCGGCAATGTGCCTGTGCGGCAGGCCGTCGCTACTTCGGCTGCCTTGGGCTTTTTCATCGCCCTGGCCAATAGCGTGGGTTATATCTGGTCCGGACAGGCCACCTTTGGCAGCCATCCCGGCATGATTGGCTTTATCTACTGGCCTGCCTTGTTGATTGTTTCGGCCACCAGTATTTGTACGGCTCCCTTGGGCGCCAGCCTGGCCCACAAAATTGACCAGGTGACACTCAAGCGCATCTTCGCTGGCATGCTGACTGTGCTGGCGATCTACATGATTACGCAGGCCATCACACAGGCTTGATGTCTTCAGGCTGGGCTTTGCCATATGCAGAGTCCAGCCCATTCAGCTCGGTTTCTTCTGCCGGCTCAAACACTCCCCCTTTAGTCCATTGAATCGCTGTCCGTAGCGCGGCAATCGCCTGCTCGCTTTGGGGCAGGGTGCTGCCGTAGGCATGAAACTCGTGCGTCATGTCCGGCCATACATCCAACCGTATATTGGCTCCCTGCTTGTGAGCCTCGGCGGCAAAGTCACGAATCATGTCGACCAGAATTTCCTTGCCGCCTGCCTGAATATAGATGGGGGCCAGATGGCGCAGATTCTGGGCAATGGGAGAGAGCTGGTCGTCACTCCAGGGGCCGTTGCCCTTCAGCCATTGGCCGTATTGCAGTGTTTGATAACCCTGCACCATATCGTAGCGATCATGGCCGAACTGGCTGGCGCCGCGTCGGCCTATATCTGTCCAGGGACTGAGTGCCAGGGCCAGGGCAGGTTGGGGCAATCCGGCCTGACGCAGGCCGACCAGGGTCATCAGCACCAGATGCCCGCCTGCCGAGTCGCCTGCCAGGACAATATCCTGGGCGGGGATGCCACGTTTGAGCAGATAGCGGTAGGCGTCTAGTGCATCGTCCTGTTGGGCTGGGTGAGGATGTTCCGGGGTCAGGCGGTAGTCTACGGCGAAGATGGAGGTTTGCAGCTTGTGGGCCAGCAGGCCAATGAAGTGGCGCGACACGGCAGGGTAAAAAGCATAGCCACCGCCATGAAAGTACAAGATGGTTTTGCTGCTGTTCGGGCGGTCTGGAATGAACCAGTCTCCCCGTGGTTCTGGGGACGTGCTGGCCTGCATCTGGACGGGCAAGTCCGGTTCGGCAATCGTGTACAAGCTGTCGAAATAGGCGCGGCCTTCAGCTATGGTTGGCAAGCGGAAGGCGTGGTTGAACTGCTTGCGATAGAACAGGGTGGCGATTTCAAAAGGCACAGACCAGCCGGGCACCAGCGGCTTGGCGACGATACGTCGGGCCAGTACGTCTATGGTGGTGGCCCAGAGGGTGAGGGCGCTTCGGCAACGATGAGACTAGGATCCTTGCAAGATAGTTTTGGGCATAAAAGGGCGGGGCTGAAGTAGGATAAAAGGACTTTCAGTGTGGCCCGGCTTGCCTGGGCCGGATAGAACGGAAACGACCTCCCATGTCTGCTTTGCCTTGTGCCCGTTTGCATCACCCCAGCCGAAAAACGGCGTCCATTATCCATCTGGGCGTGGAGCGTGATACCCGTGCTCTGGATCTGCTGCCGCAGCAACGTCTGAACTGTTATCCGGCTTCGCCCCTGGTGGTGTTGTCCTGGGTTTTCCATGGCCAGTTGTACATGGTGCAGACGCCAGTGGGTGGAGGCAGTCCGGTACTGTCAGAGCCCCTGCCCGGAATGCTGTTTGCCGGGCCTTCGCGCACACCTTCTATTAGCTGGTCTCCGGGGCCTGTCCATGCGATTTCGATTGGGCTGTACCCGGATGCCTTGAAACGTGTGTTCGGTATCGAGGCCAGCGACTTTCTGGATCAGGTACTGCCCATGGATCAGGTCTTGCCCGCTGCCAGCTGTCAGACACTTGGACAAGCTGGCGCAGAAGAAGGCCCTTTATTCGAGCAGCTGGAGGCGGCAATTCATCGTTGTGCTCATGGCTGTCTGGCAACAGACGATGCTGCCACCTTGCATCATTGGCTGACGGCATTGGGGATGAGGATGGCAGCAACACGCACGGGAACGGGCTTGCGTCAGATGCAAAGGCAATTCAAGCGTTGGGCCGGGCAGAGCCAGCGTGAGCTGCAGCTGTATGTGCGTGCCGAACGGGCTTTTGCCTTGGTGCAGCAGCAGGAAAACCCGGTGTGGTCTGATGTGGCGTTGCAGGCCGGGTACAGCGACCAGTCCCATTTTGGCAGAGAGGTCAAACGCATTTCCGGCTTTTCACCCGCTCAGTTCGCCCAGCGCATGAAGTCTGATGAGGCCTTCTGGATGTACCGATTGTTGGGGGAGGCCTGAACCAGCAGACATAAAAAAACCCATTCAAAAGAATGGGCCCTGGCTTGCTGGCGCAACGCTCACTGCGTAGGCGGTAAGGTGCTGGCAAACGAGGGGCGCGCTTGGAGTTTTTCATCCAGGCGTTGCAGATTGCCGTACTGCGAGCGCCAGTCCAGTTCAGGAAAGCGCAGATCCAGATAACCCAGTGCGCAGCCTACGGCAATGTCGGCCAGGCTAAAGCTGGTGCCCATGCAAAAGGACTGGTCACCCAAGGTGTTGTTCATGGATTGCAGGGCGGCGGTAATCTTGCTGTTTTGACGGTCAATCCAGGCAGGTAGACGCAGCTCTTGGGGACGGCGTTTTTCCACCACGATGGCAACGCAGGCATCGAGCAAGCCATCGGCAATGGCTTCCCAGCATTTGACTGCAGCGCGATCACGTCCGGCTTGGGGAATCAGGCGGCCGACGGGCGAGAGGGTATCCAGATACTCGACGATCACGCGGGAGTCAAACAGATTTGCCTGATCATCCATAATCAGACAGGGGACTTTGCCCAGTGGATTGTGCTTCAGAATATCGCTGTCATCGGCCCACACATCCTCCAGAATCAGCTCGTAGTCGAGCTTTTTTTCCGCCATGACAACACGCACTTTGCGCGCGTATGGGCTGGTGAGGGAAGCTAGAAGTTTCATAAAAAGCTATCAAAAGTTGCAGGCTCAAAAAGTATAGCAGGAACCTATGGGCGAACGTCCCGCAGGCCGGGCCTGAACCTGTCGCTGGAAACAATGTTGGAAAACTGTGGTTTATTCGTCAAAGCCTCGAACAGCCGTCGTATTCTGACCCCATGCTGAACGCGTGGCATACGGGTGCCAGCCCGCAATGTTAGAATGCGGGCTGACTTTATTCCCCCTTCTTTTCTGTAGAACGATGCACATAGCCGATACCCTGAGCACTCTGAATGCCTTGTCGCCATTGGACGGGCGTTATGGCAGCCGTACCGCCCCCTTGCGTGGCCTGTTGTCCGAAGCCGCATTTATGTGGCATCGCGTAGAGGTCGAAGTGGCCTGGTTGATCGGCCTGTCCGACGCGGGTCTGCCCGAATTGCCCACTTTCTCTGCCGAAGCCCGCGAGGTACTCAAGAGCCTGGTGCAGAACTTCTCGGAAGACGATGCCGCCCGCATCAAAGCCATCGAGCGCACTACGAACCACGACGTGAAAGCCGTGGAATACTGGTTGAAAGAAAAAGTGGCCGACCACGCCGAGCTGTCCGCTGCGGCTGAATTCATCCATTTTTCCTGCACCTCTGAAGACATCAACAACACCTCGCATGCGCTGATGCTGACGCGTGCTCGTGAGCAGGTGATCCTGCCTCAACTGCAGGAAGTGTGTGATGCCATCAAGGCTCAGGCCCGCTTGCACGCCGAGCAGCCTTTGCTGTCGCGCACCCACGGTCAGCCTGCCAGCCCCAGCACCATGGGCAAGGAATTTGCCAACGTAGCCGCTCGCCTGCAAAACGCCATTGCGGCCATTGCTGCGGTCCAGCCCCTGGCCAAAATGAATGGTGCCACCGGCAACTACAACGCTCACTTCTCGGCTTACCCCGAAATTGACTGGCCTGCATTCAGCCAGAAAGTGCTGGCTGGTCTGGGTCTGACGCAAAACGTCTACACCATTCAGATCGAACCCCACGACTGGATGGCCGCTCTGTTTGACGCCATCGCCCGCGCCAACACCATCTTGCTGGATTTCAACCGTGACGTCTGGGGCTATATCTCCCTGGGTTACTTCAAGCAGCGCCTCAAAGAAGGCGAGATCGGTTCGTCCACCATGCCGCACAAGGTCAACCCGATTGACTTTGAAAACTCGGAAGGCAACCTGGGCCTGGCCAACGCCATGCTGCGCCACCTGTCCGAAAAGCTGCCTATCTCCCGTTGGCAGCGTGACCTGACCGACTCGACCGTGCTGCGTAACCTGGGCGTGGCTCTGGGTTACAGCGTGGTGGCTTACGACGCCTGCCTGCGTGGTCTGGGCAAACTGGAACTGAACGCCGCTGCTGTCGATGCGGACATCGACGCATGCTGGGAAATCCTGGCCGAGCCGGTTCAAACGGTGATGCGCCGCTACGGTTTGCCCCAGCCTTACGAGCAACTCAAAGCCCTGACACGTGGTCGTGGTATTACTCAGGAAGCGTTGCGCGAGTTTATTGGCGGTCTGGAACTGCCCGCAGACGCTAAAACCTATTTGCTTGAGCTAACTCCACGCAGCTATCTGGGTGTGGCAGTAAAGTTGGCCCAGGCGATCTAAATCCAAACGGCTGTGTTCTTGCACAAGGGCACAGCCGGTCGGGTTTCTTGAGCCAGTGCTTTATGAAGTGTTTTATGTTTCATCACACAGGAGTTCACATGAAAAAATTCGCGTTTCTGACTGCCGCTGCCGCCTTGTGTGCTGCGTTTGTCACGCCTGCTACCGCCCAGTTTGCCAAGCCAGAACAGGCCGTGGACTACCGTCAAGCCAGCATGTCACTGATTGGTTCGCACTTTGGTCGTATGGCTCCCGTGGCCAAAAAAGAAGCACCGTATGATGCGGCTGCAATCGCTAAAAACGTAGAAGTGCTGACGGTTTTGGCGGCTTTGCCTTGGGGCGCATTTGGCGCTGGTACCGAAGGCGGCGAGACCAAAGCTGAGGCCTGGAGCGATGCTCAGGGTTTCAAGCAAGCTACCGATGATTTCACCGCTGCAATCGATAAGCTGAAAGTGGCTTCCGATTCGGGCGACTTTGATGCCTTCCGCGTGGCTTTCGGTAATGTGGGCAAGTCCTGTAAGACTTGTCACGACGCTTACCGTAAAGAAAAATAAGCAACTAGTTTGCTTATAAAAAAAGCCCTCGAAAGAGGGCTTTTTCTTTTAGGCCTGTGCCTGTGTTTAAAGGGAGCAGTTTGCCTGCAGGCAAGATTGGCAAGAATCATGATGGGATCTCAGTGTTGATAACCCGTTTCACCGTGGGTACGGATATCCAGACCTTCGCGCTCGTGGTCAGCATCGACACGTAAACCGCCGCAGACTAGCTTGGCAATGGTGAAGGCA
The DNA here is from genome assembly GCF_032063905.1 of Alcaligenes phenolicus. Lineage (NCBI taxonomy): Bacteria > Pseudomonadati > Pseudomonadota > Betaproteobacteria > Burkholderiales > Alcaligenaceae > Alcaligenes > Alcaligenes phenolicus. The sequence goes on from NZ_DAMBOE010000001.1 coordinate 462,251, forward strand.
ATCCAGGCAGCCACACCGGACCAGACCAGAGTAACCAGCACGCCTTCGAGCTGAATCCACAACTGCATCCAGATACTGTTGCCAGCGGCAGTACCAGGCCCCCCCAGAACAGGTGCGTTGAACAGACCTGTGAGCAAAGCGCCCACAATCCCGCCCAAACCGTGAATGCCAAAAACGTCCAGCGTATCGTCGGCGCGTAACCAGCGTTTCAGAACATTCACACCCCACAAGCAAGCCAGGGAGGTAATCAGGCCAATGGCCAGTGCGCCGGAAGGAGCCACAAAACCGGCTGCCGGAGTAATGCCGACCAAACCCGCGATCGCACCCGAGCAGGCACCCAGCAAGGAAGGATGACCTTTGCTGATCCATTCACCCAAAGTCCAGGCCACAACGCCGATGGCGGCTGCCAGCATGGTGTTGAAGAAGGCCAGCGTGGCATTTTCATTGGCCGACAAAGCCGAGCCTGCGTTGAAACCGAACCAGCCTACCCACAGCAGAGCAGCACCAATAAAGGTCAAGGGCAGGTTATGAGGTGGCATGGCTTCACGACGGTAGTTCAGTCTGGGGCCAATCATCCAGGCACCGACCAGACCGGCAATACCGGCGTTGATATGCACCACAGTGCCACCGGCAAAGTCCAGCGCGCCACGGGAGTTGAGCAAGCCGCCGTGCTGTTCATCGGCAAACCAGACCATATGGCAAATGGGCAGATAGGCCAAAGTGAACCAGATCACGGTAAAGACCAGGATGGCGGACAGGCGGGTACGTTCTGCCAGACTACCGACAACCAGAGCGCAAGTCAGGCCGGCAAAGGTGGCCTGAAAAGACGCAAACAGCAGTTCAGGCAAGGTGCCCGACATGGAGAACTGTTGGTCAGCAGCGGTGAACATGCCGTTGAACAAGACCTTGTCGAAACCGCCAATCAAGGGATTGCCAGCGGTAAAGGCCAGTGAGTAGCCATAGATAAACCACAGCACCACCCCCAGACTGAACACCAGCAAGGTCTGGGACAACATGGACAAGGCATTTTTTTGACGCACCATCCCCGAGTAAAACAGGGCCAGGCCCGGCGCGGCCATCATCAGTACCAGAAGCGTGGAGACCAGCATCCACGATAGATCAGCGTTGTTCATGATGGAGTCTCCGATTACAGGGCTTGCTCATCGCATTCGCCGGTGCGGATGCGGATGACATGGTCCAGCGGCTGGACAAAGATCTTGCCGTCACCAATACGTCCGGTGCGGGCACTGCTTTGAATGGCCTCCAGAACGCTTTGCAACTGCTCGTCGGGAATAGCCAGTTCAATGCGGATCTTGGGCAGGAAGTCGACTGCATATTCCGCACCGCGGTAAAGCTCGGTGTGGCCTTTCTGGCGACCAAATCCCTTGACCTCGGTAAGCGTCATCCCCTGTATGCCCAGATCGGAAAGGGCTTCGCGTATCTCGTCAACCTTGAAGGGTTTGACGATGGCGGTAATCAATTTCATAGGTGTTCCTGAAGTAAACACAGGCAAGCTGGCCTTGCGGATGCAATGGAACACCGAGAGGGGTAGGAGACGGTTGAGAGGGGGCCGACCGGGATGGGTAATCCTGGTGGATGGCTTGAGTGCAACCGGGCAACGCCGGTTTGAGCGACTCTCCGGCTGTCAGCAGGGTGTGCGACAGCGCGAACGCAAGTGGTAGGCAAGCGGACCTGTGTTGTAGGTTGAAGAGCAACACAATTCCGGCAAGGCGAGTAAGCTAGCTAGGCACGTGACCCCGGTCTTGCCTAGTCGGTGGGCAGCGAGATAACAGCAGCGCTCTGTGACGCCTGTCTCCGCTCATCTCACCACCGCAGGAACAACGACTATGGAAAAATAATATATGTTGCGGCGCAACAAGTGCGCATTTTTTTTTAATAGTCTTAACTTTGCAACATTCAGTTCAGAAAAATGTCCGGCTGCAGAGTAGGCAGAACAGACCAGTTCATGCTGGAATTGCTGTGTTTGAATGGCAGGGCGCCAGGAGGATCCACAGGGCAGCCCGCCTGTCAGCGCTGCCCGTGTATCGATATAGCTAGTTCTGTGACTAGCGAGGATCAAGAGAGCAGCTCAGGACCTTTGTGCTTTCTGGTTTTTTTGCTGTCTGTACTCTGAGTGGGGAAGGTAAGCGGTACATGCCGCCGGTTAAATGCCTGCAGACCGCCTTGCCATAATTTGAATCCCAGGCAGGCGTCCCATTTGTCGCGTTGGTATAGCCAATGGGTGTGACAAACAGTGCAGTGATACAGACTCTCGGTGCTTTGTTCGTCAGTGTCATCGACTCGTCTGATGGGTTTGAGGTAAGGATGTCGTTGAGCGTTGGGTTGCGATAGTGGAAGGGTTTGGCACATGATGCACATGGTGCCTCGATCTAGCTGGGCCATACAATGCTCCTCAAATAATTTTGTGGTTGATGTAATAGCGTTTGCAAACTGGCTTGCCAATCGGCGTAGGGTGATGGTTTGTAATAAATATCACCACGATTCACTGTACTGCAGAAAATGTGACAGCCGTTTCAGGCCGCATCTCAATGTAATGACATGCGACCTGCGCATGGCGAGCAAGTGTTCAAATTCCTGCGAATACCAGCGTCAAAAGCTCTGGCCTTTGACTATTTTTTGGATGGCGGCTCATTGCCAGGAATCTTTTTAGGATCCGGCTCGGGGTTGGGCGTTTTGCCGGGAGGAGTGGTGTCGGGCGCTTTGGTGGGATCAATAGCAATTAGCATGAACATCTCCTGACTAAAGTGATCTTCCAGCGTATCGGATTTAGGGCGCAGCTAAAGTAAACAACTATGACTGCAGGGCAGGCCGCTCCTGTTTTTTCTTGTTGCATCGAAAAGAAGCTGGGCAGCCAATCGGCGGAGCCATTGCCTGGCGATGCTATGATCAAACTCCTTACAGAAAGCGGACTAGCGCCTTGGGAAGCGAGTTGGAAAAAACCACCCTGGACCTGGAGAATTTTCTCCCTTATCAAGTCACAATACTGGCCTCGCATATTGCGGTGACCTTTGCGCGTCAGCATGCGCAGCAATTTGGTTTGTCTATTCCAGAGTGGCGCATCATTGCGACCCTGGGACGCTATGGCACCCTGACCTCGGGCAGTTTGACCGAGCGCACCAGCATGGACAAGGCCAAGGTCAGTCGTGCTGTTTCTCGCCTGACAGCCGCGCAGTTAATTGCTCGTCGCGATAATGAAAACGACATGCGCAGCAATCTGCTGTGTCTGACCGAGCAGGGCCAGCAAGTGCACGATCGCATTGTGCCCATCGCTCTGGATCTGGAGCAGGAGCTGACGTCCGTGCTTAGCCAGGAAGAGCTCAGCTCCTTTAAAGAAATGATGACGCGCCTGGAGAACCGTATGGTCCAGCGCTTTGGCAGCGATTTCAGCGGCGACGCACATATTTGAAGTCTCAAGGGTAATCACCGAGTTGTGCTGGATATTTCTCACGCTAATATTGTTTTGTTTGAAACGAAACAATATTCAGGAGAGAATCATGACGCAGGTCGTAGACAGTCCAATCGCAGCCAGCCGCTTGGAAACCAGAATCATGTCGCCCGCTATCGGTGTCGAGGTAGCGGGTGTCGATTTGACTCAGCCCCTGGAAGATACGCAGGTACAGGAGCTGCGCGCCTTGTTGTTGAAGCATCAATTGCTGGTGTTTCGCGACCAGCCTTTGAATGCGGCACAGCATGTTGCATTTGCCCGTTGCTTTGGTGAGCTGGAAGTGCATCCGGTTTTTCCACACGATCCGGACTATCCCGAGCTGGTGCTGCTGGGGGGCAATAACACGCAGCCGGGGCGTGAGAATATCTACCATAGCGATGTCAGCTGGCGGGCCGAACCTTCCATGGGTTCCATTCTGCGTTGCATTGAATGCCCACCCGCCGGGGGCGATACGATCTGGTGCAATATGGCACTGGCCTATGAGAACTTGCCGCCTCACATCAAAGATATTTTGCATGAGCTGGAAGCCGTGCACGATTTATTGCCTGGTTTCATAGACCGTATTCCTGAGGAGGACAGGGCGGCAATGCGAGATCGTTTTCCAGCGCAGACACACCCTGTGGTGCGTACTCATCCAGAAACCGGTCAGCGGATTCTGTATGTCAGTAGCTGGACTACCCATCTGGCCAACTACATTGAAACCGGCTTTTTCCGTGGCATGCCCGAGCTGCAAAGCGGTGCTCATTTCCTGCTGCAGTATTTGGTGGATCAGGCCCGTCACCCGGAGTATCAAGTGCGCTTGAAATGGCAGCCTCACACCATTGCGTTTTGGGACAACCGGGCCACCCAGCATTACGCCGTTCAGGACTACTTTCCTTTGCCCCGCAAAATGGCCCGAGCCACCATTATTGGTGACCGTCCTTATTGATCGTATCGCTGTACTTTTGACAAGTTGGGGGGAGACATGGAAAACCAGAAAAAGTATTTCCCAGGACAGCGCTACGTCGTGGTGTTCTTGTTGTTTTTGTTCATGGTGATCAACTTTGCCGATAAGGCGATATTTGGTCTGGTCGCCGTGCCGTTGATGGAGGAGCTGGCCATCGGGCCACAGCAGTTTGGCACCATTGCAGGCAGCTTCTTCTTCCTGTTTGCGATCTCGGGCATTGTGGTGGGTTTTGTGTCCAATACGGTGTCCTCGCGTTTGCTGCTGGTGGGGCTGGTCGTTATCTGGTCTGTAGCCCAGGTTCCGATAGCTATGGGAGCCAGCACCATTATTGCCTTGATGGCTTGTCGCATTTTGCTGGGAGTAGGGGAAGGGCCTGCCTATCCCCTGGCCTTGCATGCTTGCTACAAGTGGTTCCCTGATCAGGAACGTACCTGGCCTACGGCCATCGTGATGCAAGGTGGGCAGGTAGGTATGCTGCTGGCCGGTCCCTTGGTGGGGTATTTGACCATCAGTCATGGCTGGCGCTCGGTGTTTTGGGTGACAGCGGCAGCAGGGCTGATGTGGCTGGTGGTATGGGCCTTGTTGGGTAAGGACGGCCCCCTCAGTGCAGCTGCGGCGCCCGCTGCAGACAAGCACATGCCGCAGTCTCGTTGCTCTTACCGTGCTGTGCTTTTGAATCGTAGTTTCATCGGCAACCTGGTGATGTACTGGGTAGCGTACTGGTGTGCTGCGTTGGTCTTTACCTGGTTGCCCGCTTATTTGCAACGCGGTCTGAACTTCTCGTCGGACACGGCTGGATGGCTGTTTTCCCTGTGTATTTTTGTGGCAATCCCGATTGTGTCGGGCGGCTCTTACCTGTCCAACCGCTTCTTGCGCCAAGGGTATTCGTCCCGAGTGGCACGCAGTCTGGTCACGGTAGGTTTCTTGTTGGCAGGGGCCTTGTGCCTGCTGGCGGCCGCTTACTTGAAGCCGGGTCCGACTGCGGGGATTGTGCTGATCGCCTTGGGCTTGAGTTTTCCCCAGGTCGGTTTTGTGCTCTGTTCGGCAATCTCAGCGCAAATCAGCCCGATTGAAAAGCGAGGTTCTACATTGGCCATCACCAATTCCTTGTCCACAACAGCGGGTCTGGTTGCACCGATTGTGATGGGAAGACTGATTCAGGCCGAGCCAGGTCTTGCCGGTTTTCACCAGGGTTTTGCCTTGACGGCCGTACTTTTGCTGCTGGGAGCCGTGCTGGGTTTTGTCTTGGTGGATCCCTCCCGCACGCTGTCGCAGATTCAGGCAAAGGCAGGAAGTCCTGTGAGTGGTTCGGCTTCTGTTTAAGGCGGGGTTTTGAAGAACGCAGAGTGGCACTGCTTACCGCATTTTTCTATACACTTGCCTGGATAGACAGTATGGAGATTCAGGAAAAGATGATGGCAAGCTACCAGAAGTTCGATCTTGAGAGTTGGGGGCGGCGTGAGCATTTTGAAGTCTTTAAAACGTATGCTCAAAATGCGTTCAGCATTACGGTTGAAATTGAAATTACCGGGTTTCTGAACTGGGTGAAGGCCAAGCGCTGCAAGTTTTACCCGGCAATGATCCATGAGGTAGCTGCCGTCCTTAATCGCCATCCCGAGTTTCGTATGGCCATGAAGGACGATGAGTTGATTGTCTACGATCGACTCAACCCCAGCTACACCATCCCGCACGTGCAGCAAGAAAGTTTTTCATCCATTTGGAGTGCGTACCACGAGAAGAAAGAGGACTTTCTTGCCGAGTATGAGCGGGATCTGGAAAAGTATGGCCAGGACACTCGTTACTTTCCCCGCTCTGACACGCCAAAAAACGTATTCTATATTTCCGCCTTGCCGTGGGTTTCCTTCACCAGCTTCAGTATGCAGTTTGCGAGCCTGCATAAGTTGTTCACCCCTATTGTCACGTTAGGAAAATACTTTGAAAGGGGTGGCAAGGTTTATATTCCCGTGGCCATTCAGTTGCATCATGCCGTGTGTGACGGGTTTCATGCGGGCCGCTTCATGACCGAATTACAGAAAGGGTGCCACGACTATTGACCGTGTGCAGTATTGTCCCCCAAGCCCTGCCATTAAAAAATTGGCAGGGCCCTTGAGCTTCTCAGGGATAGTGTTCAGACGCAAAAAAGCCCGCTGCAGTAGCGGGCTGATTTACAGTGTTACGGCATGGTGTACCGTAAGCAGCAGGATATTTGGTGGGTCGTGACAGACTCGAACTGTCGACCAATGGATTAAGAGTCCAGTGCTCTACCAACTGAGCTAACGACCCCCGTTTCCTGCGAAGAAAAAGATTATAGAACGGAAATTATCTAGCGCAAGACGCAGTTACATAATTTTACGTTTATCAGGAAGCCGGGTCAGGACGTGTGAAGGTGTCGCACATTTTCAGCTGTCCGGTTTTATAGCCTTCCATGAACCAGGCCATGCGTTGTTGCGAGCTGCCATGGGTAAAGGAATCGGGGACCACATAGCCTTGCGATTGCTTTTGCAAGGTGTCATCGCCTACGGCTTGAGCGGCATCCAGGGCCGAGCGAATATCGCCTGGTTCCAGAATCTGGCGTTGCGCGTCAGCGTGATTTGCCCAGATACCGGCATAGCAATCAGCCTGAAGCTCCAGGCGTACGGAGGCTTGACGAGCCTGGGAGGCGGAGCCGCTGCGACGGGCCTCATCGACACGACGCATCATGCCTAACTGGTTCTGAACATGGTGGCCCACTTCATGCGCAATCACATAGGCAGGGGCAAAGTCGCCCTTGACGCCCATCTTTTGCTCCATCTCGGTGAAAAAGCCCAAGTCTATATAAAGCTTTTGATCGGCAGGGCAGTAAAACGGACCCATGGCAGATTGACCTGCCCCGCAGGCGGTCGGGGTGGCACCCCGGTACAGCACCAGCACGGGGTCACGGTAGCTGCCATTGGTTTGCTTGGCAAAAACATCACGCCAGACATCCTCGGTTTCGCCCAGGATCTTGGCAATGGTTTGGCCCTGTGCATCCGAGGCCGGAACGGGTTGAGACTGTGGGGCGCTGGTAGGGCCGTCGGCCAGGTTCAGCACCACACTGGGATCCACCCCAAAGTACATGGCCACCAGGGCCAGCACAATTGTCCCCAAGCCGATCTTGCCGCCGCTCAATCGTGGCCCATTGGCACGGCGGTCCTCGACATTACGGCTGGAGCGAGACTTATCCAGACGCATCACGCTCTCCTTGAATTGGAAAACGTCAATGTACTCTGATTTCCGTGGATAGAGCAGGGGCATTTTCGATTCTTGTCATCGGAAAACTGGTAGGGGGCGTTAATTACTCCGTCATGACAAGTCATTGAATTGTTTGGGTTAATGTGACTTTTCCAAGGGCTATCCCCGAGCTTGCCCACTGAAAATGTGGATAAGTAAGTCACTCGGACACTGCGGTATGCTACTTTTCTCAGGGCGTACCCTACTGGAGAGCGAGTATGTTGGGAGGAACCTTGTTGGCCTTGCGCGACCATGCACGAGTCCGTGCCATTGGAGCGGTCATTGCTCGATACGGGATTGGGGATGTGATGCATCGCCTGGGCTTGTCGGAACTGCTGCCCGGCAATAAGACCCCGGTAGCGACAGAAATGCCCGAGCGCTCTGCGCCTGAACGTTTGCGACGTGCTCTGGAAGAGCTAGGCCCCACCTTTATCAAGCTGGGCCAGATTCTGGCCACGCGTAACGACTTGCTGCCGCTGGAATGGACCCAGGAGCTGGAGAAGCTGCAAGGCCATGCTGCACCGGTGCCTTGGGAAACGATCCGACCCGAGCTGGAGCAGGCTTTGGGTCAGACGGTTGAGCAAGCCTTTGCGCGCTTTGACACCCAGGTGCTGGCCTCGGCCTCCATGGCGCAGGTGTATCGCGCCTGTTTGCGGGATGGGACCGAAGTCGTGGTGAAGGTGCAGCGCCCTGGTCTGGAGCCACTGATTCAGGCTGACTTGCGCTTGTTGAAACAGATTGCCCGCCTGGTCCAGCAACAAGGCTTGCTGCCCGAGTATCGTCCTTACGATATTGTGCGCGCCTTGGCTGAAGCCATTGCCGATGAGCTGGACTTTACGCGTGAAGCGGCCAATACCTTGGCGGTACGCGAGAATATGCAGCCCTTCAAGGACATTGTGGTTCCGCGTGTCTATATGGAGTGGACCAGCGCAACGGTCATGGTGCAGGAGTTTGTGCCTGGGGTCTCGCCCATTCAAGAGGCGCAGTTGCAAGCCATTGAGGCGGATCGTCCTTTGCTGGCCCGTCGAGGCGCCTTGGCTTTCCTGCATATGGTTCTGGAGGACGGGCTGTTTCATGCTGACCCACATCCCGGCAATATGATGGCTTTGCCGGGCAATAAGGTTGCCTTTATCGATTTCGGCTTGGTGGGCCATTTGACGGAACGTCGCCGTCAGCAATTGCTGGTTTTATTACGGGCGATTGTGGACGGACAGGCAGATGGGGTGGCAACGACCTTGCTGGACTGGTCTGGCGCGGAAGATTTTGATTGGAGCCGTTTGGAAGAAAGTGCCCAGCGTTATGTAGCCCGACAAAGCAGTGGGCTGTTGTCCATCTCGGCCGCCTTGCTGGACTTCATGGCTCTGGCACGCGAGAACCATTTGATCCTGCCGCCGGATCTGGCCTTGCTGTTCAAGGCTTTTATTACGGCAGATGGTGTACTGAAACGTCTGGACCCGCAGTTTGATGTGGTCGAAGTCGCGCAGCCTGTGATTATGGGCTTGATGCGCACGCAGTACTCGCCACGTCGTGTTTATGCGGACCTGCAACGCAGTTTGCTGGAGTCGCGGCAGTTGGCGATGGATGTGCCCCAATTGCTGCGTCTGTTGATGCATAGGGTGCGGCAAGGAAAGATCTCGGCGCGCATTCAAATCGAGGGGATGCCGCGTCTGGCCTCATCGCTGGAAAAGGCGGCCACCCGTCTGGCCATTGCGATTGTGACGGCGGCTTTTGTATTGATTTTGGGTCCGGTGCTGGTTACGCGCGGTCCCGCATGGCTGGGCCTGACTATTTTCAGCTGGGCGGGTTTATTAGCCGCCGTGCTGGGCCTGGTTCTGGTTTTGTGGGGATTTTGGCGACGGCGCTAAGAAGTTTCTTGAGGCCGTCGCTTTTTGTGCAGAGAGTGCTCAAGCGGCTAGTCACCGTCCAGTTTAAAAGACGGCTAGTAAAAATGCGGCTCAGCCCAAACAGTCCCCGCATTATCCCCAGGTTTATTCACAGCTTCTGGGGATAAGTCGGGCTTACATAAAGTCGTCCATGCCACCGCCTACGGGTGCCAGACCTGTCATCCAGTACACGCCCCAGGCAATCAGCGCCACAATGATCAGAGCGAGAAAACGGGTTTTCCAGCTGTCTTTGCTGGCAGGCAGGCTGGCATCGGCGGGAACCGGCATGCTGCCCTTGACCATGACGCTGGTTAATTTCTGACCACGCAACACGCGATACAGGAAAATAGCCAGGATATGCAAGGCAATAATGGCCAGCATGATCCATTCATTGGCTTTGTGCAGGCCGGTCAGGGTTTTGGACCAGTCGCTGTTCAGATAGGCCAGAGGGCCGGTCGTGAAAATGTCGTCATTGGCAAACAGGCCCGAGACGGCTTGAAAACCGAACACAATCAACATGATCCAGACGGACCAGGCACCGATGGGGTTGTGGCCGGGGTAAACCGCGGGTTTGTCACGCAAGTAGCGCAGGCTGCGTACAGGATTGGGCAGGAAGTGGCTAAAGCGGGAGTAGTAACCACCAATCAGGCCCCAGACCAGGCGAAATGCCAGCAGCCCCAGGGCCAGCAAGCCAAAGCGTACGTGCCAGTCCATCCACAAACCGCCAGCCTTGATCGTCACAAAACAGCCCACGATGCTGATCACGAGCAGCCAGTGGAACAGGCGGGTGGGTAGATCCCAGATGAGTAAAGGGCGAGTCGAGGAGGCTTGCATAGGGAAAATCCGGAGAGACTAAGACATCTGATTATAGTCAGTGTTGTCTTGGAGTCCGTTTTCCTCCGTGGGTTCCTTCTCTTATTGAGCGCGGGGTTTGCGCTTGCGCAAACTGATCTTGCGACCGTCGTAACGGTACTCGTCGATCAGGGTGGGATTATCCAGGCTGGGGGTTTCCATGATCAGGGTTTGACCCTGGTGGCGTACTCGAATTTGTGCGCTGCAAGACCCAAACGCTGGCGAGACGGTATAGCCCTTGGAGGACACTGTGACCCAGTGATAATAAATCGAGCAACCTCCCAGGCCGTTGTCCACCGAGATCAACGCTGTCTGGTTGTTGGATTGTCTGAAGGCGTAGGGAATATTGATCAAGCCCTTGAGTTCGGGCGCGATGATTTGCGAGTCCAGTTGCAGCTGTGCTTCATAGACATAATCGCTCTGGCTCACTTGCAAGGTGCCGTAGGGGCTGTCCAGACTTAATTGAGAAGGAGGCTGGGGCCAGGTCTGGCTTGCCGCACTATGGGCGACAAACGGTTGCAGGGCCAAGCCGAGCCCAATCACAACATAACGAATAAAGACCTTAGTGGCGGGCATGATCAATCAAGTAAGAGGATGATCAAGGCTCAGTGAAAAACACAAAGCGCCATAGATCATCTGTATTTGTAAGTTTCATAACATTTTATGTATTTTCTTGTTGCGTAGAATACCGGATCGCAGAACTTTTCGCTATAAGGATAGGCACATAAGGTGAATGTTTCATGTCTGTGTCATAGGGGAACAGGCGAAATTAGTCCTGAAAAGCATCTTGCCTCAGGCTTAAAGAAATGGAGTGAATTGGGCTATCATTGCTAGGTTGCCCCGGATGGGGCCAAGCCGCATTTCTTCGTTGCAGCAGAGACTCATTATGCAATCCATCCCGGATGCCGCACTGGCATCAGAATCGGACTCCACGCTGGCTGCCCAGCAGGCCAAACCCGGCGCTTTATTGGACTACGTCAGCTCCAGCCGTTTGCCTACCCCCTGGGCCGTATTCCAAATCCATGTATTTGTAGAGAGCAGCAATCAAAAAGAACACGTCTTGTTGACTCTGGGGGATGTGGCCGACGGCGAGCCTGTGCTGGCCCGTGTCCACTCCGAGTGTCTGACGGGCGATGCCTTGTTCAGCCTGCGCTGCGATTGCGGCCCTCAGTTGCAATTGGCGCTGGAACGTATTGCTACGGCAGGCCGTGGTGCTTTGATGTATTTGCGCCAGGAAGGGCGGGGTATTGGTCTGGTGAACAAGATCCGTGCCTACAACCTGCAAGATCAGGGTGCGGATACGGTGGAAGCCAACGAGAAGCTGGGATTTCCTGCGGATATGCGTCGCTATGATATTTGCAAGGATATGCTCGAGCACGTCGGTATCCAGAAATTGCGTCTGATGACCAATAATCCGCGCAAGGTAAAAACCCTGCAGGAAATTGGCATTGATGTGGTGGAGCGTGTGCCGCATCAAATTGAAGGTAATCCCTTTAACGAGGCTTACCTGAATACCAAGCGTCTGCGCTTGGGCCACTGGCTGGAAACAGACGAATAAAAAGGGGCGCGCGGGCAGAAATTGACTCTGTTCCGGTTCCGCTCCTGCTTATCGCGGTATCAACACAAAGGGCCATCAATTGGCCCTTTGTGTTTTTCTCCGGTGGAGATTCAGCGCGATCAGGATGTGCCGCCTGCTGGCAGGCAATGCAAAAGATAAAGCCGGATCCGATGTCCACACAGGGATTGGGATCCGGCTTTATCTTTGCTTGGTCAGGCTTGAGCGCTGAAGGGGCGGGTGCCTGCTTGTGCAGAACTAAGCAGCCAAGGCCTGGTCGAGCCAGGCCTCCCCGGTCTTAGGCTGGGCTCTTTTCCAGCAAGGCGCTGACACTGGCCTTGGCGTTCTCTACAATCTGGTCACGCAGCTCTGGAGTTTTGCCCAGACCTTCGGCATACACAATACGCAAGTCCGTCACGCCCATGAAGCCAAACATTACACGCAGGTAGCTTTCCTGATGTTCCATGGCCTGACCTTGCTCCGATTCGGAGTAGATGCCGCCACGGCTCAGAACCAGGTAAACCGTTTTGTCGCCAGCCAGACCTTCCGGGCCATTGCTGGTGTAGCGGAATGTACGGCCAGCTTGAGCCAGGCGATCCATCCAGGCTTTCAGTTGGCTAGGAATGGTGAAGTTGTAGAAGGGGGCGCCAATCACCACCACATCGGAGGCCAGGAACTGGCTCAGGTATTGTTCGGTGATGGCGTTCTCGGCACGCTGGCGCTCGCTCAGGGTGGCTGGGTCCAGACCCAGGCGCATGCCCAGGGAGTCAGCCGAAAAGTGAGGTGGCGGGTTCAGGGCCAGATCTACATGCTCCACCTGGACTTGCTCATTTTGCTGGCGCAGCTGATCAACCACAAATTGCGAAAGTTCGCGGGAAACGGAGTTGGCGCCGGTGATACTGGAGTCTACGTGTAGCAGTTTCATGATGTTTGGTGTCCAAAGCGATGAAGGAATGGTGTCATTATGTTTGATGCCCATACCTTTGATAAGCCGGTTTTTCTGAGAAAGATTATTCTACTTTTGTCTGTAATCCTGGAAAACTTCCCTGTATGTATGACTTAAATGACATGGTGCTGTTTACCGAAGTGGTACAGCGTGGCGGCTTTAGTGCTGCTGCCCGACACTTGGGCATGCCGCCATCGCGAGTGTCGCGGCGTCTTAGCCGTCTTGAGGCTGAAGTCGGTGTGCGCCTGCTGCAACGTACCACGCGCAGCCTGTCTCTGACCCCTGCTGGAGAGGTGTTCCTGCGCCATTGCCAGGCCATGCGTGACGAGGCCGAAGCTGCGTATTCTGCGGTGGCTCAAGTGCAGCAAGAACCACGTGGTCTCTTGCGTATCAGTTGTCCGGTCACCTTGGCCCATACGGTCTTGTCGACCGTGTTTGCACAGTTTCTGATTCGCTACCCTCAGGTTGAGCTGGAGGTGGAAGTCAGCAACCGGGTGGTTGATCCGGTGGCGGACGGGATTGATGTGGCTTTGCGAGTGCGCAGCACCCTAAGTGATAGCGCGAGCTATATCGTCAAGCGTCTGGGTGAGACAGGGGCGATTCTGGTTGCTCAGCCTGAACTGCTGGCGCGTTTTGATCCGGTGCGCGGCCCGGCTGATTTGGTGAAATTACCTACGGTGGCCATGTCGGCCCGACAAGGTCAAAACGAATGGGAGCTGTATGGTCCCGAGGGCGCCAGCCTGACGGTAACTCACAGGCCGCGCTATATGGCCTCGGATTTGCTGACGTTGCGTGAAGGGGTGGAGCAGGGCATAGGCGTGGGTATCTTGCCCGACTATATGTGTTGCGAGGCCTTGAAAGCCGGACGCCTGGTGCAGGTATTGCCACAGTGGGCGCCCTTGCCGGGGATTATTCACGCTGTGTTTGCTTCCCGCCGAGGCATGGCCCCGGCGGTACGACATTTTCTGGATTATCTGGGTGAGCAACTGCCAGTGCATCACCCCAAAATTTAAGTGATTCAGCGGGCGGTGGCTGTAAAGGGGCAACTGCTTTGTGCGGGCAGAATGGCCCAGTTCAGATCAATCATGGGACTGCGCTCGGAAGACCAGCGCTGCTCGGCCTGCCCCTTGATAGGGGCTTGCTCGTACAGCTGGAGCAAGGATGCAGGAGGTTTCCCACGGGTCTGGATGCTGTACACAATCAGAGCGCCGCACTCCATATCCTGCGGTAGTGTCAGCCAAGGGGAAGCAGCCGGGTCAGCATCAATAAAGACCATCACATCCTGGCCGGCATGAACGGCAATATTGCCGCCTAGCCAGGTATCGGCTACTACGACTTTAAGTGGGATGCCGGGCATGTGTTCGTTCCAGATGGTTTGCATTTGAGCAGACACTTCCGGGCCGGGAAAGGTGGAGCGAGAGTCCCGACCTTTATACCAGGCTAATGGGCCACGGGCCAAGGCGTAGCCCGATGCCAGCAATATCTGCAACACGATCACAATAATAGCCACGCGCCGCAGCTGGATCTTGTCCTTGCCGTGCATGACCCAAAGAGCAAAAAAGCCATACAAAACAAAAAAAGTGGTGGCCCAGGAAGCGACCAGACGGGTGCCCATAATGGCTGAAATCAAGACCGTGCTGATGATGGGAGTCAGGCCCACCCACAGCAGGAATTGCTTGTCGCTGCGGGAAATATCATCGGCATAGCGCTGCTTGTTTTGCAGGGCTGCATCGGATGGGACCTGCTTTTTCCTGTCGCGACGATTCCAGATGCCTAGCGCAATCATGGCCACAACCATGGGGCTTAGTCGTCCCAGCTGGTCCAGGCTAAACGCCAGCAGCTCCTTGTAGGCTTCCCAACGGGTATGCGTTTCCAGCGAACCGTCCATATAGCGGAAGGGGGCGAAGTCGTGCTTTACCAGCCAGTACAGATGGGGTGACAAGACCAGCACATAGGCAAGCAGGGCCAAGCCCAGCCCTATCCAGGTCTGCCGCTGACGCCACATACCGCTGCGCAGGAAATACAAAAAGAAAGCGGTGAACAGAATCACGGCACTGTATTTGGTGACCGTAGACAGCGCAGCGACGGCGCCCAGCCATAACCAGTCGGCCGGTTTTTGATCCCGGCTGGCGCGATAGAAAAACCAGGTCGCGGCGGTTACGGACCACAGTTGTGCCGTATTGTGATTGAAAATGGTGCCGCGCAAGGAAAAGTAAATACTGACAGAACTGATCAGCAAGACCATGAAGGCGCGTTCGGGATTCAGAAATTCGCAAGCCAGTTTCCAGATAAACCATAGCCCCAGCACCGAAGCTGTCATGCCCGCGGCAAAGGTCAGCCATGCCGGGCGTCCGACTATGCTGGTCAAGGCAGCCATCACCCACGCTGGAAAGGGCGGATGCTTCAAATAGCCTAGCTCGAAACTGGCCGACCAGACCAACTCTTCCATGCCGTCCAGGTCAGGTGCCTTGTGGCTAATTGCCATCAAAACGGTCCACAGCAAAATCATGAATAACAGATACAGCAGCACATAGCGCTGGTAGGTGTTGGGCTGAGCCGATGCTGGGTTTTGGGCAGTCATGCGTCTGGTGAAAGCGTGAAAATAAGCAAGTGTACTTCTTGTGCGTTGAAAAGCCCTGATTGGACAGGCGTCTTAATCTGGGCTACGATGCGCTTCGTCATTAGGGAGTAGCCGCTTCGGTTTACCGAAGATCAGCGTCAACATACTTGGCCTACACAGGGTCATGGCGCTGATAGCAACTTAGCCTGGCAAGACTTTTGACCATGGACCTTCGCGTTTGGCCGGGAGGGTTTGTGGTCATCTGTCTCTTATCCGGCCAGGAGTTGTTATGGAAGCGTTGTTTATCTCCACGGGTGTGGTTGCCTTGGCAGAAATTGGGGACAAAACCCAGTTGTTGGCCTTTATTCTTGCAGCCCGCTACAAACGCCCTTGGCCCATCATTCTCGCTATTTTCATAGCAACCTTAGTTAATCACGGTCTGGCTGGCGCCATTGGTGCTTGGGTTCCCGCTTTGCTGGATCCTGAAGTGCTGCGTTGGGTGCTGGGTATTTCCTTTCTGGCCATGGCCATCTGGATTCTGATTCCTGACAAGATCGATGATGCCGAAGCCACCCGTACCCGTTTTGGTGTTTTTGGCACCACGCTGGTGACATTTTTCCTGGCCGAGATGGGCGACAAGACACAGATTGCGACGGTTGCTTTGGCCGCTAAATATCAAGAGTTCGGTTTGGTGGTGCTGGGCACGACTTTGGGCATGATGTTGGCCAATGCACCCGCTGTGCTGTTTGGTGAGCGCATTGCTCGCCGTTTGCCGACTCAGTTGGTACACCGGATTGCTGCCTGTATCTTTGCCGTCCTGGGCGTGCTGGCCTTGTTGGGCGGGGCTGAAAGCCTGGGCTTTTAGCGAACTCAGGTGCTGGATGCCAATTGTCGTAGTCGGCCTGGGTGGGCCGCTTTGCGACGAGCGGCGTCCATTTTCACAACCGGGGCCAGGATCAAGGGGGCAGCAGAGCGAGTGGGTTGGTGAGTATGCGCACTTTCTCCGTGATTCAGGACACTGATAGCCTCTTGCAGTTCGGCCCCATTCTGGTTCAGTTCCTGCGCTGTTTCACTCAAGTCATGGACCAGAGCGGCATTGTCGCTGGTGATTTGGTCCACCTGTTTCAAGGCCTGGGTCAACTGGCCCAAACCGATGCTTTGCTCGCCGGTAGCAGCAGAAATCTCACCCATCAAACCCGCAACCTCAGACACGGATGTCAGGATTTCCTGCATGGTCTGCCCCGCATGGTCTGCGTGGGTGGCGCCTTCAGCACTGAGGGTTTGGGTTTCGGTGACCAGTTGCTTGATTTCATCGGCCGCTTGGGCCGCTTGCTGAGCCAGCGAACGCACGGCAGAGGCAACCACCGCAAAGCCTTTACCGGCCTCTCCGGCGCGGGCCGATTCAATTGAGGCGTTGATGGACAGGATATTGGTCTGAAAGGCGATGTTATTGATCATCGACACGATATTGCCAATATGCTGCGAGCTTTCCAGAATCTGCTGCATGGATGAGCTGACTTTCTGAACCGCCTCATTCCCGCGACCTGCGATATCCGCGCTGCGGCTTGCCAGTTCGTGGCTGGCCTTGGCATTTTCCGCGGTCTGTAGAACGGCTTGCCCAAAGGAGCTCATACTGGCAGTGGTCTGCTGCATGGAGGCCGCTTGCTCTTGAGTGCGTGCTTCCAGCAGGGCGCTGTTTTCCGAGAGCTTGCGTGACACCACTTGATTGTTGCTGCAGCTATGGCCCACGTCGGTACTAATGCTCATCAGGCTCTTACGCATCAGATCCAGATTCTGGCCCAGCGTTTCCAGCTTCTTCACAGCGGGTCCGCGTGTGTTGACCGTCAGGTTGCCCGCGGCAATTTGTTGGGCGATGTGCGTGGCCGTTTTAAACGATCCCAAAACACGCCGCATCAGCACGGCCTGATAGCCCAAAATCATCAAGGTCCCCACCCCCAGAGAACTGGCCAGGAGGATCATGCTTTGCTGTGGCATTTCCGTATTCAGGATCATGGCAATAATCCCGCCGGTAATACCCAGATTCAACAGGCCTTTTCGTAAAAAGGCGGCGAGCAAACTGGGACCAGCCAGGAAACGAAGGCCGGCAAAAGGGCGACGCCAGCTGCGAGCCGTAATTTGGCCAGCGCGTATCGTTCGGGAACGATTTCGGCCTTCGCGCAATTCCTGATAAAACTGTTCAGCTGCTTGAATATCCTGAGGTTTTGCGCGCACACGAACCGACGCAAAGCCGGTTAAGTCACCTTGTTCAATAATGGGACTGGCATGGGCCAGGACCCAATAAAAACCGCCGTCCTTACGACGATTCTTTACCACTCCCACCCATGAACGTCCCTGTTTTAAGGTATGCCATAAATCTGCAAAAACTTCGGATGGCATATCGGGGTGGCGCACGATATTGTGCGGCTCGCCAATCAATTCTTCCCGACTAAACCCGCTCACCTCGACAAAGGCCGGGTTCGCATAAATGATGCGGCCGGCCAGGTCAGTTTTGGAAATGAGATATTGCTCGTCCAGCAGCTCGGTTTCGATGCCGGTAATTGGTAGGTTCTTGCGCATAGCCTTTCCCTTTGTATTTTTGTATCAGCAAAAGACTCGAGATAAACGGATCAATTTCTTGTTGTGAATTTTCGTGAATAGTATCATTTGATTCGTTTTTTATGTCTAAAAATAAAAAAATGATAATCAAATGAAAATTTTTGTCACAAAAAGATCGAAATTGAAAAAATTGATCCGGGCTGATAAAGGGAAGAGGACGTGCTCAGGAGGGCAGGTATTGGGCGTGGAAGGCTTCGCTGAGCAGCTGCAGGAGCAGGGCAATGGGAATGGGCTTGGCCAGGGCTGTTGCTTTGCCGGGCAGACCGCCACGCGCGTGAATATCGGCGGCGCTCAATGCAGAAATCACATAAATCTGGGTATGTTCGGTTTCAGGGGCATCGGCCAGCGCCTTGAGCATGGCAAAACCATCCAGTTTGGGCAAGTTCAGGTCCACGATCAGCACATCGGGGTAGAAATTGCCGGCAGCAATCAGACCTTTCAGGCCATCTTGTTCGCAGCGCAGTTCGACCGGGAAGGGCAGATGTTCCATGGCCATGCGGTAAATCGCCAGCAAATCCAGGTCGTCTTCAACGACCAGTACGCGCAAGCAGGGTTCACCGCTGCAAACAGGTAGGCTGGGAGTGATCGGAGCATCAGGCGTCGGGGGGCTGGTTTGCCCACGTCGCTCTTGCAAGATGGCTTGTACGGAATCGCGGTCGATGCGTCGGTGCCCGCCTTGGGTTTTCCAGGCTTTCAGGGTCCCGGCTTCTACCCAAAGTTGTACGGTGCGTACAGACACACCTAGTAAATCAGCAGCCTGCCGAGTGGAGTAAACGGCGTCGTTCATGGAGTCAACAAAATGAAAGCAGGCCAGACCGGGGAAAGAAAGGCTATGCGCCCCGATGTAGCAGTGCAGAGTGTAGAGACGGTATTAGTAAGTACAGAAATACTACTAATGGCAATGGGAAGTGGCCTGTTCACGCCAAGTGATAGGCAGAGTATTCGACACACATGCTTCTAATATCTCCGATTTTCAGATGTTCATGCTTCATCAGGGACTCACTTCAATCGGGCGGGCCTGTGAACCTGGACTCGCCTTGCTGATTTTACGCGTATCCCTTGCGCTGTCGTGTTACCGGACGGGCCCAGTGTGGGGAGCTGAACACACTTATAAGTGTTGATGTTACGGGTGGGTCCGGGCGGTGCTCGGCTTGTCGGGCCAAGAAAAAGGGTGTTAGCACCCTAGCACTTGTTTTTATCGTTAGTCTTGATCCTGGTCAGTCTTTATGAAATAAATAGGAATCCATTTTGTACAAGTCTCCTTGTTTCCTCAAAGAAAATTTATGCGCCTTATGATACGGCCGTTTCTGCCGTTAAGCAGTATGGGCGGTGGTTTTGGAGTAAAACTTTTAAAAAGTACTAATCCCTTTTTTATTGTTCCGCCTGATTGTTATGAAATTTATTTATTAGGCGATTAACCGTTTTTTCACCCAGGCTGATGCAAGGGCATTGGCAGATCAGTAATCCCATCTAGAAAAATGCTTGGTTTATCCGCTGGACTGGCTTTTTGTCGCATGGAGATTGAAACCACACTGAGGCAGGCCTGGTGCTTGTTTTGGGACGAAAATAGGGGATTGGCTTGTTGCTCACACTATTTACCAGTTTTTTGATCGGGCAACGTTTGTTTGACCGAGCGAGCGTGCCTAAATGGCCAGGACAGGCTTATGAAAAAGCACATCGCTTTGAGCAAATGCTGGATGCCTTGCCAGATGCCATTGTCATGTTCGATTCCTGTGGGCGAATTGAGGGTTGTAATCGGGCCATGCGGCGTTTGCTGGATACGCCGGAATTGGCCAATGACAACGATGATTTAATCGATTTTTTCCAGAATCTGGAAAAAGGAATACGGGCAGATTTAGCGTATTTGCTCCCTGGGATTAGTCAGGTAATTAACCGCGAAAAAAATCCTTTTTACTACATGCACCGGGATGGGGAAGGGGAACAGGCCCGGGCCCTGGAGTTTCATGCCTATGCGGCCTCCGATTCAGACAGTGCAACTTTGTTGATGATTCGCGATGTCAGCACGAAAATGCAACAGGAGCGCGATCGTGCCGACTGTTTTGCCATGGCTGCCCATGAAATACGCTCCCCGCTGGCCGCCATCAGCGGCTATATCCAATTGTTGCAACTGGAGACAACCCCGTCAGCCTGGGCTAGCAAGATCTACTCTCAATTACATGAAAAGGTTCGTGGCGTTGATGTGCTGCTGGATGATTTGACGCGCTTGAATCGCATGGAGTACGAGGGGACGAGCATGCAGGAATGGCGCGAGTCTGATTTGCGTGCCGTGCTGCGCCTGAGTCTGCGCCCCTTTCACGAGCAGCGCCACCGCATTTACCTGGATGTGCCCGAGTATGGCTTGTGGGCCAAGGTGGATATTGTTCCTTTATTGGTGGCTCTGCGCAATGCGCTGGAAAATGCCTTGAAGTACTCCGCGCCAGACACCATGGTGACCCTGCGCTTGCAGCCGGGCGAAACCGGTTGGGCTCGGATAGAGGTCCTGGATCAAGGGCCGGGAATTGATCCGCTCTATAAAGAAAAGGTCTTTGACAAGTTCTATCGCCTGCCCGGCCAACAGGTGCAAGGCAGCGGTCTGGGCTTGTCCATTTTGCGCTCGATTGTGCACCACCACGGAGGCAGGGTCTATTTCAAGGACCGTCCGGGGCCAGGCGCGCATTTGGTCATGGAATTGGTTCTGCTGCCTTCCGCGTCGTATATACCTTAATCTTCTCTAAAATAGGGTTATTTTCATATATTTAAGTTTGATATAAGGTACAATTTGCGCTCTTTTCGATGAAGCGAGGTGATCGCCATTCCAGGTGCACCTCGCTTTGAAGTTTTTACGTTGCGGTCGTCTCGTTGGTAGGGAGCGCAAAATCTGTTAAAGGAGCACACGATTATGCAAGGCTTGCACTTGACCGCAGACCTTTACCAATGTGCATGCAGCCCGGAGCTGCTGATCGATGCCCAGAAACTGGCTGATTTTTGCCGTCAGCAGACTATTGATGCAGGGCTGACGATTGTTGGTGAAGAGTGGCAGGCATTTCCCGAATTTGAAGGGCAGCCTGGTGGTGTTACCGGGGTACTGTTATTGGCCGAGTCTCACTTGGCCATCCATACCTGGCCAGAGCGTGGTGGCGTGACGCTGGACGTCTATGTCTGCAATTTCATGCAGGACAATTCCGGCAAGGCGACCCGCCTGATTGACGGTATTGAGCAGGCTTTCAAGCCCGGTCAGGCCCAGCGTAATCGCTTGTGGCGTGGCGAGGCTGATGGCCCGGCTCATGCTGGTGAACTGCTGACGGAAAACCTGAATCAGGATGCGCTGTACGGCTTTCGCTTCACCGAGCGCTTGCTGGAGCGCCAGACTGCTTTCCAACGTCTGGAATTGCTGCGTTCCGAAACCTTGGGCAAGACCTTGCGCCTGGACGGTTGCATGATGACTTCCGAGGCCGAAGAGTTCTTCTACCACGAAGGTCTGATTCACCCGGCCGCTATGTCTCACCCCAATCCACGCCGCGCCCTGATTGTGGGCGGTGGGGATGGTGGAGCTCTGGAAGAGTTGTTGAAGTACC
The DNA here is from genome assembly GCF_032063905.1 of Alcaligenes phenolicus. NCBI lineage: Bacteria > Pseudomonadati > Pseudomonadota > Betaproteobacteria > Burkholderiales > Alcaligenaceae > Alcaligenes > Alcaligenes phenolicus. The sequence continues at coordinate 483,899 of NZ_DAMBOE010000001.1, forward strand.
CCAGCCTGGAGCGAGTCTGTCTGGTTGAGCTGGATGGGGAAGTGATCGAGGTGGCCCGCGAGCATTTGCAGTCCATTCACAAGGGGGCCTTTGATAACCCGCGTGTACAAATTCAGATCGAAGACGGCGCGAAGTTCCTGGCCAATACACAGGAACGCTTTGACTTGATCTATCTGGATCTGACCGATCCCGAAACTCCGGCCGGTCCCTTGTACACGGCGGCCTTCTTTGAGTTCTGCAAACGTGCGCTGGCAAGCGGTGGTGCTTTGGTATTGCACCTGGGTTCGCCTTTCCACGAAAGCCAGCAGGTCAAGAACCTGAGCGAATCCCTGGCCAGTGTGTTTGCACAAGTGCATGGTTACGGTTTGCATATTCCGCTGTACGGCTCTTACTGGGGGCTGGCAATTGCCTCCGATGAGCTGAACCCGCGTGCTTTCTCCGCCCAGCAAATCCAGGAACGAATGGAGCAGCGTATGAGCAACGAGAACCAGGATTCCCTGCAGTTCTACAACGCTGATATTCATGGTGCCTTGTTTGCTCTGCCTACTTTCTACCGCCGCCTGATGCCTGTGAATGAGGTCAATCTGGAAGAGGTCTGTTAAGCAGGTTCTGGACAGTTTGAGTCTGCCTTCGGGCAGATTTCGTGATGAAAAAGCCCCTGATCTTGTTAAGATCAGGGGCTTTTTCTGTTCAGGGGGAAACTGGATAGAGCCTTATTCCTTATCCGCCCCACGATAGCGCTGGTAGGGCAGGACGTTCCAGGTCCTTGTGGTCAGCTGCTTGGCAGAAATCACGGTCGGAATATCATCCAGCAGGCTGCGGGCCGAATGCAGCTCGCGCACGACTTCCTGCTTGTCCTGATACATGAACTCGTCCGAGGCTTCTTCCGGTGCTTGCTGTTGCTTTTCTTCCAGATCGCTGATCAGACGCTCTTGCTGGAAGCGCAGGGCAGCACGTGCATCCTCAATCCAGGCGGCTTGCATATTGCGGTTGTGGTCCACCACGGCGCTGTACTCGGTGTACACCCCGTTGTAGATGTCCCCCGCATGGTGTCGCGCGTCGTGGCTGGCAATTTCCAGATCGCGCACCGTCAGTTGAGATGGGTCCAGTGGTTCACTACGCTTGGCCCCGCCCAGACGGGTGTACTGGGTGTAGTAGGGGAACATGCTCTGGATAACTTTGCTGACGGGCTGGATTGCTTCGCCTTCCTCGCACAGTCCTTTGGGCTGTACGCCTTGCATGGCCGGCAGAATGGATTCAGGGCGGCAGATTTCTTTGGGTGGCATGATGCCGTGACGCAGCATCTCGCGAATGCCGGTGCCGGAGATGGTCAGCCTGAAGCGATCATCGTGCGGGCAGGTCTCGGAAGTGGCATGGCAGGCACAACGCGTGCAGTAAAACACTTCGTGGAACAGACGCACATCAATGCCCATTTCCTTGGGGCTGAACTGATCGAAAATACTGTGGCTGGCGTACTTGTCGTAGTAGCTGCCAATACCGGCGTGATCCCGACCAATCAAGGCGTGGGTGCACCCATAGTTCTTCATGATCAGGGCATGCAAAATCGTTTCGCGCGGACCCGCAAAAATATAGGTGACGCGCAGCGGCGAGAGGATGGCACGGTCCTTGGGGTAGTAGGTATCCAGCACATTTCGATAGGCCATCATGCGGAACTCGTGGCGCACGTATTCACGCTTGGCCATTTCCACCAATGGCTGCAGGAACAGGCCATCAATCCCTTCCAGCGCATTGCGGTGAATGTACTCGTGGCCACGGTGCAGCGGGTTTGCGCCGGTGATAAAGCCTGCCACGGAGTTGAATTTCTTTTCTTCGTAGAACAGGCGCCAGGTGTCTTTGGGTTCGCGGCGCAGCTTTTCGAACGGGCCCCAGTCCACACGCTGCAGCAGGTGCAAGGTGCCGCCTAGGGATACATCGCCCATGCGGCGGTAAATGGAGTCCACACCGGGGTGATTTCTGTCCGTAGTGCCAAACAGTTGCTGAGCGCGTTGCTCCTTGTTGTAGGAGAAGATGTCCTCGATGCTCAGGATGGCTACCGGCTCGTTGTCGCTATTGGTCAGCGCCACTTCAGAGCCGACCGAAAGTCCTTTAATAATGTCGCGGTTGCGATCGCCAATCGGGGCGAAGCTCAGCGGCACAGGCCACACCACACCATTACTCAAACGACCCTCTTTGAGCACGGAGTTGTAGTCGGCCTCGTTCATGAAGCCTTTGTTGGGGGAGAGTACGCCCGTAGCAATCATCTCGATGGTGATGACGGCTTCCAGATCCACGCGGATGCTGGGCAGGGTGCGCGCACGTTCGATCTCGGCCTTGACGCGATCCTCCGGGACAACCTGGTTGACCAGCGTTCCACCGTGCGGTTGCTGTGGATAGCGATCAAAGTTCAATGTTGAGTGGTTCATATTGCCTCCTTTAATTTGCCCCGCGTGACGATGAAAGATAGTTTTTTTGTCGGGGCGTTTTTCGTTTGCAAGTGATAGATGAGTTCTGGACCAGGGCAGTGACTCCCAGGTTTCAAACGCTCTATTTCTTCTTGTGGTGCCAGACGAAAGCTCTTCGTCCAAACAGGTGATGCAGCGCTGGCTTGAATACCGCCTGCGCATCGTTTTGCTGCGCTTGTTAAATGCGACATGAGGACAGGAATGCAGGCATCGTTCCGTGTTTGTCGGTGCGTGAGGTGATCCTCACCGTGGCTCATGATGCTGCGGGTGCTGCCTGCCCCAGGAGATCTGTCCTGAAAATCAAATTGGGTATAGGTGATAAGCCTTAGTTTTCCGAGCTCAGATCCTGCTGGAACTGTCTTAGTATTACTCACAATCGCGAGAAAAATCATCGCGTTATACCAAAGTAGGAGACAGTGCAGATGACGCCAGCTTGGGTGGTGTTGGCCTCGTTGATTTACGCCGCAATTTTGTTCGCCATTGCCTGGTTCGGGGACAGGAATCCTTTGTATACCCAGCGCCCCTGGTTGCGACCTACGGTCTACAGCCTGGCCTTGGCTGTGTACTGTTCGTCGTGGACGTTTTACGGCGCGGTCGGGTCGGCCGTGCGCTATGGCATTGGCTTTCTGCCTATTTATCTTGGCCCCATGCTGATGCTGCTGTTTGGCTGGCGGATTATCGAACGTCTGGCGCTGGTGGCTCAATCCCAGAACACGGTTTCCATTGCGGACTTCATGGCCAGTCGTTATGGGCGCTCGCAGCGTTTGGCAGCCATGGTGGCGGGGATTGCTGTTGTGGCGGCTGTGCCGTATCTGGCCCTGCAATACAAGGCGGTGGCCTTGAGTTTGAGTGTGCTGGCCGGGACGGAGTTTCACGCCGGGCTGTTTGGTGATCCGGCCTTGTATGTCGCGATTTTGATGGCCTTGTTTTCCATTCTGTTTGGAACGCGCCAGGTAGATGCCACTGAGCACAGACCAGGTTTGATGCTGGCCGTGGCCTTCGAGTCCGTGGTGAAACTGGTGGCCCTGGTGGCGGTTGGCCTGTTCGCCTTTCGCTGGTTTGGCAAGACTGAACTGAATATGGTGGGGGCCGTCAGCACACTGTTCGAGAACAGTCCGCCGGTGGGTTTTGTCGGTCAAACCTTGCTGGCCTTTGCCGCGATTATTTGTTTGCCCCGTCAGTTCCATGTGGCCATTGTGGAATGTGGGGACGTGGTGGATATACGGCGGGCGCGCTGGTTGTTTGGGGCGTATCTGCTGGTGGTCAGCGTCATGGTCTTGCCGATTGCCGCGGCAGGAGTCAGCTTGTTTGGCGTCGGGGGCGAGGGCGTGGCACCGGACAGTTTTGTGCTGGCCTTGCCCCTGTCGCAAAACCAGGTTGGCTTGGCCTTGATGGTTTACATAGGCGGCTTTTCGGCGGCAACCGGCATGGTCATTGTGACCAGCGTGGCGCTCTCAACCATGGTCAGTAATGACTTGGTGATGCCTTTGTTGCTGCGCCGTGGCTGGGCGCAATATCAGCAAAGTACGGTGGCTTCCACAGTGCTATGGATACGCCGTGTCGCCATCATGGCGCTGGCGGGTGTGGCTTACGGCTATTACATGCTCAGCGGCAGCGATACGACCCTGGCCGCGTATGGGCTGATGGCCTTTGTGGCGGTTGCGCAGTTTGGGCCGGGCCTGATTGGTGGTTTGTATTGGCGCGGTGCCAGTCGACAGGGCGTAGAGGCCGGACTGCTATTGGGCTTTGCCATCTGGGTCTATACCTTGCTCTTGCCGACTTTGACCGAGGTTGGCTGGTTGGCGGATGATTGGTTGTATCACGGGCCATTTGGCCTGTCCTGGCTGCGCCCTTATCAACTTTTTGGCGTAGAGGGCTGGGACCCGCTGACACATGGCACTTTCTGGTCCCTGCTGTGCAATATCAGCGCCTTTTTGTGGGTGTCCTGGCGCAGACGTCCGGGTTTGGGAGAACGCTTGCGGGCCGAGCCGTTTCTTAATCCTTATGCGGAGCGGCAGACCTTGGCGGCCCGTCATTCTTATGGGGATTTGTCGGTACAGGATTTGCTGCTCTTGGCAGAGCGTATCGTCGGCAAAAAAATGGCACGGCGGGCTTTTGAGACGCAGGCCAGACAACTCAAGCAATCCCTGGAGCCAGGTTTACGGGCAGATAGTGCCTGGGTGCATTTTACGGAGCTATTACTGGCGGCCGCAGTGGGGGCCGCGTCCGCGCGCCTGGTGCTGACCAGCGCCTTGCGTGGTTCGGGCATGGAGGTGGCTGCCATCATGTCCGTGCTGGATGAGGCGGGGCAGGAGCTGCGCTTTAATCGGGATATTTTGCTGGCCACGCTGGAAAATATTGATCAGGGCGTCAGTGTGGTGGATGCGGACATGCGGCTGGTCGCCTGGAACCAGCGTTATCAGCAGTTATTCGATTACCCGCCCAGCATGTTGTACGTGGGAAGATCCGTGGCGGACCTGATCCGCTTTAATGCCGAGCGGGGCAAGGTCGATGGCGTGGAAAGCATAGGGGTGGAGCAGGCGATCGAGCGTCGTATCCAGTTCATGCGTGAAGGCTCCTCCTATGTGACTCAGCGTATGTTGAATGACAAGCAGGTGGTCGAGCTGCGGGGGCGGCCTTTGCCGGGCGGCGGCTACGTCACCAGCTATAGCGATATCACGCATTACAAGCGCGTGGAGCGCGAGCTGCGGGAGATGAACGACAGCCTGGAGCAGCGTGTTGCGGTGCGCACGCAGGAGGCGGAAAAAGCCCAGGAGTCTCGTACCCGATTCCTGACGGCCGTCAGCCATGATGTGCTGCAACCGATTAATGCGGCACGCTTGTTTGCCTCGGCCCTGCGCGATACGCATGACCTTGCGGAAATGCCCAATCTGGCCGAACGCGTCGATACCTCCTTGCGTACGGCGGAGGAATTGCTGGAAGGCCTGCTGGATATTTCCCGTCTGGATGCCGGAGCCTTGAAGCCGGATCTGGGCGTGATCAATGTGCAGCATCTGCTGCAACATTTGGCAGATCAATACGCTCCTATGGCTGCACGACGTGGTATCCAGTTGCGGATTCATGCTCGACCTTTGCAGGTGTATAGCGACCATCGTCTGCTGCGGCGCGTGCTGCAGAATTTCCTGGCCAATGCCTTGCGCTACACTCAGGAAGGACGAGTGGTGTTTGGCGTGCGGGTCCGTGGTGAGGAGCTGGAGTTTCAGGTCTGGGATTCAGGTCAAGGTATTCCACCGCATCATATTCAGCAGATTTATGCGGAGTTTCATCGCTATGAACAGGCCTTCGATTGGGATGGCCGTGGCCTGGGCTTGGGTCTGTCCATTTGCCAGCGTATTGCGGTCTTGTTGGGGCACACGCTGGATGTGCGATCCGAAGTGGGGCGTGGCAGCATGTTCTCCATTCGCGTTCCTTTGAGTCACGCTACGCAGGCCAGCAGTCATCAAAATAAGGAGCCCAGCAAGCCTGCCGATGGCTTGCCTTTAACAGGCTTGCGTGTGCTGTGTCTGGATAACGATCTGGATATTATTGCGGGTATGGAAGTGCTGCTGGGGCGTTGGGGAGCACAAATTATCACTGCCAACACGGTAGATAGCGCTTTGGAGAAAATTGCCTTGAATCCCGATGTCTTGCTGGTGGATTACCACTTGCATGATAGGCTGGACGGCTTGCAGGCACTGCAACTGTTGCGCCTGCATCTGCCCCATGCGCAAGGTGCCTTGTTGACAGCAGATGGTAGTGATGAGCTGAAAGCAGCGGCTCGACAGTATGGCTATCTGGTGCTGACCAAGCCGGTAAAGCCCGCTTCGCTGCGAGCTTTTCTGACCGCGCAAATTAAAACGTATTAGCGTCCTGAGATTCGTCCTGGTTCAGGCCAAGATGACTGGCCATCAGGACCGCCTGGGTGCGATTGGAAGCACCGAGCTTGCGCAGAATGGCCGTCATGTGCGCCTTGATGGTGGCCTCCGAGACATTCAGTTCGTAGGCAATCTGTTTGTTCAGTTGCCCGGTGCTGAGCATTTGCAGAACGCGAAATTGTTGCGGTGTCAGCTCGCGCAATTTCGCCGCGACCTCCCGTTCGTCCAGGCTGATGCCCGGAGAGGAAGAGCCGATTTCCGGCAACCAGGTGCCACCATCCAGCACCACTTGCAAGGCTACGCCCAGCGTTTGTGCATCAATGGATTTTGGGATGAAGCCCATGGCTCCGTGATCCATGGCGCGGCGCATGAAGCGGGCCTCTTCATGGGCGGTGACCAGAATGATGGGCAGGCAGGGGTAGGTCGCTCGCAAATGGACCAGAGCACTGAAACCAATTGCTCCCGGAATATCCAGATCCAGCAAGAGCAGATCGGCGTCCGGATGGTCGTCGACCAGTGGATATAAATTGGAGATGCGATCCGCTTCGTAGATGGCCGTGCCGGGAAACAGGCTGGCGACGACGCCTCGTAACGCCTCACGAAACAGGGGGTGATCGTCAGCAATGAGCAGTTCATTCATGTGGGGATTATGCCATGTTCAAGTATCTGTAATGGTGCCTGCCAGGATGAGCCGCCTATCAGTAAAAACAGGGCACCGAAATGCCCTGTTCTTGTTCCTGCGTGCTGATTACATCAGCATGAAAAGTGTGCTTAGTGAGCGCTGGCGCTTGCAGCACCAATGCCGGTTTGACTGCGTACGGTCAGCGCCTCGAAGGCTTCGCGTTCCTTGGCAGCGCGGGCACTGTTGTCCAGGGTTGAGAACAGCCAGATCGAGAAGAAAGCCAGCGGAATGGACAGGATGCCAGGGTTAGGGAAAGGGGTGATGGGCTCGGCAAAACCGAAGACATCCACCCACACCGTGCTACTCAAGACCACCCACACCGTGGCGGTGACCAGGCCCAGAAAACCGCCAATGGTGGCACCACGCGTGGTGCAGCCACGCCAGGCAATCGACAGCACCAGGACCGGGAAGTTGGCACTGGCAGCAATGGCAAAGGCAAGGCCCACCATGAAGGCGACGTTCTGGTTTTCAAAGATAATGCCCAGCAAAATCGCCAGCACGCCCAACACCACTGTGGAGATACGCGAAATGCGCATCTGGTCTTTTTCGGTGGCGCGGCCTTTGGCAATGACGTTGGCGTACAGGTCATGCGAAATAGCTGCGGCACCGGCCAAGGCCAGGCCAGCAACCACGGCCACAATCGTTGCAAAGGTGACTGCCGCCAGGAAGCCCAGCAACAGGTTGCCGCCTACCGCATTGGCCAGGTGCACCGCTACCATATTGGTGCCGCCAATCAGATTGGTCAGCATGTTGAAGGAGCCGTCCGGACCGGTCTGGAAGTACTCGGGATGCTTGACCAGCAAGGCAATCGCACCGAAACCGATGATGAAGGTCAGCAGGTAGAAGTAGCCAATAAAGCTGCTGGCGTAGATCACGGATTTGCGGGCTTCCTTGGCGTCCGCCACAGTGAAGAAACGCATCAGGATATGGGGCAGACCTGCGGTACCGAAGGCCAGCGCGATACCTAGCGACAGCACGTTCAGCGGGTTGCTGCTGACGGCAGCGCCGGGCTCAAGAATGGCGTGTCCGGTGGGGTGTGTTTCCACGGCGGCGGCCAGCATGGCATCGACATCCCAATAGAACGCGGCCAAAACCAGAACAGTCATCAAGGTAGCACCGACCAGCATCAGCACGGCTTTGATGATTTGTACCCAAGTGGTGGCCGTCATGCCGCCAAAGGTGACGTAAATCATCATCAGCGAACCCACAATCACCACGGCCACGTTGTAGTCCAGACCAAACAACAGCACGATCAGCTTGCCAGCACCGACCATTTGCGCGATCAGGTACAGGGCAATGATCAGAAGCGAGGCACTGGCCGCCAGAATCCGCATGGGGTTTTGCGACAGGCGAAACGAGGTCACGTCGGCAAAGTTGTAGCGCCCCAGATTGCGCAGGCGCTCTGCGATCAGGAACATCACAACCGGCCAGCCGAACATGAAGCCGATGGCGTAAATCATGCCGTCAAAACCGCTGACGTACACCATGCCCGCAATCCCCAGGAAAGAAGCGGCGGACAGATAGTCCCCGGCAATTGCCAGGCCGTTTTGAAAGCCGGTCAAACCGCCACCGGCGGTGTAAAAGTCGGACGTGGTGCGTGTACGGCGGGCCGCCCACCAGGTAATGACCATGGTCCCGGCGATAAAGATCAGGAACATGACAATGGCGGAGGTATTGGCCTGGCCGGACGGGGCCGCCATGGCATTGCCACTTGCCATGCCAAACAGGCCCAGGCTCAGAAGTAGTTTCTTCATGTCACGTCCTTCATGATTTGAGCCAGCAAGGGGTCATACACCTTGTTGGAAATGTAGACGAAGGTGGACACCAGGACGACGGCACTAATGAGCACAATGGCGGCGCTAAGCACGCCAATGGTCATGGTCATGGAACCGACAGAGCGGCTGAAAAGTTCGGGGTCAAAGGCCAGGGTCAAGATAAAACCGGCGTACACAATCACGGTCAAGCCGAAAAAAACCAGGCTCATGCGGTTGCGTCTTCTAAGCAGCTCTTGATAGGCGGGGTGCTGGGTTACTGCCGTCACGACAGTATTGGCTGAGCTCATTCTTATGTCTCCTTATGGGGTTTGATGATTCTTGGCATCGAGGCTCTCTAAACACGGCGTGTACAGAGAGTTGGCGCTTGAGGGCGCTCTGTGTACAGCATGTATAGAACGAATCAACTTTTCCCAACAGGCGACTTTGGTCGTAGATGAGGGAGGAGACGGCTCTGATTTTGGAGCCTTGGTTTAGCTGGGCGGGGCAAATGATGCAGGAGACGCACAGGTACAAGAGCTGGTCTCTTCTGCTCTGAGTGGCTTGCAGAGCTTGAAAAGGGTGTTTTTTGTTAGTTCAAAACAGCGCGTCAGCGGTGGCCAGTTCTTGTTCTGATTCATCGCGGCGATCTGCGCCACGTACTTTCAGTATTTCGGACAGCAGCAGATGAGACAGGCTGGCAACGGCCACCGAATTATCAGGCAGCGCTTCAGGCCCAGGCTGGCAGGGCAGGGACCAGCGGGTCTTGGGCCTCTCTTTGTAATCCTGGTCGGTTATCAGCACGATGTCCGCACAGCGTGTTTCCAGGCGTCCGATCAGCTCCGGCATTTGGCTGGGGCGTGGATGCAAATCAAAAACAATCACGACATCCTGGTGCTGGATGTCAGCCAAATAGTCGGAGACTGTTTGGCCCGCTCCGGGGATAAGCCGTACGCCTGCCATGAATTTGGACAAATGCCAGTAAAAATGCCCGGCCAGAAAGTAGTTTGCCTGCAAACCCACCAGCCAAACCTGCCGCGCACGGCTGATGGCCTGACTGGCTTCCTGCAGAACTGAATGGGACAGATGCCGATAGGTATTGCCCAGCTTGCTATAGCTTTCCTGCAAGTGTGAGTGCAAGGCGGTTTCGCCCGGCGATAACGGCTGGCTGAGCGAGGTGAAAGAATCATCTGTTCTTTCCGTGCGAATCTGCTTGCGTGCCGCTTCGTAGTTGGCGTATTCCAGACGACGGATCAGACGTGTGACAGTGGCATTGGAAACTTGGGCCAGACTGGCGAGTTCCGAGGCGTTGTAGCTGGATAAATCACCCGAGAAATCCAGTGTGAATTGGGCCAGACGTCGCTCGGAAGCGGGGAGATCACTAAGAATGGCGCGTACACGATCAAGAAAAGAGATGTTGCTGGTGTCTGGCATGGTGCTGGGCATAGCCCTGTGTTTTTGATTCAGGAAAAGCGGGTGCTGCCGGGAACCAATTGTGGTTCCTGTGTTCGGGCAGGGAATTTCAAGTCCACATCATACCTGAGTAAAAGATGCGTTTAATTTCCCTGAAAACCGTTTAATTTTGACTCTGTTTGACTGCTTGTGATTGATTAATCAGCACTGTTTTTTCCGAAAATGAATTAGCCAATAGCTTTGAAATAATCTTGTGCGGCGATCAGGGCATCCTTAAAGGAACCGTGTACAAACTCCGTGCTGATCGCCACCATCAAGTTCGAGGGCAGGCCAAAGTCTTCGATCAGCGCACCATTGCGATCACGCCAGATCTGACTGGCCGGGTCCAGCACAACTGGGCTGTAGTGCTCGCGTACGGTGTCCAGAACGGTATCGGCGGTAGAGCGGTAGGTGAAAACCGGCAGGCCCTGGGCCACGGCATAACCGATTTCGAAAGCGGTGCCCGTATCAATCTCTGCACCTCGAAAGGGCGTGATGTTGGCCAGAACCGCATCGGCTTGGTCCAGCAGACGAATATTGTGGTGGTAGATAGCCGAGGCCTCGATCTCCTCCTGATCAACGGGATGCAAGGGCTTGAAGCCGAAGTCTCGTACCAATTGCTTGTGCAGCTTGGCACGCTCGGTGGCATCGCTGAAAAACACATCAGGACCCGCTAAATAGATACGCTTCATCTTGGCTCCTTGTTGATTCGGGGTGAAGGGAAATCGTGCCGGTTCAGGCTGGGCTGCTGGCAGCTGGGGCAAACCGGAATTTGTAAGGACATGGCCGCTCTGAGCCCGTAGCAGGCTATTCGTGGTGGCCATCTGAATGATGATATACGATCCCATCAGCCTGAACATGACGCTGGGGGTAGGTATCTGGTCCGGTTTTGCGGTTTGTCGTTTGGCCTGTTGCTCTAGCGTCACGGATGGTGAGGTGCAGTCTTGTCGTAGGCAAGACTGGCTTGTAGCACATAAGAAAAAGGGACCGATTCAGGTCCCTTGTTTTCCTTGGCGGTTGCGATCTTCAGTTGGAATTACCGCGTCGATACAGACTTAGCGCAATACCCAGACCTGCCAGCATGCCAGCACAACCCCGGTTCAACCAACGCATAGCCTTGCCGGAAAGCAGCCGCATGGCGTGATGGCCACCCACGGCGTAGACAGTCATTAAAGCCATATCAATCAGGGCTGTGACCAAGGCCAGTGTGATGTACTGAACGGCAATCGCTTCTTCAGGACGAATGAATTGCGGCAAAAATGCAGAGAAGAACAGCAGCGCTTTAGGGTTGGACAGGGCAACCAGCAAAGATCGCAGAAAAGCCGCGCGACCCGTCCGAACTTTTTCCGTGGGAGTGTCTGTCTGGATAGAGCGGACCGGAGCGTGCCAGAGACCATAGGCCAGATAGAGCAGATACGCCGCACCTATCCATTTCACCACTGTGAAAAGCTGCTCGGAGGCAAGCAGCAGCGCGCCCAGTCCACAGCCGACGGCAGCAATCAGAATCAGGTCCGAGAGCGCTGCGCCCGCAATACCGCATGCTGCAATCCGTTTGCCGCCATGTGCACCATTGTTCAAGGCAAGCAGCATGGTGGGGCCCGGTATCACAGTGACGGCCGACACAGCAACGATATACAGAGAAAGGCTGGCTAAATCCACGAAGATTCCTTGGGAAGAGGTTGACTGCGGAAGCGTCTGGAGACTGACACCCAAGTATGGTGGCAGGTGTTTGGGCTGCGGCAGTCGGTCCTGGCTTGAACTATCTACAAAAAAGGCCAGCCTGAATGGCTGGCCCCTTGGCGTCAAGATATCAAATCAGGCACGGCCTGGTTCGAGTGTTGCCGCAGCGGTAAACAGCACGTCGGTCGAGGAGTTCAAGGCCGTTTCTACCGAGTCTTGTACCACTCCAATTACAAAGCCTACGCCAACCACTTGCATGGCGACATCATTGGAAATACCGAACATATTGCATGCTAGTGGAATCAGCAGCAAAGAGCCACCAGCAACGCCCGATGCACCGCAAGCGGCAATGGTAGCCACCAGGCTCAGCAGCAGGGCGGTAGGCAGGTCAGCCGGGATTTCCAGTGTGTGCACCGCAGCCAGCGTCAGGACGGTAATGGTGACGGCAGCACCGGCCATATTGATGGTGGCACCCAGTGGAATTGAAACCGAGTAGGTGTCTTTATGCAGGCCCAGTCGCTCGCACAAAGCCATGTTCACAGGGATGTTGGCCGCAGAACTGCGGGTGAAAAAGGCTGTGATACCGCTTTCACGCAGGCAGGTGAATACCAGCGGGTAGGGGTTGCGACGAAGCTTGGCAAACACGATCAAGGGGTTGACGATCAGAGCCACCACCAGCATGCAGCCTACCAGCACAATCAGCAGCAGTCCGTATTGGCGCAGCGCATCAAAGCCCGATTCAGCAATAGTGACTGCTACCAGACCAAAAATACCCAGCGGCGCAAAGCGAATGACCAGGCGCACCAAGGACGACACGGCATTGGCCATATCGGTCAGCAGGTCGCGAGAACCTTGCGAGCCGTGTTTCAGCGCCAGACCCAGAGCAATAGCCCAGGCCAAAATGCCCATGTAGTTGGCATTGAGCAAGGCATCAACCGGGTTCACCACAATGCTGGTCAGCAGATCCAGCAATACCTCGACGATATTGCCGGGCGGGTTCAAGGTGGCATCGGCCAGATCCAGCTTGAGCTTGACGGGGAAGGCGAAGCTGGCGATCACGGCAATCAGTGCGGCCAGGAAGGTGCCCAGCACGTACAAGAGCAAAATAGGGCCCATGCGGGTGGAGGACTGGGCTTTTTGGTTGGCAATGGAAGACATCACCAGAACAAACACCAGAATCGGCGCAACCGACTTCAAGGCAGAGACAAATAATTGGCCCAGCAGGGCGATCGAGTGCGCGGCATCAGGAGCAAAGCGTCCCAGCAAAATACCGGCGATCAAACCGATCACAATTTGAGTAACAAGACTGCCGTGCAGGATAAAGCCTAATGGGCCTCTGGCTTGGTTGGCGGGATGGGCCATGAAAAGCGACTCCAAACAAATGGGTAGGCGTGAAGTACGTGAAAAACGCTCTGGCGAGGACTCAGCCAGAGCGCGGAAGAGGGTTATTCTAGCACCAGGTGCTATACATTTTGTAGCCGATGTGATATGGTTGCTAATCCACATGGGGTCGACATGGCTTCGACGTGGGTCAAGAAGCAGATCAGGGCGTGTCGAGCACCAGTACGCTCGTAAATCCACTGGAAAACTACAAACGCCAACGACGAGCGTTTCGCTCTAGCCGCTTAAGGCTGGGCCACTGCACTAATTTGTCTTTGGGTTAGGTAGGGCAACCTACAGCAGTGTTATTTACAAAGAATCGAATCGGCCTGCGCCACGAAGTCCGGTTCTAAAACTTAGTGGATCGCCAAGGAAAGGCCTGTCAATTGGCACAGTCCAAGGTTAAAACTTAAAATTAATTGACTACACATGTAGAACTGTCTGTGGACGGCTTGCGGACGGGGGTTCAATTCCCCCCGACTCCACCAAAATTTCTTGAAAAATCAGTATGTTAGAAAAAAATCGTGTCAGAATTTCTGACACGATTTTTTTATGTGCTGCGTGTTAGAGAATGAGTCGTTTTCGGGCTGTTTTATTGCCAAAAGCAGCTTCTGCCTTTTCTCCAGCTTGAGTGTTGGCATCTGGCATCCACTTTCCGTAGACCTTGGCAATCATCGTCCAGTCTCTGTGACCCATTTGTTTTGCGACCCACATGGGGTTTTCGCCGGCGCTGAGCATCATCGATGCATAGGTGTGCCTGGTTTGGTAGGGCCACCTGTAGCGAACGCAAGCTGCCTTGAGTAGCTGAGTCCAGATGTCTCTAATCGGCTTGTCGCCTGCCCACCGTTGATCTGTACGAGGATTCAGGAAAACTGCCTCGCCTTTGCTAGCCGTATATTGCTGCTGCAAAAGTAGAACTTCCATTGCGGGAGCCAGAATTTTGATTTGCCTGCGTCCAGCCAGGGTCTTGGTTGTCTCAGCAACACCTCTGGATGCTTGGGTTATTGCGCGACGGATGTTGATCAGGTTGAGATCAAAGTCGATATCAGCCCAATTCAAGGCGACCAGTTCACTAGTACGTACGCCAGTCCAAAATGAAAATTGTATCTGGTGGCGCAACTGAGGATCGGCAATGGCCAGGATCGATGCCTGTTCAGCGGGTGTGAAAGGGTCGATGTCATCGCTGTCTTTCACTTTGGCCTTGCGTTGATAGCAGTAGTTGGCCATGCAATTGCTATCGAGGAGTTCATCATCGACAGCATCAGACAGCGCTTTTCGTATCACGCTTTGGATGTTGACCAAACGCTTGTTCCCACATGGTATTGACTCTAGCCATTCTTTGATTGCCCTGCGCTTCCATTGAGGAAGTAGAAGGTCACCAAATTGAGGGACGATTAGATTATCGACAATTTTTCGATACCCTTCATAACTGGATGCTTTTAAAACCGATTTTTGCGAGCGAAGCCAATGGGTAAAGTAATGAGATATTTTCTCTGTTTGACCACTTGAGGTCAGTGTTTTTTTTACTTTTGGGCTGTTAGGGAAATGGTGTGTGTAGTCGAAAGTGCCATTTTGAATGGCTTTAAGAATCACAGCCCGTTTCTGTTGAGCAATCTCAAGGTTTTTTGGAGTTGGCGTTAGCGAGATTATTTCCCGATGACGTACTCCTTCATACTGAAAAGAAATTTGAATGCTGGTTTTTGAGGCGGGTGTTACACCGCGACTAGTTTTACTCATAAGGTGCTGAGATCCATCACTACCCTAAATGGGTAGTAGCAATATCAGAACTCCATGTGAAGCTAAGGCCGTGTTAGACGGCTTCGGCCTAACACAAGCAAAGATGATTGTGGGCACGCTTGGGAGTGATCTGAAAGCGTGCCCATGAGAATCGAACCAGTTTATGTCGAGGATTACCCGCCATCCTCGTAAGGCTGTCTCACGACAGTGTGGCGCCCAGAATGTCTGGGTCGTCAACGCTGACCTCTCTTATTGCTTACTCTGAAAGCCCGAGGGGCGCTGGTTTTTCACGGAATTATCTTCTGCCTCCGTGTCGTGTCGGGCAGCCGCGCAGTCGCTTACCATTTAGGTAGGGCGCGGTGTTTATCGGTTCGGTTTGTTAAGGAGCGGCCCCTTGAAATGGGCGTTGTTAGTATCACCTATAAAGTGAAATCTTTCAAGATTGTTTTATTTTTAATAAGAAGATGATTTATGTCTAATTTTGAACCTGTTCGCACTGCATGTGATTATGCCGGGGGGATTTCGGCTCTTGCCCGTCATTTGGATGTGGCTCCCCAAGTCGTACACCGCTGGGCCTCTGGGCAGCAGGAGGTTCCTATTATTCGATGTGTGGAAATTGAGGTGCTGACCAAAGGTCTGGTTACTCGTAAACAATTGAGGCCAATAGACTGGATGAAGATTTGGCCTGAACTTAACGATAAATAGCAGTAATTAATACGCCCGCTAATTTTGTAATTAGCGGGCGTATTTTTTAACTTACTCGTTTTATTTCAGAGTATTCCCCATTTGTTGTCAATGTGATAGTAATTGGGGTGCTATTTCTATTTCTCCAAAACCAACCATGGTTTCCCTTGAAAGCGGCGGTAAGAGTACCTTCGTCTTTCTCGACGCCTCTTCCTTTTTCGTAGCTAACAGATTTCCCTTGGGCATCGCCATGAGTATCAAAGTTTGCGGGCCCGCCTTCAGATACCCAGGAGTATTTGGTAGATGCTCCTTCGTTCATCACGAGCTTGATTTCTATTCCTTGGCCAGGGGCCAGCTGAAAGCTGACCTTGTCTACACGAGCAGTATCCGTGTTTGCTGGTTTGGGAGAAGGAGTGGCTGGTTGTATGGGGCTCTGGGGCTTGGCTGCCGTAAGGTTGCTTTGTGGCGAGGTAGCGCTCAGGAGGGATTCGATTCGCTCTAGACGATCAAGGATGGTTTGCTCTGTGGCGACAGACCCAGCTCCTGATTGCTGAAGAGAGTCTGCAGCAGCTTCTTGTGCCAACTGTGTTTTGATCTCTCCCATCTCAGTCAGGCCTAGAACACGGCCAATTCTGGTTGGATCTATTGCGTACTCGGCAGGCAGCACTATGGTAATTAGGATTACGAGTGCGGATCCAAGGGCAAGCAGAGTTGATTTTCTCAACTGCGCAGTTGTCGGGAGTTCGTGTGTTTCGGGTGGGGCAACGTTGTACATGTTTGGTTCTTCCTAGGAAACAGATAGTCCAGTGAGCTGGTAGCCAATAAGGATGAATCCGGCGGACATCATCGCAATATTTGCAGTGTAGGCATGCTTTACAAAGCTTGGAGATCTTCGCCAATAGCTCATGGCAATCAAGATGGCACCCAATGCTAAGAGCTGGCCAAGCTCGACTCCAATATTGAATGCCAGGAGGTTTGGAACCAGGCCATCGGGAGAGATGTTGTATTCAATAATTTTTGTGGATAGGCCAAATCCGTGGAAAAACCCAAAGATAAGTGTTGCTATTTTGGTATTGGGCTGGAACCCAAACCATCGCTGAAAAGCACCTATGTTATCTAATGCTTTATATACGACAGAAAATCCAATGATGGCGTCGATGATGTAGCTGTTGATGCCTACATTGAAATAGACCCCAGCCAGCATGGTCGTTGAATGACCAATTGCAAAAAGGCTGACGTAAAGACCAATGTGCTTGAGTCGATATAAGAAGAAGATGACGCCAAGCAGGAATAGGATATGGTCGTACCCAGTGACCATGTGCTTGGCACCGAGATACATGAAGGAAATGAAATTTACGCCGGTGATTTCCTGGATGTAACCCTTGTCTCCTTCAGCAACTGCATGCCCAAGAGCAGGTTCGATTTGAAGCAGAAGCGTGAGGAGTAGAAGCAGGAAAATTGCGGATAATTTTTTTCTGATCGGACGCACGGAAGCGCGCCGGTATCGTGAAATGATATCGGTCATGATTAGATTTCAATAAAGATTAATATTTTTTTAAATAAATAATCTATATAAATCTAGGCGGTTTTTCAGGAGGATAGGGGGTGCCTATTAATGGGCTGGCGAAGTAGTGTGCCAGCCAGCTGATGTCAGGTCCCAGCGCTAATGAAGGAAGTGAAGGCAGAAGGACCTGAATATCATGAGAGTGATCCGCATGATGATGGCTTAATGCGCTTTGCTTGCTGAGGTCTGTGTTTTCGCCTGCTGCAAGAGACATGGTGCCCTCATGATGAGAGCTGATCAGTCCTATTGTAGAAAGATGGGGCAGGGCAGTGGGTTGGGGTTTGGGTGTCGCAGGCAACAGGACGGCCAGCATTGCAATAAATGCAATGATTTTCTTTATGAGTCGAGCCTGATGCCTGGATAACATGGGTGCGTCTTGGAGAGGCGGGTCTACAGATACTTTGTAATTTCTTTGAACTCGTTAATAGTGTGCTTGCGCTCACTGGAGGAGTTGTCCAAGGCATCCTCCAGGCAATGGTCAATATGGTCCTGAATGAGGACTTTCTTGGCTTGAGATATCGCTTTCTCTACTGCGTAGAGCTGTTGAGCAATATCCAGGCACGACCTTTGATCCTCCATCATCTGCAGGATGCTGCGCAAGTGGCCTTCCGCTCGTTTGAGGCGTTTCATGACAGCGTCATGATGGTGGTGGGGATTGGGCTTGGTGGTCATTGGCTTAGGTAAACGGCTTTTACTAGCGTGCTGATCTATCAGGCCAGTGGTCGTGGAGTTCATCAATGATTATAGCGTGGCTATGAGCCCCCTCAGACGCAGAGTGTTCGCTCCAGTGGGGGTGGTCAGCCGGTAAATCCTGATGAGTATGGGACAGCTTTTCGTTGTCTTGCTTGGGCCAGACCAGAAAGCTAAATACGATTGCTGTGGATGCCAAGATTGCTAGCGTGGCGAATGCATAGCTAGTACCTGCATTCGCGCTGAGCCATCCCGCCAAGGGGTAGCTAATCAGCCAACAGGAATGGGATAAGGAAAACTGGGCTGCAAACAATGCAGGCCGGTCGTTGGCGTGAGCTGAACGTCGGAGCAGTCGACCTGAAGGAGTTTGCGCGAGCGAGTAGCCTAAACCGAGAATGAACCACAGGATTAACAGCTGTGAGTAGCTATGGATAAATATTCCTGCTGCTAGTCCACTTGCCAAAAGAATGGCGCCTGTCAGCATAACTGATCGATCTGATGTTTTATCGAGCAGTCTGGGTAGCGCCAAGGCGACAATCATCGAGCCTAGCCCAAATGATGCCAGGGCAAGGGCCGTGTCATTTTGGGTGAGTCCAAAGTTTGCCTGGACAATGACGACGGTATTGATGATCACCATGGCGCTCGCTGCAGCGACGGCTAAATTCAGTGCCAGCAAGCCACGAAGCCTGGGAGTTTTGAGGTAGATTCGCAACCCTTTCGTTGTTCGCTGGTAGAAGGTTTGCGTCGGTTGCGATTGGTATATCGGCAAGACGACAGAGACTACCAAAGCAGCAGAAGCAATGAACCCAAGAGAGGTTCCCCAGAACAAGCCATGAAAAGTGATGTAGCTCAGTAGCACAGCGGCCAATACTGGGCTGATAACACTTTCCAGATCATACGCTAGGCGAGACAGCGATAGTGCCCGTGTGTAATCCTCTTCTTTTGGGAGAACGTCCGGTATGGTCGCCTGAAAGATGGGTGTAAAAGCAGCTGAGGCTGCTTGAAGAACGAAGATGAGTGTGTAGATTTGCCAACT
This sequence comes from Alcaligenes phenolicus, assembly GCF_032063905.1. Lineage (NCBI taxonomy): Bacteria > Pseudomonadati > Pseudomonadota > Betaproteobacteria > Burkholderiales > Alcaligenaceae > Alcaligenes > Alcaligenes phenolicus. The sequence goes on from NZ_DAMBOE010000001.1 coordinate 502,892, forward strand.
GGCGTTGACGAATGGAAGCAATACAGCGACGCCAGCTCGTACGAGATCTAACGCCACCAGTAGATGGCGTCGAGGAGCACGCTCTGCTAGAGCTGCAGCCATAGGGGCAATAAAGATGTAGGCCACCATCTTTAATGACAAAGCAATGCCCAGCACCTCCCCTGCACTGGCTCCGGCTAGATCAAAGGCTAGCAGCCCTAAGGCCACTGTGGCCATTCCCGTTCCGAGCAGCGCTACGACTTGTGCCAGGAAGAGATGCCTATAGGTCCGGTTTTTAAGCACTTCTAGCATTGGTATGCCTCGGCGTCATGCAACTAGGGTGTATGGTGAATTTCTATCCTATGGGGGGGGATAGGGCTTGCATCGTAGCATTAGTATTATTCCATCGCTAGTGCTTATAACAAGCTATTTTATGTTGCATTTTTTTTCTTGGGTTTATCCTATGGAGTGGGATAGGATACTTGGGAATAGATCTACCTGGTTGCGTTTCCTGGTCTCATGCGCATATCTCTAAAGAAAGTCATTGCCTTCTGGTTGCTGCTTGCTGTGCTTATGAGCTCGGTGGCCAGTGCGTGGGGTAACGCTTGGATGGCTCATGATCAAGAGCACTCTCGGAATACCAGGTCCTCCTACACGCATTTTTCGGTGGATGGAGGCAACGGAGTTGGCGCAGGTGGGTACATGAGCGACTCTCAGCACAGGCTCCTGCATGAGATTCATGATCTCTCGGCGGGAGCACTTCCTGCTGCATCGCCGTTTTGTTTGGCTCTACTGTCTTTTTCTCGTTCGTGTCCCATTTCAGTCTTTCCACGAACAACCTCTCACACACCGCGTTTGCGGCCCCCTCGCAGTCTCACAGCTTAGTAACTGGTGAGGCTGCTGGTGTGGTCCCTGTCTCGTAACCACATCTCAATTCAAAATTTCTAGATTAAGTCCCTGTGTTGAAACCGGGGTATGGCCGTCTGTGCCTGGATTGATGATGGTTTTTCTTTTTTGTGGTTTTGAGCAGTCTTTGATACGCCAGCCTTTTATTTTCGATAAATAAATCGATTTTAAGAATTAATGCCAGTAAAGAGTTTTGTTCTTTATTGGCGGTGAGGCTGTTGAATGAAAGTTTTGTACACTAATTTTCATAAAAGTGAAAATATAAATGGACATGTTACGTATGTCAGGTTGTTGGTTGAGGGATTGTCTGATAGATGTGGGTTTTTCGTAGCGTCCCCGGGAGGGAGTGCGTTAAATAGAGCTGTGGAATCTGTTGATGGGGTCAATATTTTTAATGTTGATTACAGTGCTAGGGTTTATAAGATGATCCCCAGCTTAATTAAAATTAGAAAATTGGTAGTTAAGAATGGAATTGATATTGTTCATGTTAATGGGTCATCGGATCATAGAATTGTAGCGATAGCAATTATGTTTTTAAAAAACAAGCCAAAAGTGGTATTGACGAAACATAATAGCAAGCCAATAAGATATATTTCTGGGCTAATTAAAAGAATTATAGGTATGGATGGGGTGATAGCCGTGTGCTCATCCTCAGAGAGGATGGTGCGAGAAAGTGTCTATAAAAGTTTGAAGATTTTGAAAATTGAAAATGGAGTAGACACAGATTTTTTTAGCCCTAGTGGAGAAAAATGGTCTGTTGAGGGGTGGAGGGAAAAGCAGGGGCTGGTCGGGAAAATAGTGATAGGTAGCAATGCAGGAACGAGTAGGTATAAAGGCTGGATCAATATGCTGAGGGCCCTTGCCGCGTTGGGGGTTGAGGAACGAGCAAGATTTCACGTCGCAGTAGCAGGCGGCGAGATAGGCTTGGAAGAGATGGAAGAGATTAAAGTCTTGGGATTGGAATCCCAATTTACTTATGCTGGGATGCTGAGTGATGTGCGGGATTTTGTTCGCTCAATTGACATTGGGTTTGTCTTGTCTTATGAGGTTGAAACTATCTCGTTTGCGTGCAGGGAAATGATGTCTTGTGGAAAACCTGTCATTGTGACTAACTATGCAGGGCTTCCTGATAATGTGAATGAAAATGAAAATGGCTGGATAGTACCGGTTGGAGATGTAGAGGCTATAAGTAAAATCTTGCTATCCATTGCTAATAATGAAGTTGATGTGAATGAGATGGGTGGAAAAGCAAGGGAAAAGGCAGTAAAGGGGTTTGGTATGGAAAATTTTGTACTTGAAACTGAGGGTTTTTATAAACGGGTTTTAAAGGGGTGATTTTTTAATGAATCGCTAGTCAATGTATATGACTAGCGTTGTTTTTATGTTTCAATTATTTTTGAAATCTGGGTTCTGATGATTTTTGAAAATAATAAATTACAAATTAAAGCGATTGGCCAGGCTACGAACCAGGCTGTAGCCCATCTAAGGATGAATCCATTTTGAATCCCGGTGTTTATTAGTGTTATGGAAAAAGTCATGAAAAATGACATTGTAAAAGACATGGATATTGAAAATATGGTATTGGAATATTTTTTTGGAATAGCCATTTAGAGGGAGCCCATGATGCATCTTGTAGGTGATTTTGGGGTGAGGTAGTAAGTATCTGTCTTTGTATTCTCACATCCCCCCTGGGGGGATGTGAGAGTGTATCAGTAATCACTGAATAGGTAGGTGGCCTTAGCGTCGGGTAATGTGCTCGATCTGCTTGAGCCTGGTGAGGAGCTCGTAGCTCCATCCATGATGGAAGCGCAGTCCAGGAGTTCTAAATTTAGTGATAATATAGTCCCCTATACTATATTAGGAGTGCCATATGTCCCATTTGTCTCGTGAGAAAAGTAAGTTGATTGCGCGCGTCCGACGCCTCAAGGGGCAACTTGAGGGTATTGAGCGAGCATTGGATTCCGACGCAGCATGCATTGAGGTCTTGCGTCAGATTGCTTCAGTTCGCGGCGCTGTTGGGGGGCTGATGGCAGAAGTTATTGAAGACCATCTCAGAGAGCACGTCTTGTTGGCACCGACTGATGAGGAGAGGCAGCAGGGAGGAGAGGAAATGATCGAGGTGATTCGAGCTTACTTAAAGTAGTTGTCTTGCGTGTATCTATGGTTGTAGAGGTGGCAGATGAGTCAGAGTTCGCTAGGTGCTTATAAGCACAGTCATTTTTTTCTTGGTGCGGAACATCGGGAGAATGAACGGAAGGTCTGGTTGGTCATCATTTTGACAGCCTCCATGATGCTGGTTGAGATCATTGGAGGGACAATTTATGGCTCGATGGCCTTGGTGGCCGATGGTTGGCATATGTCTACTCATGCCGGTGCGATGCTGATTACGGCGTGGGCGTACCGGTTTGCTCGCCACAATGCTTCTAACCCTCGTTTTACATTTGGAACAGGGAAGCTTGGTGACCTTGCTGGCTTTGCCAGTGCGGTGATATTGGCACTGATAGCGTTGCTTATTGGCTGGGAGAGTTTTTGGCGATTGACTCAACCGATTGAAATTGACTTCAACCAGGCAATCGTTGTTGCCGTCGTTGGTCTGCTCGTTAATCTGGTTTGTGCTTGGTTGTTAAAAGACAGTCATTCCCATCATGGTCATGATCACCACCACCATCACGAGAAGCCAGAGCTACATGCGATGGCCGGCGACAACAATCTACGTGCGGCTTATATTCATGTGTTGGCAGATGCCTTGACGTCGGTTTTGGCGATTGCAGCCCTGTTATTAGGTCGTAGTTATGGTTGGCTTTGGGCTGACCCTCTCATGGGAATAGTAGGCGCGTTAGTTATTGCGCGATGGTCCTGGGGGCTGATCAGAACCGCGGGGAGTGTCTTGCTGGATGCGGTGGATGAGGGGCAGACTGTTGAGAGCGAGATCCGTGAGGCGTTGGAGCCAATGGGCTGCGAGATTGTTGATTTACATGTCTGGCAGTTAGGCCCTGGGCATTTTGCAGCGATAGTATCGCTGGTGTCACCGGAGCCGATGACCCCAGAGAGCTATAAACAACGGCTGGTTGATGTTCATGAGCTTTCTCACATTACTGTTGAAGTCCATCGGGCCAGTGAGCGTAGTAACCAAAGTTCGTTAGCTGAAAAGGTGAATCAAGATGCCTGCGATGCAGCACCCAGCGAGCGTAGTAAACATGCCCAGTTTGAAACGGAACATGGCCACTACGGCAGCAAGAGAGAGCACTAATGACCATTTATCTAAGCTAGAGAGAACAGGGATTTGCAGTGTCATCCCAAAGGTATGTTTTACAGTCACTTCTGTAAAAAAGGTGTGGATGGTAAACCAGACCGCCAGGTTCAGAATTACGCCAACTACCGCTGCCATAATCATGGACAGGACGACATTTAGGGCGCGGTTGTTGCGTAAGGCCTCGATGTATGGGGCACCGATGAATATAAAGAGAAATGAAGGGGCGAAGGTGACCCACTTGGCCAGGATGCCCCCCAGGGTTCCAGCTATTACGGGGTCCAGGGTGCCTGGCTGCCGGTAGGCGGCCATAAAACCAACAAATTGCACCACGCTGATCAGCGGCCCGGGTGTCGTCTCAGCCATCCCAAGACCCACCAGCATTTCTCCCGGTGCAAGCCAGTGGTAATGGTCGACAGCCTGTTGCGCAACATACGACAAAATGGCATAAGCTCCTCCGAATGTCAGTACGGCCATTTTGCTGAAGAAAGTGGCGATATGCGTAAAGACGCTGTCCGGACCTATGGTGGCCAGAAAAATAAAGAGCGGACCGAGCCAAAGACCAGCTCCAAGTACAGCCACCTTCAAGGCCCGAATATGGGATGGACGTACGTGCTCTGGTAGTTCCTGTGCAAAGGCGACATCAATGGCGGCTACTGGGATCTCTTCAGGTACTTTTGCCACTTCTTTGGTCTGAGGGCGGGGTGAATATCTACCTGATGCCTCATTGATCAGCCCTATCAGACAGGCCGCGACAATGATGGCGGGGAAAGGGACTGCGAAGAAAAAGATGGCAATAAAAGATATAACCGCCATTGCTACCATGAGCCTAGTTTTCAACGCTCGACGGCCAACGCGCATTACCGCTTCTAGTACAACGGCTAGTACTGCTGCCTTTAAACCGAAGAATAAGGCCTGAACGTATCCAACCTCACCATAGCTTGCATAGATCCAACTGAGGACCCCTAGCGCGATAAGACCAGGAAAAATAAAGAGCAGGCCGGCCCAAAGCCCCCCCCGCGTGCGATGGAGCAACCAGCCTATGTATACGGCGAGTTTGTGCGCTTCAGGCCCTGGCACAAGAGTGCAGTAGTTCAGGGCGTGTAGAAAACGCGTTTCGCTTATCCAGTTCTTTTCCTCAACGAGGATTCGATGCATCACAGCAATTTGGCCTGCAGGTCCGCCAAAGCTGAGTGCAGCGACACGAACCCACACCCAGAGAGCCTCTTTGAACGAAACGCCATGTCGTTCATGATCAGGGATGGGCTCCTGAACTTCTGCAGCTTGGGCGGATGGAGAGGAAATGTGAGCTTTCATTTTGGTTAACGCCGTTAATGGGGCTGCTGTGGTGGTTGAGAGCCCGTGTAGCTGGGTGTTGACTGAGGATGGGAGTAAAACTAGTTGCTAAAGTGGGCGTGTAAGGAGTCCAGAACGATCGACATTTCAGCGAGGAGTTGATCATCATCTAGTTGACGCTTCTTGGCTCCTGAGAGCATCGCTTCAAAACCTGATGCTTCAGGTACTTGGGCTCCCCCTATGTCTAAGGCGTGGACCATGGCTCCCAGGCGCACCAAAGCACGGTCGTGATTTAATCCAAAACTTCCCAGTAAAACCTCAAAACTGACCAGTTCTCCAACGTGTGAGAAGGTGGCTCCATCAAAATCAAAACCCAGCGCCTCGCTAGGGCAATCGGCAAGGTTATCTAGCCAGATGAAAGTGGCGTGAGGATCAATAAAGCGTTTTATTAGCCAAGCGCTGGCGACTCGATCAACCCAAAGGTGGCAGCGTGTGGCCCAAGTCCTGCCTTGATATTGAATCGGGTCTCGAGGGATGACGTTTCCGGTCTTGGATTGTGGCTCCCCAGGGGATTGCAGAACGGAGATCATGTTCACAAAGTCACGCCATTGCGTTTCGGCTTGAATCGAAGCAGCGCCAGGGAAAAAATCCGTTTGGTGGATAGCGTCATAGCTACGGGATAACTTGCGCTGCATTTTCTGGAGCTGACTCATGCTGAGAGTGGGTAATGACTTTCGAGCTATCCCCAGGTCTGTTAACCACAGTGCATATTCAGGGGAACGATCGAACTTGTTTTTAAATAGCTGATTTTCAGCTAGGTCCTTGGCCTGGACATTCAGGAGTAGGGCATCCCCACCTGCTTGCAGTGTCTCATCAGCCAATGCTTGAAGCTGGTGGACCTGCTTGACTTGAGCAGGTAGTAAATAGACCCCATCTCGTAGGGCAACGCAGCCCAGGAGTTTTACGCTGCGCCATATCCGCATGCGTGTTGTAGCGCGTGCCGATGGAAGACTAATAATTAGAAGTTGCCAAGAGTGCGATGTGGGAGTCATGAGAGTAGGCTAATTTCATGTAGCGTGCATTGCAATAGTGTAGAGATCTCTACATTAATGATTTTGCGACGTGAAAGGCATCCTTGGTGAGATCTAAGAGAGCCGTGGCGTGGGGGTCGAATCTGTATACCCGGTCAGTGTGTCACATCGTTCTCGCGTTCAAGTGCGGCGCACCTTCGGTGCTGGCGGCCACTTGGCCGTCTTTGACACTTGAGCGCTGCGCTGCGACGTGTCCTCTGGTTCCGGGCAGTTTCGCCCTCATAATCGGAGATACAAGATGTCGACAAAGTCACAACAGCAGCGATTTATTGGCTCAGCAAGTGAACCTCAACGAGAGATTATTCAACTATTGACAACGATTGCTCAGTCAAAGGGGTTAACAAGAGTCTGGGCTGACTGGGTGGAAATTAGTGCGGTTGCCTTGGCAAATGCCGTGGATAAAAACCAGTATGAGCAGCGAGAGCGTCGATATTTGGAAGTCATTGCCCAGTATGCAAAAGAGGAGGTGCATGGTTTTGCTAAAGCATTCGGACTCTTGGTTGAGTGTTTGGAGCAATGCGTCGTAGCTGGCGAGCTTGGGGACGTGTTGGGAACGATATTCATGGGCATGAATATGGGGGAGAGCAGATCTGGTCAGTTTTTCACGCCTTATGAAGTATCTCGACTAATGTCAGAGATGATTCTGGGGAGCCCGATGGCAATTAGTGATCGGTTAGGTGACAAAGGGTTCTTATCTATCCAGGAGCCCGCATGTGGAGCCGGTGGAATGGCTATTGCGTTGGCGCATACCTTGATGGATGAAGGGTACAACTATCAAGAAGTCCTTCATGTCACGGCGATAGATATCGATTTGCGATGCGTACATATGACTTACTTGCAGTTGGCTCTGCTGCACGTACCTGCAGTCGTCATTCATGGAGATGCATTAGCAGGCAGGATTAGGGGAAAGTGGTATACACCTGCTCATATCCTAGGTGGCTGGCCATTGAAGTTGGCTCAAGAATACAAATCATCTAGCAAGACAGAGAGCTCAGACAAAGGGGAGGTTCCTGTTCATGAGCTGCCTACTGGGGCCGACGAAGAGAACTCGGCTCAAACGATTGAGTTGACCGGGAGGGCTGGACAAATCAGCTTATTCTAAAAAAAACAGGCCCTTTTTAGGGCCTGTTCTTATTTGAGTGTGACGTTGTTAACGCTTTTTATTTGCTTGGGAAACGGCTGAGGCGGCTAGTGTTTTGGTGGTGGCCGCTGAGCGAGGGTTGCTCATGACGCTAGAGGCTTTGGTTTCAATCCTTTTACCTGTTTGAGCGGCTGTACCCGATTGGCGGAGTACCGAGCCCGCCATTGATTTTTGAACGTCACTGGCAGATGAGCTGCCAAGGGTTTTTCCAGCTAGTGACGCCACGCCGGATGAGGTTTGTTTCTTGTTAACAGACATAGCAAGTTCCTGGTTCTTAGTGGGGGGTAGAACGACTAAGGATCTGTCGTTTCATCTGCTAAATATACTATATATAGATTTTATTTAAAATTTTTAACTATATATAGTGTTTCCATTCATTTCTGGATTCTGTTTAAGGCGTTACTAAAGATAAGAACTGATACGTCGGCCCATTGGGGTACAACGGCCTTCTTGAGTCTAGTGTTTAAGGGTTAGCAAAGAAGTTAGTGCGCTCTAGCGCATAAGGCGCTCGCCGCGCGGCTGTGTTGCGTTCTCTTATAGCTGGGCTATCGCGGATCCGATCTCGTCAGTCCGTCGCCCCAACAACGCCGACCGTACCACTCCAGGCCCGCACTCCAAGGGCTTTCGCGGCATAAACCGCTCGCTTCGCTCCCTATTTATTCCACGGTCCCTTTCCGTTTGTCCTTCCATGGTTCGGCACGGCAAGGGCGACGAACTAACGAGACCGGCGGCACACACCGCAAGCCGAAATGTAGAACGCAACACATATCTACAAATCGGGCTCGGAATCTTCGATCCCGGTCAGCGGTAAATCCTTGGAATAAATAGAGGGGTGATTTATGGACGCAAAGAAAATACGGCTTAAGGGATTCATTGTCACTGAGAGGAACGGTGACGAAATTACTGAAACCCACTATGTGGTGAAGCCAGATGGGACTGTTCTGTTCAGCTCTGGTCATGACCCGTTGGATCCCCGTTTTGGCCCTCGAAACAGTGCTGACTGGGGCCAATCCTCCTCCTTGCCTAGCTGCGCTGTATTTGTTGGTTTTTTTTATATACACATGGCATGAAAAAGCCCCTGCCTGGCGGCAACCAGGGCAGGGGCAAGCATCACACAACCTAGAAGGAGTTAAAGCGATGCAAATTGATCTTATCAAATTAGCTTTTGAATTACGAGAGGCGCATGAGACTGCGACACCATTTCGTTTACCAGCCTTGACCATTGCTCAACTGGGGCGCTTATCCGCTTTGCTATCGGACACGTTACCTGTTGCTGGTAATTCGACCATTCATTAAATTGGCGGGAGTACATGCTATGAAACATAAGGCTATTCAACTGGATCCTCGCAAACTGCTTGTCTCAGGGCAGTATCAAGCCCGAAAAATGGCAAGTCAGACGCCGCTGTCACAATTAGCCGATTCGATTGCAGAAGTAGGCTTGCTCCATGCCCTGGCCGTGGTCAAGAGTAAAAAGCGTGGCTTCCATGAGGTTATTGCTGGTGGGCGCCGCACAAAAGCAATCCAACTTTTGATGGAGGATGGTCGTTGGTCAGAGGGGCAACTGGTCGACTGCAATCTTTATTCTGATGAAAATGCGTTGCTGATATCGATCACGGAAAATGTGCAACGTGAGCAGATGCACCCAGCGGACGAGTTTGAGTCTTTTGCGGCGTTGATTGATCAAGGAAAAACCATTGAAGATGTGGCTGCTGCTTTCGGGGTCACAGCAACAGTTGTACGTCGCCGCTTGCAGTTAGGGCGAGTCTCGCCCTCACTTATGCAGGCTTACCGTGCAAACGATTTGTCCCTGGATGCGCTGATGGCATACGCAGTTACCGATGATCAAAAACGGCAAGAGCAGGTCTATGCCAGTCTCGATATGTGGGATCGGAAGAATCCGCGAGTGATTCGCCGGTACTTGATAGATGAAGCTCTGACTGCCAGTCACCGGCTTGTCCGCTTTATTGGCCTGGTAGCGTATGAGACTGCTGGTGGCGGGGTGACGAAAGACTTGTTCGCCGATGAAGACGATCTGGACGGTATCTATCTTACTGATAGAGGGCTGGTTGAGCAGCTGGCGATGGCCAAATTGCAGGAAAACGCTGATTTGCTTAAACAAGAGGGCTGGTCTTGGGTGGAAATTACGCTTGAGACTGAATCGGTCAAGAGCCGATTCGGTCGCGTTAATGCGCAGCCAGTCGAATTGACCCACGAGATTCAGGCAGCTTATGACTCATTAAATGCCCAGGTTGAGCAGTTGTCGGAGACGATGAGTGACCTGGAGGAAGAGGGTGGCGACGAGGCTGAATGGCAGAAGCTGGATGAACAACGGGACGATTTATACAGGCAAATTGCGGGATTTGAAGACCTGGGCCACGAGTTCACATCTGCTCAAAAGAAAATTGCTGGGTGCATGGTCAGCGTGGATTTCCGAGGAGAGCTTGGTGTTGTCGCCGGCCTGATTCGTCCCGAAGATCGAGTGCAGGCACAAGAGTTGCAAGAGCAGTATCCGGGCTCCAAACAGGACTCTGGCCATGTTTCCTTGCCTGCCGTAAAAACCCGACCGATGCACTCCGAGCGCTTAGTGCGTCAGCTGACTGCTAATAAAACAGCTATCGTGCAAGCGGTGCTCGCCAACAGTCCGAACGTGGCATTGGCTGTGCTGGTCGCCCAGATGGCCCAACGCCATTTTGGTGATAGCTATTGTCGTCATGAGAGCTTTGGGCTGGGTATTTCAACGAGTTGCGAGGCATTGGAAACCCATGCGCCAGATCTTCCAAATAGCCGAGCAGGTCAGGAGCTGGCACGTATCGCACAGCATTGGGGCGATGTAGTTCCAGGCGCGGGCGGGGCAGCGGAAGGTGCTGCCTTGAGCTGGGCCTTGGCCCAGGATACAGATACTTTGCTAGAACTATTGGCTTATTTGGTCGCAACCACGGTGCAGGGTGTTCAGTGTCAGGAGTCAAACCGTGCTACTGCCCTAGATCGCTTGGCAGGCTTGCTCAATGTCTCCATGTCGGATTGGTGGAGTGCTACAAGTGAGACCTACTTGAGCCATGTTTCGAAAGATCGGCTGGTGGAGGTTGTTTCTGCAGAGGCTGCGCCTGAGCAGGCTGCACTGCTGGTGCGAATGAAAAAGGATGAGGCGAGTCAAGCAGCAGAGCAGGCTCTTGCAGGGAAGGGGTGGCTACCGAAGGTTATGCAAATAGCAGATTAGCTGGGGACTACTTTGCTGCCCCAAGAGGGGCAGCAAAGAGCAGGTTAAGTTGTCTGCTTTGGGACTGGAGTCGTCGTGATGATCACTTCGTTAATAATTTAGCTTAGAGCACGCTAACTTTATACTGAATTGTTATGATCTATTGTCCCGTGTTTTCGACTCTTATAGCTGTTTCTATTACGTATTTTATCACTTTCTCTGCGAATTCCTTAGTGGGATTGCTCCTGTTCGACCAGTTTACTTTGGTATTTCCTGCCTGAAATTGGGTTACATGCGGAAGTATGCGCTCGAAATATAGATGCTCACTAATATTTCCTCCCGCCAACGCATTGGCATTGAATTTTGCGACAGAATCTAAGTAACTCTCGAGATAGCTAAATATTTGAATTTCTTGCCCTTGTAATCCGGGGATTCTTTCAAGAATTTTATCTGCTTTACTTAAATTTCCATCTATCTTTGGAAAGTGTCTTTCCAATTCTTTGAAGAGAAAGAAGCGGCCAAGCGTGGCCTCCTCAACAGCGTCTTTGACACTATCGTTAAGCAATGCAGTTTGAGCTGCTTCAACATGTTTTCGGATCCTGTTATCGCTGATAAGGGATGCTAGAGAAATGTTCTCAAAATCGATATCCAGATATCGTTGGCTACTCAACACAAGGAAATCGTATGTGTAGGCTCGAAATTTCTCAGATTCTGAGCGTGCAGGAAGGTTGCCATAGTGCTTAAACGAGACCCTTGCCTTATTTAGCTCTAATATTTTTGCCTTATATGGGATTTTACCCTCGGAGTGGTTTTCAATTTTATCAAGTAAAGATGTGAACCCTTCGTTGTCTTTGACAGTAAGATCAAGGTGTTTGGCCACGCACCAGGACAACTGCTCCACAGCATCTTGGAATAACGAAATAGCCAAACCGGCTGACAAGGGTTCCATTTTCTGGGAGTATTGATCTGCAATCGAGAAAATTCGTTTAACTATAATTAGTTGTTCAATCATGGTAACGATGCCTTAGAGTACATAGCAATTTTGAATTTTACCTTAGTGCTTCCTTTCTTTCGTTTTTATGAGTTATTAATAAAAGGTAAGGTTTGTATTGGAGGAATACCTCGAGTGTGTCATTAAATCTCTGTGGAAATTAAAGTTTCATTGGGGATGTTTTAGTTAGGGGAGTGAAAAATAATCCAAATTTTTTTATGTTGTCAGAACTTATATCTCTAATTCTGGTCCTTCTGGCTTAATTTCCAGTTTTCGTGGCTCTAGGCTCGGTTTTTCCAGTTTCATGTATATAGATTTTTCTGTGCCTAGTAGATGACTTATTCGCTCGAAGGTAGCTTGTGGTACCTCTTGTCCCTCTAAATCCTTGGTGATACGTAGGCCCGTTTTATAGCTCTCTAATCCTTTGATGTAGTTGCCGAGCAACTCCGAGTTGTTACGGACAGCTGATGGCATATCCAAACCTTTCCGTCCTGCTTCGATGGAAATTTGAAAAAATTTTCTCAGCTGTAAAGATCTTGCATCAGGAGCATGCTGCTGTGTAATTACATGTTGATTAACGGTTGGGCGGTCGCGGTTGCGTAGCCCTTCTAGGGTAGTCTGTGCTTGCAAAATTTTTCTAGCAATCTCTTCATGGCTAGTTGGGCGTTTAAGCTCCAGTTTTGTCATTGTTTCCCGCAGTAGTGTTGTCCCGTTCTTCTTCGGCTTTTGGGACTCGGCTGAGTATGACATCTCATCACGTTTTTGCCGCTCATCAACTTGCTTCTTGTTAAGTTGATGACGGGTGGCCTGGTTTGTTCTATCCATGACGATCTCCGGTTGTATGGCAGCAGTGCTGCTTGGCGGTGCATGCGAGGTAGACGTTAAGAGCCGATTGCCTTGTCAACAGCAGGCATCGGCTCAATTGGTGAGTACGATTCCCCGGCTTTGCCGGGGCCCCATCATGGTGACGCTGCCTGGTCTGAGGACCAGGCAAGAGACCAAAAGTCCCCCAATGAGCTGGCGCTCTTTGTGGCCCTTAAGGTCTCACACAAGACGCACCCCTGCGGGGGTGCTGAAAGCCGCATGAATGCGAGCTTTCAAAAGATTGGTTGCTTTAGGAAGTGTGGAACACATAGCGCAACAAAATCATTTGCAAGCTAGTAAATGCGCCGTTTTTATGGGGTACGAATGTGGTGTTTTGGAATGTAGACATGGCTATTCCAGATGAAAGTCATCAATCATTAAGCAATAACAAAGCATGTGTTAATCAATTGATGAGCAAATCTTAAGCAGTCGTTTAGCAATTCCTGCGCCATTCATTAGCTGTTATTCAGCAATAAATCATCAAATGATCAAATTTCCAGTTCGTCATGCTGTTTCTCGGGCTTGGTGTAGGCCAATTCATGCGGCTTGACCTTGCTACGGGGCGGCAGCAAGTCGTGAGCCAGCCCTTTGTAGGCCTTTCTATCGACTGCTTTTGGTAGCAGCGTGGCGTTATCCGTGAAGACGGTGACCTCATGCCGTTCACGCGAAATACTCACGTAGTAGGTGTCTTGGGCCGTGGTGCGCGAAAAACTTTCCGCGTTGTAGAGCACGCGATCGCAGGTTAAGCCCTGGGCGCTGTGGGCCGTCGTCGCGTAGGCATGATCCAGGTGCAGGGGCTGGTCAGCGGATAAGGAGACGGCTCGGCCATTGGCCGCAATGGTCACCGAGTCCTGAGCAATACCGAGCACTTCATAGCGTTCGCCATTTGCCAGGTCGAGCTCAGCATTGTTGCGAGTGACCCGAACCATGTCACCTACGGACACTTCGGCGGTGTGCTGGTGATAGACTGATAGCGTACTCATGGTTTTCGGGATCACTTCAATAGGTTGAGCTCCCTGCCCGGGGTCAGGACGCAGGGGTAAAACGACCAGCCTATCGGTGGAGCGATTGCATTCGACCACCTCATACAGTTGGCCACGTTTCATCCCGTTCTTGTAATCCCGCTCGGGCTGGACGATATCGCCGACTGTGTAATATTTGGCGCAGCGACGCTCGGCTCGGGTGGTGTCGTGTCGCGTGAGCAGGCGGTATTGCCGACCTTTTCCGCTCAGACCTCTGAGTTCATGTACGCGTTGATTCAAGGCCTGGCGAGAGTGGTTGGTCCCAGTGACAATGAGCGTGTTGGCTTGTGCGGTATCAGACAGGTTGACATACTCGCGCGCGATCGCTTCGTAACGTGGACAGCTATCGCGTATTCGGGTGCCGTCATCCCGTTTTGTAATGCGATCATCAATCTGGACGACATAATCTTCCAGAACTTTGAGCGATGCGCTGGCTTTGCCAACGGCGGCCAGTTCGACCGCTTGCTTAAGTGTGTGGCTTTTCTGGCGCTGAATATCGCCCATGAGGGCGGTTTTCATACCTTGTTCTTGCAGCAGTGCAAATGCCCGTCCGGCCTCGACTGCCTTGGTCTGGCCAGTGTCTCCGAGCAACACGATGCGAGCACCGCTGGGCTGCAATCGGTGTAGCAGCTTTTGCATCTCGCGCACCGGGATGACTCCGGCTTCGTCAATGACGACGACCGTTTTCTCGCCCAGCTTGCTGTCCAGGCGCTCGGTCTCGGTGGCCGTTGTCATAGAGGCGACCGTGTTCGCTTCAATGCCGTCCTGGCGCAGATTGGCGACCTGTGAACCGTAAGGGGCCAGGGCGATCATGCGATATCCACGCGCTTCTAACAATGCTTTGGTTTCCTGTAGTGCAAATGATTTCCCTGTTCCGGCCAATCCTTGTACGCCCACCATCTGATCTTGGCCTGATAGCATCAGTTCGATGGCACTGCGCTGGCCTGGTGTGAGGGTGGTGTCGGTCAACTCCGCCTGCAATTGATCACGCGCTAGCACCGGCGCTACCTTGTCGCGTCCCGCGTGCATCATGGATACGATATCGCGTTCACTGTGTAACGCCGTCTGGGTTGCAAAGAGTGGTTCGGTGGGTGTCAACCGACCGACATCAATGGCCTGATCGATTTGCTGCAGGGCCTTGTTTATGGAGATACCGCGCAGTTGAACGAGCTCTTGCGCCCAGGACTGACGAGTGCGCGGTTTGGCGTCGTGTTTCGAGCTGCTACGGTAATGAAAAGCCCTGGCTACCAGCTCGTTTCGCGCAACCAGGCGGCTTAGAGACTGGCGTAGTTGCTCTGCGCTGACGGCTCCCTCTCCATGGCGAAGCGCATGGCTGAGCAATGCGGATTGGCTCATGACTGTTTCGCGCTCAGCTAGGTGCTTGATGGACCAGATCATCGCGGTATCGGCAATGCGTTGACGCGCCTCAGGCTCAGGTGAGTGGCGTGTAAGGCTGGCCAGATCCTTGGCGCGCTCTTTAGAGGCGTGCAGATTGCTCTGGAAGTCGATGCCAATGTCCTTGGATTGTGTTGTCCAGTCCGCTTGAAGCTGGTCGCGGGTGAACTCCTGGGTTTTGGCCTTGCGTGTGGCCAAAACGGCCATCTGACGTTGCGCGTGAGAGGCGGTGTGACCGCTCATGCCCACGTCGGCCAGGCGCTGGTGCATTTGCGTACTGCGTTTACTAAAGTGCTCGATCTGGTCACGTGAGATATGTGCCAGTTCGATGTGGTTCTTTTCAAAGCGCAGATCGTAGCCGATGGCGGTTAACTCTTTTGCCAATTCAGCCATGTAGATCGAGTCCAGAAGCGGGCGGGACTGAACCAGTAAATCATTATTCAGCGCGGCCCAACTGCCGTCCTTGCGCTGGGTCAGGTTCATGATGACGGCGTGGGTGTGGAGCTGCGGGTCCGGCGGGGAGTTGTCTGTGGCTCTGGCTGTTTCGTGTCTAAATTTACTGATGATCAGATTGCCGGTGTTTTCCACCTGCGATTTACCACGGATGGTTTGGCGTGACTGTGCAAAATGTTGCTCTGCATAGGCCAATGCACGCTCCACAGCGCGGTCATGGGCGATGATGATGCGCTCATCACCACCGATCAAGGCTTGCAGCGAAACGCTTTTAGGGGCTGAGATCGTCAGATCCAGGCCTGAGCGGGCCTGTGAATCGTGACGGATGCTGTTGCCAGCACTCACGCCATGGCCAAACTCGCCGCGCAACATGGCATGAAAGCGCTGGGTATCGACCGCGCCAGATGCGCCAAGCATCTCGGCTCCCTTGCCTTGCCAAATGGCGGCCTGGCCATCACGGCTGTAGTAGTCATCGGCCTGATCGCCATAGTAGTGCGAATGCTTGGCGGCCGAAGAGCGGTGTAAAACCTCTTTGGTAATCATGATGTGTTTCCTACTGACAAGACTAGGGCAGGCTGTCGCTGCACGTCAGCCGTGCTTTGTGTTGATCGGGGAATACGTTTGAGTTGAGTCGATTCAATGAACGGCTCAATCACTTGAGTAAACGGTTCAAACTGCAACTTGAACCGTGAGATCGGGTACTTACCGGCGAAGGCGACATAGCCAGTTAAATCATCAAAGGCTTGAATCTGCGCGGCGGTTACCACGCGTTCTGTGACCGGCGTATTTTGATCATTGGTATTGCGATCACCGACGGAGCGAGAGACGCTGTATTTATGGCGCTCCACCTCATGTTCGCCTAGGCTTTTGCTCAGATCCTCAGCAGTTTCATGGTCAGTTCGAGATCCGCCCAGAACCAGCAAGTTACGAAAACTGGCGCGAATCGTTTGAGCCTTTTTCTCGCCGTAGATGTACTCTAGTTGTGATGTGCTTTGTAGGCCAGCTACTCCACGTAGACCTTTTTTACGGCCCTTGGTCAGCCCATCTTCCAACGAGGGCAGGGCGTCCAAGCTGGCCAGCTCGTCGATGAACAACCACCAGCGTCGTTTTGCATCTTCGGGCAATGACAGGACAGCCGTAATGAAAACGTCAGCCCAAGACGAGACCAAAGGCTTCATTGCGGTCACCATGTCTTCGCGCCAGTTGATGAACAAGTTCCCACCGTTCGGATCATCAATCCAGTCACGAATCGAGAATGAGCCGGATTTCATGCTGGTGTGCTCAGATAGCTTGTTCGACAGGACAAAGCGCGCACTTGAAAGCGCTTTACTGGCTTCAGATGAACCTACAAACAGCGATTCAGCTAATGTGCCTTCCAAGTAGCTCTTGAGCTTGGCAGGGTCCTCAATCGTACATAGCCGGAACAACTCGTCGATGTGTGCCTTTTCAGGAGTGACGGTGTAGAGTTTCTTGGCTGTCTCGCGCAGCAACAAACGTCCGTAATCGTTCCATTCTTCTGCACTCTTGTCCTGGCTCATCGGTACCATTGAATGGGATAGGCGTTTCCAGTCATATTCCGCCCGAATTTCATTGAAGAACGCCCAGCCTGGTGAACGAGCATCGTACGGATTGAGGATGATGTCGCCTGGCTGCCAAAACTTGCTGAGCAAATCGCCATCGGGGTCGATCACAAACATTCGGTCCCCACGCTTTCTCACGGAATTGGCCATTCTGCGTAGCACCACGGATTTACCACTTCCGGTCGCCCCGCCGATAAGGGTGTGAAGGTTTTCAACTTTGACGGGCATCGGCACAGAGGCCACATCCACCTGTCGGTGTACTCGGTCCGTGCATTGCGAACGTAGCTTGGCAATAGGGACGACTTTAGTTCCACGGATATGTCGTGTGAAACGGTCGCCTTCAAAGCCGGCCGTGCGTTTAAACATTTTGCTTAACGCGATGACGCCAACTAAGGACAAGGCGAATCCAAGGGCTGGTGGGATATAGAGGATGGGGAACTGGGCTGTTGCCGTCAGTAGATGCCAGGTGGTGCGTGCGTCCCAACGATTGACCGTCACTCCGCTGGCCAAGCTCGCGGCTGTTATCCATGCTAGAAGCGGGAATGCAACAATCATCAATACCGATAATCGTCGTCTCGTAATCGGTGACATAAAAAATCCTTGAAAAAGTTATGCCCCGGGGCTGAGCCCCAAGGCATAGGCAGAATGACTTTTTTTAAGCAAGAAAGCGCAACAAGAGTGCGGTGGCTCCAGCTCCAGCACTGGCCCCAACTATCAGTGCCAGGATGGCCATCTTGCGTGCCGAGACGTGTGCAAATCTTGCATATCGAGAGGTGTCCGCACTGATTAGCTTCAACTCAGCGCGAATAGGTGAAAGGCTGCCTTGCACGTTGTGTACCACTTGATCGGTCAGATCCATGCTGGCGCGATCGAGTACGGCCCCTAGTGTGTTGGCCAAGTCCTCGGGCAAGGCTTGTAACTGTGCATTGGCAGCAGAAAAAGCTTCAATACCGGCCAGTAGCGCGGTGGCAGTTTCGCGCAGTTTGTCGTTGACGCGCTCTGTGCGTTCGATCAGTCCAGCCACATCCCCCAAGGTCTCCTGAAACAGCAGATCCAGCTTGGTCCGTGCTGTTTTTTCGTCACTCATGTGAAGCTCCGTTGGTGGCAGGTAGCAGTTCCTCGAATAAGGCCTGGAAGGCGCGATGAAGCTGACGATCTACTGGGCGGGCTAACGCTTTTAACGCGTGCATGTCCGACAGATGTGAGATGCGTTTGCGATCTTTTGGGTCCGCCTCGCGCAATTGCTGACGGTAGTCGTTCTGATCGGCCAGTATCGATGCGATGGTGATGCGTTTATCGGCCAGCAGCTCGAACACCTCATTCTCGAAAATGACGGCGTTTGGATTGGCGATGAATTCGCCGGTCTTCTTGGCGTAGGTCAGCAGCGCCAGAAACTCTTCATCTACGTCGCTTTCTACACGGTTGAACAGCACTCGAATTCGATGTGCAGGTACGCCTAGACCGCTTAAGGCGGCAACGGTCTTGATGGTTTCTCGCTGTGCTTTGCCCGTCGGGACAACCGGTAGAACGAACTGGTCAATTTCTTCGTGAGACAAGTCGTAGCGCGACATATGCGCCAAAAACTCCTCGATGTTCGATGCCCCAACGTCCACGATGGCGTCGTCCAGCGTGAGCAAATCACGGAACAGTTTTCCAAACTGCATCCCGCGCAATTGGTCTACATCCAGCCCCAGATCGCCCGCTGTTTCATTCGTCGATTCGATAGCGAAAATCTGCGCATGATTCAAGCGTGGGGCTAGCAGATGCGACGCCACGACGGTTTTACCAACTGAGCCGGTGTAGTTCAAAACGGCGATTTTCATGAGAATTTTCCTTCAGGTTGTGAGGGTGAATCAAAAGAGGGTCAAGAGGGTTTAGGTCCGGCTCGCATAGCGCGGCCTTCTTCGCGCAGTGCATCCAGATCAATGTCCATGTCGCGGAATCTGCGCAGATCGGCAGGTGATTCGATGGAATTAGGTCGGCCTTGTACTGCTTCGCTGCTGTGAGCCTGAGCCTGAGCCTGGGCCGGAGTGCTTGTCGTGATGGGCGGCACTGCCACGCTATGAGAAGGCTGGGGCGAGATTGAAATCTCGGTTGAGGGTGAGCGAGGTTTCTTACGTTGACGAAGCCGCCACAGCGCATTGGCAAACACGGTTTGTGAGATCTCGATGCCCGCTGCGTTCAAATCTTCGACGACTGCGGCATATGACGAACCGTTGGCCAGTCGCTGTTCAATGATGGGCAGTAGTAAACGAATGCGTGCAGTGACTGTGGCTCGCGGGTCAGCATCGGCCAATGCGCGACGAAATTGCTCGACGAATTGGTCAGGTTGCATGAGTAGGGTTCCTGGTTGTGCTGGAAAGCAAATGCCACTTTCCATGTTGAAGGCAGAAGCGCGGCAGTGTCGCGCAGGGGGAGCCGCGCCCGGATACGGGCGTGGGGGGCATAGCCCACGGGGAAGGGTCGAGGCCGCAGGCCGACTTTGGGAGGACTGGACAGGGAACCCGGCAGGGGTTCCGCGGCCAAGGGGAACACTCATCCCCGCCCGATAGGGTGGGGACCAATGTTCTTCTGGGGGCTACCTTTCCCCCACGCGACAGGCGTGGGGGACTGACTTGATATGAGGTTGGATAAGCAACAGGAAAAACGAGGACGCGTTATGTGTTTTTTAGCGTCTTAGAGACCTAAGACTCGACAGACCGATCGTTTGAGTTATTCACAGCCCTATAGGTAGAAGATAGGTAGAAAGAAGGTAGAGGTGTAACAGAGCCTCTGAAAGCCGCATGGTTAAAGGTTTTCCTGGTTTTTAGTGCGACGCTATGCCGATAAAGCGCGACGCTACGCCGACAATCCGCGATGCTATGCCGAAGTTGAGCGATCCTATGCCGATAGTCAAAGCACGTTATCCACAGGTGGTTTTGGGCAGTTTTGCGGCCTGTAAGCGCGATCCTATGCCGATAAAATCGAGATTGCGTACTGAGATTTTTAAGCTACTAGAGCTTCGTCACTGGCTCGATTCCAAGTGGCTTGCTCCACTCCACGCCTGCTCATTTCGATGCGCGGGGAGATGATTAATCCGAGCTCAGCGAGTTCATTAATGGCTCGTTGCAAGCTGGCTTTGAAATCTCGCATCCGGCCCATGTATTGGGCACGTTCTTTGAGAAGCTGCAAGCTGTAGCGTTGCTCCGCATCCTTTGACGTTCCGATCAGCCGTTGAAGACTTTTCGAGAGCTCATGACGCATGTTCAAACGTGTTTTCCAATCAATTAATGTGAACTCGCGGTTGCCAAAAATAGTCGCCCAACGGGGATCCACATACAGCCTGTACTCATTTAGTGCATCGTCGTAATCGAAGCCTCCTAGCATCGCTAGGACACGACTGGCCGGGTGGTGGCCAAAGCTGTATTTGAGAACGCCGTTGCTGCGGCTAGCTTCGATGGATAGCGTAAAGCGAGCCAGATCCTTCATCCCGCTATGAAGCCAGTCGTACTGGCTTCCCCCGATCGGTCGACCAAGGGCGCGCAAAAAATCAGCCCGGTTTATTACAGGTTGATGCTCTGATGGGCAGGTCATTTGAAGATAGATGGCGTGCATCCAGATATCGGCGTGATCCTCTCCAAGCTGTTTGCCAGAACCTTTGATGAGTATCCTGTCGTTTTGTAGAAGAGTGGAGTCGTCGTGTAGGGCACGGTTGCCACGGGCTATGGGTGCAAAGATGCTGCTGCGTGCGATGCAGTTGGGCATGGCGCGTGTGTGTTCTCCAATACCCGGTAGATACATTCGCTTGAATACGGGTTTTCCTATGAGTAGGGCTGTTTGTTCCTCCTCTTCCTTCTGTGCCGCCGTTCGGTGGCTGGCAGTTTTGGCCAAACGGCTAAGTGCCTCGTTTAAGCGGTGTGTGGAGTGATGAGTGTTCGAGGACATGGCAATCCAAATAGCGTCAGCGCAGAGACGCTTTTGCTTGGATTAGCGCCCCTGTGCTATTCAATAAAAAGACCGCTTCATGCACACGGTGCATGTGAAGCGGTCAAATCGTTGCAGAGGGGCTGAGCTCAGACGGTCAGCTGTACATCGGCAGTTCGTTACCCAGTTTTAGGCTGCGTCGAGGTTGCAGATCGGGCAAGCCATGCTCTTTAAAGAATTCCCGACGGGCGCGTAGCCACTCTTTGTAGCGCCATCCGTATCGGGTATCCCAGGGATAGCTGGCGTCAATTTTGGCTGCAATCTCTACTAGGTTCTGTTGATGGGCACGGCCTTCACTGTAAATATCGGTCATTAGCTTGTAGGAATAGACGGCGAAGCCAATGCCTTCATAGGGTTCATTCATATCGATTTCCTCCAATCAGGTGCTCAGGTCTCGACGGCGTGGTTGATAGAAAATCTCACGTAGTTTGAAACGATCAAAAAACAGGACGATATCGACTGTATTTCGCAGGAAGGCCTGTATGGTCGCCAGATCTAGCTGGCCGCCAGTTGGCGATTGCTTGATCAATGAGGCTAGGCGGTCGTAGGTATCCAGTGAGCTATTTGCGTGTGTTGTTGAAATGGATCCTGGGTGCCCCGTATTGAGAGCAACCAAATACTCCCAGGCTTCACCACCACGTAATTCGGCCAGAAATATCCTGTCAGGTGATAGGCGCATACATGCCGCAACACAGTCGGTCGCTGTCACACGGCCGTGGCTACCGCCATAGAGCATGTGTACCAAGTTCCTGTGGTTGGGAAGGATGAGTTCATGGACATCCTCAATCGTGATGATGCGTTCCTCTAGTGGCACACGTTCTATTAAGGAGCGGGCAAAGGTTGTTTTCCCAGAGCCGGTCTTGCCAGCAACGATGATGTTGCGGCGAGCCTGAACTGCCTCATGCAGAAAACGTGCAATCTGACCTTCGTTTTTTAGTTGAAGTAGGAGGTGATCAGTCGGTGTTAGACCGCTTTCGTCGAGTAGATCCAGGCTGTCGCAAACCTCGTTGAAAGCGCCTTCTGCTTCCAGCTCGTCTAGTGTTTTGACTAACTGGGTGTGCTTGCGGATATTGATTGCAATGGTGTTATCCAGGCATCCAGGCGCTTGTACGATTTGTCCCCGTTCACCGTCAGGCAGTATGACCGACATGATGGGAGCTGGTGCCAAGCCGTTATACACAGACAGTGAGAGCGATAGACCCTCTAAGCTAGATAAGGTCAAAGGCATGCACTCGTGCTCATGCCAGGCTCCGTGCTGACGCACAAATACGGAGTAGGGGCGCACAATCGCAAGTTCTGAAATAGTGGGGTCTTTAAGATACGGTTCGAGTGGCCGTAAGGCTGCCCGAACCGCAATCCCTCGGTCCACACTATTGACGGTAAGTGGTGGGTTTGAGGTCATAAACTTTACTGAAGTCCAAGTCGCGGGCGACCATAATTCCGACTCGTTCGCCCTGGTTCTTATACAAGGTGGGGGGAATATCCAGTGAGTGTTCCAAAATCTTGGCAACAACCTCTTGGCCACCCTCGCGGGTGTTATCAAACCTGATATTGCCGTCCCCCTTGTTCCCTTGGTTCGAGGCCCAATTGCCTAAGTCGCCGAGGAGACTGAGCAAAATGGCATTGCCCAAGCGATCCCAAAAGTGGTGATCAATGGCACCGTCAACGCCCGCCTCACCCAACGGACCCGTCCCCGGCGAGCTGAGGTTGAGAATGACGCCACTGGGTGTTTCAAGGCGATGCCATGTCACAAATGCGCGTGGTTGACCCTGTTCGATGCCACCGCTTTGATAACCAACAAACTTGGTTCCAGCATCAATAAGGACGACTTTCCCGTTCGCACTCATGACGTTCTGGGTGGCGTTGCAAGTCAGCATTCCTGCTTGCGCGGTAACCAATCGAGTTTGCATGACGCAATCGATCATCGTGCCTTGGGTAATCAAGAAATTACGATTCCCTAGTTGCCCCGCCACAGAGGGAGCAAGCTCTAACGGGCGTAACTGACTCGCTAATGGACCGGCATCATCTTGAGCCGTTACCGAGGTCCCGGCGTTCTGTTGTGTGTGCTGTTGCCCCTGTTCCTTGTTCTGAGCGCGTAGCGGACTGCGCAGCCGTCGAGCATCAACACCATTGATCAGGTTGGGAATCATGGGCAACGTGATAGTGCCAGTTTGCTCTTGGGATGATGTATCAGCCGTAGAGGTATCTGGCTTAGATGCAGGTGTAGGAGTTGGCTGCGCCTTTAGCTCAGGTAATCGAAGCAGGTTGCTGATGCCACTGGTGGTAGGGTCTGCATTCTCAACAGGGGTTTCAGCACGAGTGCCTGTCATGTTCCAGATGACGATTGCAATGATGCAGATACCGATCACGAGGCAGAGCCACAGAAAGCCACGGGCACCCGGAGGCAAGGGGCGACGCGTACTTCCAGTGTTGCTTGGCCCCCGATCATCAACGTCATGTGAGTTGGTTTGGTTGAGGCTCATTTCAAATACTCCTCCGTTTTGAAAATGTGAGTCAAACCACGGCTCTGTGCTTGCCAGGCATCCGCATTGCTATCGATGAGCAATATGTTCCCAGGCCGAATGGTGGTGGTTGCGGCGTATGCTTGCCCCTGCTCATTGACTGGTTGGACGATTGGCAGACGGTTTGAGCTGAAGGTCATGAGCGTTTTGCCGTCCTTTTGTTCTATGTGTTCGGGGCCCAGTTCAAAAGCTTGCGGATCGTAAGCCGGTTGAGCCGGATAGGCGGTGGCGGCAGGGCCAGCAGAAGAGGAGGGCAGGGAAAGCGGTTTAACACCATGGACGACACGCTCGACAGAGGGAGAGGCTGTTCCTGTATGTGGCTTTGTGGGTGTCTGTCTAAATGCGGCGTTATGGATTGCGACTACATTGCCTCCGAGCCGAATATGCCAACGTGCGCTAGTGCGATGTAGCACCATCGTTCTGTGATCGGCCATGTGGTAATTCGTGAGCACTTCCTGGCCATCATCTGTGACTCGATAAATGGCGGGGATTTCGGCGGTTGGTGCAAACTGCATCCAGGTTTGATGGCCGTCATCCCAAGCGTGTATCGGAGCCAAATCGAGGTCGCCACTCTTGGAATATGCTTGCCAGTTCACTGGAAGACCTACCTGAGAAAATGCGGTTTGAACCGTTTTTTCATGCTGCTGTTGGCGTGCTTCTATCGCTTCACTGTCGGGATAGCGCATGATCAATTTATAGAGGGCCTGTTTTGTCTCCCGCTCGTTGTGGTACTCGATTCGGAAGGTATAGTTCCGGCGGTCAGTGACTACGATCAAGTTGGTATCAGCTTGATCAACCACAGGCTTGAGAAACAGATGATTGGTGTATTCGGTAAATTCATAGGCTTCACTGTCACCGAATACATGAAACAGATAGTTTTCGCCTTCTTCTAACTCGATCATTGTTCCCACACCGATCACGGAATCGAGCTGGGTGACATTGTGAGGGTCGTAGTTGGCGTAGCGTATCCGGTGGTCAGTGCCTGCTTGTTTGGGCAGATCTAGGGCGAGTGCAGGCGTAGCGACCAGGCACGCCAGTGCCACCGCAAATGCCGTTTTGGCAAATCGGTTCATGGGTACTCCTTCAAGGGGATTTAACGTGAAAGGTCTGCGGCTAAGTCGTAGCGGATAACTTGAAAGCCGAGAGGGTTGCGTCGAGCAACCGATTCGCTTAAGGGCACCTGGAGGTATTCGTATGCGACGGTGGCAATCTGGTGATGCTCTTTTTCATTGCGGCCGGAGCTGACGTCCCGTTGAGCGGTACTAAATCGAACCGTAGCGGTTTGATTGGCGCCCATCGTGATCGAGTGAACTTCAACATCCAGATTTGAAAGCTGGCCAAGTCGCTCAGTAGGAGCGTTAGGACCCTCAAATCGCTTGCCGTATTGGGCCTGTATTGGCGGTGAAGAAAGCAGAGCGCAGGTGTCAAACTGCGCTTGGATGGTGTACCAGTTATAGCCTTCGCAATTCAGGACGTAGGTATTCAGAAAATACTTGTCGATGCGTTCACCATAACTTTCAGGGGTATCGCCAAGGCTGGTGATGTGTTCAATGGCACCGGTTGTGTCATTGACACGGATGATGTGCGGTTTTGCTGGCTCTTTCAAAGGGGTTAAGCCTGCTACGGCAACGACGCCTGCCAATGCCAAAACGCCAAGAAAAATATTGAGTCGATGAGCTCGACGACGACTCGAAATCAGTTCGGTCTTCAAGTCACGTTCCAGCCCTCGGTTCTTTTCCAGCTCTTCAGCGACGTCGATGGTTCGGAGCTTTTTACTCATGGCTACCTCCGCTGGACAGAGGGGCCGTGAGATTGACCGGGACTCGTGGCGAGTCGGCTGGTTGTGGTGGGGCTGGCGGCGTAAAGGCGCAACCAGCCATCACGGCGGCCAAAGCCACCGCGGCAAGTTGTATTTTCATCGGGAATGACTCCTGGCCCAGCTATGTAGACTGTTGGGCTTTAAGGAAGAGTTGAGGAGGAAATGGGTGGTGCTGTAGCGGGGTTAAGGATGTATTAGCGAATCAGCTTTCGAATCAAGCTACCAGCGCGCATGGCATTCATGGCTCCGCGACCCGCGCTGCCAAGGCCAAATTGGGCACCAAAGCCGCTGGAAAGACTTTGGGCAAGGCCAGGCAACATAACGATGATGACAATCGTGGCAATCCCCACGAGAAAGTATCCAGCGATCAATGAAAGAAGTGATGTGTCTCCCTCGGTCAGTAGCCGTATGAGCATGGCTATGTACGAGAGGGTTAGCTCTAGCAAAATAGACATGATCAGTGCGCCTAGTAATGCCAGGATCACAAAGTTCAGAGCCTGTGACACCCAACTGTCAAATAGCCGTTCCGTGCGCTCAAATGCTAATGCGGCTATGAAAAATGGCCCGGCTGCTACCACTAAGGCCATACCAACTTTGACGACAATCATCAGCACCGCTACAGAGGCACTAATTATCGCGGTGACTACAGTTAAGAAGCCTGCATAGATATTGACCAGGATGTTCTTGCTGCTTGGATACCAGTTTGTTTCTGAGTCCTCCATGGTGGCTGCTGCTGATTCGGTTCTTGCCCGAAGGGTGTCGATACTGTCGGAGAAGGTATTGCCGCCTGCGACGATACCGGCAACATCGTCAGGCAAGGAGATCATGACATCGACAATATTGGTTTGATAGAAACCACCGGCTGTTGCGACTCCCGCAATGAGTGCGACTCGCATTGCTTTCCACATCAGCTCAGTGACGGTCATGTTTCCATAGCCACGCATAATGGCCATGTTGTAGAACAAAAATTGCAGGGTTAGCCCAACGACAATGATAGGAGCTAAGGCCCGGGCTAGTTGCTCAATGGGTGTCGCTATAGCGGTATTCAAAACGACATCCACTTGCCTCATCAACCACTCGCCGATCCGGTTAATGTTGGCTGGCTCGGATATCCTGCTTGCATCAAAAGCCATAATGATCCCCAGTTATGGAGTTGCTTGTCTGTTTCTGCCGCCAAACCAGCCCCCGTAGACGACATTGCCGCGCTCCTCCAGCAGTGCCGATTCAGCAGCAAACTGTTGCTCCGCCAGTTGAATACGGGTTTGGTCTGCCTGAATGTTCGCTTGCTCAATCGCAATGCGAGCTTGCAACTCTGCGATTTCCTTCGGGTTACTTGTTTGATTGATTTGGGCCTGGAGGCCATCAATCGTCTCAAGTCGTTTAGTCATCGCGTTATACGCCTGTTCAGACATGGCCTTTTTTGTGGCTGCAATGCGTACAGATCGCTCACGAAGCGCTTTAGAGTCCTGCTGGAAGTTCACCGGTGCATTGACCTCTTCAGATATGGCGTTGACAGAGCTTGAAAGCGTCGAGTTTTGGCCATCCAGGCGATTGAGGAGCGCAGAGGCATCACTAGGTAGTGAATCCCGCATCATTCGCCGAACATCGGCATTCTCAAGAACATAGCCAAAGCCCGAGGAGTGGGTTAGTGCTTGAACTTGTGCTTGCGCCTGTTGGAGCTGAGCACGCGCCGTCTCCAGTTGATCCAACAAGGCGTTGAGTTGGGGGATTGAGTTCACATCCAATGTAGGAATGCCACCGGCTGAGTAGCTGGGTGATACAAGTGAAAAGGCAAGGCAAAGCCCTGCTGCAAGCGCAGAAATGCTTTTCATAATTGCTCCGAGGGATACATGGATACGCCAGGACGGCGCAAAGAGATGGCCAGTAAAAACTGGCCACCAAAGAGGGGGATCTAGAGGATTGGATTAAGTCTAGTGATTGCTGGCTGCTTTGTATTGATCCGCTGTCACTCTTTTGAATGTGATGGTTTCATCGTCAATATCACTTAATGAATCATTGTCGTCACTGTATTTGACTTGCTTTTTCTCTCCTATTGTCAAAATTTCGTTTCCTTTGTATACCCCTTTTTCAATATCTCTTGAAAATCGACCGAAATTAAGTTGGTTGATATTGACAAGAAAGTCACTGCCATCAGGTTTGATGTGCATGGAAACAGGGCGTTTGTCGCTGTTTTGGAGCCAGTATCCTGCGAATTTTTCTTCTTTTGTTTGGCAGCCAGTAATTAGGCTGATTGCAATTAGGCTGGAAACAAATATAAATTTTCGTTTATTCACACTGGGCTCCATTCAATTAATATTGGATTTAATTAACCTCACAATAATAGCTAAGAAATTAATATTTACGCTATTACGTTAATGATCAATCAGCTCGACGGGTTCCTCACCTTTACGAGCTTGTTCGGCCCGGTCGACGTAAAGGGGCAACCATGTGGCTGGGTCATCGCCAACCTCGGCAATCACCTGTTTAGCAATGGTGGCCATGTCGGGGCTGCCGGAAAAAACCAAAAGTGCTTCAGGGCATGTAGATAGATCCAACCCGGCGACTGTGACGCTGGAGCCCTGTTTGACGACGAATTGACGGCTTTTTTCTCCAAGTTGTTTCACTAGCTCAAACTCTCTAGCGCTTAGCCCAAAGTCCTTCATGTAGGTTTCGCGCTTTGCTCGTGGGTTTGGAAGAAAAATGAGGGTTCCGGCCTGTTGGATAATCGAAGGTCCGACCGGGTTTTCAGCAATGGCCTCTGGTTCCTGGGTGGAGAACGCCAATACACCGTTCTTTTTACGGATGGTCCTAACCGCGTCCTGCATGTCATCTTGGTAGTGCTTGTCTTTTAAAGGATGTTGGCACTCATCAACCAAATTGATTATCCGTCGACCGTCATGCAGAGCCTGGCTGCGATGTCGTATGTACATCGTCGCTGCGCCGCGAACATGCTCATCATCAAGGATTTCTGTAAGGTCAAAACCAAAAATGGGATTGTGTCCTTCAGGCACTTCCAGATTTAGCCTGTCTGTCGGGTTATCGAAGACCCAGCCATATTCACCGTCACGCCTCCATGGCAAGAGGCGCTTATGCAGGGTGAGCTGCTGTCCTTCTTCCTGGTAGTAGTCAGGCAGATACTGGAGAAGGGTATGGATACCTCGATCTTCTTTATCAATTTCCAGGATTAGCATTTCCACTGCTTTCGCAATGTCTTTTGCTTCCTTGGTAGAGACCGTTTCACCACGAAGTCCCGCTAGGTGCGCCACCAATTGGCGCATGAAGGCCATGTTTTTGGGTGTCGGGTCCAGTTGGAAAGGCTGCCAGCCAGTCGGTAAACCCAAACGGAGAGTGAAGTATTGCCCACGCAGGGCCAATACAAGTACATGGAGTCCTTCATCTTTGTCCAAGATAAGCGCCGTTGCACCAAACTTCTGTGCTTGAGTGAGCAATACACCTTGCAGCACTGTTTTGCCGGTCCCGGTGTATCCAATGATCAAGGTGTTGCCTGGTCGTCGTTGGCCAGTCTCGTCGACCTCTTCAAGTGATACGTGGTAATTGAAGAAGAAGGGCGCACCTACAACTGACTTAAACATCGTTACGGCAGGCCCCCACGGGTTGCCTGTCGCTTTGCCTGAGAGCTGATTGTGGAAGCTGTTCAAGCAAAGTAAATTCTCGCTTGTGATGGCGACGGGACGAGTCCGCCAACTCCAATTCGCTGGTAGTTGCGACCAGAAACCAGCCTCTAGGGCTTTTTCAAGTGGCTTAACAACTAAACCACGATCGGCGAACCTTGCTCTCATATCGGACATGGAGCGGCGCAGTGAATCAGCGTCGTCTCCCCAGATCAACATGGTGGCGTGATGATCACCCAGCCCAAGGTCGCCAGTCTCGATCTTTTCGATCACTTTCTTTAACTGCTTGACTTGACCCGGTGCATCATCATTGGAGTCTTGAAGTAGTTTCTTGTGCTTTTTGACGAGCTTTTTGGCGGCCGAGTTGGTAAAGCTACCCCAAGATTGAGTGATGACATACTCATAAGGGCTGGACAAGATAGAGTCCAAGTGGCCAGGCCGTACTTGTCCCGGCTTGCGAAACAATTCCAGCATTCCAAATTTCCGTGTCCGGGTAAGGGTTCGGATTTCACCTAGTTCGCCATAGCGCGAGAATACGGGTCGCGCAGACGGCAAGCTGTCCCACAGGTAGCCATCCGTCACTGGCACTGCATGCCATTCACCAGAGAGCAGGAATCCAAAAAATTCACCTGGCTCACTAAACGCATACCCATTTCGATCCACAATTTTCAGAACTTCAGCGTCATAGCGATGCAGCCCAGCAAGAATGGCGCGAACAGCCCCTTTCAAATCCTCAATGGATTCGGTTTGCCATGCCTTTAGACGTTCAGGAGATGCTTTTTCAAGCGATGCCATCACGCCCAGTAATTCATCTGCTACGGGATGAATAGAGACGGTCAGGTAGAGTTCGTTGACCTTCAAGGCATTTCTGTCATTGAAGGTTGCGCGATAGGAGTCATCGAACTGCCGGGCGAAGACTTGTGAGAATTGGCTGTTTGGGTATTCAGTCACGTAGCGACCGACGATATGCGTATATAAGCCCAGCTTGCCGAGTGGCAAACCACGAAGGACGTTATGCAAGGCTTCAAGCCAGTCATTTTGATCTTCCAGGCTGGCGGCCATAGCGGAGCGGCCGCTGACCTTGATGACCGCCAGGTACTCATTGCCTTTGTCCGCAATAATTTCGTCAGTAACGTGGTGTGAGTACGGCACGTAATGTGATACCGGACGCTCCTTCAAAGTCAGGGCGCTCATTACTTACTCCTTTATTTGTGGCGCCAGGGGCGGCGCGCTGAGAATGAGGTTGGGGCGTAGCTGGAACCATTCCAAAAACTTTTATTGCGGTTTTTGAGTCGTGTCTTCAGCTCCAACCCCCAGATCTCGAAGGCTTTGTCGTCAGATTTTGTAATCCAGGCAAGCCATGGGATCACAAAGATCAAGGTGGCCCACATATACAGACCGATGAACATGGCCAAGATGGCGACAGAGGACAAAGTGCCGAGGAAGACCATGGTGGGGACTCCCATGAATGTTGGCTTCCTACCTAAACCGTTAAACACGAGATAGTGAAAAGGCTTTAGTTCAGTTTCGTCATCGTCGTAGTTGTCTGGGTTGTTTGCCATGTCTTAACCTCTCCAGAGCAGCGCCACGATTTCGATAACTGAGCCTGCGCCAATAACGCCAATAGCCCAGCGTGTGGCATCTTCTTTTCGCATCATCTCCGCTGAGTACAGGACCCAAATCAAGAGACCGGCAATCACGCATGCGATGGGCAAAATGATGATGAGTGCATCACGCAGTTGTTCGAGCGTTGTTTTTGCTTTATTCAAGCCCCCAATCGCTTGGGCGTAAGCCATATTGGTGGTCAGCATTGCCACAATGGCCGACTGGTAAACATGGCGCACGGCCCGGTTTTGCGCTAAACGGGTCAGGTATTGCTTAACAAACATGCATAGCTCCTTGGCCTGGTGTCAGAAAACACCGGGCATTTTGGTTAAGAAAAGGGATGTGTTTGCCCGAATGGGCGCTGATAAAAATCTGGTGGCTGGCACTTGGGCCATAAGCAAAGAGGTGCTGCCCCTCTGAGCTCTCTGTCCTCGTCAACTCGATCCTAGGGAACTTGGGCTACTAGCCGTCGGCTCTTCGTCCCTGTCTTCGGAAATAGCGTGAGGTTGATCCTGCTGCATTAAGGGGTCTTGTTCCCGCCTGACGCGGCTGTGGGCCGTACTAACCCCTCGACCCGCTTGTCGCTGGAGAGTGTTTGGAATAGTTAGGCAGAGGGTTGTACTGATACTGCTGGCGTGACTTCGTTTGGTTCAGGAGGTGCTGAAGCTTTTCCCTCAGAACTCTTGAAACCGTCGGTGATTTTGTTTCCTGTAAAGCCATCCGGCTTCCCTGCTCTTGGGGGTCGGGGCTGCTTAGGTTCTGCTGTTACGACTACAGCATCATTTTTGATGGCTTTGATCGCTGGTATCTTCACCCCAGCCTGCGCCAGGACTTTCCCGACATATCCATTGCTGAAGCCTCGCTCGAAGTTGCCTGTGTTGTAGCAAGATAAGGCCGAACGTAGAGCTCGTTGCTCATCGGCTGTTTGCCGTAAGGCTCGCTGATAACAGTCCGTCAGCACTTTTTGAGCAGCTTGCAAATTAGTGCAGGGATCAAAAACTGTTTCTGTCGTCAATCCAAGCCAAGACCAGTTCCGAACATTGATCTGACCAAGACCCGCATCAAAGTCAATGCCACGATCAATGAGATCGTTCGCAATTTGTGCGGCTTGTTCGTAGTCAGTTGGTTGTTCGTCCAGTCGTTTACCTTTGTTTATGCCAATGGCATATACCTGGGCCTTTGATTCATGGCGTACCAGGGCCGATAACGTCGTTTCATGAATGTTGGGCGCACATGTGGTGGCCAAAATCGCGAATTCTGCTAACACGGCTCTCTCTCAATGGTTGTTCCCAGTGCCTGCGGTGTCGTCGATATTGCGACGAGGATCTTCAAACGAGTAGTGCCAATTGTTGGCCCAGCTACCAGTATGTTCAGCATCCCATTTTGATTGGGCTGATACGTAGCCTCTGGCCGGAACCCAATAGCCCCCACGGTTTGGATCACCGACGTACTTAATGCTCAAGTCGTACGTCCATTCATGATCGTTGTAGACAACGCAGTAGCTGGGCAATTTAGTTAGGGTGACTGTCTTGATAAGGGACAAGTCCCGAATGGCGGGTATGCCCAGATAATTAGAGCCCACCATCCGGTAGCGGTAGATGTCTTGCCCATATGTCGCATTGAGATAGTCAGGATCGCATTTGCCTGCTCCGCGAGAGATGGCATCCATACGTGCCGACATGCCGGGTTCAGATGCAACTGGGCACATACCTAGGAAAAAACGTCTAGCGTCTACAGTGGCCTCCCAGTCGAGCATGCCTTTGGCGTATTTGCGAATGTCAAAGTAATGATCGAGAGAGGCGGCGCATTCGCCTGGTTGCAGGCTGCTGGACAGGCATAGGACGGCCTCGCAAGCCAATCCAGGAAGTCCAGTCAAAACTTCG
This sequence comes from Alcaligenes phenolicus, assembly GCF_032063905.1. Lineage (NCBI taxonomy): Bacteria > Pseudomonadati > Pseudomonadota > Betaproteobacteria > Burkholderiales > Alcaligenaceae > Alcaligenes > Alcaligenes phenolicus. The sequence goes on from NZ_DAMBOE010000001.1 coordinate 535,480, forward strand.
GACGATTGGGCATAGGAGGTGGACGCGCAGGCCAACGCTAGCGCACCCAATGAAATGGGGAGCTGTTTCATGATTACTCCAAATGGATAGAAGACGATGGCGCTGGGCCACAGAACGACTGGAAGGGAGAGGGCGGAAGGGGAGATGCCCTTCTTTTGTATTACTGCGGGTTGGTGGACGGGGTGGGAAGCAGGTAGCGTTCACGCGACTCACCTGCGGCTTCAGCTGCTTTCATCCAGCCTGGGGTACGGCCTCTGCCTGACCAGGTTGCACCGCTAGGGTGTTTGTATTTGACTGTGGGCGAGGTACTTGGCTTGACGCTTGGACGGCGAAAGGCCTGGGCAATCTCGTCTATGGTCAGGTCGTTTTCCCGCATGGTTCGTACGATGTCAGCAAGTACATTCTGGCGGGTCTTGCGTTTGATAACTTCCGCTTTACGCTGAAGGCGGGAAATTTCTGCGTTGATTTCTGAAACGGTCTTGAGGTCATTGATCATGATGATCCTTGTTGTTGTGTTAACGAGTGAGCCATCTCCAGATTGACGAGCAAAACTTGGTGACGACGGCAATCATAAAAAACCACATGAAGATGTGTGCAAGAAAAGCGATCGCTTGCAAGATCCAACTTCCGCCAGACTCAGGGATGGAGTTCCAGGCAGAAAGAACAATAAGTGTTGCGACTACTCCGAGGATGAAGGCACGGCCACTTGATTGTTGCTTGGCTTCTTTATGTGCGGGTTCCATATGACATCTCCGAGTGAGCTGGCATGTGTCCCATGGTCAGCATGCTTTTGTGTACCTGGCTGACTTGTTCGGGTTGGACCAAGATCCGTAGCAGCATCAGGGTTTCCATTTGAGTAGCTAGCGAGTGTTGGTCTAACAGAGTCTCTAGAGCATGGCGCAGTGATGCCAGCTCTGATTGCATGGATTGAGAAGTGGTCAGCAGTTGGCGGGCATATTCTGATGAGGATAGTCCGGCTAAGGCCGCTGCTTCGCTTAGGTGCTGGCGTTGCGATGGCGTTATGCGTAAGCGCAACAGTTCCGACAGAGGTTCTGCCATAGGCTGCTCCTGATAGTGAAAAGGGTGAGAAATGACACGCACATGACAGGAGTCACGTGGAAAGGCGCGCCAACTGGTGATTGTTAGGGGGTTCAATTCCCCCCGACTCCACCAAGATATCCCAAGAAACCCAATAGCTTAACGGCTGTTGGGTTTTTTGTTTTTTGCTTGCCCAACAGCGCTTCAGCGTCATAATGGTCCCTTCGTTTTATGGACAAAAGGAGATCGACATGTCTCGTTGGGTGTTCTATTCCGCGCCAGGGACCTGTGCGCTTGCAACTCATATTGCACTGCATGAAGCGGGGGCTGATTTTGATGTGGTCAAGCTGGATTTTGGCGCGAATCAACAGCAAAGCCCGGAGTTTCTGCGCGTCAATCCCAAGGGGCGTGTACCGGCACTGGTGACAGAGCAGGGGGCTTTGACGGAAACTCCGGCCTTGCTGGCTTTTGTGGCACAGAGCTTTCCGGATGCCAAGCTGGCGCCTGTGAATGATCCCTTTGCATTCGCCCGTATGCAGGAGCTGCACAGCTATCTGGCATCCACGGTGCATGTGGCCCATGCACATAAGCGCCGTGGTTCTCGTTGGGCAGATGATCCAGCGGCCGAAGAAGCCATGCGCGCCAAGGTGCCGCAAAACATGACGGTTTGTGCGGCTTATCTGGAATCCTTGATTGTGGGTCCCTGGGTGTTGGGCGAGCAGTTCAGCGTGGCTGATGCTTATCTGTACACAGTAGGTGGTTGGCTGGAGGGAGATGCAGTCGATATGAGCCAATTTCCCAAACTAAGTGCTTATCTGGAGCGCGTAGGGGCGCGTGAAGCTGTGCGCAAGGCTGTTGCCGAGGCGGCTGCTTGAGTGAAGCCGTCACCCTTGCGGGCATTGGCTTCACTCAGCACATAAAAAAATAGACGCAAAGATATTTATTGCTGGGGAACAGGTGATCTACGCTTTGTTCTCCTGCTCCCGTTTGTCTACTGCCACCGCCTGCATCGCACAGCCAATGAAAAGATCTCCCTGGCTGATTAATGCTGCTGATGCCGCCTCCACATCCCGAGCCTCCTTATTCTGGCTCAGCTTGGTTTTGCCGATCAGCCGAGTGATCTCAATTTCAATTCCGACAATGGCTTTCAGCATGGCGTCGATATAGTCCTTAGGGCCATCTGTCATCTTCCAGGGAACGGGCTGGCTGGCTTCGTGGATGCGGGTCAAACGTGCCACGGCCCCGCGCACATAGCGTTCTTCATCGCGTATTCTTGCTCGCCCATAGGCGTGTACCACGATGTAGTTCCAGGATGGGACTTGCTTGTGTGTTTCCAGTTTGCTTGGGAACCACTGTGGGGAGATGTAGGCGTCTCCTGCACGGAATATCACCATCACTTCGTCACCGTTTTCCAGGTCTTGCCAGACGGGATTGTTTCTGGCGACGTGGCAGTGCAATACCCCTTGTGCACCTTCCTGAGGATGCAGCATGAAGGGCAGGTGATTCGCGCTTAAACCGCTTTTGCCATTGGCGACCAGAATGCCCAGTGGATGCTGGGCGATCAGTTCGTGCAGTGGTTCAGGACGGGATTCATCGAAGTGGGCGGGGATATACATCGTTGTCTTTCTTCGCTTGGGGTTCAGGGGTGATGTGTCTATTATTGGTCTATTCTGGATCATTGATCTGTACCAGTTTGGCGCTATTTTCATGGACCACAATTTATGTCCCGCACTGCTCATAATCCAAAGATTCCTTCCCTTGGCGAACTGGACCGAAGTGCAGGGGGCCTGGGCCGTCAGTTGGCGCAGAAGTTGCGCGAAGCAGTAAAAAACGGTGCGCTCAAGCCGGGTGAGTCCTTACCCTCCACACGAGCCCTGGCAGCGTCCCTGGGTGTCGCCCGCGGCACGGTCGTAGAGGCTTTCGAGCAACTGATTGCCGAAGGCTTTCTGGAGTCCTCGCCGGGCGTGGGGACTTATATTGCTCAGTCGCTGGCCAATCCCAAAACAAGGCCGAAGAAGCGCAGGACGGCATCGCTGCCTGCCCAGCCTGCACCACCCGCCGCCCAGCCATTCAATACGGTTGCGGCTCAGTTTCAGCCTTTGCCGTCTGCCCCGTTTGCTGTGTCGATTCCATTGGGTGCCGCTGCGCCAGGCCCCATCTGGCGACGTTTGGGGAATCGCTTGCGAGCCCATGGTCAGGGCGCGCCGGGTGGTTATGGGGACCCTCAAGGCGCCTTGCCTTTACGAGAGGCTATTGCAGAGTACGTGCGCCGGTCACGCTCGGTGCGTTGTGAGGCGGAGCAGGTCATTGTGACGACGGGTACTCAGCAAGGCTTGTTTCTGGCTTGTCTGGTCTTGATGGGCAGGCAGGATTTTTCCTGGGTAGAGAACCCGGCCTATCCCGGCATGACCGCGATCTTGAATACGATAGGTTCGCCGGAACGGATGGTTCGTGTGCCTGTGGATGAAGAGGGACTGGATGTGGCGGCGGGCATACGTTTGCAAGCAGATGCGCGGCTTGCCTTTGTCACCCCCTCGCACCAATACCCTCTGGGCATGCCCATGAGCATGGCGCGGCGCAATGCCTTGTTGGCCTGGGCACGCGATAAGTCCGCCTGGATTGTCGAGGATGATTACGACAGCGAGTTCCGCTACAGTGGCCATCCCTTTCCTTCCCTGCAGGGCCTGGACCCGGAGCGGGTGATTTATCTGGGAACCTTCAGCAAGGTGCTGTTTCCCTCGTTGCGCATGGGTTATGCGATTGTGCCGCCGCAGTTGGTCCAGGCTTTTTGCGGAGCGCGCGTTCTGCTGGATCGGCACCCGCCCAGTGCAGACCAGCATGTCTTGGCCAGCTTTATTTCAGAGGGGCATCTGGAGCGCCATATTCGGCGTATGCGCGGGATCTACACCCAATGTCGTAACCACCTTTTTGAGATTGTGCGCGAGGTTTTGCCCAGTGACTTGGCCAGCTTGCAGCCAAGCGATCAAGGCATGCATTCCGTCTTGTGGCTGGCCTCGCCGGTTGATGATGTGGTGGTGGCGCAGCGGGCCATGAAGGAGGGCGTGGCAGTACGTCCCGTCTCACCCATGTATCACGCTGGGCAGGGGCCTTCGGGACTGATTCTGGGTTTGAGCGCATTCAGTCCAGAGCAAATGAAGGAAGCGGCGCAGAAGCTGGCGCGCATTATTTCTGAGCTTGCCCGACCTTCCAGAACCAAACGAAAGTCCTGAGTGTTGTTCTCGACAAGTCTGTGGCAAGAGCCGGCATGAATCAGACTTCTGCCATCTTCCTGAAGTGGAAAACTCTACCCACTGTTTTCCCGTACGGACCTCAAAAGAGCTGTTCAAGAGGGCACCGGCAGCAATGAGCTGCGGGTTGCTTCTTGAAGGGCCCTACCCATATTGCGCAAGGTGTCGGAGCGGATAGCCGCATGTTGCCAATACAAAGGCACATCCAGCCATAGGCCGGGGGCGACTAAAGCCAGCTCTTCGGCGGCCAGGGCATCGCTGACCATGGAGTCGGGTGCCAGACACCATCCCAGGCCCAAAGCCGCTGCTTTCACAAAGCCGGTGGAGGTGGGCAGGTAGTGGATGGGAGGGGCGACGGATTCATTCGTGATTTGGCGTATAAAGCGCCACTGTAATTCGTCCTTGCGGTTAAAGACGATCATGGGGGCTTGAGCCAGGGATTCTGCGTCTATTCCCAATCCAAAATGGCGGGCCACAAACTCGGGAGAAGCAATGGCCTGATAGCGCATGATGCCCAAGGCCTGCACCTCGCAGCCTTGAAGGGGGGCAGGTTCCGCAGTGACCGCGCCCAGCACGGAGCCATTGCGTATCAATTCCAGTGTGTGGTCCTGATCATCCACGCGCACATCAAACAGGTAGCCATATTCCTGACTTAGCCGGGACAAGGCTTCCAGAAACCAGGTGTCCAGCGAGTCACTATTGACCGCAATAGCGATAGGCCGACGTGGGCCATTTTGTTCTGGCAGGAAGTCTGCGACGGCCTCGGCTTCCAGAACCTGCATGGGACGGACACGGCGCAGCAGCAACTCTCCCGCCGGTGTTGGACGGCAAGGTGGCTGGCGCAGGACCAGCACTTGCCCCAGTCTGTCCTCCAGCGCTTTGATACGCTGCGAGATGGCTGAGGTGGTGATGTACAGCTTGCGCCCGGCTGCTTCAAAACTGCCTTCTTCCAGGACGGCCGTAAATGCTCGTAGTTGTGGGTGCAGCAGATCCATAGCTGGCTTGTTCGATTAATTATTCTTGATTAAGTGAAGAATAATTAGCTTTGCTTAAACCGTAAATGACAGCACCATAACGCAGTTTTTCAATTCTGTGGATGGATGGCATGTTCTTCTCTGTTGTTGCAACTGGCTTTCTGACGGGGGCAGGCCTGATCATGGCTATCGGCACTCAAAATGCCTTTGTGTTGCGGCAGGGCTTGGAGCGTAGTCATGTGGGGCTGGTGGTGGCAATCTGCGCGCTGGCCGACATTGTCCTGATTCTGGGGGGCGTGGCCGGCATTGGGACTTTGGTTCGGGAATGGCCTGGTTTGCTGCAAGTTCTGCGCTTTGGTGCTGCGGCTTTTCTGGCCTGGTATGGGCTGCTGGCCGCGCAGCCGGCCTGGACTGGTAAAGGAGGCCTGATGGCCGGGCAGGGGAGCGAGCGCAATCGTCGCCGTATCTTGCTGACCTGTCTGGCGTTCACCTTTTTGAACCCCCACGTCTATCTGGATACGATGGTGCTGTTGGGCAGTCTGTCCACTCCTTATCCCGGTAACTTGCAGTGGGCATTTGCTGTTGGGGCCTGTGCGGCCAGTGCCAGCTGGTTTCTGGCCTTGGGCTATGGGGCGCGGTTGCTGCAACCTGTGTTTCGTCAACCGTTGGCCTGGCGTGTACTGGATGGCAGCATCGCTGTTTTCATGCTGGCTTTGTGTGCTTTATTGCTGTTGAGGCCTTTGAATTAAGCTTTGGACTGATCAGAGGTTTTCTGTGGATGAGCTTACTGCCTTGATAACAGCCTGCTGCACAGGCTACAGAAAGTCAGTTTTTTTGAATCAAAAGATAACTGTCTGAACTTTAGAGCGGCTTTCTGAAATTAAATAGGCTTTAGGGAAGAGCTTGTACCTAGTGAAGTCTTGGTTTTTGAACCTTCAATCAGGAGAAAACTATGAATGTCGTGAAGATGCTTGTCTCTGCTGCTTTGATCAGTGGTCTGGCTGCACCGGCGTTGGCGCAGGATGTGAAGCGCCATCCTATTCCCAATTCGGATTTCCCGATTCTGACGGCAGTGGAAGTGCCTGCCGGTAAAACCACGGTGTACTTGAGCGGCACTGTTCCCGCTGTGCGCGACAAGTCGGCTGATGCAGCCAGCACGGCAGCCTACGGCAATATGCAGCAGCAAACCGAATCCATCATGGAGCAGATCAAGGCTCAGTTGGAAGGGATGGGCATGTCGGTCGGGGACATTATCAAGATGCAGGCCTTCCTGGTTGCTCCGGAGGGCGGCAAGCTGGATTTTGACGGCTTCATGGCAGGCTATTCCAAGTACTTTGGAACCAAGGAACAGCCAAATCTGCCTGTACGATCAGCCATGGCGGTCCAGGCTCTGGTGAACCCAGGCTGGTTGGTCGAGTTGGAGGTGACGGCTGTACGGCCTTGATTACCACCAGATTCCTCTTGAAAAGGATGTGTTGTGATCTCTATTCGTCCGGTTCAGGCGCAGGAGTGGCGCCTGTATCAAGCATTGCGTCTTGGCGCCTTGCGTGATTGTCCTGATGCATTTGGGAGTACCTATGCCGTGGAGTCCACACATCCTGAGCATTTCTGGCAGGAGCGGATTCAAGCTGCTTGTGCGTCCGAGACGGACCGTGTCTTGTTCGCTGAAAAAGAGGGGCAGGCTTGCGGCCTGGTCTGGTGCAAGTTGTCTGCTTCGGAACCCGCTGTGGCCGATATTTATCAGATGTGGGTGGCACCGTCCGCGCGAGGTTTGCGGGCAGGTTTTGCTCTGCTGGATACCGCAGTGCAATGGGCAGAAAGCAGGCAAGCAGCCTGTGTTCGCTTAGGTGTGACCCTGACGAATGAAGCAGCCGTCCGGCTATATGAGAGTTATGGCTTTGTGCCCAGCGGAGAGCCCGAGCCTTTGCGTGAGGGTTCGCCCTTGATGTCGCAGACCTTGGTGCTGGATTTAGCAGACTGAAGCCCAGCAGATACAGATAGCCCCTTGTTGAATCTGACAACAAGGGGCTGTTTTTTATGCCTTGCCGGATCTGTTGAGCAGACAAGGCATAAGGTCTGGATTACTCCAGGTTCAAGGCTTGGCGCAGCTTGTGAATTTCTGCTTGCCAGACCTCTTGCAAGCCAGGCTTTTGATGCTTGGGCTTGCGTGCCATATCAGCCTCCAGTTTGCTTTCCAGTTCAATCAGTTGTTCCAGCAGCGTGTCGTCGCTGGAGGGGGCTGATTGAGCCCTTGTTGTGCTCCCTGAGCCCGGACTGAAGATTGATGAGGATTCCTCTGGCTGATCTGTCTGGACCAGAGCGGCATACAACTGCGTCAAGTCCTGCATTTCCATCAAGGAACCCTCGTCCACCAGCCAGAAGCGATTGCAGCTTTTCTCCAGCAGCTCCCGGTCATGGGTGACCAGGATAAAACCGCCTTTGAATTTGCACAGTTCCTCTGCCAGTTCTTCCTTGCCGTCCAGGTCCAGGTGGTTGGTTGGCTCGTCCAGAAAGAGCAGATGATAGTTGGCCAGCGACAGGGCAATAAACATCAGCCGAGCACGCTCGCCACCACTCAAGCTATCCACCTTCTGTGCATGCCGCAGATAAGGAAAACCGGCACTGATCAGCGCCATTTTCCTGACATCGTCCGGCAAGGGCGAGAAGTCCTGCAAGGCATGCAGCAAGGTCTTGGAACCATCCAGTTGCTGCTGGTCCTGGTCGTAATAACCAATGCGGCATTGCGGGTGAAACTTCAGCCCGTCCATGTCCGCCTCGTCTTGCCAGTATCGCCATAGCTGACGCAATAAAGAGGATTTACCGCAACCATTGCGACCGCCCAATCCGATGCGATCCCCGCTGCGCACTTGCAGGCCATGGGCTTGAAAGAGAGCAGGCAGGTTCTGTGCCGGGCTGACAGCCATATCTGCAATATCCAGTAGACGATCTGCTTTCATGTCCAGGCCATGCAGCCGCAAGGTCCAGGGTGTGCCATCCGTCAGATCGGTCTGGTTTTTACGCAGTTTGGACAGGCGCTTTTCCATGCTTTGGGCTTTGCGGGAAAAGGTCTCGTTGTCGTAGACCTGTCCCCAGATAGCCAAGCGTTTTGCGCTTTGTTCGATGCGATCAATTTCCTTTTGCTCGCCTTGATGACGACGCAAATCCGCCTCGTCCCGATTGCGCAATGCTTCACGCGCAGCCGAGCAGGGCAGAGAGAAAAAAGACAACGTACGATCACGCAAAATAATGGTGCTGTTGCACACACTATCCAGCAAGCGCTGGTCGTGAGAGACCAGCACAAATGTGCCGCACCAATTGCTTAGAAAGCTTTCCAGCCAAAGCAGGGAAGGCAAGTCCAGGTGGTTGCTGGGTTCGTCCAGCAAGAGCAGATCAGGCTGGGTAATCAAGGCCCGTGCCAGCAGCAGGCGAGTGTATTGCCCACCACTTAAGTCACTGACCTGGGTATGCCAGTCCTGTTCCTGAAAGCCCATCTCGCCAAGCAAGCTTTCTGCGCGCCAGGAATCCGTATCGTGCTGCTCTGCGGGCAGGGCAGCCAGTACGGCGTTCAGCAAACTCAAGGCGTGCAGATCCGTTGGCAGGTATTGCTCAACACGCGCCAGAATGCAGTGGTTTGCTAGTGAAATACTGCCTTGCCTGGGCGTCAGTTCGCCGCAAAGCAGGCTGATTAAGGTGCTTTTGCCACAACCGTTGTGGCCTATAAGTCCAACTCGATCTCCGGCCTTGATAGTGAAGGCAATTTCTTTGAATAAAGGACCGGAAAGGGTTTCGTAAGAGAGTGAGTGGACTGACAGTAAAGTACTCATGACATGCTCAAGTTTTTTGGGTGCGCGGGTACAGCGCATCCTCGTCAATAGAAGCTGACGATAATTCTTGAGGCCTGAGTGAAGTCTTTCAGTAAGTTATTGCTTCGCTCAAGTCTAGATTATCGCGCTGCGAAATCGAAAACTTGAGCCGTTCTCTATACCAAAGAAGAGTGCATAAATGAATTTGCACATAGGTGTAGGATCTCCTCTTAATCAATGGGTTAGCCATGCTTGAAGCGGGTGCAAAAGACTTGTTGAATCAACAAGTTTGTGGCCTCAGGGCAGGGTAAGGTCTGGTTGTACCTGGGAAAGAAAGACGGGTATGAAGCACCGTTAGTCCCGACAGAACCGCAAGAGTGTGATTGTAATCAGGATGCAGAACGATAGAAAACCCAGGCGTTGGTTTTTGGAGGGATGTGTAGCATTCAAGATGCATTGTGCCTGTAGTGGCAGGGGTGTGGCCTGACGGGTGTGTCACTGGCTACTGTGCCTTCATCTGGCCGCAAGGAACTGATTTTTAGACTGTTTTTCGGCGTTCAGGCACCTGCTTTCAAGCTTCTGGATGGTTTGTTCCGCAGTAAAAAAAGCAGAATTATTACCATTCTAAAAAATAGAGTATGACCATAATCTATCCTTGATTTTCCAGGAAAGCCGTGCAAGGATAGCTGCCATCCATAATCTATTTACGCGGGCAGCGACACGCACTCACACACTTTCTGGAGAGTATTCGGATGAGCCTTACAGCACCTGTCTATCTTGAGGATCTGGCCCTGGGAATGGAGTTTCGCAGCGCAGAACATGCTCTGGATGAAGCACAAATTGTCAGTTTTGCCCGCCAGTTTGATCCACAACCTTTCCATCTGGATGCAGAGGCGGCCAAGGGCACGTTCTTTCAGGGGCTGGCCGCCAGTGGTTGGCATACTGCCGCTATTACCATGAAGCTGTTGGTGGACAGCCTGGTATTCAGTCAGGGGATCATTGGTGCAGGCGGGCAAATCGATTGGCCACGGCCTACGCGCCCTGGCGATGTCTTGCATGTGCTCAGTAAAATCATCGACATTCAGCCTTCCCGCTCCAAAGCGGACAGGGGCATGGTGGTGGTGGAGTCTCACACCCTGAATCAGAACAATGAGGTGTGCCAGCGCCTGATTGCCAAGCTGATTGCCTTTCGTCGTCCGGAGGTTTGAATGGGGCGTGTCTCGCGTGAGCAGGCCGAACGCAACCGCGAGCGGGTGCTGGAGACGGCTTGCCGACTGTTTCGCAAACATGGGGTGGAAGGGGTTTCGATCGGGGACATCATGAAAGAGGCGGGCCTGACGGCAGGCGCTTTCTACAAGCAGTTTGTTTCCAAGGAGGCCTTGATTGACGAGGCCTCCCGATTTGCCTTTACCCAGTCTTCCGAATCCTGGGAGCGTATCAACCAGCGCTATGAACAGGACGCCGTGCAAGGGTTTCAAGCCTTGATGCGGCGATATTTCAAGCACCGTCCTCAAACCCAAAGCTGCCCGATCCTGGCCTTTTCTTCCCTGGCCAGCGGCCTGCCTGCGGATGCGCAGACCACGGCAATTTACAGCGAAGGCGTAGAGAGCTTGTTTGAGCAGTTTCGTGGCGTTGCCCTGCAAGCGTGTGCCGAGCAGACCGAAGAGCAAGTCATGCTCTTGTTTGCCGCCATGTTGGGGACAGGGATGGTCAGTCGGGCCATGGGCGATACCGCGTTTACGCAAAGTATGCAGGCTGCGGTATTAGCTGCATTGCCTGGCAGTGAGTCCAATCAGCACGATTAGCCTATCGATAAAGAAGACAAGAGCTTGCGTATCAGGCTTGTTCGGGCAGTTGCGCCACTACCTTGATCTCGAACTGAAAGCCTGACAACCAAGGCACCCCTACGCCTGTCAACGCCGGGTAGGGCGCATCACCCCAGTAGTCCGGCAGAACCTTCCACAGGGTTTCCAGATTGGCTTCCGGGTTGACCAAAAATAGCGTCACATCCAGCACATGAGCAAAGCTGCAACCCGCTGCGCCCAGCACGGTATGGAGGTTCTCAAAGGCCAGACGTATTTGCTGTTCGAGGTCCGGCTCGGGTGAGCCGTCTTCGCGGCTGCCGACCTGGCCAGAAATAAACAAAAAGCCATTGGAACGGATCGCCGGTGAGTAGTGACCGCGCTCATACAAGGCTTGGCGTTCGGTGGGGAAGACGGCTTGGCGTAAGGTAGTCATCATGCTTTCCAGTGCCTGCTGGGCAGGTGAAGTTCATTGAGCTATGCACTGTAGGTCTTGTGCGTGGACAGATAAACGCTGGATGGCAGACAACACTATTTCTATAATCCAAACAATTACTGCAACCGATTGGGGACAATACGTGGACCGTTTCGAAGCGATGCGTACCTTTGCCAAGGTGGTGGAGACGGGCAGCTTTACCAAGGCGGCCCAAGCTTTGCATCTGAGCCGAACCAGGGCCACGCATCTGGTGCAGCAATTGGAGGCACGCTTGCAGGTGAGCTTGCTGAATCGCACGACGCGCAAGGTCAGTGTGACCAGCGCTGGAGCACTTTATGTTGAGCGTGTGGTGCAATTGCTGGCCGATCTGGAAGACAGTGAGCGGGATCTGGCCCAAGCCTTGGCTTCGCCCAGTGGCCGCTTGCGGGTAGATGTGCCCAGCCCTTTAGCCAGCCGTGTGCTGGTGCCTGCCTTGCCGTCGTTCTACGCACGCTACCCGGATATTCAGCTGGATATGGGCGTAGGCGACAAGACGGTAGATCTGCTCGATGAAAGCATGGACTGTGTGGTTCGAGGTGGTCAGATTCAAGACCAGTCCTTGATTGCCAAGCGGGTGGGGGCGCTGGATCTGTCTATCTATGCAGCACCCTCGTATCTGGAGCGGTTTGGTACCGTTGTGCATCCTGAAGAGCTGGAAGGGCTTGCGCATCGAATGGTGGGATACCTGTGGGAACATCAGAACAAACCGTTTCCTTATGCCTTGCGTCGCCATAAAGAGCGGGTTTCCTTGCCAGGCCGTTATGGCTTGGCCGTGAATGATGGCAATGCCTATCTGGCAGCGGGTGAGGCGGGTTTGGGGCTGGTTTGCCTGCCGGCGTATTTGGCCAAGGAAGCGGTGCAAGCAGGGCGCCTGATCGCGTTATTCCCGGATTGGGCAATGGACCCTATGCCCTTGTATGTGGCTTTTCATCGCAGCAAACATACGAATGTTCGGCTGCGTGTTTTTATTGCTTGGGTTGCGGAGCAATTGTCTCAAGTATCTTGAGTGCCAAAAAAAGCCAAGGAGAATGAGTCCTTGGCTTTTTTCATTGAGTCCGATTTTTATTCAGCTTCGGCGCTGTCTACGACTGGAATGGTCGCCTGGGCAAACTCAGGCCGTTCTGTACCGTGCTTGATACGGTAGTCTTTCAGGAACTTGGCGATGCGGTTGATGGCCTCGCGCAGGTCCGGCTCGTGGGGCAGGAACACCATGCGGAAGTGATCCGGATGAGGCCAGTTAAAGCCCGTGCCTTGCACCAGCATCACGCGGGTGGCTTCCAGCAGTTGCAGGAAGAATTGGCGGTCGTCCTTGATGGGATAAACCTCGGGATCCAGACGCGGGAACATGTACAGGGCAGCGTGGGGCATGACGCAGCTAACCCCGGGAATGGCGGTGATCAGCTCGTAAGCCAGATCGCGCTGACGACGCAGACGTCCGCCTTCGCATACCAGGTCGTTAATGCTTTGATAGCCGCCCAAGGCGGTTTGAATGGCCCATTGGCCGGGCACGTTCGCGCACAGCTTCATATTGGCCAGCATGCTCAGGCCTTCGATGTAGTCGGCACCGGCTTTCTTGTCGCCCGAAATCACCAGCCAGCCTGCGCGGTAACCACATGCGCGGTAGCTCTTGGACAGGGAGTTGAAGGTCAGGGTCAGTACGTCGTTGGACAGGCTGGCCATGGCGGTGTGCTTCATGTCGTCGAACAGGACCTTGTCGTAGACCTCGTCGGCCAGCAGTACCAGATTGAATTCGCGAGCAATATCGACCAGAGCTTGCAGCACCGAGTCGGGGTAGAGCACGCCGGTGGGGTTGTTCGGGTTGATGACAACCAGGCCCTTGGTGCGTGGGGTGATCTTGGAACGGATATCGTCCAGATCCGGAATCCAGCCTTTGGATTCGTCACACAAGTAGTGCACGGGCGTACCGCCGGACAGGCTGGTTACAGCCGTCCACAGCGGATAGTCGGGCATGGGCAGGAGCAGTTCATCACCGTCGTCCAGCAGGGCGTTGGTGGCCATGGCAATCAGCTCAGAGGCGCCATTGCCCAGGTAAATATCTTCCAGCGTCACGCCCTTGATCCCTTGTTCCTGGGTGTAGTGCATGACGGCTTTGCGCGCGGCAAAAATACCTTTGCTATCCGAGTAGCCCGAAGAGTTGGGCAGGTTGCGGATCATGTCGAGCTGGATTTCTTCCGGGGCGTCAAAACCGAATACCGCCAAGTTGCCGATATTGAGCTTGATCAGTTGCTGGCCCTCGTCTTCCATTTGTTTGGCCCGGTCCATGATGGGGCCGCGAATATCGTACAAAACATTCGCCAATTTGCTCGATTTCTTGATGCTATTCATGATGCTGGTAATCGGATTCCATGTGTGCTGCTGATGAACGGTGGCAGGGCTGATGCCTGACCAGCCTTATACCTTACCGCATGCGTGGGCCTGTCTTGTAAGCATCAAGCTTAAAATGTGGCATTGTCGAATTTTGGCGACACTCTTTCGTCGAAAAAATGGCTGTCTTTATCGATAGGCTCCTTACTACCTGGACATATTCCGCTTTATGGATTGAATTGGCATGATATGAAATCAGCCCTCCTTTATTTTTCTTGTTTTTTGAAGCGGTCTGACATTAAGATTCGATATCAAATCATTCGATGTCGAACTATGAAACTGGAAGCGAAATATCGGGCCTTGCTCTCGCACGCAGAGCAGCAAAAGGGCGTCAACGTTCAGGGCATGTCCCTGTGTTTTCAGCTCCTGTCCTTGTCTGCCCGTATTGATCGGGACTGCGCCGCCTTGTTGGCGCCCCATGGCTTGAGTGAAGCCCGTTTTGTACTTTTGTTCCTGCTGGAGGAAGCACCCGACGGGATGCCTTCCCACATCCTGGCTGAACGGGCAGGCGTTACGCGGGCGACTGTCACAACTCTGGTGGATGGGCTGCTGAAAGCGGGCTTGGTGCAGCGCTTTGCGGCTCAGACCGATCGGCGCTCCGTCATGGTGAAACTCAGCCCTCAGGGAGCGGAGTTGGCCAGGGCGCTGATAGGAACTCACGCTCAGTGGATAGGCGAATTGTTCCAGCATTTGTCCGAGGCGGAGTGCACACAGCTTAGCGCCTTGTTGAACAAAGCCGCTGGTGGAGACGACGCGTCATGAGTACCGAAAACCGCAAGGCTTATGTCAAGGTCGCGGACATACCGGCCGATATATTGCTGGCTCTGTCCAAGGGGGAAATCCAGGGCCTTACTCTGACCGAGTCCTTGGCCATCGATCAGCGCGTGCTGGTGGCGATCGTATTTCCGGAACTTGATGAGCAGGGCGCAGAGCACATCGACACCCTGGCCCAATTGGGCATTCTCAAGCGCATGAAAGCCATTGCGGAATACTTGCTGGACAGGTATGGCGAGATGGCCTGGACGCGCTGTGTGGAGCATCAGGCTGACGTGGTACGGGGTTGGGCTTGTTTCATGGTGGGGGCCCGTACATCCTTAAGCGTTCCCCAGCGCCTGGAGACACTGCGTCCTTTGGCTGATGATGCGCATTTTGGTGTGCGTGAATGGGCCTGGATGGCGGTACGCCCTCACTTGGTGGCAGAGCTGGATGTGTCGATTCAGAGCTTGCAGCAGTGGGCGCGCACAGACTCGGAGTATCTGCGTCGCTTTGCGTGTGAGGCTTTGCGCCCTCGGGGAGTGTGGTGCGCACATATTGCCATCCTGAAAAAAGAACCGGAACGCATGTTGCCGATTCTTGAGCTCTTGTATCGGGATGGCAGTGTGTATGTGCAGGACTCGGTAGCCAATTTCTTGAATGATGCGGCCAAGGATCAGCCGCAGTGGGTGCGTGATCTATGTGCCCAATGGCAGACGCAAGCGCCGGATAATGCTGCTGTGCAGCGCCTGTGTCGACGGGCGCTGCGCAGCGTGTCTTGATGCTCTGGTTCCAGTCCTGGAATCAGGAGGCGCGCAAGGTAATCAAGGTGATTTCTGAGGCGCGCCCCAGTCGCAGCGGGAAGCCCGCCCACAATCCGGCACCGTAGCTGACGTACAGCTGCATATCCCCCACTTGATACAGTCCACCCACATAGCCATCATTGGCCATCTGCACGATCTTGTGCATGCCCACAATATGGCCGCCATGGGTATGGCCCGACAACTGCAAGGCCGCCCCCGCCGCTGCGCTTTCCTTGGCGGTGTCAGGGCGATGGGCCAACATGATGATGGGCATGCCAGCAGGGATCCCGGCGACTGCTGCAGCCACATCGGGCATGGGCTGCCCATGCACGGCTGCCGACTTGTCGGTAATGCCAGCCAAAGCAAAAGCAGCATCGTCTTGTTCAATAATGCTGTGCTCGTTCAGAAGCATACGTAGCCCAAGGCTGTTGAAGTGCTCGATCCAGGGCTGGTACTGGGTGTAGTACTCGTGGTTGCCTGCAATTACCCACACCCCTTGCGGGGCAGACAGGGCTTGCAAGGGGGCGACATCATTGCGGCGAGCTTTCACCGTGCCATCGACCAGATCACCTGTAATGACGATCAGGTCCGGTTTCAAAGCCTGTGTTTTATCAACAATGGCTTGTATCCAGGGGCCTTGCAGCAGACGGCTGGCGTGCAGATCAGTCAGTTGCACCAGCTTGAAACCATCCAGCTTGGGGGACAGGCCCTTGACCTTTACTTCGATGGACTTGAGCTCGGGGACTTGCACTGCCTGCCAGACACCCAGTGCGGACAGGCTGACAGCTGTGATGCCCAGCACGCCCCGCAAGGCAGGGGAGCGCAACAGAAGCAGCCCGGCTGGCTTGTACAGAACGCGCATCAGCAAACCTGCCAGATCGGTGATCAAGGTAAAGCAGGCAGCCAGCAGGACGGCCCCGAAAGCCCAGCCCAGGATCATGATGACTTGTGCGGGAATTTCCGGTGAAGCCCGTGAGCCCCAGAACAGCGCTACGGTGTAGTGGTGGAAGGTGGCGGCGACGGCCAAGATGCTGAGCAGCCATTTGATCCAGGGTTTGATCTTCAGCGGTTTGATCAGTCGCCAGGCGACATACAGGGCGAAAACGAGAGCAGCGACTTGAAACACGAAATCATTCCAAAAAGAAACGGGGAGCCCGCGCTTGAGCAGGCGATAAAGCGTGCCCAGTATAGAGCGAGGAGGTGGGCATGATGTCAGAGCTCACCAGACAGTTACGGCTCTGTCACGAAAAAAGCTGGACATGCTTGTTTACGTTTTGAGAGATTGCTTCGCACATCAAGTCATTAAAACTTCTAGGCTTTTTCCAGGGGCACCCCAGTGGAATGGGGTTTTCGTTTGATTTGATTGGAGGACATATGGTGACGAAGAAATCCGCAGCCAAAACCAATCAGGATGCCGTGGGGCAAGGCGGGGAGTTGCATCAGTTTGGCCATGCTGAGTTGACGACCAATCATGGCGTACCCATATCGGACAATCAGAATTCCTTGCGTTTCGGGGCGCGTGGCCCGACCTTGCTGGAAGATTTTGTCCTGCGCGAGAAAATATTCCATTTCGACCATGAACGTATACCGGAGCGCATTGTTCATGCTCGCGGCACAGGAGCACATGGTTATTTTGAATGCACGCAAGCGATTCCGGAGTTGACCCAGGCCTGTGTATTTCAAAAGGAAGGACATCGGGTGCCGGTGTTCTGTCGTTTCTCAACGGTAGCGGGCTCTAAAGGCTCCAAAGACACACCACGTGACGTGCGTGGTTTCGCGGTCAAGTTCTATACCGAGCAGGGCAACTGGGATCTGGTGGGCAATAATATGCCCGTTTTTTTTATCCAGGACGCCATCAAATTTCCGGATCTGATCCATGCCGTCAAACCCGAGGCGGACCGGGGCTTTCCTCAGGCAGCGTCAGCCCATGACACATTCTGGGATTTTGTCTCCCTGATGCCCGAGTCTTTACATACCGTCATGTGGTTGATGTCCGATCGAGCCTTGCCACGGTCCTTTCGCATGATGCAGGGCTTTGGTGTGCACACATTCCGTTTTGTGAATGCCAAGGGCAAGTCGCATTTTGTGAAGTTTCATTGGAAACCCAAGCAGGGCTTGCAGTCCACCCTGTGGGATGAGGCGGTCAAGATTTCCGGGGCAGACTCGGATTATCTACGACGCGATCTGTACGAGGCGATTCAAAGCGGAGCCTTCCCGGAGTGGGAGCTGGGTGTGCAGGTTTTCGATCAGGAGTGGGCTGACAAGCAGGACTACGATGTGCTGGATGCGACCAAACTCATTCCCGAGGAAAGTCTACCCGTCAAAATCGTGGGTCGTATGGTTCTGGATCGTTATCCCGACAACTTCTTTGCAGAGACCGAGCAAGTTGCTTTCTTGCCGTCCAACATCATTCCGGGGATCGACTTTACGGATGATCCTTTGCTGCAAGGCCGCTTGTTCTCCTACCTGGATACGCAAAAGTCTCGACTGGGAACGGTCAACTTTCATCAGATTCCTATCAATGCACCCCGCTGCCCGTTCAGTAATATGCAGCGCGACGGCATGATGCAGACGCAGGTTCCCAAGGGTCGTGCGACCTACGAGCCCAACAGCCTGGAGGAGGCGGGTGAATCGGGCGGACCGCGCGCGCAGCCCCATGGCTTTCGTACCTTCCCTAGTACCGTAGACGATGGCGCAAAACTGCGTGTACGGGCTGAGTCGTTCTCGGATCATTACAGCCAGGCCCGATTGTTTTATCGCTCTCAGACTGAAGTTGAGCAGGAGCATCTGATTGCCGGACTGGTATTTGAACTGTCCAAGGTCCAGCTCAATCATGTTCGTGTGCGTGTGCTCTCGCACATGCGTGTCATTGATGAGGATCTGGCCAAACGAGCGGCTCAGGGATTGGGGCTGGATTTGCCGCCTCCTGCCAAGCCCGCCCGCGAGCCGATCGACATGGCACCTTCCAAAGCCTTGTCCATACTGGCCCAGAAGTCGCCGATTGCCGGTCGGATGCTGGGTATTCTGGTAACGGACGGAGCTGACAAGGGCTTGCTGGAAATGCTGCTGACAGGGGCTCAGGAGGCCGGTGTGGCCGTCAAGCTTATCGCTCCGCAAGTAGGGGGAGTGACGCTGTCAGACGGTACACAATTGGCTGCCGATGAAAAGATTGCGGGTGCGCCCTCGGTTCTGTTTGATGCGGTGGCCTTGCTGCTTACTCAGGAAGAGGCTTCAAAGCTGTGCACCAACAAGGCGGCGGTGGATTTTGTAGCCGACGCCTATGGACACTTGAAAGCAATTGGTCATAACGGTGCAGCCCAACCCTTGCTGGACCGGGCGGGTGTTTCAGTGGACAAGGGTGTGTTCGTCATCAAAACCGGTGATGATCTGCTTGAAAAAGTGTCTTCACGGTTCTGGGAGCGACGGCATCAGGTAGATGGTATGGCCTGATGTTCGGTGAAAGGGGGCGGAACCGCCCCCTTTTCACGTGCAATCAGTAGCGCCAGCTCAGCCCCAGCACGGGGCCCGACATGCGAGTGTCAAAGACATGGCCGGAGCGACGATAGTCCACATCCAGCATCTTGTATCCGGCAGCGATGGAGAAGTTCTCTGACAGCTCGTAGTTCAAGGTCAAGGTGGCTTGATAGCTCAGGCGCGAGCCCACGCCAAAGCCGCCCAAGTGGATCTGGGCTTGAGTGGAAAACTCCGGGGTGAAACGATAGAACGCACGCAGTCCTATCATGGGGTCCACCCAATTGAAGCTCTCCTGATGATGCCGGGTTCGGCCAGCTGTACTCAGATGGGCACGGGTGCGTATATCCCAAAAAGAAAAACCGGCCAGTGCGTCCAGGCTGGCTTGTTCAGTGTCGTAGATGCGGTAACCACCTTGTAATGTGGCCATGAACAGACGCGTGTCCACGGTCCCTTCTGCAGCACCGACCAAAGGCAAACCACCTACCACTTCACTTTCGCGTGTGTTCACGTAGAGCAGGTCGCTGTTGAACACATAGCGGTCGCGACGCACCCAGGCGTTCAGAAAGGCCGCGGCACGCAGATCGTGCAGGACATCTGAAAAGGACTTTTCTATATCCAGGGAGGGCGCGCGTTTGAAGGGGGAGGACTCACCCGACAAGCCGGTAATCCAGGCATAGGGTGTAATCTGCACGGCATAGTGTGGCGAAGTCGTGCTGTCGGAAATGGCGTCTGGACGTTGAGCACTCACTTGGGCATGAGCCAGACTGGCCAGTGGCAAGATTCCCAATAATAGCCAGCGGGAATGAGTGAGTTTACGCATCATTGTCATGGACCCCCTTTTTAATTCTGTAAATGACGGCGCACTAGCGTCAGTCTTATGTCTTTCGGTATGCTGGACTAGCCGATCACCAACCCGTGGAGAACGTGTCATGCATGTGTTTTACCTTAGCAAGCAAGATATTGATAATTTGTTGCCCTTAGTGCAAGCGGCGTTACGCGCTGATCGCACCGGACAAGTTGGTTTTACGGACGAAGAACTGGCCTTGCGCGCTGCCCTGGAGGCGATGCAGGACCCCAAGCTGTCCGAGCTGCTGGCCGGTGCCCGTGTCGAACCGGGCCGCATAGCCGTTGGCTTGGCTGAAGAAGATTACCGGGAAAACCTGCTGGCTCTGGAAACCCGTGATAGTGCTTATGTCATTGACCAGCTTATGGATAGCTATGCAGGATTGCCGGAGTTTTTTGATTGCCTGGAGTTTTAGACGAATATGCAAAACAGCCCGTTACGGGCTGTTTTTTATTGCATGTTATTGAAGTCCGTGTCGAGGCATTATGCCGTTCCTTGTGCCTACGGATAGGATTTGACCATTCCTGGTAATTAATGATCTTCCAGTTCTGGGTGAAAGATTTCGAGCACACATCGCCTGTGTTTTCAGACCTGAATGACTATCTTTAAGTTTTTTAAAAACAAGAAAAAGGTGTGTTTAGTTTGGAGATCGTATTTGGTTCATTTATACGCGGGCTGATAAGGCAGCTACTCAGGTTTTCAGAGTGAAAAACGCAGCTTCAAGGCGATCAGTAAGGAAAAATAATATTGCGGTCGATCATGAGTTAGCAAATGTTTTTATTCTCAAAACAAGGGATTTCATGCTCTGTTTTTGTCGGTCTTGCACCACAAGACTTAACTTGGCTTGACGCAATGTCCTAATCCTGTTTCTGTTACACCCGTGTCCAATGTATCGGCTGTGAAAGCAGTCGGTTTTTTTGTTTCATTGATTGGGCGGCTAGCCGTCTCTGGAGAGAAAGATGTTGCTAAAAAAATGTCGTCGTACTTTGCTGGCATGTGCAGTTGGGCTGGCTTTGGTGCCTGCGGCCTCTCAGGCGTGTACCCGAGCTGTTTTTCTGGGTGATAACGGACAGGTGATTACCGGTCGTTCCATGGACTGGAAAAAGGATGTTGGAACCAATCTCTGGATTTTCCCTCGTGGCGCAAAGCGTAATGGTGAGGCTGGTCCTGCCTCGGTCGAGTGGACCTCTAAGTATGGCAGCGTGATTGCTTCAGGCTATGACATGGCTTCGACCGATGGTGCTAATGAGAAGGGGTTGAACGTTAATTTGTTGTGGCTGCCTGAGTCGCAGTTTCCTACCCCCAAAAAGGGTGACAAGACTTTGAGCTTGTCTTTGTGGGGACAATATGTGCTTGATAACTTTGCAACCGTTGCAGAAGCCGTTGCTGCTTTGGAGAAAAATCCATTTGTCGTATTGACGGATACCATGCCCGATGAGGATCGTCTGGCGACCTTGCACTTGTCCATGTCGGACTCGTCCGGGGACAGCGCGATTATTGAGTACATCGACGGAAAACAGCATATTCACCATAGCCGCAAGTATCAGGTCATGACGAACTCTCCTGTTTTTGACCAGCAATTGGCTATTAAGGATTACTGGGAGCAGGTGGGGGGCGTGAACATGTTGCCCGGTACGAGTCGTGCTGCAGACCGTTTTGTCCGTGCCTCTTTTTATATTGATGCCGTGCCACGCGATCTAAGCGATGATAAAGCCGTTGCCAGTGTCCTGAGTGTGATCCGTAATGCCTCTACGCCCTATGGCATGAAGGTGGAGGGGCAGCCGCAAAACTCTTCAACACGTTGGCGTACGGTGTTCGACCACCAGCGTAGTCTGTATTACTTTGACTCGGTGCTGTCGCCGGGTGCGTTCTGGGTGGATATGACCAAGGTCGATTTCTCGGCAGAAAGCGGCAAGGTCATGAAGTTGGAGCTGGGGCCAGAACAAAGTACGGTCTACATGGGCGAAGTGCTGGAGCATTTCAAGCCCACTAAACCTTTCCACTTTTTGCCTGTGGAGCCGCCTGCGATTTAAGTGAAGTGGCGAAGCAAACCGCATAGTAGAAGCCTGAACTCAGGCTGAATACGCGGGGCATAGCCGACAGCGATCACATGATGCTCATGCTCAGCTGTTATGCTATGCCCCGTCTTTATTTGTTGAAGTAGCTGTTTCATGACCTATGTAGTGACGGAAGCCTGTATCCAGTGCAAGTACACCGATTGTGTGACGGTGTGTCCCATGGATTGTTTTTTTGAAGGCCCGAATTTCCTGGTCATTCATCCTGACGAATGCATTGACTGCTCCATCTGCGTGGCCGAGTGTCCGGTGGGGGCGATTGTCAGTGATCAGGATGTGACGCCCGAGCAGCAGGTCTATGTGGAGCTGAATCGGACCTTGAGCGAGAACCCGACCTGGAAGCGCATCACTCAACAGAAAGCGCCCTTGCCGGATCATGAGCACTGGGCTGCTCAAACCGACAAGTTGGCGCTGTTGCAAAAAGATTAGTGGGAATAACCGGTTTGGCTGGGCTTGTTGCGCTGGAAGTACCAGACAGCCAAGGCTGCCATCAGCAGCAAGACCGTACAACTGGCCAATACGGCGACATAGCCCTTGTCGAAGGAGTCGCGGGCCAATTCACTCAAGGTCAGGGCCAGATCCTGCGGCATGGTCTCTGCCATCAACAAGGCTTGATCCAGACTGTCGTAGGCCAGGGCTCGGTCACTCAAGTTCTGCGGCAGAATCAGGCTGGCGCTGTACACGAAGGACAGCAGGCTGCCCATAATGGTCACGCCCAGTGCTCCACCCAGCTCATAAGACATTTCCTCGACCGAGGCCACCATCCCGGCCCGTGAAGGCGGCACGCTTTGCATGATGGTGCTGGAGGCGGCGGTCATGGCTGCCCCTACACCCAGTCCAAGCATGACCAGGCTGATCACTTGCAGAAACTGTGCGCTGTTATGCCACAACAGATACGTGGCCATACCCGCTCCAGCCAGGCTCAGCGCGCCCATCAAGAGGTGCTTGCTGCCTATGACGACCAGCAAACGACCCGCCAGAGGACCCGATACAAAAGCGGCCAGAGGCAAAGGCAAAATTGCCATACCGGCTTCCAGGGGCGAGAAACCCAGCACCAGTTGCAAGCGTTGGCTAAAGACCAGCTCCATGCCAATCAGGGCCGCCGATGCCGTCAGTGCAGCCAGCACGGCCGTGCTCAGGGTGGAGTCCTTGAACAGGGAAAAGTCCAGTAAAGGAAATGGGCTGCGATTTTGTTGACGGACAAACCAGCTTAGAAAGGCAATGCCTGTCAGAAGGGCGATAGCGGTCAAGCTCCAGTTGATGTGCAGCTTGCCCATCTCCTTGATTGCCAAGGTGCTGGCCACCAGACCCACCATGATCAGCAAAGAGCCTTTGATGTCCCAGGGGCGGGAGGTGTCCGGTGTAGAGCGGGGAACCAGCAGCCAGCCCAAGGGCAAGGCGATCAAGACAATAGGGACGTTGATCAGAAAGACCGACCCCCACCAGAAGTGCTCCAGCAAGAAGCCGCCCAGGACCGGACCGAAAGCGGCTCCGCCTGACGCAATCGACGACCAGACACCAAAAGCTACCGCACGCTCGCGTTCATCGTGAAAGGTGATGCGTATCAGCGACAAGGTGGCTGGCATCATCATGGCGGCGGCCACCCCGAGAAACGCACGTGCGGCAATCAAGGCCGTTGGGTTGGGGGAATAGGCTGCCGCGATCGAGGCCAGCCCAAAGGTGGCCAGGCCAGACAGAAACAGGCGTTTGTGACCCAGGCGGTCGCCCAGGGTGCCCATGCCCAGGAGCAGTCCGGAGACGACCAGGGCATAGCTGTTGACGATCCAGAGCTTGTCCGAGGCCGAAGCTTGCAGGTCATGCGTCAAGCGGGGCAGGGCGGTGTAGAGCACCGTCATGTCCACCACAATCAGTAAAAGGGCTGCCGACACAATCGCCAGGATCAACCAGCGACGGCTTGGAGACAGGGGAGCAGTTTGGGCTTGATGGGTAATCGAGCTGTGCAACATAGGGAACCAGAAGGGTAGGAAAGCCACTATGATCTATCAATATTATCAACAGACAAAGTTGATTAGCATCTATAAAATAGATAAATGGATTGGACTTTAGAGCGTATTCGACACTTTGTGGCCGTGGCTGAAACCGGCTCCATGACGCAAGCGGCCAAAGAGCTGGGCAAGGTCCAGTCCGCGGTCAGCACCTCGATTTCTCTGCTGGAAGCAGATTTGAATCTGGAGCTGTTTGATCGCTCAAGACGAACCTTGAGTCTGACGGTGCAAGGTGAAATCATGTTGCTTGAGGCCAAGGCCTTGTTGCGTCAGGCAGACGGTTTGAATCGCCGCGCTCTGGATTTGTCACAGGGACAGTCGGCCCGCCTGGAAATTGGTCTGGATGAGGCTTTGCCGCAGGAGCCCCTGCGCTTATTGCTGAAAGAGCTGGCCGTACGTTGGCCTGCGCTGGAATTGACGATCTGGAACGGGACGGCATCCGAGGTCATGGATTATCTTGCCGAGGGGCGCTCGGATGTAGCCATTCAGTTTGATCGTGGGGCCGATGCCAGTTCTTTTGCGCAAAGCTATATCGGAGCCGTACCACAAGCGATTTGTGTTGCGCGTACGCACCAGCTGGCCAGTCAACAGCAGGTCAGTCGTAAAGAACTGACAGCGCATAGACAGCTGCTGATTCATATTGAAGGGGTGGAACAGACGGTGGTCAGTCCCAGCGTGTGGCGCTCGGACAGCTTTTATGTGATTGCCGATATGGTGGCTGATGGCTTGGGCTGGGCGATTCTGCCCTTGAATATTGCGGAGTATGAAAACCTGCGCAATAAATTAGCGCAGCTGCATTGCAAGGAACTGGCCTTGCCGCCTTTGCCGGTGCAGATGTTGTGGCGACAGGGGCAATCCTTAGCACCTGTGGCTGTGTGGATGCAGCAGCGCCTGTCGGAGCTGCTGCCCTGAGCCTGCTCAACAGGCCAGCGGGGTGGGGCGGGGCAGTTGGCCATTTGCCCAGCGCTTTACGCCTTCCCAAATATCGTTGGCGTGGTGCACGGTCAGATCAGCCTGCCAGGTGCCGATACTTTCGTCGCCAGCGCAATAGCCGTAGGCGGCAACCATGGTCGCCATGCCGGCCGCCTGACCAGCTTGAATATCACGCAAATCGTCGCCTACATACAGGCAGTCTGCCGGCGCAAAACCGGCTTTTTTAGCCGCGTACAACAGGGGCTCGGGATGCGGCTTGGTGTGCTGGGTCGTGTCGCCGCCTACCGTGACGGCACACGTCTCTGCCAGGCCCAGGTGACGAATCAGTGGCAGGGCCAGGTATTCCAGCTTGTTGGTGACAATGCCCCAGGTGTAGCCCGCCTGCTCCAATTGCGTGAGCATGGGAGCCACGCCTTCAAACAAATGGGTCAACTCCGTCATGTGATCGTGATAGTCCTGCAGGAACTGCGCTCGCAACTGCGCGTAGTCAGGATGATCGGTGTTGATATCCAGCGCTACCTTGAGCAGACCACGAGCGCCGTGCGAGGCATAGGGACGCAGCGCTTCGTAAGGCAGTTCAGACAGGCCATGTTCCTTGCGCATCCGATTGGCCGTAGCAGCCAGATCCGGGGCAGAGTCGGCCAGGGTGCCGTCAAAATCGAATAGAACCAGTTTATTCATGAGGACTTAGCTTTGGCGACGACTGGCCAGCAGGTAGTTGACGGAGGTGTCGCCGGACAGGCGATAGTGCTCAGTAATCGGGTTGTATTCCAGACCTTTCAGGGCGAGGGCATCCAGACCGCTGCGACGGGCCGAGGAAATCAGCTCGCTGGGCTTGATGAAGCCTTCGTAACTGTGGGTGCCCTTGGGGATCAGTCGCAAGAGATACTCGGCGCCCACGATGGCGAATAAAAAGGATTTGGGATTGCGGTTCAGGGTCGAGAAAAAGACCCAGCCACCGGGTTTGACCAGCTTGGCGCAAGCCGCAATGATGGAGCCCGGATCGGGGACATGTTCCAGCATTTCCATGCAGGTGACAACGTCAAAACGACCCGGGTGCTGATCGGCCATGTCTTCGGCGCTGATCATCTCGTATTTGACGGGTACGCCCGACTCCAGGCTGTGCAGACGGGCAATCTTCAAGGAGCGTTCGGCCAGATCAATGCCGGTGACGTCAGCGCCGGACTGAGCCAGGCTTTCTGACAGAATTCCGCCACCACACCCCACGTCCAGGACCTGCTTGCCCGCCAGGGAGCCGGTGTAGGACAGAATCCAGTCCAGACGCAAAGGGTTGATGGCGTGCAGCGGTTTGAACTCGCTGTCAGGGTCCCACCAGCGGGATGCCAGTGCACTGAATTTATCGATCTCTGCGGGATCGACATTGACGTTAGTGACGGTGGAAGCGGTCATGGCTCATCCAAAAAAATTAAGGCCCCGCAAAAGCGGAGCCTTAATTGTAGCCTTAGCTACAGAAATACGTGATGCAGCAAGAATTACTTGCGGTTGCCCACGATTTCGATTTCTACGCGACGGTTTTGAGCACGGCCTTCGCGGGTCTTGTTGGACGCCACTGGCTGAGCTTCGCCCTTGCCTTCGGTGTAGATACGGTCTGCAGGTACGCCCTTGTTGACCAAGTATGCTTTAACAGCATTGGCGCGACGCTCGGACAGCTTCTGGTTGTAAGCTTCAGCGCCGATCGAGTCAGTGTGACCGGTAGCGATCAGAGTTTCCAGATCGATGGACTGAACGGTGTCAGCCACTTGATCCAGAACCTGGCGGCCTTCTGGCTTGATGGTGGATTTGTCGAAGTCGAAGAACGTGTCAGCGTTCAGAGTCACTTTGGTGACAGTAGGAGCGACGACAGGAGCTTCGGGGGCTTGGGCAACGGGCACACCGTCACAACCTGGAATACCTGTAGCAGGTGTCCAGAAGTTGTTGCGCCAGCACAGTTCGTTGGTGCCGTTTTTCCAAACGTCGCCGAACGGATTGCGCCAGTTGTTAACTTCGCCGGACTCTTGTGCGGAAACTGCACTAGTGGCCGATGCGGCGGCAATGGCGAGTACAAGTGCGATTTTGGAGGGTTTGTTCATATTTCTCCTCGTTGAGCTGATGCTGTTAAGTGACCGCAGCGAACCCCTGCCGCTGATTAACGGAACCAGTATAGCAATCCTTTGAACGGAACAAAGACTTGCTTGCGCTGGGTTTCATGCGTGTTAGGTCGAATCTTAAGACATTTCGGCCACATGCGTGAGGGGGACGGGGAACGATTCGTGAAGATGCGTGGAATTAGCCTTGTTCTTTCCTTTTATTGTTGGTTTTAGGCAACAGGCAAAGGGTGGGGCCGCTTCTTCAATCCATCATCGATACGATCAGTGGACGATGGATTTTTGACGAATCGACCGTTTCAATCACATATCGCCCGCCTTCTCGCCTCGCTACGCTGCGTCCCTCTATGTGAAAGTGCTAGAATTTCCTCTTGTCCGTTTACGGCTGGCTTACTGCTTAACCCATATCTATAAAGAATTGACCTATGGATTCCTTTGCCAAGGAGACGCTTCCCGTTTCGCTTGAAGAGGAGATGCGCCGCAGCTACCTCGATTACGCCATGAGCGTGATTGTGGGCCGTGCTCTTCCCGACGTGCGAGATGGTTTGAAGCCCGTGCATCGCCGTGTTCTGTTCGCCATGCATGAACTCAATAACGACTGGAATCGTGCCTATAAGAAGTCGGCTCGTATCGTCGGTGATGTGATCGGTAAGTACCACCCTCATGGTGACTCTGCCGTCTATGACACTATCGTGCGTCTGGCGCAGGACTTTTCCATGCGCTACACCCTGGTCGACGGACAAGGTAACTTTGGTTCCATCGACGGGGATAACGCTGCGGCCATGCGTTACACCGAGATCCGTCTGGCCAAGATCGCCCACGAGCTGCTGGCCGATATCGACCAGGAAACCGTGGATTTCGTGCCTAACTATGATGGCAGCGAAAAAGAACCGGCCTTGTTGCCTTCGCGTCTGCCCAATCTGCTGGTCAACGGCAGCTCGGGTATTGCCGTGGGTATGGCCACCAATATTCCGCCGCATAACCTGGCTGAAGTGGTCAACGGCTGTTTGTACTGCCTGAGCCACCCCGAGTGCACGGTTGATGAACTGATCGAATACATCCCGGCCCCCGACTTCCCGACCGGTGCCATTATTTATGGCATGTCCGGTGTGCGCGAAGGCTATCGCACGGGCCGTGGCCGCGTCATCATGCGCGCCAGCACACACTTTGAAGACATGGAAAAGGGCAACCGTCAGGCCATCGTGGTCGACGCCATCCCTTATCAGGTCAACAAGAAGTCGCTGCAGGAACGCATTGCTGAACTGGTCAATGAAAAACGCATCGAGGGTATCTCCGATATCCGCGACGAGTCCGATAAGGACGGTATGCGTTTGGTCATTGAACTCAAGCGCGGCGAAGTGCCGGAAGTTGTGCTGAACAACCTCTACAAGAATACGCAGTTGCAAGAAACCTTCGGGATGAACATGGTGGCACTGGTCGATGGCCAGCCCCGTCTGCTCAACCTGAAACAGCTGGTGGATTACTTCCTGAGCCACCGCCGCGAAGTGGTTACCCGCCGTACCGTATTCCAGTTGCGTAAAGCGCGCGAGCGCGGTCATGTGCTGGAAGGTCTGGCTGTGGCCCTGGCCAATATTGATGAGTTCATCGAAATCATCAAAGCGGCTCCAACGCCTCCGGTTGCTCGCGTCGAGCTGATGGCTCGTTCCTGGGATTCCAGTCTGGTACGCGAGATGCTGGCCCGTGCCGACACCAGCGCCATTGTGGGCGGCCGCCAGGCTTACCGTCCGGATGATTTGGGCGCTGAATTTGGCATGAACACAGATGGTCTGTACCGTCTGAGCGAAGTGCAGGCCCAGGAAATTCTGAACATGCGCTTGCAGCGCCTGACTGGTCTGGAGCAGGACAAGATTGTTCAGGAGTACCGTGAGGTCATGGACAAGATTGCTGATTTGCTGGACATCCTGTCCAACCCGGCCCGTGTGTCCGCCATTATTGGTGACGAACTGATCGCCGTGCGCGATGAGTTCTCGGCGACCGGCAAGGATGTTCGTCGCTCGCAGATCGAGCACAACGCCACCGAGCTGGATACCGAGGACCTGATCACCCCTATGGATATGGTGGTGACGCTCTCGCATACCGGCTATATCAAGAGCCAGCCGCTGTCCGAATACCGGGCCCAGCGTCGTGGTGGCCGTGGCAAGCAAGCCACTGCCATGAAAGAGGACGACTGGATCGACAAGCTGTTTATCGCCAACACCCACGATTACCTGCTGTGCTTCTCCAACCGTGGCCGTGTGTACTGGCTCAAGGTCTGGGAAGTACCTCAAGGTTCGCGCAACTCGCGTGGCCGTCCTATCGTCAATATGTTCCCTCTGGAAGATGGCGAGAAGATCAACGTGGTGCTGTCCGTCAAGGAATTCAGCGAAGATCAGTTCGTGTTCATGGCGACCTCGCGCGGTACGGTCAAGAAGACCCCGCTGTCCGATTTCTCCAACCCCCGCAAGGCCGGCATTATTGCCGTGGGCCTGGACGAGGGCGACTACCTGATCGGCGCTCAGCTGACCGACGGTGTGCACGACGTCATGTTGTTCTCGGATGCCGGCAAGGCCGTGCGCTTTGACGAGGGCGATGTGCGTCCAATGGGCCGTGCAGCCCGTGGTGTGCGCGGCATGACGCTGGAAGAAGGTCAGTCCGTGATCGCCCTGCTGGTGGCCGAAGACGAAACCCAATCCGTGCTGACCGCCACCGAGAACGGTTTCGGCAAGCGTACCCCGATTGGTGAATACACGCGTCACGGTCGTGGCACCAAGGGCATGATTGCCATCCAGACCTCGGCCCGTAACGGCAAGGTCGTGGGTGCGGTGCTGGTTCGTGAAACCGACGAGATCATGCTGATCACCAACGCCGGTGTGCTGGTACGCACTCGCGTGGCTGAAATCCGCGAAATGGGTCGTGCGACTCAAGGTGTGACCTTGATCAGCGTGGACGATGACAGCGAGCTGTCTGGTGTGTACCGCGTGGTAGAGACCGATGACGAGGTCGACGCCGAGCTGGCCGAAGAGGGTCAGGCGCCAGAAGGTCAGGAGCAGGATAATCAACTTGATTCCGCCCAAGACCAGGCGGACCCTTCCGGCGAGGAAAACGAGTAATGCGTGTATGGAATTTTTCGGCAGGCCCGTCAATGCTGCCGTTGGAAGTGCTGGAGCAAGCCGCTGCTGAAATGACAGATTGGCATGGCACCGGCATGTCCATCATGGAAATGAGCCACCGTAGCAAGGACTATATGGGTGTGCGTGACGAGGCAGAAGCCGATTTGCGCAGCTTGCTGTCCGTGCCCGATGACTTCGCGGTGCTGTTTGTTCAGGGTGGGGCACAAGGCCAGAACGGCCTTTTGCCCTTGAACCTGATTCAGCGCAATGGCAGTGGCAAGGCCGACTACGTGCTCTCGGGCAGCTGGTCGGTCAAGTCCTGCGAAGAGGCTCAGCGCTATGGTGATATTCACGTTGCCGGTACCAGTGGTCAGGCGTGGCAGGATCAGGGCAAGGAATGGGCGCCCTGGACCTGGTTCCCCGAGCCTTCTCAATGGGATGTGCGCCCGGACGCGGCTTACTTGCACGTTTGCACCAATGAAACCATTGGTGGCGTGGAGTTCAATGATATTCCCAAGCTGGATGTCCCTGTCGTTGCTGACGTGTCGTCCAACATTCTGTCCTGCCCGATCGATTTCTCGCGCGTGTCGGTTGCTTACGCGGGTGCTCAGAAAAATGCCGGCATGTCCGGTATTGCCTTGATGATGATACGCAAGGACTTGCTGGGCCATGCCATGGATCTGTGCCCGTCGGCGTTCAACTACGCCAACATTGAAAAGCAGCAGTCCATGTTCAACACGCCGCCTACGTACTCGATCTACATGGCCGGGCTGATGTTCAAGTGGCTGGAGCGCCAGGGTGGTGTGGCTGCCATGCAGGCACGCAATGCGGCCAAGTCCGAGGCCTTGTACGGCTTTCTGGATGCGTCCGAGTTCTATAACAACACCGTGCATCCGGCGTATCGCTCGCGCATGAACGTCCCGTTCCTGTTGCGTGATCAGTCCCTCGATTCCCTGTTCCTGGAACAGGCTACGGCTGCAGGTCTGACTTCCCTGAAAGGACACAAGAGCGTGGGCGGTATGCGCGCTTCAATCTATAACGCCATGCCGCTGGAGGGTGTGCAGGCACTTATCGATTTCATGACTGAATTTGAACGACGGAATGGCTAATACCTTAACTGAGCGCCTGCTCCCTTGGCGCAATCGTATTGATGAGCTGGATCGCCAGATCCTGGAGTTGCTCAACGAGCGTGCTCGTGCGGCTTTGGAAGTAGGCAAGATCAAGCAGGACTTCAATACAGAGGAAGTCATCCTCAAGCCC
The DNA here is from genome assembly GCF_032063905.1 of Alcaligenes phenolicus. Classification (NCBI taxonomy): domain Bacteria; kingdom Pseudomonadati; phylum Pseudomonadota; class Betaproteobacteria; order Burkholderiales; family Alcaligenaceae; genus Alcaligenes; species Alcaligenes phenolicus. The sequence continues at coordinate 566,568 of NZ_DAMBOE010000001.1, forward strand.
GAACGCGAGGCACGTATTGTGCGTCGCTTGCAGTCAGAAAATGAGGGCCCGTTCACACCGGCAGCAGTCGAAGCGGTGTGGGGGCAGATTATTTCTGCCTGTCGCGGTCTGGAAAGCGTATTGCGCGTGGCTTATCTGGGCCCGCAGGGCTCTTTTTCCGAGCAAGCCGCCTATGAGCATTTCGGCCATGCTTTGGATGGCCTGCAATGTGACTCCTTCGACGAGGTTTTCCGCAGCGTCGAAGTGGGTCAGGCTGAAGTCGGCATGGTGCCCGTCGAGAACTCGACCGAAGGTGCCGTGAACCGCACGCTGGATTTGCTGCTGAACTCGCCCTTGCGTGTGCTGGGTGAGCGCTCGATTCGTGTACATCACAATCTGCTGACCCAAACCGGCACGATGGAAGGCGTCACGCGCGTGATGGCCCATCCCCAGGCTTTGGCGCAGTGCCAGAACTGGCTGCAAAAGCACTACCCACAGCTTTTGCGAGAGGCCGCTTCCAGCAATGCAGAAGCAGCACGCATTGCGTCGTCCGATCCTACGGTCGCAGCGATTGCCGGCAATACGGCTGTTACCGCCTGGAATCTGGGCGTGGTCGAAGCCGGTATTCAGGACGATCCGCATAACCGCACCCGTTTCCTGGCCATTGGCAATATCGAGTCTCTGCCTAGCGGCAATGACAAGACCAGCATCATTCTGGCGGTGCCCAACCGGGCTGGCGCTGTTTATGACATGTTGTCTCCTTTGGCTGTGCATGGTGTGTCCATGACTCGCCTGGAGTCGCGTCCTGCACGGACAGGGCAGTGGGAATATTATTTCTACGTAGACCTGATCGGCCATCGTGATGAGCCAGCCATGGCTGCTGCTTTGGCAGAACTGAAGAAACAAGTCGCCTTTTTCAAGATTCTGGGTTCTTACCCCGTAAACGACTTTTAAGCATCAGCAACAAGAAGGGCTTGGGGGAGGCTTCCCCCTCCAGGCCTTATTGTCTGTGTAGGACATGCCTGTGTAGGACATGCCTGTTCAGGACATGCCTTGTCAGGACGAGTGGCTCGCACAGGATCTGTTTGTTTCGGTCTGTCTTGAGCAGTTGTTTGGTGCGTTGTGTCATCAAGAGCTGGCTAGACAAAATAGAGGCTTTGCGTGTTGCTTTACTCCTTTGATGGGGTTTGGGCAGCCGTCTGGCAAAGTCTGCATCAATATCCCGGTTTTGCTCGTGCTATTTCACGCAATACGCGCAGCATGGACGGCCTGAGAGGGAACGGAATTAATCATGATAGCGTCATCAGAAACTATGGCGCCGCCGCCCTTGGTTCCGGTGCTGGCGGTCGTCGGAGTCGGTTTGATTGGCGGCTCTTTGGCTCTGGCGCTCAAGCGCTCCGGGGCGGTAGGAAAAGTGCTGGGCGTAGGTCGACAGCTGAAAAGCTTGCGACGCGCGCAGGAGCTGGGCCTGATCGACGAGGTCGCCACGCTTGAGCAAGCCGCGCAGCAAGCGGACCTGATTGTGCTGGCTACGCCTATCGGGGCCATGGCCTCGGTATTGAAAACCTTGCGTCCCCATCTGCGTGACGACACTTTGATCAGCGACGCAGGCAGCACCAAAGTCGATGTGGTCAGTGTGGCGCGTGAGGCGCTGGGTGATCGTATCAGCCAGTTCGTCCCCGGCCACCCCATCGCCGGTGCGGAAACCGTAGGTCCCGAAGCGGCGCGTGCTGATCTGTACGACGGTCGTAACGTCATCTTGACCCCCCTGGATGAAAACAGTGCCAGCGCACGCGAGCGTTTGATTGCCGTGTGGGAGGCTTGCGGGGCGCGGGTCATGTTGATGGACCCGGCTACGCATGACGAAGTGCTGGCATCAGTCAGTCATGTGCCGCACTTTTTATCCTCGGTTTTTATGTGGCAGGTGGCCTCCAGTGCCAACTCGGATCAGCGCTTTGCCTTGGCAGGAACTGGCTTTCGGGATTTCACCCGCATTGCAGCCGGATCAGCCGAAGTGTGGCGCGACATTTTCCTGAGCAACCGCGAGGCTGTCTTGGGCCAATTGCAGGAAGTACGTCAGGCCCTGGATCAGGCCGAACAGGCTTTGCAGGACCAGGATGGTCAGGCTTTATACGAATTTTTAGAGCGCGCTGCCTTGGCGCGCCGTTTTTGGGCAAGTAGGAGTGGTTTGCAATGAGCCAAAGCGACAGTCTTGTTTTGAACCCCGTCAGCCGCGCTAGCGGTCAACTGCAATTGCCAGGGTCCAAGAGCATTTCCAATCGAGCCCTGTTATTGGCCGCTTTGGCTCAAGGGCAAACACGTCTGGAAGGCTTGCTGCATTCGGACGATACCCGCGTCATGATGGCCGCTCTGCAGCAAATGGGCGTGGCTGTGCATGACCTGGGGCAGGGCACGGTAGTGATCGACGGTGGGACTCCTTTTGCGCATCGCGATGCCGATCTGTTTTTGGGTAATGCCGGTACGGCCTTCCGCTCCTTGACCGCTGCTTTGGGCTTGATGGGTGGTCGCTTCAATCTTAGCGGTATTGCTCGCATGCACGAACGACCCATTGGGGATCTGGTGGATGCGCTGCGCAGCCTGGGGGCTGAGGTGCAGTATCTGGGGGCAGAGGGCTATCCTCCCTTGGCGATTGGTGAGTTGGCACAGGCTGATCAGCGTCGTGTGTCGGTGAAAGGCTCGGTATCCAGCCAGTTTCTGACAGCCTTGTTGATGGCCGCTCCCTTGTTGACTGCTCGTACGGGGCAGCCTTTGCGTATCGAGGTGGAAGGAGAGTTGATCTCCCAGCCTTATATTGAAATTACATTGGCCATGATGGCGCGTTTCGGTGTGCAGGTGGAGCGCGACGGCTGGAGCAGCTTTACTGTCCCCGCCGATGCGGCTTATGTCAGCCCCGGCTTGTACGTAGTGGAGGGCGATGCCTCATCCGCTTCGTATTTCATTGCTTTGGGTGCTATTGGCGGTGGCCCGCTACACATTCAGGGCGTGGGTACAGAAAGTCTGCAAGGTGATATTCAGTTTGCGGATGTGGCCCAAGCCATGGGTGCTCGTATCGAACGCCATGCCAATGAGCTGGTCGTTTCGGGCCTGTGTGTGGCGCAGGGCGACAAGCTGAAAGCCTTTGATCTGGATTTCAACCACATTCCTGATGCGGCCATGACGGCGGCTGCCATGGCCATGTTTGCCGATGGTCCTTGCACCTTGCGCAATATCGCCAGCTGGCGCGTGAAGGAAACCGATCGTATTGATGCCATGCAGGCCGAATTGCGCAAGCTGGGGGCAACAGTAGAATCCGGGCCGGACTGGCTGACGGTGCATCCTATTGCCGAGGATCAATGGCGTTCGGCCAGCATCGAAACGTATGATGACCACCGCATTGCCATGTGTTTTTCACTGGCCAGCTTTGGCCCGGTGCCGGTCACCATTCTGGATCCCGGCTGTGTCAGCAAGACGTTCCCCGAGTATTTTTCTGTTTTTGAACAATTGGTGCAGGCATGACAGAGCAGAGCATTCCCGTCATAACCATTGATGGCCCTACCGCTTCCGGTAAAGGGACGATTGCTTCCCTTGTCGCGCAGCGGCTGGGCTGGCATACGCTGGACAGCGGTGCCCTGTATCGCCTGACCGCCTTGTCCTGCCTGCGTCGCGGCGTGGATGTCCAGGACGAGGCCCAGGTCCAGCATGCGGCCCAGAGCCTGAACGTGCATTTTGACTACCCCCATATCTACATGGATGGCGATGACGTCAGCGACGCTATTCGTCAGGAGGAAGTGGGAAATCTGGCCTCTCAGGTGGCGGCCTTGCCTCTGGTGCGTGAGGCACTTTTGCAACGGCAGCGGGATTTTCGCGTTGCCCCCGGTTTGGTGGGCGATGGGCGCGATATGGGCACAGTTGTGTTCCCGGACGCACCTTTAAAGATATTTTTGCTGGCAGATGCCGAGGTGCGAGCCCAAAGACGCTGTAAACAGTTGAGCGAAAAGGGTATTTCTGCTAATCTTACGAGTCTTTTGGCGGACTTGCGTGCGCGCGACGAACGTGATCGTTCTCGAACCCACGCTCCGCTTGTGCCTGCGCCGGGTGCCCACATTGTGGATTCTTCCCAGCTCAGCATCCAGGAAGTTGTAAATAAGGTGCTCGACCTTTGGTCGGGCATTGCGGTCCCGACAGCCTAATCCCGTGCTGATCGGGCTTTGTTCACTCCACCGGGTTCTGCCTGGTGTGTTTTTTAACGGCCATTTTGGCTGACGGATTGATTTAATGTCCACTAACCTTCACACAGACGCAACGGGCGGCGAAAGCTTTGCCGATTTGTTTGCAGAAAGCATTAAAAACCAAGACCTGAAAAGCGGCGAAGTTATCTCCGCCGAGGTTCTGCGTATTGACCACAACTACGTGCTGGTCAATGCTGGCCTGAAGTCCGAAGCACTGATCCCTCTGGAAGAGTTCCTGAACGATCAGGGCGAGCTGGAAGTTCAAGCTGGTGACTTTGTTTCCGTGGCAATCGACGCCTTTGAAAACGGCTACGGCGACACTATCCTGTCCCGCGACCGCGCCAAGCGTCTGTCGGCCTGGTTGTCCCTCGAGCAAGCGCTTGAGTCCGGCGAACTGGTCAACGGTACCATCACTGGTAAGGTCAAGGGCGGTCTGACTGTCATGACCAACGGCATCCGCGCATTCTTGCCCGGTTCGCTGGTTGATCTGCGTCCTGTCAAGGACACCACGCCATACGAAGGCAAGACCCTGGAATTCAAGGTTATCAAGCTCGATCGCAAGCGTAACAACGTCGTGTTGTCGCGTCGCGCTGTGCTGGAAGCCTCCATGGGCGAAGAGCGTCAGAAACTGCTGGAAACCCTGTCCGAAGGCGCTATCGTCAAAGGTATCGTCAAGAACATCACCGATTACGGTGCGTTCGTGGATCTGGGCGGCATCGACGGTCTGCTGCACATCACCGACATGGCATGGCGCCGTGTTCGTCACCCATCCGAAGTTCTGCAGGTGGGTCAGGAAATCGAAGCCAAGGTCCTCAAGTTCGATCAGGAAAAGAGCCGCGTCTCCCTGGGCGTCAAGCAGCTGGGCGAAGATCCATGGATCGGTCTGGCACGTCGCTACCCACAAAACACCCGTCTGTTCGGCAAGGTTACCAACCTGACCGACTACGGTGCATTTGTTGAAGTGGAAGACGGTATCGAAGGTCTGGTTCACGTATCCGAAATGGATTGGACCAACAAGAACGTTGACCCACGCAAGGTTGTGACCTTGGGTGAAGAAGTCGAAGTCATGGTTCTGGAAATCGACGAAGATCGTCGTCGTATCTCCTTGGGCATGAAGCAGTGCCGTGCCAACCCATGGGAAGATTTCGCCATCAACTTCAAGCGCGGCGACAAGGTTCGCGGTGGCATCAAGTCCATCACCGACTTCGGCGTGTTTGTTGGTCTGCCAGGCGGCATCGACGGTCTGGTTCACCTGTCCGACCTGTCTTGGTCCGAGACTGGCGAAGAAGCCGTTCGCAACTTCAAGAAGGGCGACGAAGTTGACGCCGTGGTTCTGGGTATCGACACCGACAAAGAGCGCATTTCCCTGGGTATCAAACAGCTGGAAGGCGATCCGTTCAACAACTTCGTAGCTACTTACGACAAGGGTGCCGTGGTTAGCGGCGTCGTCAAGTCCGTGGAAGCCAAGGGTGCTGTTGTAACTCTGTCGCTGGACGTTGAAGGCTACCTGCGCGCCTCCGAGATCTCCTCGGGTCGTGTTGAAGATGCCACGACGGCTCTGAAAGAAGGTCAGGAAATCGAAACCATGATCTTGAGCGTGGATCGCAAGACCCGTTCGATTCAGTTGTCCATCAAGGCTCGTGATACCGCCGAAACCGCTCAATCTATGGCCCGCCTGACCGAAGCCAGCGCTTCGTCCGGTACGACCAATCTGGGTGCTCTGCTGCGTGCCAAGCTGGACCAGCAGCAACGTGACGACGGTTAATCAGCGTGACAAAGTCTGAGCTGATCGCGTTGTTGGCCAGCCGCTATCCGCAGCTGGCTCTGCGCGATATGGATTTCGCCGTGAAAACGGTTTTGGATTCTATGACCCAGGCCCTGGCCAGCGGTCAACGGATCGAAATCCGAGGGTTTGGCAGCTTTTCGCTCTCTACCCGCTCCCCGCGGGTAGGGCGCAATCCCAAATCCGGTGAGAAAGTGATGGTGCCTGGTAAACAGGTGCCGCACTTCAAAGCCGGCAAGGAGTTGCGCGAGCGAGTCGATTCTGTCTTTCTTGAGCAAGAGCAAATCGAAGCAGACGACCAGTCGTCTGCCTTCGAGCAGCTCAATGCGAGAGTCCGTCACGGTTAAGACCTACTTGCACACTGATTACACAGGCCCTTTACAGGGCCTGTTTTGCGTGTGCGCTAAATTCCGCTTGCACGTACAATCAGACATTATAAAAACACTGTTGGAGCCCTAAAAATGCGCTATCTAGTCTGGGTACTGCGTCTGCTCGTTTTTGTGATCGTGCTGCTGTTCGCACTGAAAAACACGGAACCGGTGCAAGTCAGTTTTTTCGCCGAGCATATTATTCAAGACGTTCCGCTGATCGTCGTAATGCTGGCCGCGTTTATTTTAGGTTTGGTGTTGGGGCTGCTTTTGATGGTGGGTGCCGTGATGCGTCGCCGTCGCGAGGTCAACCGCTTGCGCCGTGAAATGGACCGTTTGCAAGACAGACTGGAGCAAGTGCAGCAATCGCCCGTGAATACGGCCGCTGTTGCGCCCGAGACCGTCGCCCCCTTGGCGCCTTTGTAAGCCGTTGGAGTAAACAGTGGATTTTGAAACCTGGTGGTTGGTTTTTGTACCAATTCTATTTGCCTTGGGCTGGGTGGCCGCGCGGGTGGATTTTCGGCAGATGATGTCCGAAACCCGCACTTTGCCGGATTCCTATTTCAAGGGTTTGAACTTTCTGCTCAATGAAGAGCCGGATCGTGCCATTGACGCCTTTGTGGAAGTGGCCAAGCTGGACCCCGAAACCACCGAGCTGCACTTTGCATTGGGTAGCCTGTTTCGCCGTCGTGGTGAAATGGAGCGCGCCATCCGAGTGCATCAAAGTCTGCTGTCGCGCGCTGATCTGCCGGTTGCAGATCGTGAAAATGCCCAGTTTCAGATTGCCCAGGATTTCCTGAAAGCCGGCATGCTGGATCGGGCCGAGGCCGCTTTCGAGGCAGTGCGTGAAACGCGCTTTGCTATTCCGGCCATGCGCGCTTTGATCCGGATTTATGAGTCCGAGCACGATTGGCCGCGTGCCATTGAAGCGGTGCGCCGTTTGCGTGCCTTGGTCGATGAGCCCGTGCCGCAATTGGTGCATTACCAGTGTGAGCAGGCCGAAGGGGCCTTGCAAGGCAAGCAGCCTGATTTTGAACGTGCCGCCAAAGCCTTGGACGAGGCTGATAATGCCATTCGCAAGCTGGGGACAGGCCAAGGCATGTATGCTTCTCAGGCGCGGGTTGCGGGTTTGCGTGCTCGTGTGGCGCGTATGCAAGGCCAGAGCGAACAGGAGCGTGCTTACCTGGTCTCCATTTTGAGCAGTGCGCCTGAATATGTAGGCCTGTACGCGACCGAGCTGCTGGATAGTTACCGCAAGCTGGGGCGGGGCGAAGAGGGCGTTGCCATGTTGCGCAGTCATTATCAGCAGCATCCCAGCCTGGATATTTTCAATGTGCTGTTCCGTGTTCTGCGTGAACAGGAAGGCCATTTGCAGGCTTGGGCGTTTGCGCGTGATGCCTTGCGTGCCCATCCTTCTTTATTGGGTCTGGACAAGATGCTGGAAGTTGAACTCCAGGATCAAGGGCAGAGCAAGGAAGGTGCCGAAGGCGCCGAGGCCGTCGGTGTCGATCAGATTATTGCAGGTGCGGATTTGAGCCTGCTGCGTTCCTTGATACATCGTCACACCCAGCGTCTGGATCGTTATTCCTGCAGTTCTTGCGGTTTTGAGGCTCGCCATTTCTATTGGCAATGTCCCGGCTGCAACTCCTGGGAAACTTATGCACCTCGCCGCCTTGAGGAGCTGAAATGATGACCTTCCCTGGTGAAGCTGTTGCTGCCAGCCGTGTGCTGGTCGTGGGTGACGTCATGCTGGACCGTTACTGGTTTGGCGATGTTGATCGTATCTCCCCCGAAGCACCCGTTCCTGTGGTCAAGATGGGGCGGGTAGAGGACCGTCTGGGTGGTGCCGCCAACGTGGCACGCAATATTGCCGCTTTGGGTGCCCAGGCCAGCCTGCTGGGCGTGATCGGGCAGGACGAAGCGGGCAAGACTGTGCGTGAACTGGCTAAGGCGGACCATGTTCAGGCTCATTGGGTGCAAGACCCGATCATGCCTACGTCGTTGAAGTTGCGCGTGCTGGGGCGTCAGCAACAATTGCTGCGCGTGGATTTTGAAGAAAGCCCGGCCAGCAGTGCTTTGGATCAGTTGCAGCAAAACATGAGCGACTTGTTGGATCAGCATCAAGTGCTGGTCTTGTCGGACTATGCGAAAGGCGCTTTGGCTCAGGTAGAAAGTTTGATTGCGTTGGCGCGTTCAAAGAACATTCCAGTTCTGGTCGACCCCAAAGGCAAAACCTACGAGCGCTATCAAGGTGCCACCATCCTGACGCCGAATCGTTCGGAAATGCAGGAAGCCGTGGGCGCCTGGAAAGATGAAGATGATTTGATGCGACGCGCTCAAGATTTGCGTCGCAAACTGAATTTGGAATGCTTGCTGATTACCCGTTCCGAACAAGGGATGACCTTGTTCACCGAGCAGGGGCGTGAGCATGTGGATGCGCAGGCACAAGAGGTGTTCGATGTCTCGGGTGCCGGGGACACGGTATTGGCAACGCTGGCGGTGATGCGAGCGGCAGGTCTGGACTGGTTGCAGGCCATGCGTTGGGCGAACCGCGCGGGTGGTATCGTGGTCGGAAAATTGGGTACGTCCATTGTGACGGCAAAGGAATTGGCATGATCGTAGTGACCGGTGGCGCTGGCTTTATTGGCAGCAATTTGGTGAAAGGCCTGAACCAGCAGGGTGTGACTGACATTCTGGTGGTGGACGACCTGAGCGATGGCGACAAGTTCGTCAATCTGGTGCATGGCCAAATTGCCGACTATATGGACAAGGACGATTTCCGTGCCCGGTTGGCACGCGACGAGTTCTCCAATATTGAGGCTGTGTTGCACCAGGGCGCATGTTCGGATACTACCGAGCGCAATGGTCAGTTCATGATGGACAACAACTACCGCGTCACGCTGGAAATCTTTGAGTACTGTCAGGCCAAGCGTATCCCTCTCTTGTATGCTTCGTCCGCCGCTGTTTACGGTGCTGGTCCGCTGTATGCCGAAGACCTCAGCAACGAAGCGCCGTTGAACGTCTACGGGTATTCCAAGTTCCTGTTCGACCAAGTGCTGCGTCGTCATCTGGATAGCCTTAGTGCGCCAGTGGTCGGCCTGCGTTACTTCAACGTCTATGGCCCACAAGAGCAGCACAAAGGTCGTATGGCCTCGGTGGCTTATCACAATATGCTGCAATACCGTCGCGACGGTCATGTGCTTTTGTTTGGGGGTTGGGATGGTTATGTAGATGGTGGCCAGCAGCGCGACTTTGTCTTTATTGATGATGTCGTGTCGGTGAACCTGCATTTCCTGGGTCAGGACAAGCAGTCGGGCGTTTTCAACTGCGGTTCGGGACGTGCCCAGCCGTTCAATGATGTGGCCCAGACCGTCGTCAACACCTTGCGTGAGCATGATGGCTTGCCTGCCCTGACATTGGAAGAGTTGGTGACGCAGCAGTTTCTGCAATACATCCCGTTTCCGGATGATCTGAAAGGCCGTTATCAAAGCCACACCCAGGCAGACCTGACACAGCTGCGTGCGGCCGGTTACGATAAGCCTTTCCACGATGTACAGACGGGTGTCGCCGAGTACGTACGCCGTCTGCTGCAGTCGGGGGCTCTGCGCTAAGCAGCAGGGCTTTAAAGTCCATGCGGGCTGCCACGCATGGCTAAACGCGGTCTCCGGCCCGCTTTTGCATTCACCCAGGCAGCACCATAAAGGCTTCTTTCCAAGGAGCCTTTATCATGTCTACCCCCCTGATCTTGTCCCCCGTTTCCCATCGCTGGCTGCACTCAATGCAAGGTTGGCGTGCGTCCGTTCTTCGCTTTCTGCTTGCCCTATGCTTATTGGGGCCTTGGAGCTTGGCCGCCGCGGTCGACTTGAATACGGCTGATGCTCAGCAATTGCAGCAAATTAAAGGTATAGGCCCCCGCACGGCGGAGTTGATTCTGGAGGAGCGCCAGCGGGGTGGCCCTTTCGATTCTTTGCAGGATTTGGCGGACCGGGTCAAAGGGATAGGCGCGAAAAAGATCATTACGATGGAGCAGTCGGGCCTGAAAGTGGAGCCTGCCAAAGCCGCCAGCAAGGCGGTTTCCAATACGGCCGATGCGGATATAAGAAGAAAGCCGTAGCCCTGGGCGTAGACTCGCTTTAAGCTAGTAGTTTGTTTAGTCTGCATGGGCAGTCAGTGCGAGCTGGCTGCCTTCTTGCTCAAGGTAAGAGATTGATCGATGAAAAACTATCCCACCATTGAAGATACCGTTGGCCAAACCCCCTTGGTTCGCTTGCAGCGTATTCCAGGCGAGTTTGGGCAGGCACGCGGTAATGTCTTGTTGGCCAAGCTGGAAGGCAATAACCCTGCCGGTTCGGTGAAAGACCGTGCTGCCAGTTCCATGATTCAGGAGGCCGAGCGCCGCGGTGATATCAAGCCGGGAGACACCTTGATCGAGGCCACCAGTGGCAATACTGGTATTGCACTGGCCATGATTGCGGCCGTGCGTGGCTACAAAATGATTTTGATCATGCCCGATAACCTGTCGCTGGAACGTCGTGCTTCCATGACGGCTTACGGAGCGAAGTTGATTCTGACGCCTGCGGATCAAGGCGGTATGGAGTATGCCCGTGATCTGGCGCTGAAGATGCAGGCCGAAGGGCAGGGCAAGGTGCTGGATCAGTTTGCCAACAAGGATAATCCAGCGGCGCACGTGCACAGTACTGGCCCGGAAATCTGGCAGCAAACTGATGGCCAGATTACTCACTTTGTCAGCGCCATGGGTACGACCGGCACCATTATGGGGGTGGGTAATTACTTGCGTAGCCAGAATAGCGGCATAGTGGTGGTGGGGGCTCAGCCTGCACCAGGGGCGCAAATTGCCGGCATTCGTAAATGGCCAGAAGAGTATCTGCCCAAAATTTACGATCCCTCCAAAGTGGATATGTTCGAGGAAATTGGCCAGCAAGAGGCCGAGATCATGACGCGTCGTATGGCTGCTGAAGAGGGAATCTGTGCCGGTATTTCATCCGGCGGTGCTCTGGTGGCTGCCATGCGCGTTGCTCAGCGCGTGGAAAACGCCACGATCGTTTTTATTGTGTGCGACCGTGGCGACCGTTACCTGTCTACCGGCATCTTTAATTAATTAGGGTTGCCATAGCCCATTTGTTTGGCCAGTTCGGAAGCCAGATCGGCGACCGAGCTGGCATAAAAGTAACTGCGGTTGTAATGGGTAATGGCAAAGAAGTTGGGCGTGCCCAGGCGGTACTCGGTGGTATTGCGTGGCTCGTCCACCAGGTTCACTACACCTAATTGAGCCTGCTGCCAGGGGCCTGCGTTCTGGCTCTGACCTTTCACCGTCGCACCGGCATTATTCAATTGTGCCCAACTAAGTTTTGGATAAATGCCGCCGTCCACCATCGCTTTACTTGCGTTGCTCAATTCGACCGGAGCAAAAACCGGCAGGCCGGGTTCCCAGCCGTGTGCACGCAAGAAGTTGGCAATCGACGCCATGGCATCGGCTGGGTTATTGCGCAGATCAATACGGCCATCTCCATCCCCATCGACGGCATAGCGTATCAGGCTGCCGGGCATGAATTGGGACATACCCATGGCGCCTGCGAAGGAGCCCTGAACAATCCGTGCGTCAAGCTCGCCTTGGTAATGCAATTCGATCAGGTCAGCCAATTGGTCGCGGAACAGCTGCCCACGCTCGGGACGGCTGTCATCCGGATAGGCAAAGCCCAGCGTAAACAAGGCATCCAGCACTTTGAAGTCGCCCATGATTTTGCCGTAGACGGTTTCCACGCCCAGGATGGCCACAATAATAGAGGGCGGTACACCATAGTCTTTGGCAATCTGGTCCAAGGCCAGGCGATGTTTTTGCCAGAACTGGACGCCACCTTGAATGCGGGCCGGGTCTACATTGCGTTTTTTATACGTTACCCAACTGCGCTTGATGCGCCCTTTGGTGGGGCGCATTAATTTGGCGGCGGTCTCGTTATATTGAGCTTGCTGCAACATATCGGTGACGACATCCAGGGGGATCTTGCGTACTGTCGCCACTTCCTGGGCGTAGCTCGCAATGTCATCGTTTAATTCACCGTTTAATTTAAAAAATTGTGTCCGACCAGAGCGAGATTCACCGGCCTGAATGGACTCGGGTTCGGCCAAAGCCTTGATTGCGACGGTGCCGGTTTTTTTTACCGAGGTCTGGAAAGCCGCGCCGCTGCTGGGTTTGGTGTCCGTGGACGGAGCTTGGGAAGTGGTTGTGGCGCAGCCGGCAGTGCTCAGCGCGATCAGTACTGCTTGCAAAATTCGAGTGGGTCTGAACATAATCCATCCTCATGGAGACACTATATTTTATCCATCCATCATGCCATTTGCATGAGATGGGCCGATGGCATCCGGAAAGTCCGCAGCGACTGGATGCCATAAACGATCAACTGCTATCAAGCGGTCTGGCATCCTATCTGGCTCAGCGACAGGCAAGGCTGGCAACGGATGAGGATATCTTGCGGGTACACGATGCCGCTTACGTGCAAAAGCTCAAAGAGCAATTGCCGCAGCAGGGGTATTTCAATATCGATCCGGACACCTTGATGAATCCGCACACTCTGGAAGCAGCCTATGCCGCTGCCGGAGCGGGCCTGGATGCAGTCGATGGCGTCATGAACGAAGGGGCGACGGGCGCATTTTGTGCGGTACGACCTCCCGGTCATCATGCCGAGCGGGCGCGGGCGATGGGGTTTTGTTTTTTTAACAATATCGCTGTGGCCGTGGCCTATGCGATGGAAAAATATGGCCTCAAGCGTGTGCTGATCGTGGATTTTGATGTGCACCACGGCAATGGAACCGAGCAGATTTTTGCCGGCGACGAGCGGGTTCTGATGTGCAGTTTCTTTCAGTCCCCGTTTTTTCCTGATTCCTTTCAGGACCCGGCGGCGCAAAACATGGTAAATATACCGGTTGAGGCCTACACCAAGTCTGCTCAGATTATCGATCTGTTCAAACAGGTTTGTTTGCCCCGCATAGAGGCGTTTGCCCCTGAAATTGTCTTTTTCTCGGCCGGCTTTGATGCCCACCGTGAAGATGAAATGGGACAGCTCAGCTTGGTTGAAGCCGATTATGCGGAATTGACCGCTATGGTGGTCCAGGCCAGTGCGCCTAGTGCCGGACAACGTCTGGTCAGTATGCTGGAAGGGGGGTACGATCCCTCGTCCCTGGGGCGCAGCGTGGTGGCTCACATCAAGGCCTTCGCCGGGCTTTAGGCGAGTGGCTTCGGGCTTTGGAATTCTTCTAAGGCCTTATTTCAACAGAATAATTTTTATTTAAGACTGCACTGGAGAACATTACATGAAGGTGTTAGTACCCGTGAAACGCGTAGTTGACTATAACGTCAAGGTGCGCGTGAAATCTGACCAAACCGGGGTGGACATTGCCAATGTGAAAATGTCCATGAATCCCTTTGACGAAATCGCTGTCGAAGAGGCCACTCGCCTCAAAGAAAGCGGTGCAGCCACTGAAGTGATCGCTCTTTCTTGCGGCGTTGCACAAAGCCAGGAAACGCTGCGCACGGCTTTGGCCATTGGTGCGGATCGGGCCACCCTGGTGCAAACCGATGCTGAGTTGCAGCCTTTGGCCGTGGCCAAGCTGATCAAGGCCGTGGTGGACAAAGAACAGCCTCAGCTCGTGATTCTGGGCAAACAGGCGATCGACGATGACGCCAACCAAACCGGCCAGATGCTGGCTGCGCTGCTGGACTGGCCACAAGCCACTTTTGCCAGCAAAGTTGAAGTTTCGGGCGACAGCGTGTCGGTCACTCGAGAAGTGGACGGCGGTCTGGAAACACTGAAACTGAGCCTGCCCGCTGTGATCACCACCGACCTGCGCCTGAACGAGCCTCGTTACGTGACACTGCCCAACATCATGAAGGCCAAGAAAAAGCCTTTGGAAACCCTGACTCCTGAAGAGCTGGGCATTGATGTGGCTCCTCGTATCAAAACTCTGAAAGTGACTGAGCCTCCAGCTCGTGCTGCCGGCATTATGGTGCCCGATGTTGCCACACTGGTCGAGAAACTGAAGAACGAAGCGAAGGTGATTTAAATGGCTATCCTTGTTATTGCCGAGCACGACAATCAGCAGCTGAAGGCTGCAACGCTCAACGCCCTGGCTGCCGCTCAGAAGATCGGCGGTGATGTGCATGTTCTGGTCGCAGGTAACCAGGCTGCTGGCGTGGCCCAGGCGGCTGCCAAGGCTCAGGGTGTCAGCAAAGTCCTGTTGGCCGATGGCCCTGCACTGGCTGAAGGCCTGGCCGAGAACGTGGCTGCCCAAGTGCTGGCCATCGCCTCCAATTACAGCCACATCCTGTTCCCGGCAACCGCTTCGGGCAAGAACATTGCCCCTCGCGTTGCGGCAAAGCTGGATGTTGCCCAAGTGTCGGACATTTTGTCCGTGGAGTCGGCTGATACCTTCACCCGTCCTATTTATGCCGGTAATGCTGTGGCGACCGTTCAGTCCAGCGATGCCGTCAAAGTGATCACCGTGCGTACCACCGCCTTTGACGCTGTGGCCGCTGAAGGTGGTAGTGCCGCTGTTGAAGAGCTGAGCGCCGTGGCTGATTCGGGCCGTTCTACGTTTGTCAGCCGAGAAGTGGCCAAGAGCGACCGTCCTGAGCTGGCGGGTGCCGGTGTGGTCGTGTCCGGTGGTCGCGGTATGGGCAGCGCCGAAAACTTCAAATTGCTGGACGGTCTGGCTGACAAGCTGGGTGCCGCTCTGGGTGCGTCGCGCGCTGCAGTGGACGCCGGCTATGCTCCGAACGACTGGCAGGTGGGTCAGACAGGCAAGATCGTGGCTCCTCAGCTGTACGTGGCCGTGGGTATTTCCGGTGCCATCCAGCACTTGGCTGGCATGAAAGACTCCAAGGTTATCGTGGCGATCAACAAAGATCCCGAAGCGCCTATTTTTGGCGTGGCCGACTACGGTTTGGTCGCGGATCTGTTTGAGGCTGTGCCTGAGTTAGAAAAAGCGCTCTAAGCGCCCTTCGGCCTGCTGGGGACTTCTCCAGCAGGCTTTTTTTCAGTGCGTATATCCTAGGGGCCTGATTGTGGCTTCGGTCCTTTTTGTTTCTGTGTAGGAGTGTTCATGACGTATCGTGTACCCACCCAAGACATCCGCTTTGCACTTACAGAGCTGGCTGATCTACCTGGTGTGCTGGAATTGCCTGGCTTTGAGGATTTCTCGGCCGAGTTGATCGATGCCATTATTGATGAGAACGCCCGCTTCGTTGAGCAGGAAGTAGCACCTTTGAACCGCGCCGGTGATCAGAATGGCGCCAAGTGGAATGATGGTGTGGTCACCACCACACCCGGCTTCAAGAAAGCCTTTGAAGAATTTGCAAAAGCTGGCTGGCAGGGTTTGCAGCACGAAGCCGAACTGGGTGGCCAAGGCTTGCCCAAGCTGATCGGCGCCGTGGCATGTGAGAACATCAATGCTGCCAACCTGGCTTTTTCCCTGTGTCCGTTGCTGACCGACGGCGTGATCGAAGCCGTGTCCATGGTTGGCTCGGAAGAACAGAAACAACGTTTCCTGCCTCCCTTGCTGGAAGGCCGCTGGACCGGCACCATGAACTTGACCGAGCCTCAGGCCGGTTCGGATCTGGCCCAGGTTGCCAGCCGTGCTGTTCCTCAGGATGACGGCAGCTACCGCATCAGCGGTCAAAAGATTTTCATCACCTACGGTGAGCACGATATGGCCGAGAACATCGTCCATCTGGTGCTGGCCCGTACGCCTGATGCACCTGCCGGTGTGAAAGGGATCTCGCTGTTCATCGTGCCCAAGTTCATGGTGAACGACGATGGCTCCCTGGGCGCCCGTAACGACGTCTGGTGTGCTTCGCTGGAGCACAAGCTGGGTATCCATGGCAGTCCAACCGCGGTGCTGCTGTACGGCTCGGGCAAGGGTGAGGTGGGCGAGGGCGCCGTCGGCTACCTGGTCGGCAAGGAAAACGAAGGCCTGAAGTACATGTTCATCATGATGAACGCGGCCCGTTACGCGGTGGGCGTTCAAGGTATCGCCGTGGCCGAACGTGCATTCCAGCAGGCTCTTGAATACGCCAACGAGCGTGTACAGGGTGCTCCTTTGACTGGCGGCAAGGCTGTGTCGATTGCCCATCACCCCGACGTGCAGCGCATGCTGGTGCAAATGCGTGCTCTGACAGAAGGCGCCCGTGCCTTGGCTTACTTTGCTGCCGGTGTGAACGACAAGGCGCGTCATAGTGCCGACGAAAATGCCCGCAAGCGCTACCAGGCTCTGTACGAATTCCTGGTGCCTGTGGTCAAGGGTTTCAGCACTGAAATGTCCCTGGAAGTGACTTCCCTGGGCGTGCAAGTGCATGGTGGTATGGGCTTTATCGAAGAAACGGGTGCGGCCCAGCACTACCGCGACTCGCGCATTCTGCCTATCTACGAAGGCACAACCGCGATTCAGGCCAATGACTTCATCGGTCGCAAGGTTCTGCGAGATGCCGGCGCTGTGATCCAGGGCCTGGCTCCCGAGTTGGGCGCGACTGTTGCCAAGCTGCGCGAACGTGCGGCTCAAGGCGGTGATCACAAAGCGGCCTTGACCCTGATCGCCGATCGTCTGGAAGCCGGTGTAAAGAGCGTGGAACGCGCTGCCATGTTCACCTTGACGAACGCTCAGAAAGACCTGCCTGCCGTGTTCCTGGGCAGTGTGCCATTCCTGATGCTGTCCGGCTATGTGCTGACTGGCTGGCAAATGGCTCGTGCCGCTTTGGCTGCAGAGAAAGCATTGAGCGAAGGCAGTCAGGATCCATTCTTGCGCCGCAAGCTCTCGACCAGCGTGTTCTTTGCCAGCCACCTGCTGCCGCGTGCCAGTGCCTTGGCACAGTCCGTGGCGGATGGTGTGGAGCTGACTCCTTACCTGTCGACCGAACTGCTGTAAGTCGATCAGCCCCAAGGCATGAAGGCCCGCGCAGCTTCTTTGGCTGCCGGGCCTTTTTTTGGGTATATTGATATAACGTTTAATTATTTGAAACGTGCTCTTTATACTGACAAAATCATCTGACTAGTCCTGATTATTTAAGTCGGTGATCTCCTGATCGCGGCTGCATTTCGAAAAGAGGAACGTAATGGCTACACTTCGTCTGGGTGACCTGGCCCCTGATTTTGAACAAAAATCCTCCGCTGGCACCATCAAGTTTCACGAGTTCTTGGGTAATAGCTGGGGCGTTCTGTTCTCCCACCCAGCCGACTTTACGCCTGTGTGCACCACCGAACTGGGTTACACCGCCAAGCTGGCGGATGAGTTCGCCAAGCGCGGCGTGAAAGTGATTGCCGTTTCCGTTGACGACGTTGATTCCCACGGCAAGTGGATTGATGACATCAACGAAACTCAGAAAACCACCGTTAACTTCCCCATCCTGGCTGATGCTGACCGCAAGGTTTCGGATCTGTACGATATGATCCACCCCAACGCCAGCACCACCGTGACAGTGCGTTCGGTGTTCATCATCGACCCGGCCAAGAAAGTGCGTCTGATCATCACTTACCCAGCCAGCACGGGCCGCAACTTCAACGAAATCCTGCGCGTGATCGATTCCCTGCAACTGACCGACAGCCACAGTGTGGCCACGCCAGTGAACTGGGAAGATGGTGACGACGTGATCATCGTTCCCAGCCTGAAGGATCCTGAAGTTCTGAAACAGAAATTCCCCAAAGGCTACACCGAGATCCGTCCTTACCTGCGTGTGACGCCTCAGCCTAACAAGTAATTGCTACTTGGTCTTTAGGCTCAGACAGAAAGCCCTCCTGCTTATGGCACGAGGGCTTTTTTGTGGGTACAGCTTTCTAGGCAGACGGCTCTCGCTTGGGCTAAGTACTTGTCCTGGTGTTTTTTCAAGGGTGTCAGAGGATCGCAAGTACGGCATAGAACTACTGTATAAAAACACTGGGTAATCACAGTGTTCCAGCCACGGAGGGGAGGAGGTAGGCAAGGCAATCCTGGTAAGAAATTGACTACAGCTGGCTTCAGGACTGGGGTTCAGCGTATTAGTGGACAAGGCGCAACATCCGCGCAGGTACTAATTGCACTAAAAGCTGGCTTTAAGTACAGTACTGTATAAGAAAACAGTAAACGGAGTTAGCCATGTCCAGTCCAAGCCGTCATTACCGTCCTCAAGCCACTCCTCGTTTCCGTGGCCCAGTCCGTTCCGCAGCCTCGTCCAGTCCGTTCACCAAGCCTCTGTCTTTCAAGGCCAAGGTCATGGATGTGTGTTTGGTTGCCGTGTGGGGTGCCAGTATTCCTGGCTTGTTGTGGTTGGGCAGCATGGGCGGGTTTTAAGGCCACGCCCTTGTGCTGTTCCAAGGGGCGGTCAGGGCACCAGTTGTGTCCAGTCGTTTGACAGGAAACGGTCGCGTGCCAGTTTTTCGGCCTGCTCCAGTGTGGGTGTTTCCAGTGTGCGGGGTTTAAGTGCCGTCTTTTTGCGGAACACGTCCAGCATGGCTTCAATCACAGCCTCGCGGCTCATGCCGGTTTGACTGCGGATAGGGTCCACGCGTTTCTTGGCGCTGGTGGTGCCTTTATCCGAGAGCTTTTCTTTGCCGATGCGCAGGACTTCCAGCATCTTGTCAGCATCAATATCGTAGGCCATGGTCACATGGTGCAAGACAGCATTGCCACGGCGTGCTTGTGCGGCGCCGCCAATTTTTCCACCGGCGCTGGTAATGTCGTTCAGCGGTTGGTACCAGGCATCAATACCAATTTCCCGTAGGGCTTCGATCACCCAGGAATCCAGAAACTCGTAGGACTCCTGAAACGTCATGCCGGCTACAAACTGCTTGGGTACGCTAAGCGAATACGTTATGGTGTTGCCTGGCTCGATGAACATGGCACCACCGCCACTGATACGGCGCACGACGCGTATACCGTGACGGGCAGCTGCTTCGGCTTCAATTTCATTGCGCAGGGACTGGAAACGCCCAATCACCACCGCCGCTTCCTGCCACTCCCAGATGCGCAGGGTGGGGGCGCGGGTGCCTTCACTGACTTCCTGGGTGATGATTTCATCCAGAGCCATATGCAGGGCAGCGGGTTGGGGCTCCATATGGACTAGTTCCCAGGGCAACTCGTTCCAGCTCATCATGCCAAGGCCCTCCGCACGACCACGCCAATGGCTTGCGGGTCCAGACCGAACATTTCGATGTCGGCAGGCAGGACGCGGCTAACATGAGCCGCGATTTCTTCAGCACTGCTGTTGACGGACAGGCCCTGCAAGGCTTGATTGATCAGGCCCAGTGCTTCGGGGGGTTCCAGAAAAAAGTCGCCGCTCAATCGTGCTTGTTCGATCATATGGTCTTTGACATCCAGATCGATCACGACCAGCTTGCCGCCAGGGACTTTGTATTCAGCATGCATAGACTGTGTCCTTTGATAAGGTCGGCCCCTTTTTGCCAAGGGGAGGGCGAATCGAGTAAATTTCCGCCTTTGCTGCGTTTAATACGGGGGCACCGTGCCCAAAGTGTCGTATTTTAGCGTAGTTAAACGCCGGGAAACGAAGCCCCGATCAGTCAAAAAGCTTGGTAATTCAGGCTTTTTGCTGATAGAATCATGGGCTAATCATTTTTTCATCCTCTGTCAGCGCGATTTTTATAATGTGTGCGGCTGATACGATGGTTTTGGAGTCAATCGTGGATTTGATCGCTATTCTTGAGCAAGAAGAAATCCAGCGCCTGACCGGTGGCAAGCTGCCTCCCGAGTTCGGTCCTGGTGACACTGTTGTTGTGAACGTAAACGTGGTTGAAGGTACGCGTAAGCGTGTCCAGGCTTACGAAGGCGTGGTTATCGGCCGTCGCAATCGTGGTCTGAACTCTTCTTTCATCGTTCGCAAGATTTCTTCGGGCGAAGCTGTTGAGCGTACATTCCAGCTGTATTCCCCTCAGATCGCCAGCATCGAAGTCAAGCGTCGTGGCGCTGTGCGTCGTGCTAAACTGTACTATCTGCGCGATCGCTCGGGTAAAGCCGCTCGCATCAAAGAAAAACTCGTTCGTCGTTCGGGTAACTAATTCCCTAGCGAACAGCGATGCAAAGGCACCCAGGCGGGTGCCTTTGTTTTTATGTGGGATCACATACCAGTTCTTATGGATAAGCCTCGTATCAGGCCCGTTATCGTTCCTGGATTCGACCCTCGCAGCCAGCCTATGGTTGCATTAGACTCTTTGCCTGAATTGCCTGCTCAGGCCCAGCAGCTGGATTTTCTGCGTAGCGCTTTTGCCCAGCCTATACAGTGGCAGGTCGAGCCTTTGTTTCGCAGCTCCTTTTATCCAGAGTTTTTGCCCGGTTCCATGAATGTGCGCTCCGCCGTCTGTATTGGCGTGATGCAGCGCCCCGAAGGGCCCACCATCATTTTTACGCGTCGGGCCATGCACTTGCACAACCATGCGGGGCAGATCAGTTTTCCCGGTGGACGTATTGAAGCCTCGGATCTGGGGCCGGTCGAAGCCGCCTTGCGTGAAACCCAGGAAGAGATCGGCATCGAGCCGCGCTTTGTGCGTTATCTGGGTCAGCATCCTATTTTTGTGACCAGTACCCAGTTTGCGATGCGCCCCATTATTGGCGAGCTGCAAGAGGGTTTTCAGGTGTTGCCCGATAGCTCGGAAGTGGCCGAGGTCTTTGAAGTGCCCTTGTCGGTCCTGCTGGACCCGCAGCGTCATCAACTGCATCACGCCGATTTGCCGGACGGGGCGGGACGTTACTACTTCTCCATCCCTTGGGGGCCGTACTTTATCTGGGGTGCCACGGCGGTCTTGATCCGTAATCTTTATCACCACTTGTCGGCTGCCTGGGTGCAGTTGTCTGCCGGTGGGGATACTCGCGCCAAAGGCCTGTAATCAGGCCTGACCGGCGGGTGCTCCGGTAGCGGATCCCGCCTTCACAAAAAAGGGGCGTTTTGCTTTGCCCCTTGTTCCCTTAATAGCGTGGCTTGTTTTCGTGCTCGGCCAGCAAACGCTGGTACAGCGCGTGCCGTTCTGGGTGAATGCTGCCTGCTTCGATGGCCGCCAGCACGCCACAGCCCGGTTCATGCCGGTGGGTGCAGTTATAAAAGCGGCAGGACTCCACCGCTTTTCGGAAATCGGGGAAGCCGTGCGCAATATCTTCCTGTGTCATATGCGACAGGCCAAAGGCCTGGAAGCCGGGGCTGTCGATCAGGTCGCCGCTATTGGGCAGGTGATACAGGCGGGTGCTGGTGGTTGTGTGTCGGCCCGCCCCCAAGGCTTGCGAGTATTCCTGGGTCAGCGCGCCGGCATCCGGGACCAGGGCATTGAGCAGGGTGGATTTACCCATGCCGCTTTGCCCCAGCAGCAAGGTACGTTTGTTCGCCAGCCAGGGGGCCAGCGCTTCCCGTGTCTGTTCTGGCTCCAGCGCCACCATTTCCAGAATAGGGACGCCCAGGGCGGCGATAGGGGCCAGCTTGGCGCGTGCGCGCTCCAGGTGGGTGCTCAGATCGGCCTTGTTCAGAATAATCACCGGCTCAATATCCACGCTCCAGGCCGCGACCAGGGCGCGCCCCAGCAAGTCTTCGGAGTAAACGGGTTCTGGCGCCACCACAATCAGAAGCTGATCAATATTGGCGGCAAACTGCTTGGTGCGGAAGTCGTCAGAGCGATATAGCAGATTGCGCCTTTCTTGCACCGCCTCAATAGAGCCTTCCCCTTTGGCCTGCATCAACACATCGACTTGATCGCCAACCGCAATTCCGGCTTTTTTTCCACGAGGGAAGCACTTGATCGTTTCGCCATCAGGCAGTTCGACAAAGTAGTGACGACCGTGGGCGGCGGTCACCAGACCGCTAAGGTATTTAGATGTCATGCCAGGCTTTTCAGGTGTCGAATGCGATCAATCGCGTTGGGGTGGCTATCGTAAAAGGCAGAGTGCATAGGGTCGGGCGTCAAGGTTGCGGCATTGTCGTTATAGAGCTTGAGCAAGGCGCTGATCAAGTCCTGGGCCTGGCTGTGCTGGGCGGCAAAGCTGTCGGCCTGATATTCGTCCCGGCGTGAGAGCAGGGCGCTCAAGGGGCCCATCCAGAAGGTGAAGGTGGGAACCACCATAAAGAACAGGATCAGGGCCAGGGCGTCGTTGGGGCGACCTAACTGGGGAATCACGCCCAGGCCGGTATAAAAGCCAACCTTGCCCCAGGCCCAGCCTGCCAGCAGAAAAAAGATCAGGGATGTGAATACGCTGATCAGCAGACGGCGCTGGATATGGCGATGCTTGAAGTGGCCCAGCTCATGCGCCAGCACGGCTTCCACTTCTTCGGGCTGCAGCTTGTTCAGCAAGGTATCAAAAAACACGATGCGCTTTTGGCGACCCAGACCGGTGAAGTATGCATTGCCATGGGCAGAGCGGCGCGAGCCATCCATCACATACAAGCCGTTGGTCTGAAAGCCGCAACGCTGTGCCAGGGCATTGATGCGTTCACGCAGGTTGGCATCTTCCAGTGGTTTGAAAGTATTGAAAATGGGGGCGATAACGCGCGGGTATAGCCACAGCACCAGCAGATTGAAAACCAGCCACAGACCCCAGCCGTACCAGGGCCAGGAGGGGCCGGCCCAATCCATCAGGCTGAGCAGGGCGGCACACAAGGGTGTACCCAGAATCAGGACGATGACCAGAGTTTTGGCGGTATCGGCAAAGAACAGGGCAGGCTTCATGCGGTTAAAACCAAAGCGCGCTTCCAGTACAAACTTGCGATACCAGGCAAAAGGCAGGCCCACGACACCCATAATCGCCAGGACCGCGCCAATCAGGGTCAGCTGACGCAGCAGTTCATGGCTGATCCAGTTGCCCAGCGTGACATCCAGCCACTGCAGACCGCCCAGCAGCGTAAAGCCCAGCAAGACCAGGGCCTCTACCAGACGCTCGCTTAAACCCAGCCGGGTGCGTGCGATGGTGTAGCGTGCCGCACGTTGATGGCTATGCAGGCCAATGCGTTCGGAAAACTCGGCCGGCACCTCGTTCTGATGACGATAAACGTGCCGGATCTGCCGCAGGCCTAAATAAAAGCGCAGCAAAACGTCTGCAAGCAGAAAGATAATGAACAACAAAGTCAGCATGTAGGCGGCTATATGTAAAATGGGCGTTTTGAGGAATGATTATATGGCGGTTCATACACAGCGTCTGGTCTGGCTCGATATGGAGATGACAGGACTGGATCCGGACAAAGAGCGCATCATCGAAGTTGCGGTCGTGGTAACAGAAGCAGACTTGACTCTGGTGGCGGAAGGCCCGGTTCTGGTGGTTCATCAAAGCAATGCATTGCTCGATGGCATGGACGCCTGGAACAAGGGTACGCATGGCCGTAGCGGCCTGATCGACAAGGTCAAAGCTTCTACCCTGACCGAAGCGCAGGCCGAGGATCAGTTGCTGGAATTCCTGAAAGAGCACGTACCGGCTGGCAAGTCGCCCCTGTGTGGCAACACCATCAGCCAGGACCGTCGTTTCATGTACCGCTACATGCCTCGTCTGGAGGCTTTCTTCCACTATCGCAATCTGGATGTCAGCACTCTGAAAGAACTGGCTTTGCGTTGGAAGCCTGAAGTGGTTAAAAGTTTCGTCAAGCAAAGCCGCCACGAGGCCTTGGCCGACATTTACGAGTCCATTGACGAGCTGAAACACTACCGCGAGCACTTCATCCGTCTGTAAACGGGAAGGGCAGGCAGGGCGGAAGGTGTGAGGGTCCCAGCACAGTTCGTGAGCGCGCTGCAGCGGTAGGCGGGGATACATTGGCAGGATCAAAACCGAGGATAGCGATTTGTCGCGCCTCGGTTTTTTTACGTCTAAGTATTTACCCTTAAAGTATCTGTTCCAAGGCCATATGATACGGTTTTGCGATTGACATCACATTTTTCGTATTAAATAATGAAGTGTATATGGTTTGCGTCGAAACAAATTTGTTTGGGCGCTTTCTGCACTCTTACCGGGGATGGTCATGTATGCACAACTTGTAGAGACAGGCGTCAAGCAGGTCCAGGATATCGAACAGATGTCCGACGAAGAGCGTCGGTTCCAAGAGCGCATCGATGAGGGTGTCCGCATCGAAGCCAGGGACTGGATGCCCGAAGCCTATCGCAAAACCTTGGTTCGCCAGATTTCTCAGCACGCGCACTCCGAGGTTGTCGGGATGCTGCCCGAAGGTAACTGGATTACCCGCGCCCCTTCGCTCAAGCGCAAAGCCATCTTGATGGCCAAGGTGCAGGACGAGGCCGGTCACGGTCTGTACCTGTACAGCGCGGCCGAAACGCTGGGCGTAAGCCGTGACAAGCTGGTCGACGATCTGCTGTCGGGCAAAGCCAAGTACTCCAGTATTTTTAACTACCCAACATTGAACTGGGCCGATATCGGCATGATCGGCTGGCTGGTCGATGGCTCGGCCATCATCAACCAGATTCCGCTGTGCCGCTGCTCCTACGGCCCTTACGCCCGTGCCATGGTGCGCGTGTGCAAGGAAGAGTCCTTCCACCAGCGTCAGGGTTACGATTTGCTGATCCAGATGTGTCTGCATGGCACACCGGAGCAAAAGGCCATGGTTCAGGATTCCATTAACCGCTGGTGGTGGCCTGCCTTGATGATGTTCGGCCCTTCGGATGCGGACTCCACCAATAGCGCCCAGTCCATGCAATGGAAGATCAAGCTGTTCTCCAACGACGAACTGCGCCAGAAAATGGTGGACCAGACCGTGCCTCAGGCCGAGTACCTGGGCCTGACCATTCCTGATCCTGATCTGCGCTGGAACGAAGAGCGCGGTCACTACGACTTTGGCGAGATCGATTGGGAAGAATTCTGGGCGGTGATCAAGGGCAATGGTCCCTGTAATCGTGAGCGACTCGAAGCCCGAGTCCAGGCCCACGAGAACGGCGCCTGGTTCCGTGATGCACTGGATGCACATGCCCAAAAGCAGGAAGCCGTCCGCAAGGTGGCCTGATCAAGAAGGCTAGGAAACCAGTACGGTTTCTGATTCGATCCGATTCGCAGCAGGCGCTTTGACAGCGCCGCTGCACAGCAAGGAATTTTCAGTTATGAGCAAGAACGATTGGCCCCTGTGGGAAGTTTTCATTCGCAGCCAGCATGGCTTGGCCCACAAGCACGTAGGCAGCCTGCACGCTCCGGACGCCGAAATGGCCATCAACAATGCCCGTGATGTATACACCCGCCGTAACGAAGGCGTGAGCATCTGGGTCGTGCGTGCAGCTGATATCGCTGCCTCCAGCCCTGGTGACAAAGGCCCGCTGTTCGAGCCATCCAACACCAAGGTCTACCGTCACCCTACGTTTTTCCCCATGCCTGACGGCATCAATATGTAGGAATTGGTATGGATAAAGCTTTGTTTTCCTACGCCCTGCGCATGGGCGATTCCACCCTGGTGCTGGCTCAGCGCCTGGGTGAGTGGACTGGTCACGGCCCGGCTCTGGAAGAAGAGTTGGCCTGTGCCAATACTGCACTGGACTTGTTGGGTCAGGCCCGTATGTGGCTGACACTGGCAGGCGAGACTGAAGGTCAGGGTCGTGACGAAGATCGTCTGGCTTATCACCGTGATGTTCACGAGTACGCCAACTTCCTGTTGGTCGAGCGCGAGAACGGTCATTATGGCGATACCCTGGCACGTCAGTTCCTGTTTGATGCCTGGCATTGCTTCTTGCTGGAGCAATTGGTCGAGTCCAGCGATGAACAGATTCGTGCCATTGCCCAGAAGGCACATAAAGAAGTGTTGTATCACCTGCGTCGTTCGACCGACTTGATCGTGCGTTTGGGCGACGGTACGCCTGAAAGCCACAAGCGCATGCAAAAAGCGATTGATGACGCCTGGTTCTACCTGGGCGAGCTGTTCCTGGATGACGAAGTCACCGAGGAATTGGCTCAGCGTCAGGCTGTGCCTTTGATGGCCAGCCTGTGGCAGCCTTGCCTGGAATACATCCAGAATGCCCTGGAGCGCGCTACCTTGCGTTGCCCGGCTGAACAGGATGCTCAGCACAAGGCCTACCGTGGTGGCCCGCAAGGCCGTCACACGGAAGCGTTAGGGTTTCTGTTGGCAGAAATGCAGCACCTGCCACGTATGTATCCTGACGCCACTTGGTGATCGCCATGACACAGACCTGGAGCACCGAGCAGGTCATGCAAGTGCTGGCCACGGTTCCAGACCCGGAGATCCCCGTGATCTCCCTGCTGGACCTGGGCATTGTGCGTGACGTGAGTTGGGAGCAGGACGTGTGTGTGGTCACCATCACACCGACCTACTCCGGTTGTCCGGCGATGTACGAGATGAGCCACTCGATTGAACAGGCCTTGCAACAGGCTGGTATCGAGCAGGTTCGGGTGGATACCAAGTTGTCACCGGCCTGGACGACCGATTGGATGAGCGAGCAGGGCAAGTTGGCCTTGCGCGATTACGGTATCGCTCCTCCGGCCCAAAGTGCGGTTGATATTTCTGGTTTGCTGCGTCAGCCCGAGGCGCCCGTGGTGGCTTGTCCTCAATGCAGCTCCACGCATACACGGGTGATCAGCCAGTTTGGCTCCACGCCCTGCAAGGCGCTGTATCGCTGCATCAGCTGCGGTGAACCATTCGATTACTTTAAGGCGCATTAGTCCTATGAGTCAGTTTTATTCTCTTCCTGTGGCTTCGGTCTCCCGCAGCACCCGCGATGCCGTGGTGGTGGCCTTTACCGTGCCCGAGGATTTGCAGGATGTGTTTCAGTTTCGTCCCGGTCAGTACCTGACCTTGCGCACCCACCTGGATGGCCAGGAATTGCGCCGATCCTACTCGATCTGTGCGGCTCCGCACGATCGTTTGCTGCGCGTGGCGATCAAGCGTGTGAATGATGGTGCGTTCTCCACCTGGGCCAATAGCCACCTGGAGGCGGGTACCACCCTGGAAGTCATGCCACCTGATGGCAACTTCACCGTGGACTTCGATCCCAGCCAGGCGCACCGTTACGCCGCCTTTGCGGTCGGTAGCGGCATTACACCGATTCTGTCGTTGGTGAAGACCGCGCTGGATACCGAGCCCAAGTCCACTTTCACGCTGTTTTTCGGTAACCGTGCTTCCTCGGCCATCATGTTCCGCGAAGAGATCGAGGACCTGAAAAACACCTATATGGAACGTTTCTCCATCGTGTATATCATGAGCCGGGAAACGCAGGATATTGACCTGTTCAATGGCCGTCTGGATGGCGAGAAAGTGCGTCAGCTGATGCAGCAATGGTTTGATCCAGCCAGTGTGGACGTGGCCTTTGTATGTGGTCCCCAGGACATGAGCGAGCAGGTGGTTGCTGCCTTGCAGGAAAACGGCCTGGAAAAATCCCAGATCAAGTTCGAGCTGTTCGGCGCCCCCAAAGGCCCACGTGCACTGCGTACGGGCGAAGAGTCGCGCAAGGCTCCGGGCAAGGAAGAGTGCGAGCTGACCGTGATTCAGGACGGCATTACCCGCAACCTGACTATCAGCAAAAGCAACAGCAGCATTTTGGACGCGGCACTGGAGCAAGGGCTGGAATTGCCTTACTCCTGTAAAGGTGGAGTTTGTTCTACCTGCCGTTGCAAAGTGGTAGAGGGCGAAGTGGACATGGACGCCAACTTTGCATTGGAAGATTACGAAGTAGCCCGCGGTTTCGTGCTCAGTTGCCAAAGCTTTCCGGTTACCGACCGGGTGGTGATTGACTTCGATCAGGAAACCTAAGACCGCAGCAAAATAGCGGTTTTTCAAGAATCTGGACGCCAGCTTCCCAGCTTGGCGTCCTACTAGTTTCAGGAGCACATTGTATGGCAGCAGATTTTTTCAAGACGCATCAGGCAACACTGGATCAGGCTTTGAGCAGTATTCTGGAGCGCAACTTCTGGAGCGCTTATCCTGAAAATCCCAGCCCGCGCGCCTACGGTGAAACCGCGGCTCAGGATGGTCAGGCTGCTTTTGAAGCCTACCGTGGCAAAGCCTTTCCCTTGACGCTGGAAGGCGCACAAGGTGAAGTCGGTAACGAGCAATCGCCTTTTGGTTTTGAGCTGGGCATTAGCTACCCCAAAGTGCCGGTGGACCAATTGCTGGCTCAGTCGCAACTGGCACTGGACAGCTGGCGCGATGCTGGCCCGCAAGCCTGGGTCGGTATTTGTCTGGAAATCCTGCATCGCTTGAATCAGCGTAGCTTCGAGATCGCTCACGCTGTGCAGCACACTACGGGTCAGGGCTTCATGATGGCCTTCCAGGCCGGTGGCCCTCACGCCCAGGAACGTGCGCTGGAAGCCGTGGCTTACGCTTGGCAGGAAATGTCCCGTATCCCTGGTCTGGTTGACTGGATCAAGCCCCAGGGCAAGCACGATCCCATCCAGATGAAGAAGCAGTTCAAAGTGGTACCCCGTGGCATTGGTCTGGTGATTGGTTGCTCCACCTTCCCGACCTGGAACGGTTACCCCGGTCTGTTTGCCTCGCTGGCAACCGGTAACACCGTAATTGTGAAGCCGCACCCTGGCGCGATTCTGCCTCTGGCCATTACCGTTGCTGTCGCCCGCGAAGTGCTGGCCGAAGCCGGTTTCAATCCTAATGTGGTCTTGCTGGCCGCTCATGAGCCATCGGAAGACACCGCCCAGCAACTGGCACTGAACAAGGCCGTCAAGCTGATCGACTTTACCGGCAGCAGCCAGAACGGTAACTGGTTGGAAGAAAATGCTCGCCACGCCTTGGTCTACACCGAAAAAGCCGGTGTGAACCAGGTGATTATTGATTCGGTTGAAGATTTCAAGGCGGTTGCCCGCAACCTGGCGTTCTCCTTTGCGCTGTACTCCGGCCAGATGTGTACCGCTCCTCAAAACATTTACGTGCCTCGTGACGGTATCCGCACTGCCGATGGCGTGATGAGCTTTGACGAAGTGGCTCACGGTCTGGCCCAGGCAGTGCAAAAGCTGGTGTCCGATCCGGCCCGTGCCGTTGAGATTACGGGCGCCGTGCAAAACGAAGCTTGCGCACAGCGTATTGATCAGGCTCGCCAACTGGGCATGCCTATCCTGGCTGACAGCCAGACGCTGGAACACCCCGCATTCCCTGGTGCCCGCGTACGTACACCGCTGGTCTTGCAAGCAAGTGTGGATCAGCCCGAGATTCAACAAGAATGGTTCGGCCCCATCGTTTTTGTGGTGCAAACCGATTCGACCGAGCAAAGCATTGAAGTGGCAGGTCGCAACGTGATCGAGCACGGCGCACTGACCTTGTCGGCTTACAGCACCGATGATGCCGTAACCGCCAAGATCCAGCGCATGGCCGAGCGTTCCGGCGTATCCCTGTCCCTGAACCTGACCGGCGCTGTGTTCATCAACCAGACCGCAGCCTATAGCGACTTCCACGGCACTGGCGCCAACCCGGCTGCCAACGCATCCCTGTCGGATTCGGCCTACGTTGCTAACCGCTTCCGTGTCGTTCAGACTCGCTGGCATTTCTAAAGGAGGGTGGCCAGGTGACTGACCAAAGTATTCAATTTCAGCTGGAAAATGGCGTAGCACGCATTACCTTGAATCGTCCCGACAAGCTCAACAGCTTTACGGCCGATATGCACGGCGAGCTGGCTCAGGCTCTGGATAAAGTGGAACAGTGCGCGGATCTGCGCGTACTGATTCTGACCGGTAATGGCCGTGGCTTTTGCGCGGGTCAGGATTTGTCCGAGCGTCAGATGAGCGCCGGTGATGCACCCGTGGATCTGGGTGGCACCATCGAAAAGTACTACGCACCGCTGGTGCGCCGTCTGCGTGCGCTGGCGGCCCCTGTGGTGGTGGGTGTCAATGGTGTGGCCGCCGGTGCTGGCGCGAACCTGGCTCTGGCCGGTGACATCGTGATCGCCACTCGTTCGGCCAGCTTCATCCAGCCATTCTGCCGCCTGGGCTTGCTGCCTGACACTGGCGGTACCTTCTTCCTGCCTCGTCTGGTGGGCACGGCACGCGCGATGGGCCTGTCTTTGCTGGGTGACAAGCTCTCGGCCGAGCAGGCAGCGCAGTGGGGCCTGATCTGGGAGTGCGTGGACGATGAAGCTTTCCAGGCTCGCCTGAACGAACTGGCCGCCCATTTTGCGCAGGCCCCGACCAAAGGTCTGGCCTATGCCAAGAAAGCGATTTATGCCAGTGATGCCCATTCGCTTGATCAACAGTTGGATCTGGAACGCGACTTGATGCGTGAACTGGGTGCATCCGAAGATTACCGCGAGGGTGTTAATGCATTCCTGGGCAAGCGTGCCCCCCAATTTAAAGGAAAGTAATGCAAAGCAACGCAATGGCTGTTGAAGACCCACAAGCACTGGCCGAGCAGGTCAGTGACCATATGTATGGCAATGACCAGGCATCTCAGGCTTTGGGCCTGAGCCTGGATAGCGTGGCACCGGGCAAGGCCGACATGAGCATGACGGTGCGCGCCGACATGCTCAATGGGCACAAGACCTGTCACGGTGGTTTCATTTTTGCGTTGGCTGACAGCACCTTTGCGTTTGCCTGCAATTCTCGCAATGCACCGACTGTTGCGTCCGGTTGCACCATCGATTACCTGGCTCCCGCCTTTGAAGGGGACGTCCTGACCGCTCGTGCGGTCGAGGCCTCCCTGGCAGGGCGCACCGGGGTGTATGACATCGAGGTGGTCAACCAGAACAACAAGCGCGTTGCCTTGTTCCGTGGGCGCTCGTACCGGCTAAATGGCACGGTATTGGGCGGGATTGAAAAAAAATAATTTTTGACGATACATACCCTGTAGACCCGGGGGGGTCGGAAGTACCACACCAGCGGCAGGGCAGGAGTACACCATGACAGCAATTAAAGAACAGGTTGGCCGCGATGCCATCGAGCATGCAAGTATTGACGAAATCCGCAACTTGCAGCTGGAGCGTCTGAAATGGACGCTAAAGCATGCTTACGAGAATGTGCCGCACTATCGGCAGAAATTTGATGAAGCGGGCGTGCACCCCGACGATTTGAAGCAGTTGTCGGACATTTCCAAGTTCCCCTTCACGACCAAGCAGGACCTGCGTGACAACTACCCCTTCAAGATGTTTGCGGTTCCCCGTGAGCAGGTAGCACGCGTGCACGCTTCCAGTGGTACCACGGGCAAGCCCACCGTGGTGGGCTACACCGCCAATGACATTTCCACCTGGGCCGATCTGTTTGCCCGTTCCATGTGGGCCGCCGGTGCCCGCCCCGGTGATATTGCCCATGTGGCTTACGGCTACGGCCTGTTCACCGGCGGTCTGGGTGCGCACTACGGTGCCGAGCGCCTGGGTTGTACCGTGGTTCCCATGTCTGGTGGCCAGACTGAAAAACAAGTTCAGCTGATTCAGGATTTCCGTCCCGACGTGATTCTGGTTACCCCTTCGTACTTCTGCAATATCGTCGAAGAGATTGAGCGTCAGGGGATGGACCCACGCGATACTTCCTTGCGTATCGGTATTTTTGGTGCCGAGCCCTGGACAGGCCAGATGCGTCTGGATATTGAGCAGCGCGCCGGCATCGACGCCGTGGACATCTACGGTCTGTCCGAAGTGATGGGCCCTGGCGTGGCCATGGAGTGTGTGGAAAGCAAGGACGGCCCAGTGGTGTGGGAAGACCATTTCTACCCGGAAATCATCAACCCTGAAACCGGCGAGCCTGTGGCCGAGGGTGAAAGCGGTGAACTGGTCTTTACCTCGCTGAGCAAGGAAGCCATGCCCGTCATTCGCTACCGCACTCGCGACCTGACACAACTGTTGCCGCCCACTTCGCGCAGCATGCGCCGTATTGGCAAGATTACGGGCCGCAGCGACGATATGGTCATTGTGCGTGGCGTGAACCTGTTCCCGACCCAGGTCGAAGAACTGGTTCTGAAGATGCCCGAGCTGGCCGCCCAGTATCAGTTGGTATTGAGCCGTAACGGCAATATGGACGAACTGGAAATTCTGGTTGAAGTGCGTCCCGAGTTCAATCACTTGAACGATGCCGAGCGTGAGCAAATGGCCCGCCGTCTGAGTCACTCCATCAAGACTTTTATCGGTGTCAGTGCACGAATTCGTGTGCAGTCCTCCGGCATGGTCGAGCGTACCGTGACGGGCAAGGCCAAACGTGTGATCGACAAGCGCGCGTTCTAAGTCTGGCGGATTGACGCCAAAAAAACGGCTCTGCTCTGGCAGGGCCGTTTTTGTATTCCGCGCTCTCACGGTATCATTGCAAGCTGGTAGGCGGCCCAGGCCGCTTTTGCAGTATTTTTTCTGATGACATCATGCCCCCAATACCGTCCGGTTTGATTGCCGGCATCGGCACCGACCTGATCCGTATCGAGCGGATCGAGCGCGCCTTGGCTCGTCATGGTGATCGCTTTGTAAAGCGCATTCTGGGCGAGCAGGAGCGAGAGGTCTATGCCCGCCGTCAGGCACGCGACCCGGTGCGCGGCCTGCGCTATCTGGCCACCCGTTTCGCAGCCAAGGAAGCCTTTTCCAAAGCGGTGGGGCTGGGCATGCGCATGCCTATGGCCTGGTCGCGCATGCAAACCTTGAATGCGCCTGGTGGCCGCCCGGTAGTGCGCCTGTCTGCTGATTTGCAAGACTGGTTTGACGCCCGCTTCGGGGCCGTTCATATTTCCCTGACAGATGAATCCGATATGGCCATGGCCTTTGTGGTGCTGGAAGCCAAAGCGCCTGCCATTTCTTCCTTATCCTTAGCTGAGTCTGATACTAAATGAGTTCTTCCTCGCAAGCAGTACTGCCTCCGGGCCCGGTCATGGTGGACGTGCAGGGCATGGTCCTGACGGATCAGGAGCGTGAGCGCCTGCGTCACCCACTGGTCGGTGGTGTGATCCTGTTCAGCCGCAACTTTGAAAACCGTGCTCAGCTGACCGCTCTGTGCCAGTCCATTCACGAAGCGCGGGATGAGCCCTTGCTGATCGCCGTGGACCACGAGGGGGGCCGGGTACAGCGTTTCCGCGAGGATGGCTTTACCACGCTGCCCGCCATGAGCCAGTTGGGGCAACTGTGGACGCGCGATGCGGTCAAGGCCGCTGCTGTTGCCGCCGATACGGGCTATGTGCTGGCGGCCGAGTTGCGCGCTTGCGGTGTGGACATGAGCTTTACGCCGGTACTGGACCTGGACTGGGGTGTCAGCAAGGTGATTGGGGATCGTTCCTTCCACCGTAATCCCCGTGCTGTCTCCATGTTGGCCGCTGGCTTGATCCGTGGTTTGAACAAGGCCGGTATGGCTGCCTGCGGCAAGCACTTTCCTGGTCATGGCGGCGTAGAGGCAGATTCGCATCACGAGATTCCCGTTGATGATCGTACGCTGGAAGAGATTCTGGACGAGGATGCTGCTCCTTACGGCTGGCTGGGCACCTTGCAGCTACCTTCGGTGATGCCTGCACACGTGATTTATTCCAAAGTAGACCCGCTGCCAGCCGGCTTTTCGCCATACTGGATTCAGCGTGTGCTGCGCAAGGCCCTGGCTTATGACGGCGTGATTTTTTCCGACGACCTGACCATGGAAGGCGCCACTGTCGTGGGCGATATCCTGGCACGTGCTCAGGCTGCCTTGGGTGCCGGTTGCGACATGGTGCTGGTATGCAATCGTCCTGATCTGGCCGACGACTTGCTCTCGCGCCTGGATTTCACGATTTCCGAGGAATCGCAAAACCGCATCCGTCGTTTGATGCCGACGACGCCAGCCCTGGATTGGGACGCTTTGCAAGCGGATGAACACTATCAATATGCCCGCGGACTTCAATCTAAAATCCTATCTGTCTGATTTGCCGAATCTGCCGGGCGTGTACCGGCACATCGACGAACAGGGCGAGGTACTGTATGTGGGCAAGGCGCGTGATCTCAAGCGCCGTGTCAGCTCGTACTTCCAGAAAACGCTGAGCAGTCCCCGTATTGCCCATATGGTGGCGCGCGTCGCGCGCATCGAGGTCACCGTCACCCGCAGCGAGGCCGAGGCCTTGCTGCTGGAAAACAATCTCATCAAGCGTCTGCGACCGCGCTACAACATTCTTTTCCGGGACGACAAGTCCTACCCCTACCTGATGATCAGCGCCCACCAGGCGCCTCGTATTGCCTACTACCGGGGCAGTACCAGCGGAAAGGGGCATTTCTTCGGTCCTTATCCCAACTCCTGGGCGGTGCGTGAAACCATTCAGATCCTGCAACGGGTGTTCCGTTTGCGGACCTGTGAGGACAGTGTCTACGCTAACCGTAGTCGTCCCTGTTTGCTGCATCAGATCGGGCGCTGTTCGGCACCCTGTGTGAACCTGATCTCGCCCGAGCAGTATCAACTGGATGTGCAGCGCGCCATCAGCTTTCTGGACGGCAATACCTCTGAAATCCTGGGCGAGCTGCAAGAGCGCATGATGCAGGCCTCGGACTCGCTGGATTTCGAGCAGGCAGCGATTTTGCGCGACCAGATGAAAGCCTTGTCCGCCGTATTGCAACAGCAAAGCATGGAGCAGGTGGGCAAGGAAGATGTGGACATTATTGTGGTGCTGAACGCCGGTGGTAAGTTCTGTGTGAACCTGGCCATGGTGCGCGGTGGCCGTCACCTGGGCGACCGCGCGTTCTTCCCCACACAAATCAACGATGACACTCCCAGTGATGTGCTGGCGGCATTTATCGCCCAGCACTATCTGGAGCGCCGCATGCCGCCGGTTCTGGTCTGTTCGCACGCTTTGCCCGATGCGGACCTGATGCCGCTGCTGGCCGAGCAAACTGGCGTGAAGGCGCGCGTTGTGGTGCGTCCGCAAGGGGTGCGCAAGATCTGGCTGGAGCAGGCTACCAAGAATGCCGGCCTGGCACTGGCCCGAGTATTGAGCGAATCTACCGCCCGTGCCGATCGAACCCGAGCCCTGGCTGAAGCGCTGCAGCTGGACCTGGATGAGGCCCAGCTCGATACCCTGCACATTGAATGTTTCGATATCAGCCATACGGCAGGGGAGGCCACTCAAGCCTCCTGTGTGGTTTATAAACACCACGAGATGCAGAATTCGCTTTATCGCCGCTACAACATTGCAGGCATCACGCCGGGTGACGATTATGCGGCCATGCGCCAGGTGCTGAACCGACGTTTCTCGCGGGTTGCCGAAGGTTTGGCACCTTTGCCCGACATTGTTTTGATTGATGGCGGCAAGGGCCAGGTGGAGATCGCGCGCCAGGTTTTTGTAGAACTGGGCCTGGATATTCATGTTCTGGTCGGCGTTGCCAAGGGTGAAAAGCGTAAAGTAGGTCTGGAAACCCTGGTATTTGCCGATGATCGCCCGCCTGTGGCGTTGGGTGTGGAGTCTGCGGCCTTGATGCTGGTCGCTCAGGTGCGTGATGAAGCGCACCGTTTTGCCATTACGGGCATGCGTGCCCAACGTGCCAAAACGCGTAATGTGTCACGCCTGGAAGATATTGACGGGATTGGCGCCAAACGGCGTCAGCGTCTGCTGGCTCGCTTTGGTGGTTTCAGCGGGGTCGCCGATGCAAGTATTGATGAGCTTAGTGCGGTTGATGGAATATCCACTGAACTGGCCGAACGCATTTATCATGCTTTACGATAGGCGAGAGCCTTTGTTTTAAATTAGGTTGGTATCCAAGCTATGCCTTTTAATCTGCCCATAGCCCTGACGTGGCTTCGCATCGTTCTGATCCCTTTGATCGTCGCCCTGTTTTATCTGCCAGCGGATTGGCTGAGCATGGAAACACGCGATCTGTGGGCCGCTTCGGTGTTTATCGTGGCCGCCGCTACGGACTGGTTTGACGGCTGGCTGGCTCGCCGCTGGAACCAGACGTCCTCCTTCGGCGCCTTTCTGGACCCGGTTGCGGACAAGCTCATGGTCAGCGCCGCCTTGCTGGTCTTGCTGGATCTGGGTCGTGTGGATGCCTTTATCGCGCTGATTATTATTGGCCGCGAAATCACCATTTCGGCATTGCGGGAATGGATGGCCAAGATTGGTGCCAGTGGTAGTGTGGCTGTTCACCGCTTGGGTAAATTCAAAACTGCGGCGCAAATGGTTGCCATTCCTTGTCTGCTGTACTGGTCGCCTGTTATGGGTTTGCCGACACGGATCATTGGGCAAGCCCTGATTATTGTCGCCGCAGTCCTGACGGTCTGGTCCATGTGCTACTACTTGCAGAAGGCCTGGCCGGAAATCAAGAAAAAGCAACTCTGAGACAAATGGCTAATTCATCAACAAGGACGCTGGACGGGGCGGGGCCCGACGGTTCGCAGGACTGGCGGGTTATTGGTGTCATCGGTATTGCACACGCCAGTTCGCACTTCTTTCAGCTGATTCTGCCCACACTGTATATCTCCCTGGGCCAGGAATTCGGTTACGACTTCCTGACCTTGGGCGGTCTGGTAACCACCTTTTATCTGGTGTCCTGTTTTGGGCAGGCTTCTTCCGGTTTTCTGGTTGACCGCATCGGCGCCTTGCCGGTCCTGAAGGTGGGCCTGTCCTGTTTTGTGGTAGCGGCCTTGCTGATCGGTACGGCCAATGGCTATGGCATGTTGCTGGCGGCGGCCTTGATCGGTGGCGTGGGCAATGCCGTGTTTCATCCGGTGGATTACTCCATCCTGAATCATCGTGTCAGCCCGGCTCGTTTGGGCCACGCTTTTAGCGCACACGGTTTGACTGGGAATCTGGGCTGGGCCCTGACGCCGGTCTTTATCACCACGCTGACTATTTATTTTAACTGGCGTGTTGCCGTGCTGTCGGCGGCAGCCCTGATTGCGGCTATTCTGGTGCTGGTCTTGATCAACCGGGATGCCTTGGCGGGACGTACAGCCTCGGGAACAGCGCCTGCACGTCCACAGAGCAAAGAATCGGTTTGGACGACGCTATCTACCTTGCTGTCGCGTCCTTCCTTGTGGGGGGCTTTCCTGTTCTTCGCCTTTGCTACGGCAGCGATGGCCGTGGTGCAGAATTACACCATTCCTATGCTGCATAACACCTATGACATTGATAAGGTAACGGCGGGTACGGCCTTGTCCGGTTTCATGCTGGCTTCGGCAGCGGGCATGTTTGTGGGTGGCTTTATTGCTTCCACGACACCACGTTCGGAGTTGATTGTGTTTGTGTCCCTGTGCGTATCGGGTGCTTTGTTGCTGGTACTGGGGGCAGGTTGGGTTATGCCTTCGCTGGCCTTGTTCGTGGTGGGCGCGGCTGGCTTTTGCTCGGGTATTGCCTCGCCATCGCGGGACATGCTGATACGTCGTGTCACTCCCAAAGGGTCTACCGGCGCAGTGTACGGGCTGGTGTACTCGGGCATGGACGTAGGTTCTTCCCTGGCACCAGTGGGCTTTGGTTTGCTGCTGGACGTGGGTTTGACCCAGGCTCCCTGGTATGGTGCCGCCATCGGGTATTGGACCGCGGCCGGTTTGGCTGTGTATGTGGCCTCTACAGTAAGCCGCGCGACCAAGTCCTGATCTGCTTGCTGCTCTCCAAGGCCTCTTCGCACGGCCATAAAAGAAAACCCCAAAAAACTATCAAGGTTTTGGGGTTTTTTCTTGCCTTACCTTAAAGCTGGTCTCTTGTAGCCGTGAACCCGGAAAAGCACATTGGCTCTTCCGATTCAA
This sequence comes from Alcaligenes phenolicus, assembly GCF_032063905.1. Classification (NCBI taxonomy): domain Bacteria; kingdom Pseudomonadati; phylum Pseudomonadota; class Betaproteobacteria; order Burkholderiales; family Alcaligenaceae; genus Alcaligenes; species Alcaligenes phenolicus. The sequence goes on from NZ_DAMBOE010000001.1 coordinate 604,490, forward strand.
GCCTTTCTATATAGCTATATAGAGATCACTGACGCGCCAGACGTGGTTCTTCTACGTTATCAGCATGGCTGCTGCGCCAGGGGTTGATATCTAGGCCCCCACGGCGGGTGTAGCGTGCATACACCAGCAAACGCTCAGGCTGGCAGCTTTGCTGAATATCGCTGTAGAGACGTTCCACGCAATGTTCATGGAACTCGGTGTGACGGCGCAGTGAGACGACATAGCGCAGCAAGGAAGCGGGATCAATCTGTGGGCCGGTATAGCGTACTTGCACACTGCCCCAGTCGGGTTGACCGGTAACGGGGCAATTGGACTTGAGCAAATCAGAGACCAGAGACTCGGTCACGATGGGGGCGTCTGGCAAGCATTGCAGCAAGCCGCTTTGTGGGGTGTAGTCTTGAATGCTGATGTCCAGCTCATCAATGCAGTGGCCTTCCAACTGGCTGATAGGCTGACCGTTCAAGGCCTTGAGCGGAATCAGCGTCACATTGACAGCGGCACCGGCAACCGCGCTCAAGTCTTGCTCCATGCGCTGTACAAGGCTGGCCATATCTTCCACCACTTCATCATTAAACGAGTTCAGATAAAGCTTGAAGGATTTGGACTCGATGATGCGTGGGCTATTCCAGGGAATAACAAAGCGCGCCAGGGCGACGACAGGTTTGCCTTTGGGATTGAGCCAGGAGATCTCGTAACCGTTCCAGATATCGGCGCCATACCATTGCTCGGGAACCTGAAGCGCCTGGCGGTTCAGGGAGCGCTCAATACCGAACAGGACACTGGGATCGTACTGTGTGGGATAAACCACATCGTGCCCAAGAGGCGAGTCTTTAAGAGGGGAGTTGTTGCTCATTGACGGGTGCTGCAGAAATAAAACGGGAAACCGGTGCAGCGAGCAGGCGCTCACCGGGCGGTATAAAGGCGATTATCCCACATTGTGAAATCCTTGTCTCAGTATGCAAAAAACCGCTTGCGCGCCGCACAGTTTTTCATTTCATAAACAGGTAAGTAATTTCATATCTCGAAATTAATTATGTATCTATATGATTTTTAAAAGAAAAATATTTACTCTTATATAAGATAGAAAACATGGATGCGGTGCAGCATTTGGGTAGACTGTAGTCATCTTGTTCACTGTTAAATCCATCTTAGGAGTTCACCATGAATGCTCGAGAAACTGAGATCCGCAATTTGCAAAAACGCTGGGCAGAAGACCCACGCTGGCAAGGTATCAAGCGTGGTTACACCGCTGAGGAAGTGATTCGTTTGCGTGGTTCTCTGGTCGAGGAGCACACTCTGGCTCGCCGTGGTGCTGAGCGTCTGTGGCAGTCCATCAATCAGGAACCCTTTGTGAACGCACTGGGCGCCCTGACGGGTAACCAGGCCATGCAACAGGTCAAGGCCGGTTTGAAAGCGATTTACCTGTCGGGTTGGCAAGTGGCTGGCGACGCTAACAGCGCTGGCGAAATGTACCCTGACCAGTCGCTGTACCCCGTCAACTCGGTGCCATCCGTGGTGCGTCGCATCAACAACTCCCTGGCCCGCTGTGATCAGATCCAGTGGATGGAAGGGGTGAACCCGGGTGACGAAGGCTACGTGGATTACTTCGCTCCTATCGTGGCCGACGCGGAAGCCGGTTTCGGTGGCGTGCTGAACGCATTTGAATTGATGAAGGCCATGATTGTGGCTGGCGCTGCTGGCGTTCACTTCGAGGACCAGCTGGCTTCGGCCAAGAAGTGTGGTCACTTGGGTGGCAAAGTGCTGGTGCCAACTCGTGAGGCCATCTCCAAGCTGGTGGCTGCTCGTCTGGCTGCTGACGTTCTGGACGTTCCCACCATTCTGGTTGCCCGCACGGATGCGGATGCAGCGGACCTGATCACCAGCGATGTGGACGAGTACGATCGCCCCTTCATTCTGGATGAGCGTACGGTGGAAGGTTTCTACCGCACCCGTGCCGGTCTGGATCAAGCCATTGCCCGTGGTCTGGCCTACGCTCCTTACGCCGACCTGGTCTGGTGCGAAACCTCCACACCGGATCTGGAGTACGCCCGCCGCTTTGCGGAAGCCATCCACCGTCAGTTCCCTGGCAAGCTGCTGTCCTACAACTGCTCGCCATCGTTCAACTGGAAGAAGAACCTGGACGACGCCACGATTGCCAAGTTCCAGCGCGAGCTGGGTGCCATGGGCTACAAGTTCCAGTTCATCACTCTGGCTGGTTTCCACGCACTGAACTACGGCATGTTCGAGCTGGCCCACGGCTACGCCCGCAACCAGATGAGCGCCTTCGTTCAACTGCAGGAAAAAGAGTTCGCCGCTGCACCCCTGGGCTTTACCGCTGTGAAACACCAGCGCGAAGTGGGTACAGGCTACTTTGATGCTGTCACTCAGACAGTTGAAGCCGGTAAGTCCTCGACGACCGCACTGGCCGGCTCCACAGAAGCCGAGCAGTTTGCGCCCTCCGAGGCATAAGCAGGACAGGGAAGGGTAGATAGCCCCTTCTCTGGTTGCAGGCAGCCCACCGTACGCTCCAGTCGGTGGGCTGCTTTTTTATTTGCACACTTTTTTGCTTAAAAGCTACATATTTCAAATATCAAATTTGAAGGCTTGATATTTGGTGGCAGCTGTTTTGAACAGACTTTGAAAGTATGGAAAAAGGGAGCGGAAACAGGCCCGAAAAGGCTTGCAAAGCGGGTGGCCAGACCTGCCTGTTCTTGAGTTCAAGACGCACGTTTCCATGGATTGATTTGCATTCACAGAGCTACATTATTTCGTCATGAAAAGTCATGATAATCAAGGCATTCTCATAGGGAAAAGGCGTGGTAGACTTTGGCCGCGCAAGGGACGCATAAATAGTGCTGAATCCTTGTCCTGTCTTGCGGATGGGAATAAAAAAAAGGCTGCCAATAAGCAGCCTTGAAAGCATTGAACAGTTAGCGCCGCGTTGGGGGGGTAACGGCCTGAACAAGATGCATAAGGACAACGATATAGGATCGAAGCAAAGTCGTATTGATTTAAATCAAGAATGAAGAAATATCAGTGGCTTATAGTCCTTCCATGCGCGCATATTCGATTTTTTCTCTTCCAAAGCCCCTCACCGATGAGCAGCGGTCGCGTCGGCGACACACATTAGCCCGTTTGGGCCTGTCCTGGCTGGCTGCCATGCAGGTGATGATGTTTGCTTTCCCCGGCTATATGCGCTCTTTCAGCACCCGTGCTGAAGACATTGAATCTCTCTCGCAAGTCATTGTGCTGATGAACTGGGCGGGTCTGTGCTTGACCATGCCTGTCGTGCTGTACTGTGCCTGGCCCATCCTGAAAGGGGCAGTCAAAAGCTTGTCCGAAGGTCGTGTAGGCATGGATGTGCCGGTGGCCTTGGGTATTGTGGGTGCCTTCCTGCCTAGCGTCTACAACACCTGGACTCAGCAGGGTGAGGTGTACTACGACTCGGTCACGATGTTCGTGGCCTTTTTGCTGACCGCCCGTTATCTGGAGCTTTGCGCGCGCCAGTCGGTGACACAGTCCGCATCACATGACCTGATCGAACGCTTTCGCCAGTCCGTGACAGGTCATGCCAATACTCTGGCATTCTGGTTCGTCAGCATTCAGCTGGTATTGGCCGCCGCCTTTGGTCTGGTCTGGTACTGGATGGACCCTTCGCATGTCGTTCCCGTTGTGGTTGCCATGCTGGTCATGAGCTGTCCCTGTGCCATGTCCATGTCGGTTCCTTCGGCCGTTGCCTCCGCGCATGCCGGCTTGCTGGCCCGACCTGCCAAGAATGAATTTGAAGTGGTACAACTGACCCAGCAAACCGGCCGCATCGCCCGTCAAAACCTGTACGGTTCGATTGTCTGGCACTTGCTCATGACTCCATTGGCGGCCTTGGGCATTGTGGCCCCCTGGCTGGCCGCCGTCAGCATGCTGGTGTCCTCTTTGGCCGTGGCGGCCAACTCCTGGCGCATCTATCGCAGCCGCACCCGCGAGGTGCCGGCTCAGTGGACCGGTCCAGCAGCAAGGCAGGGCTGATATGTTTGGCTCTTTGCTGGTCCTGATCCCCATCTCCATTTTTCTGGTCATTGTTATCGGTGTCTCTTTCTGGTGGGCCATTTTTGCTGGCCAGTTTGAAGATACGGGCAATGCGGCTGATTCCATCTTGCTGGACGACGACTCCACAGCGGGTTTGTCGGGAGCAGAGCGTCCACCCGATTCCTGATACCTTCCAATTTTTTTGTTTTTTAGCCCTGCAAATGGTCGGCGACACACAGTCTGCGGGGCGGAAACACGCGCGAGCGCGTGCTTTCCGAAGTTTTTTGATAAGCATCAAGTAGCAGATTACCGACTTGCTGGATGATGTAGCTTGTTGTCGCTTGTATTAACAATGTTTGTTTAGGGGAAGCAAATGGGCACTTCCGATGCAGTCGGAAATAACGCCGAAGTCTTCAATTACGGGATTGTGAGGCAGTTCGCCATCATGACCGTATTTTGGGGCGTCATCGGCATGGCAATAGGCCTTTTTATTGCCTTGCAGTTGATTTGGCCAGAACTCAATTTCGACACACCGTGGCTTAGTTTTGGACGTCTGCGTCCACTGCATACGAACGCTGTGATTTTTGCCTTTGGTGGCACCGGCTTGTTCGCGACATCCTACTATGTCGTGCAGCGTACCTGTCAGGCCCGTTTGTTCTGCGACAAGCTGGCAGCCTTTACCTTCTGGGGCTGGCAAGCCGTGCTGGTGGCCGCGGTCATTACCCTGCCTATGGGTTACACCAGCTCCAAAGAGTACGCCGAACTGGAGTGGCCGATTGACATCCTGATCACGCTGGTCTGGGTGGCTTACGCCATTGTGTTCTTTGGCACGATCGTCAAGCGCCGTGTGCGTCACATTTATGTGGCCAACTGGTTCTTTGGCTCCTACATCGTTACCATCGCTGTACTGCACATTTTCAACAACCTGGAACTGCCAGTCAGCTTCATGAAGTCCTACTCGGCCTACGCTGGTGTGCAGGATGCCATGGTGCAGTGGTGGTACGGTCATAACGCCGTGGGCTTTTTCCTGACCACGTCCTTCCTGGGCATGATGTATTACTTCATCCCCAAACAGGCCAACCGCCCCATCTACTCCTACCGTTTGTCCATCGTCCACTTCTGGGCTCTGGGCTTTACGTACATGTGGGCAGGTCCCCACCACTTGCTGTACACCTCCTTGCCAGACTGGACTCAGTCCTTGGGCATGACTTTCTCCCTGATTCTGCTGGCTCCCTCCTGGGGCGGCATGATCAACGGCATCATGACCTTGTCGGGTGCCTGGCACAAGCTGCGTACTGACGCGATCCTGAAGTTCATGGTTGTGGCTCTGTCCTTCTACGGTATGTCTACCTTTGAAGGTTCCATGATGGCTATCCGTACGGTGAACGCGCTGTCGCACTACACCGACTGGACCATTGGTCACGTGCACTCCGGTGCGCTGGGCTGGGTTGCCATGATTACCTTCGGTTCCCTGTACTACCTGATCCCACGTCTGTACGGCCGTACTGAAATGGCTCGTCCTCGTCTGATCGATCTGCACTTCTGGCTGGCTACCCTGGGCGTGGTGCTGTATATCGCTGCGATGTGGATTGCCGGTGTGATGCAAGGTCTGATGTGGCGTGCTACCGGTGTTGATGGCACCTTGACCTACAGCTTTGTGGAAGTTGTGAAAGCGACTTACCCCTTCTACGCAATCCGTGCTCTGGGCGGCGCTTTCTTTGTGGCCGGTATCTTGCTGATGTCCTGGAACGTGTTCCTGACCATCCGTGCAGGCGAGAAAGGCATCAACCCTGTTGTGCCCCTCAAGAACCCAGACGCCCGCGATCCAGCCCTGGTGGGTCCAACCCCTGTGCTGGCCTAAGGAGTAAATCATGGCTAATGACACTAAAAAGCGCTTTTCACACGCCACGATCGAGAAAAACACCGGGTTGTTGATCATCCTGAGTATCTTGGTGATCTCTTTCGCAGGTCTGGTTCAGATTGTGCCCTTGTTCTTTCAACACTCGACGACTCAGCCAACTGAAGGCATCGAGCCGTACGAGCCCTTGCGACTGATGGGGCGTGACATCTACATCCGTGAAGGTTGTGTGGGCTGTCACTCGCAGCAGATTCGTATGTTGCAGTCCGAAGTGCAGCGTTATGGTCCTTACTCGCTGGCTGGGGAGTCTGTTTATGACTACCCCTTCCTGTGGGGTTCCAAGCGTACTGGTCCTGACCTGGCCCGTGTTGGTCAGCGCTACAGCGACGAATGGCACCGCATTCACCTGCGCAACCCACGTAACGTGGTGAAAGAGTCCAATATGCCCGCCTACCCATGGCTGCAGAAAAACTCGGTCGAAGGTGAAAACATTCAGGATCGCATGAAGGTATTGCGTACGCTGGGTGTGCCTTACACGCAGGAACAAATTGATGCTGCTCCTCAGGAGCTGGTAGGCAAGACCGAAGAAGATGCGGTGGTTGCTTACTTGCAGGGCCTGGGCGTGGCCAGTCGCGACGCAGCTGCTAGGGCTGTGGAGCAGGGGAGCCACTAAATGCTAGCCATCATCAACGGTGTTATGACTGCTTTGGCGATGGCGACCTTCATTGGCATTTGCTGGTGGGCGTTCTCTCGGGGACGCCGCCAGGCCAACGAAGAAGCAGCGCTTCTGCCTTTCGCCTTGCCCGACGAGGGATGCAACGATAAAAACCCTGGGGGTTCCGAATGAGTGACTTTTTTAATAATGGCTGGAGCCTCTGGATTTCCGGCATCGCCTTGCTAGGCATCATATTTTGTTTGTGGCTGTTGTTTACCCAGCGTGCATTTCTGGGCAAGACAGTCGATGTGGAAGAAACCGGCCACGTCTGGGATGGTGACCTGACCGAGCTGAACACTCCAGTACCTCGCTGGTGGACCGTGATGTACATCGGTTTGTGTGTGTTTGCCTTGGGTTACCTGGTGCTATATCCCGGCCTGGGAAGTTTCAAGGGCACATTGGGTTTTAGTTCCGGCCAACAGGTCAAGCAGCAACAGGCCGAGATCAATGCTCGCCTGGAGCCTGTGTACGCCCGTTACCGAGAAATGCCTATTGAAGAGATCGCTCGCGATCCGGAAGCTCGCGAAATTGGTCAGCGCCTGTTTCTGAACAACTGCGCCCAGTGTCACGGCTCCGATGCACAAGGTGCTCCCAGCTTCCCTAACCTGGCCAACAAAGCCTGGTTGTGGGGTGGCGAGCCCGAGCAGATTCTGCACACCATTACCGAAGGCCGTACCGGGATGATGCCGCCACAAGCGCAATTCACCCCCGCTCAAGCCTCCGATGTGGCTCAGTATGTGCGTTCCTTGTCCGGTCTGGCTGCAGATCCTCTGCGTCTGGTGGCTGGTAAACGTGTCTATGACAGCGCATGTTTTGCCTGTCACGGTGCGGATGCCAAGGGCAACACGCTGTTGGGCGCTCCTGATCTGACGGACGATTACTGGTTGTATGGCAGCTCCGAAGCCACCATCGTTCAGACCGTCCTGCAGGGTCGTACCAACCAGATGCCGGCTCAGAAAGCCACTCTGACTCCTGAGCAGATTCGTTTGCTGGCGGGTTGGGTCTGGGGCTTGTCGAACAATGCCGAGCCTGCCCAGGCTAACTAATGTGTTTTAAATTGATCTGACGCCTTCAGGACTTGCAATGAGTAGTGATTCTTCCCAACCCAGCGCTGATAACGCGCAGGGAACTGTGCCCAAGTGGCAACCTCCACGTAACACCAAGGGAGCGGGTGGAACCTCTCCGCAAGTCGAGAAGGCGCTGGTCGATGTACGCAGCAAAATCTATCCACGATCCGTCAAGGGCGTGTTCGCCCGCTGGCGGATCTGGATGGTGTATTTCACGCAGATCATTTTCTATGGTCTGCCCTGGTTGGAATGGCATGGCCGTCAGGCAGTGCTGTTTGATCTGCTGGAACGCAAGTTCTACATCTTTGGCATGATTTTGTGGCCCCAGGACGTTATTTACCTGACGGTGCTGCTCCTGATATCTGCCTTCTCCTTATTCCTTTTCACCGCCATGGCCGGACGCTTGTTCTGTGGCTATGCCTGTCCGCAGACGGTCTACACCGAGATCTTCATGTGGGTCGAGCGCAAGGTGGAAGGGGACCGTCTGGCGCGTATCCGCTTGGATGAGCAAGCCTGGAACGCCCGCAAATTACGTCTCAAAGCAACCAAGCACTTCCTGTGGATCGTGATTGCTTTGTGGACCGGCTTTACCTTTATCGGCTACTTCGCTCCTATCCGCGAACTGGGTGGCGAGCTGATCGCCCTGTCCCTGGGCCCTTGGCAGTGGTTCTGGCTCTTGTTCTACGCCTTTGCCACCTGGGGTAACGCAGGTTTCATGCGCGAAGCCGTCTGTAAGTACATGTGCCCCTACGCACGTTTCCAAAGTGCCATGGTGGACAGCGATACCTTTGTGGTGACCTACGACTTTGTGCGTGGTGAAACCCGCGGTGGTCGATCTCGCAAGATTGACCATAAAGAAGCCGGTATGGGCGACTGTGTGGACTGCAGCCTCTGTGTTCAGGTCTGTCCGACCGGTATTGATATTCGTGATGGCCTGCAATACATGTGTATTGGCTGTGGCGCCTGTGTGGACGTCTGTGACCAGGTCATGGACAAGATGGGCTATGAGAAGGGCCTGATCCGCTACACCTCGGAGCGCGCCATTAAAGAGCGCATGACGCAATCGCAGGTGCGGCGTCGCATGCTGCGCCCGCGCGTGCTGTCTTATATCCTGATTCTGGCCGTCATTTGCGGTGCCTTCGTCTACACCTTGGCAACCCGTACTCCGATGCGTGTGGACGTGATTCGTGATCGTGGTGCTCTGGGCCGTGAAGTGCCCGGCGGCATGATCGAAAACGTGTTCCGTTTGCAAGTCATCAATACCTCGGAAGAGGCGATGGAGTTGCAGTTGTCCGTAACGGGTCTGGAAGGCGCACGCATTCACTTGACCGAGAACGGCCAGGATCACATTCATGTGGCCCCTGCAGGCAATAGATTATTGCCTGTCGTGGTGCAAGTCCCAATTAGTAGTGCCAAGCCAGGCCTGTATGATATTTCCATCCAGGCAGTCGGCGAGCATGAAGGGGGCCGCAAGACCTACGTGAATGAACGCAGTAGTTTTTATATTCCTCAGTAACTTTATAAAGAGCAAAACATGGACGAATCAAAGGACAGTGGACCCTGGTGGCGTGAGCCGTGGCCCTGGTTGTTGATGGCCGGCCCGGCTCTGGCTATCGTGGGCTGCGTCATTACAATTGTGCTGGCGTTCCAGAACTTCAGTAATCAGGGAGTGACGGACGGCGGCGTCAAGCAAGGTCTGGTCGTTACCAAAGGCGAGCCTGCCCGCGAGCAGCGCTAAAAGTAGTTGATACACCGTTACGCTAGGGTTGAGAGAAGTATGTTTCCGTTCAAGAAGGGGGTACGAATGACCATCCGATCGTTGATGTGGATACTGTGGCCTTCATTCCTGGTCGCTGGGGTACTGAGTGCAATTGTGTTTGCTTTGGTAGACCCGTTGGACATCGTTGTACTTGGACATATGCAAGTAGATCGACTGACCTTTTATACGGTGGCGTTTTTTCTGTTCTGGGTGGCCGCTGCGGTGGCTTGTACGCTTAGCCTGTATATGTCCTCTGGTTCGCCAGCGGTACTGGCTGAACCGGCAGATAGTCTGGACTGATTTCGACAAGCGCCAAAAGACAAAAAAGCACATGCAAATTGCATGTGCTTTTTTTTTGGGTGCGCCTGGCACTGGGGAGTGATGCAGCAGGCCGTAGATGCGTTCAGAGCCCTGCTTGAGGTCCAGGCAAGACCAAGTGAAAGGCAAGCGTCAGCCAGGGGCTTTAATCGCACTCCGTGCCTGCCAGAGTGCGCAGGGCGGCCAGATCCAGCAAGTGGACTTCACGCTGGGAGATTTTCAGCAGGCCTTCACGCGCAAAACGCGAGAACAGGCGGCTGACCGTTTCCAGTGTCAGGCCCAGGAAGTTGCCGATTTCTTCGCGGCTCATGCGCAGAATGAATTCGTAAGGGGAGTAGCCAAGTAGCGACAGGCGCTGGGACAGGTTCAGCAAGAAGGCGGCCAGGCGCTGCTCGGAACGCAGTCCGGCCAAGGTCATCATCAGTTGATGGGCGCGGTTGATTTCCTTGCTCATCAAGCGACGGAATTGTTGTTGCAAGATAGGCAGTTGGGCGGACAGGCGGTCCAGATCATCAAGGCGGATCACACAGACTTCGCTGTCTTCCAGGGCGATGGCATGGGAGACATGGCGGTTTTCAACCAGGCTATCCATGCCAAGGATTTCTCCTGGTAATAAAAAGCCCGTAATCTGGATGTGGCCGGTGGAATCTTCCAGCTGCATCTTGATCGAACCAGAGCGCAGACCATAGATTCCTTCGACTGAGTCGGCCAGTCGAAACAGCACGCCGCCCTTGGGGATGCGGATGCGCTCCTTGACTAATTCGTCCAACCGCTCCATTTCATGCTTAGGCATCCCAAGAGGTAGACATACCTCATTGAGCATACAGCTGGAGCAGCGTATGGAGTCAGCGGTAACCGAGATACGTTTTTGCATAAGGAATAATGTCAGATGGCGAAACGCTAAATCTTTGAGTCAAATCAAGTGTAATTGTAGCTTTTTATTGGTTGGTATTCCCGCTAATCCTTAATATGTTTAGTTCTTAAGGGCCGCGCCATGCGGGAAGCGGCTGCCCATGCCGGGTACAGCGCGGTCAGACTGCTCTTGCCAAGTTGTTGTTTAAAAGCGATCCGAACACTTGAATACTTGGTTTTTGTCCTTATCTTCAATTCATCCTGTTATTTGTTGCGAGATCTGGGCGAGCAGTATTTAGTAACTGTTTGCTTTAGCTTATCGCATATTTTCTCAAGTGAAAATTCTATGCGAATCGATAAATTGACAACGAAGTTTCAACAGGCTCTAGCCGATGCGCAGAGCCTGGCTGTTCGCGAAGACAACCCCTATCTGGAACCCGCCCACGTACTGGTCGCCTTGCTGGCCGATGCTGATTCAGGTACTGGCAGCTTGCTGGCTCGTGCGGGCGTAGCCATTCCCCGTCTGGAAAATGAGCTTAACCGCCTGATCTCCAATCTGCCCAAGGTACAAGGGGCGGAAGGTCAGCAACAGCTCAGTTCGGCTCTGCAAGCCGCTTTGGCCAAAACCGACAAGGAAGCTGCCCAGCGCGGTGATACCTATATCGCCAGTGAGTTGTTCCTGCTGGCCCTGGCTGACGACAAAGGCGAAACCGGTCGTGCCTTGCGCGATGCCGGCTTGCAGCGCCGTGCCTTGGAAGCGGCCATCGAGGCCGTGCGCGGTGGTGCCAATGTGAATGACGCCGACGGTGATAGCAATCGTGAGGCGCTGGACAAGTACACCACTGACCTGACCGAGCGTGCCCGTCTGGGCAAGCTGGATCCGGTGATTGGCCGTGACGACGAAATTCGTCGCACTATCCAGATTCTGCAGCGTCGCACCAAGAACAACCCCGTGTTGATTGGTGAGCCTGGTGTGGGTAAGACCGCCATTGTGGAAGGCTTGGCGCAGCGTATCGTGAACAATGAAGTGCCCGAAACCCTGAAGGGCAAGCGTGTACTGGTGCTGGACCTGGCTGCCTTGCTGGCGGGTGCCAAGTACCGTGGTGAGTTTGAAGAGCGTCTGAAAGCCGTCTTGAAAGAGCTGTCCAAGGACGATGGCAAAACCATTGTCTTTATTGACGAGTTGCACACCATGGTGGGCGCCGGTAAGGCCGAAGGTGCCATGGATGCCGGCAATATGCTCAAACCCGCCTTGTCGCGCGGCGAGCTGCACTGCATCGGCGCTACTACGCTGAATGAGTATCGCCAGTACATCGAGAAAGACGCGGCTCTGGAGCGTCGTTTCCAGAAAGTGCTGGTTAATGAACCGGACATGGAGTCCACCATTGCGATTCTGCGCGGTTTGCAGGAGCGCTACGAGCTGCACCACGGTGTTGCGATTACTGACCCGGCCATTGTGGCTGCGGCCGAGCTATCGCAGCGTTACATTACGGACCGTTTCCTGCCCGATAAGGCCATTGACCTGATCGACGAGGCCGCTGCCCGTATCCGTATGGAGATCGACTCCAAGCCCGAGGTCATGGACAAGCTGGATCGCCGCATCATTCAGTTGAAGATCGAGCGTGAAGCGGTCATCAAGGACACGGACGAAGCCTCTCAGCGCCGTTTGCAGGCCATCAATGACGAGATGGAAAAGCTGCAGCGGGAGTACAACGACTACGAAGAGATCTGGAAAGCCGAAAAAGCGGCGGTCCAGGGCTCGCAAGTCGTTAAAGAGGAAATCGAGAAGGTTCGTGCCGAAATGGCCGAGCTGCAACGCAAGGGCCAGTTCGACAAGTTGGCCGAGCTGCAATACGGCAAGCTGCCCGAACTGGAAGAGCGCCTGAAAGCGGCTGAAGCCAATATGGACAAGGCTGATCAGGACAAGCCTCGCTTGTTGCGTACACAGGTCGGAGCAGAGGAAATTGCGGAAGTGGTTTCGCGCGCAACCGGTATTCCTGTGTCCAAAATGATGCAGGGCGAGCGTGAAAAACTCTTGCAGATGGAAGACTACTTGCACAAGCGCGTGGTCGGCCAAGGTGAAGCCGTACGTTTGGTGTCGGATGCAATCCGTCGCTCGCGTGCGGGTCTGTCTGATCCGTCCCGCCCTTATGGTTCCTTCCTGTTCCTGGGACCAACCGGGGTGGGTAAGACCGAACTGACCAAGGCATTGGCCAACTTCCTCTTTGATTCCGAGGATCACATGATTCGTATCGACATGAGCGAATTCATGGAGAAGCACTCGGTGGCTCGTTTGATCGGGGCGCCTCCCGGCTATGTGGGCTATGAAGAGGGCGGTTACCTGACCGAGGCCGTGCGTCGCAAACCTTATTCGGTGATTTTGCTGGATGAGGTCGAGAAAGCACACCCCGACGTCTTTAACGTGCTCTTGCAGGTGCTGGACGATGGCCGTTTGACCGATGGTCAGGGCCGTACGGTGGACTTCCGCAATACGGTGATCATCATGACCTCGAACCTGGGTTCGCAACATATCCAGCGTTTGTCGGGTGAGCCTTACGATGTGATCAAGGAAGTGGTGTGGGAAGAAGTGAAACAGCATTTCCGCCCCGAGTTCCTGAACCGTATCGACGAAGTAGTGGTATTCCACGGTCTGGAAGCAGAACACATCGAGTCCATTGCTCGTATCCAGCTTGAACGTCTGGATCAGCGTCTGGCTCAACGTGACATGCATCTGGAAGTCAGCGAGGCTGCTTTGGCGCAGTTGGCCAAGGCCGGGTTTGACCCTGTGTTTGGTGCACGTCCTTTGAAACGTGCTATTCAGCAGCACATTGAAAACCCGGTGGCACGCTTGATTCTGGAAGGCCGCTTTGGTCCTAAAGATGTGGTGCCTGTGGACTGGAAGGACGGTGAGTTTACGTTCACCCGCAGTATCCAGTAACAAGCAGGCTCTGATTACTGCTGTGCTGGTGAGAGTTAATCGGTATGACTGACCAGCACATGCAGTAAACCTTAGTTGAAACGGCAGTAAAAAAGCGCCTTGGGCAACCAAGGCGCTTTTTCTTTGGTTCGACGGAATGTTTCAAGCTTGGGTTGGTTTACTTCTGAACTTTGCCACCCACTTGGGTTTTGGCGAAGACCAAGCTGTTCAGAAACTTGGTATGGCTCAGCCATGCACTGTTCGTATAAGGGGAAGCCGTCAAGCAGAGACCGTCCTGGTCAAATGTATTGAGACCGTAGGGATGACCGTTCAGGCCTTGCTCAGGCGTTCTCTCGCGCCGGTGCTGGGGGCGGAGTCAGGTCCAGTTCATCCTTGCCGTAGAACTTCACACCGATCTCGACACGAGGGCGGCCTTGCGAACGGCGGTGGCGGTTGGTGTCCCGCAGCGAGTACACGCAACCGCAGTATTCCTGCTGATAGAAATTCTCGCGTTTGCTGATTTCCAGCATGCGTTGCGAGCCGCCACCTTTGCGCCAGTTGTAGGTCCAGTACTTCATCTCCGGATAACGGGCGGCGGCGCGCTCGCCACAGTCGTTGATCTGGTTCATGTCTTTCCAGCGCGAGATACCCAGCACGCTGGAGATGATGTCGTAGCCATTTTCATGGGCGTAGAGGGCTGTGCGCTCAAAGCGCATGTCAAAGCAGACCGTGCAGCGCTCGCCACGCTCGGGAGCGTGTTCCAGGCCGCGTACACGTTCAAACCAGTTATCTACGTCGTAGTCGGCGTCAATGAACTCGATGCCGTGCTGTTCGGCAAAGCGGATGTTTTCCTGCTTGCGCAGTTCGTACTCGCGTACAGGATGGATATTGGGGTTGTAGAAAAAAACGGTGTATTCAATCCCCGAGGCGTGCAGGGCCTCCATCACCTCGCCCGAACAGGGGGCGCAGCAGGAGTGCAGCAGCAATTTCTCGCGCTTCTCCGGCATGGTTAAAACTGGACGATTGAGCTGAGTGGACATGAATCTGAATCCGAGTAAAAAGGCGTCCCGAGTCGGTCGCACAATAAATCAATGCGACTATTGTAGATTCTTGGCAAAGTTTAGTGAAATCAATCTGTTGCCTTAGTACCCCAGGACCTCGTCCCATAGTCGCGTAACGGCCTGCCGTTCCTGGGTCAGCTCGGTTTGCGGCACACGGGCTTTTTCTGCTCCTTCCAGACGCAAAGCGTGCTGACGACGGCGCAGGGCGCGGTAGGCATCGGCCACCTCCTGAGCATGGTCGACCGCGATCAGGCCCGCCTGCGCGGCAATACCCAGCAAGGCGATATTGCCCAGGTTTTCCAGCAGTTTGGGATGCTCGCGGCTATGGCACAGCACCAGATACTGGGTGATGAACTCCACATCCACCATGCCGCCACGGTCGTGTTTCAAGTCAAACAGCTCGCTGTGATTGGGGTGCCCGGCACTGATCTTGTCACGCATGTCCAGAATGTCGGCGCGCAGTTTGCGACGGTCCCGTTCCATCAGCAAGATGGAGCGGCGGATTTCATCGAAACGTTCCTTGATCTGGGCATCCCCGGTCACAAAACGGGCGCGGGTAATGGCCTGGTGCTCCCAGGACCAGGCGCTGCGGGTTTGATACTGCTCGAAGGCATCCACGCTGACGGCCAGCAATCCGGCATCGCCATCCGGGCGCAAACGCAGGTCAATATCGTAGAGGCGGCCAGAGGAGGTCATGGCCGATAACCAACTGGTCATGCGGCGGGCCAGCTTGATGTAGCGCTCCACATTGTCCTGGCTGGGGTCGTCGTAGAGAAACACCAGATCCAGGTCCGAGGCGTAGCCAATTTCCTTGCCGCCCAGCTTGCCGTAGGCGATGACGGCAAAGCGGGGCGGGGTGTCGTGTTCAGGGCCCAGGCTGCGGGGCCGCGTCAGAGGCCAGGTACGCTCCAGCGTTTCGGCCAGCATCATATCGGCCAGGGCCGAGAGTTGGTCGGCCAGTGCTTCTACCGTCAGCACGCCCTCCAGATCCTGAGCCAGCAATTGGAAGGTGATCTGGTGCTGCCAGTCGCGCATCATGTTCATTTGCTGTTCGACATCGGCCTGGCCATCGGGCAGGCGGCACGCGTCCAGATCGCGGCACATTTGCTCGGACAGGGCGGCAAAGTCCGGAATCTCCATCAGCGAATGCCATTCGATCAGGCTGTCCAGTAGGAGCGGATACTGGGCCAGATACTGGGCGGCCCAAGGGCTGGCCGAAACAATACGGGCGACGCGGGCCAGCGTATCGGGGTATTCAGCCAGTAAAGCCAGATAGGCACTGCGTTGGGCGATCAGCTCGATCAGGTTGAAGAGCCGTGTCGCTGTCATTTCCGGGTTTTCGGAGCGGTAGGCGTAGTCCTCAGCCAAGGGGATCAAGCGTTGTACGCGATCCAGGCTGGCATTGGGCAGGCTGCGCAGGCGATGGCTGTTCAAAAGTGCCTGACGCAATTGTTCGATGCGTTCCCGCAAAGCCTGATCTTGCTCGGCGCTGTTGACTTCGAGGGTGGGGGCTGCCGCTACAGGAGGCTCGGCACTGGCTTCTTCCCCCATACCCGCCAGACGGAAGGCATTGCGGAAGGTATGCGACACAAACTTTCTGTGCTGGCCTAACTGTTCATCGAAGTCGGGCAGGCTCAGACCCAAGGTGGCGGCCAGCTCGGTGCGCAGTTCCTCGTCCTGGGGCAGCAAATGGGTTTGTTCGTCTTCGCGGTACTGCAAGCGGTGTTCGACACGTCGCAAGAAAGTATAGGCGGCCAGCAGCTTGTCGCAGACCTCCTGGTCCAGCAGACCGGCTGCGCATTGACCGCGCAGAGCCTTGTGCAGGCTGGTTGTTTGCAGGGAAGGCTGTCGTCCACCACGTATCAGTTGATTGAGCTGGACTACAAATTCAATTTCTCGAATCCCGCCATCCCCCAGCTTGATGTTGTGCCAGGTCTCCACGCCATTGCGGTTCAGGGCGCGGCGTGTCCAGTCCTGACGGATGCGCTCGCGCAGGCCGCGCAGGGCGGACAGGGCATCAAAGTCGAAATATTTGCGGTACACAAAAGGGGTACGCAGCGCTTCGAAGTGATGCACATCACCCGCGCTGCGGCTGCCTTCAAAGGCCTGGGCCTTGATGGGGCGCGCCTTGATCCAGGCATAGCGTTCCCACTCCCGGCCTTGATTGACCAGATAGTTTTCCAGGGCCTGCATGCTCCAGGCTAGCGGCCCCGAATCACCGTCCGGGCGCAGGCGCAAGTCGGTGCGAAACACCTGGCCGAAGGCGTCCGTATCGGACAACACGGGCATCATGCGCTGGGTTACTTTGCCGTAAAACTCGTGATAGCTCAGGGGGCGGCGACCATCGGTTTCGCCGTCCTCGTCGTAGAGCATGATCAGGTCAATGTCCGAAGAAACGTTTAATTCTCCCCCGCCCAGCTTGCCCATACCCAAAATAATCATCTCTTGGGGCAGGCCGGTTTCCGAATTTTTAGGAATACCGTGTACGTCAGCCAGTTGCCGAGCCACGGTTTCATAGGCTTGTGCCACGGCAAGATCAGCCAGGCTGCTCATGGCCTGCATCACTTCTTCCAAGGGCGCCAGGCCATTGATATCGCGGATCATCAGCACCAGGAAAACCCGCTCGCGCAGTTGGCGCAAGGCCTGGCGCACTTGTGCCAGACGATCATTATCGGGTTCGGGCAGCAAAGTCCTATACCATTGCGTAATCAGTGCGGGGGTGACAGGGTGCTGGGCTTGCTCTTGCAGCCACGTTCCAAATTGCGGCTGAGCGTTTACTTTTCGACGCAAGGGGCCGGACCATTGCATCACGGGCTTCAATATAATGGACTGGCTCATACGATAAGAGGCTTTTCGGATAAGGGGGAACGACAAGTGGAATGACTTGTCTGACTAGGCCGGAAATGACCGCATCTAACTATACTCGGGAATTGATTGCATGGTAGTTCGAGGGCTTGTGCGACTGGCGCTGGTGCTCTATTTTGCGCTGATGCTAAGCCTTGTCGGGCTACGTTATTTGCTTGTGCCCCAGCTGGACAATCTGCGTCCCTATCTGGTGCAGAAAATCAGCGAACAAACCGGCCTGCAAGTCCAGATTCAAGAATTAAAAGGCGACTGGCAGGGCTGGAATCCCCATCTTTCCGTGACAAACCTGTCGCTGGCAGAACCTGGGCAGGAGCCCATGTTGCAGCTGCCCAAACTGCAAGCCGATATCAGCTGGAGGTCCTTGTTCAGCGGCTCGCTGCAATTGCGCCAGCTGGATGTGCAAGGTTTGACGATCCCGGTGCGGCGCGACCCCCAGGGTCAGATTCTGGTAATGGGGCAGGTGCTGGGTCTGAATGATGAGAATGTCCCGTCCGAACCCGAAGCCTGGCAAGGACCGGTTCGCTGGTTGCTGGAGCAGCGCGGCATTCGCATTCAAGGTACGTCCTTGCAATGGCAGGATGATCTGCGGGGCGCGCCTGCCTTGAGTCTGCCTTCGATTGAATTGCAGATTGGCTACAGGCAGGGCTGGCACGAGGTTAATCTGGCTACGGCCTTGCCCGCCGATCTGGGCGAGTCCTTGGCTTTAGCCTTGCGCGTGCAGGGCAAGCGTCGCCTGTCCGAAAACGTGGATGTGATGGACTTGCCCTGGGAAATGACAGTGCAGGCTAAAGGGGTGGATACGCCTGCGCTGCGCCCTTGGCTGGATGTGCCTGTGGCGTTGGATAAAGGCTGGGTCGATGTGCGCGCTCAAGCCAGTCAGCCCAAAGCGGCCCAGACCGTACAGATGCAGATGGCCGCCCAGTTGCGTGATGTGGCGGTGCTTACCGATAGCGATGATCGCCTGCAACTACAGCAAGCCAATCTGGAGCTGGAGGGTGGGCTGAGCGATATGCAGGCGCTGGCTCAAGGCAAGCAGAGTGGTGATGTGCAGTGGGCCTTGTTGATGAACGGTTTCGGCCTGCGTGTGCCGGATTTGTTTGCTCAGTATTTGGCTGTGGATCAGCTCAATGCCCAAGGCACCGTTCACCGCGATGAGCAGGCCAGACTCAGCGTCAGCAAAATGAATCTGGCTTTGCGTAATCCTGATCTGGATGCGCAATTAACAGGCAGCTGGCGTGAGGATGCCAAGTTCGAGGCCGGTGTGGCTGACTGGCAGGGGCAGTTCAAGCACCTGAATCTGGCGGCTTTGGTGAATTACCTGCCATTGACGGTCAATCCTCTGGCGCGTGAATGGATGCAGGCCGGACTGGTGCAGGGGGCGGTACGAGACGGGACAATCCGTCTGCAAGGCGGCCTGGATACCTTCCCGTATGGCTTGAGTCCGGAGGATGGCAGCTTCGAAGTGGCGGGGGCTTTGGATCAGGGAATTGTGGATTATCAGCCCGCCCGTCCCAAGCGGCTGGCCTGGCCGCGTCTGGAAGGGGTGCAGGGCAGCATACGCATGCATAACGACAATCTGGACATTGTGGCCCAGCAGGCGCGCATGCCTATCGCCAAGCAGCAGGATATCGTGCTGCGCGATATTCAGACCCACATTACCTCCTTGGAGCAAAACAGCTTTCTGAAGCTGGAAGGTGTCTCCCAGGCACCGGCGACCAGTTATCTGGCCCTGGTGCATCAGTCTCCCTTGAATGCCTTGCTGGATGGTTTGCTGGCCGACAGCCGTGTCAAAGGGGATTGGACCGTACCGGTCAAGTTGCAGATTCCTTTGGATAATGCTGATGATGCCCAGGTACAGGGCCAAATCCAAATGAACAATGGCGAGTTTCAGTACATGCCTGAAGCCCCTTCGTTTACAGCGTTGAAGGGCGAGCTGAGTTTTAATGAAAAAGGCGTCAGTGCCCAAGCCTTGACGGGCAAGATGCTGGGCGGCGACACCCAGATCAGCGGTGTGCTGGAGCCCGGCAAACCGGGTTTGCGCCTGAATGGTTTGCTGACAGCCAAGGGGCTGGAGCAATACCTGGAATTGAAGGGTTTACAGCGTTTGCAGGGTCAGACTCCCTATAGCGTGTTGATGAAGCTGGATGCCAAGGGTTCTTTTTCTTTGGGTGCCGAGTCCGACCTGACGGGTTTGGCACTGAATTTGCCTGAACCTTTCCACAAGCCTGCCGAGCGTGCGGCCAAACTGAAGGCGGATTGGAGTAGCGATTCCGCCGCCAAGATGGATCGGCTGCAAATCAGCCTGGAGGACAGACAGAGCTTTTTGCTGAACCTGCTGCATGCTCAAGGTTCCCGTGATGGCAGCTACTTTCAAAGTGGCAGCATGGGAACACCGGGATTGGTGAATTGGCCCCAACGCGGTTTTGAATTACATAGTCGCTATGATCGTATGGACCTGGATGCCTGGGAAATGGTGGTGGGGGAGTTTGGCCAGAATCTGGATGGCAGTCCCTTACCTCCTTCGGCCCGCCCCTTGCTGCCTTTGCTGGAGCGGGTGCGTTTGAAAGCGGATCAGGCGTTTTTCAGAGGGCAACTGCTGGACCAGCTGGAAATGGAAAGCACGGAAGATGCCGCTGGCAGACTGTTTCTAAGCATGAAGGCCAAGCAGGCTGAAGGGCGTTTGCAGGCGCAGCATCAAGGTGGCCGCTACACCGGCATGTTCAATGCCAACTTCTCCCGTCTGTACATTGACAGTGGCAGGCCCGATTGGGCTTGGCCCGACGCCGACTTGCCCATGAATGACGACCTGCGTTTGCCCGCGATCTCGTTCAAGGTGGATGATTTGCAGATTCAGGGCGTGCGCTTTGGCAAGCTGGAAGCCAAGGGCAAGCCTGCTGGAAAGGGACAAAAGTGGACGCTTGAAAACATTTCTCTGAATGCTCAGGGTATGCAGCTGCATGGTTACGGCTCTTTGGCATTGAGTGGGCCGCAGCGTGGGCTGGAGTTGGTGGCAAATAGCCAAGTAAGCAATTTGGGACAGTTTGTGGATGTCAGCGGCTTGCTGACCGAGTCCATCCAGGATGGTGACGGCACGGTACAGGCGGCCTTGTTCTGGAGCGACTTCCCTTGGTCTTTTGACAAGCGCAACATTCGTGGTCAGTTCAATGTGGATTTGCACAAAGGGCGTTTTATCAGCCTGAAATCGCGTTCGGCCAAATTGCTGGAACTGCTTAGCTTACAGTCCATTTCGCGCTTGAGCCGCCTGGATCTGGATCTGTTTGGGGCGGTGAAACAAGGCTTTGCATTCGATAGCCTGACCGGTCGCATGAACCTGTCGCAGGGCAAGCTGGAACTGGATAATTATCAGATCAAGGGCCCGGCGGGGGCGATCAGCTTGAAGGGCTGGATTGATATCAAGGACGAAACGCTGGATTTGATTGCGGTGGTCAATCCGAATCTGGACATGAGTGGTGCCGCGATTGCGGCTTATTTCGCCGTTAACCCGATGGTGGGCGTTGGGGCTTTGCTGACGCAGTGGTTGATGCAGATCCCGATGAGCAGCCACTTGTCAGTTACTTACGCCGTCACGGGCAAGATTGATGATCCGCAGCTGAAAGAGCTGGAGGTGCCGGCGGTCAGCACCGCGAAACAAGAGAAACAGCCTCGGATCGAGCCCTGATGACCAGCGCTTCACCCAAAGCGGTTCTGAGTGGGTTTTTGTCAGGGTCACAGCAAGGTATTTCCGTGTTTTAACCCTTATGCAAAGGATGGGCCGATGAGCGCACAAAGACTGAAACAACTGGCAGCGACCTTGATCATGGCGGGCCTGTCTTTCCAGGCGCTTGGTACGCAAACCCATCCTGTGGCTCAGACCGCACAATCGGTTGAGCAGTCCTTGCAGGCCCGTGTCGGTCTGGTCGTACTGGATACGGCAGATGGGCAGTTGTGGCAGTACCGTGCCGATGAACGCTTCCCTATGGCCAGTACCAGCAAGGCCTTGATCTGCGCGGCGTTGTTGGCCCGAGGGCCGGGTGCCATGAAGACCGCCTGGCTGGTCAAGGAAGAGGCCATTCAATCTTACGCACCGACGACAGAAAACTTGATAGGACAGCATGTGCCAGCGTCGCACTTGTGTGCGATCACGATGCGCAACAGCGACAATACTGCGGCCAATGGGGTTCTGGAGATGCTGGGCGGGCCCGAAGCGATTACGTCCTTTCTACGCAGCGTGGGCGACACGGTGACGCGTCTGGATCGCAACGAGCCCAGCTTGAATGAAGCTACGCCTGGTGATCCACGGGATACAACAACCCCGCAAGCCATGGTGCATACCTTGCAGAGTCTGGTGCTGGGCGATGCGCTTAAAGCTCCAGATCGAAATCGCTTGATTGACTGGCTGACGCATAACGAAGTGGGTGGGCCTTTGCTGCGGGCCGGTGTCCCTGAGAGCTGGACCGTGGCAGACCGGACCGGGGCAGCCGCTTACGGCACACGCGGTGTAGTGGCAGTGATGTGGCCGCCAGAGCGTGCGCCGCTGGTGGCGGCCATCTACATCACGGAAACCAAGGCGTCCATGGAAGAGCGCAATGCGGCCATAGCTACGATTGGCAAGGCCATTGCAACGGCTGTGGATCAGAAAGCACAGCCCTGATCACCGGGCAAACACCGGCAGGATGCCTAGCCGGTCTGACGCTCCAGCATTTCATCCAGTGTCGAGTAATAGCTCATGGACGCATGGCGCAGATTCGTGCGTACATGCTCGCGTGCCTGTTCTGGGTCCTTGTCCAGAAAGGATTGCAGGATGCCACGGGTCGCCTGCATGGACAGTTCCCGATAGCGCGTATCGCGCAAGGTGGCCAGACGTACCGCTTCTACGTGGTCACTCAGGCGAAAAATCATGGTGCTCAAATGCGGGTTGGGGCATAGCGAAATCCAGCTTTCCCGAAACGCATCGTTGGCAATCATGTATTGCATGGGGTCGGCGGCAGCATGGGCTTTTTCTGAGGCATTGGCCGCCTTGTTCATCAAGGCCAGCCCTTCCAGATTGGCCTGCAAGCAGGCAGCGGCGGCCGCTTCAGGCTCCAGCAACATGCGTATTTCAAAAATCTGCGCAATATCGGCCGGGGTAAAGCGCCGCAGCATGAAGCCGCGCGAGGTGCCCTCCAGCAAGCCTTCGTTGGTCAGTTGCAGCAAGGCTTCGCGCACAGGCATGCGCGAGACTTGCAGTTCAGCAGCAATTTCATGGTCGACCAGACGGTCGTCATAGCTGATGTCGCCACTGCGCATGCGGCTGCGCAGGTGTTTGTAGACCTGCTGGCGTATGTTCAGTTTGGGGGCGGCAGGCTGGGTTTTATTCATTGGTTTTGGGCAAGACGGTGAACAGGCAGTCGGCATGAAATCCCTGTGCGCAGCAGTGTGTTTCCTGCACCTGGACGTGCTGATCGTAGATCAGTTGGCCGACGGCTGTAAGCATACCAACGATAGGGCGGCACAGGGGCCGATCATGGGGGCCAAATCCCCATGCAAAGGGACTGTTTTTCACGCGGACCTGCAAGGATCCCGTGGCCTCTGTTTGAATGTCCCAGCTCCCCCAGCCCAGTTGTGCCGAGATGTCGGCAATGCTGTGCAGCAAGGCCTGCGGGTCGTGATTGATGGCTTCCCAATACGCCTTGGCTGACAAACCACCTTGTTCCATTACGGCCTGCCCCAATGCATCTAGCGCCCGTGTTCGGGCGGGTTCATCCAGCCGGCGAAACAGCTCCATCAACACGTCGACACGCATCATCAAGTAGCGCCGATCGTCGTCCAAAATCTGGCCCTGTGCCGTATCCCAGCTAAATCTGTCTCTGAATTCTGTCATTTTAAAGTAAAAGTATATTGTTTTGTTTTTAGATAATAGATTGATATTAAAGCAAATAAATTATAGGGAAAACCATTATCTATTTAATTTAAGAATAAACTATATACTTTTTCGCAAGGCGGACTAACGCTGGAATGAAGTGCATAACAAAAGGGGACAAATGGTGAAAGCGTTGCGAAAAAGCGTAATGGGGCTGGCCTTGGGGGCAGCCTTGATGATGGGCTGGGGGACGGTCAGCCAGGCAGCCGGGAGCGAGTTGAAAATTGCTTTCCCGGTCGATATCCCGTCCTGGGATCCGACCTCGGTTACCTTTCCGGCGGGCCAGTCGATTTACAAGGCCGTGTTTGATTCACCCCTGTTTGTGGGTGACGATTTGAAGGTGGCACCGCGTCTGATCGAGTCCTGGGAATGGGCGGACGAGCAAGGTCAGGCCCTGAAGGTGA
The DNA here is from genome assembly GCF_032063905.1 of Alcaligenes phenolicus. Lineage (NCBI taxonomy): Bacteria > Pseudomonadati > Pseudomonadota > Betaproteobacteria > Burkholderiales > Alcaligenaceae > Alcaligenes > Alcaligenes phenolicus. The sequence goes on from NZ_DAMBOE010000001.1 coordinate 628,228, forward strand.
AGCTGCGCGACAAGGTGAAATTCCATGACGGCAGCGACATGACGGCTGAAGACTTGAAGTTCACCTTTGATCGTGCGATCAACAAGAAAACCCTGGCCCTGAACGGAATGCTGCCCACCCTGAAGTCGGTGGAAGTCACCGGCCCGCTGGAAGCCATTATCCATTTCAGCTCGCCCACGCCAACGGCCCCCAAAGGCCTGGCCTTCTTGTCGGCCTATATCCTGCCCAAAGCCTATTTCGAGAAGGTGGGGGAAGAGGAGTTCCTGAAGCGTCCAATTGGCGCAGGCCCCTACAAGCTGAGCGATTATCAGCGTGGTTCCCGTATCACCCTGGAAGCCTTTGAGGACTACTGGCAAGGTGCGCCAGACCTGAAGCAGGTCGTGTTTGAAATCGTGCCGGATTCCTCGGCGCGTGTTGCTGCGGTTGAGTCCGGTCGGGCAGATGTCTCGGTACAGATTCCGGTGCGCGAAATTACCCGCCTGGAAAAGAATCCCAAGCTGGAAGCCAAGGTCTACCCCTATAGCGAGATCTACATTCTGCAAATGCCCAGCTATGTAGACAGCTTCAAGGATGTGCATGTGCGTCGCGCCATGAATATGGCGATCGACAAAGCAGGCTTGTCCCGTGCCTTCTACAAAAATGTCGCCCAGCCCTTGTCGGTTCTGGCCACCAAAGGCTCGCCTGGTGATGTACCGGATCTGAATATTCCCTTCGACAAGAAAGCAGCGGTAGAGGAATTGGCCAAAGCGGGTTACAGCACGGAAAAACCGCTGACCATTACTTTGTACTCCACCAATAACACCTTCCCATCGGACTACGACGTGGCCCGGGCGGTGGCACAAATGTGGAGCCAGATTGGTGTGCAAACCACGGTTGAGGAAATTACCGTGGCCAAGTATCTGGAGCTGAGTCATTCGTCCAAATTGACGGGTGTGATGCTGTACAGCTGGGCCAATGCAACAGGCGATCCGGAGATTTTCACGGGCCGCATTCTGGATCCGCGCCTGCGTTTTTCCACCTGGAAAGAAGAGCGTCTGGCGGGCACGCTGGATGAGCTGAACCGTCAGATGGACGAGGACAAGCGAGTAGCCGGTTATCAGGCGCTGAATCGTGAAGCGGCGGAACAGGCCTGGAGCCTGCCGGTGCTGCAGTCCATCTCCACCATTGCCTACAAAAAAGGCTTGAAGCTCAACACCTATCAGACGGGCTACATCCTGCCGCAGGAATATTCCTGGCAGTAAGCCTTTCATGCACCCCGCAGCATCGTGCCGCGGGGTGGTCTACCGGGTTTGATCCGGCATATTTTCTCCTGCGGTTCTCTTCATGAAAAACGTTTGCTTCCTGATGGCGCGCAAGCTCGTCTTTGTGCTGGTGACGGCGTTCCTGCTGTCCATGATCGTGTTCTTCATGCTGCGCGTCATTCCCGCTGACTCTCTGGGCATGATGCTGCCTCCTTCGGCCACGGAAGCCGATGCACAGGCACTGCGTGTTGAGCTGGGCATGGATGGTTCGGCCTTGCATCAGTACCAGGTTTGGTTGAGCGGTGTGTTTCGCGGCAATCTGGGCAACTCCATCTTCTTTCATCAGCCAGTGACAGGTTTGCTAGCCCAGGCTTTGCCGCCCACGTTGGAACTGGCCTGTATCAGCTTGTTGATGGCTTTGTTGATATCCATTCCCGGCGGCATTGTTCTATACCTGCTGGACAAGAAAAAGATCGAATTTGTGGCCGACTTTGTGCTGGTGCTGCTTCTGTCAGTGCCGTCCTTTTTGTGGGGCATTATTTTGATCGTGGTGTTTGGTGTGCTGTTTCCGGTCTTGCCCTTTATGGGGCGGATGGAAGGGACACCCGCCGTGGATGGCGGCACGGGTTTTTTGCTGTTTGATCTGCTGGTACGGGGTCAATGGCAAGCCTGGTGGGATGCCTTCTCGCATCTGCTTCTGCCCGCCTTGGCGCTGGCCCTGGCTTTCAGCCCTATCGTGATTCGCGTCCTGCGTTCCAGCCTGATCGAAACGGCGACCAGCCAATACGTGAACGTCGCCCGTCTGCGTGGTGTGCCTGAATGGCGAGTGCTCTTGGTGCACATGCTCAAGAATGCCGCTCTGCCTACCTTGACCTTGATCGGCGTGCAATTTGGCTTTTTGTTTGGCGGCACCTTGCTGATTGAAGTCATTTTCTCCTTCCCCGGTATCGGCAATCTGATGGTGCAAGCGATCAAGAACCACGACCTTCCTCTGATTCAGGGCGTGGCTCTGGTGTTCTGTTTGATGGTGCTGGCTGTCAACTTCTGTGTCGATGGCTTGTACAGCGTTATGAATCCACGTTTGAGGTCCGCATGAGCGCGCATCCACATTCTTTCTGGCAAGCGCGGCTGCGGCCTGTGCTGGCCCATCCCAAGGTGCTGGTTGGTGGCACTTTGGTACTGATCTTTGCCCTGGTGGCCTTGTTTGCCCCCTTGCTGGCTCCCAACGATCCCAATGCTCAGGATTTGCTGGCAACACTCTTGCCACCGGCCTGGCAGGAGGGCGGTCTGGCGCAGTATCCCTTGGGAACGGATGGGCTGGGCCGATGCATTTTGTCGCGTCTGATTTATGGCAGCCGTGTGGCCTTTCAGGTGGCTGTGACCGCTGCCGCCGGCACCATGGTGCTGGGTACGGTGCTGGCGATCTTGGCGGGCTATATCGGTGGCTGGTTCGACCGTGGAGTTAGCTCCCTGGTGGTGTTGTGGATGGCATTCCCGCCCGTGGTGTTTTCCATGATGTTGATGGTGGGCTTGGGCACGGGCCTGTTCAACGTGATTCTGGCTGTGGTGCTGGTGGACTGGACTCGTTTTTATCGCGTGGTTCGGGCGGAAGTGTTGGTGGCGCGTCAGCGTGATTATGTGTATGCCGCGCATTTGTTGGGCTTTTCTCATCTGCGCATCATGTTGCGTGAAGTATTGCCTAGCGTGGCGCCACTGATCGTCACCTTGTTCAGCCTGCAAATGGGCGTGGCCATTGTGGTTGAAGCAATCCTCAGTTTCGTGGGCCTTTCTGTTCCGTCGGATGTGGTGGCCTGGGGCGTGATGCTGGCCGATGGCCGTGACCAGATTTACCAGGCGGGCTGGGGCCTGATGGCGCCGGTAATTGGCATTGTGTTTGCAGTGCTGGGTTTCAATTTGCTGAGTGATGGTTTGCGCACCACGCTGGATCCTCGGCTCAAGCAACGAGGAGCGCACTGATGAGCGTGCCGGTTATTGAATTCAAGCAAGTCAGTGTCTCGGTGCCGGTACAAGGGCAATCGGTAGAGTTGCTGCGCAAGGTCTCGTTTGCAGTGCAAGCAGGTCGTACCTTGGGGCTGGTCGGGGAGTCTGGCGCGGGCAAGAGCATGATAGGGCGGGTAATCTCGGGCATGTTGCCCAGTAATCTGCGTCTGTCCTCAGGGCAGGTCTGCTTTCAGGGTTCGGTGGTGACGGGTGCGCAAATGCGCCGTCTGCTGGGTCGCAAAGTGGCTTTTGTGCCGCAGGAGCCCTTGTCCTCGCTAAATCCGGTGCTGACCATACGCCAGCAGATGTTCGAGCATTTGGCTCGACTGGGCATTCCCCGCGCATCGCGCGAGCAATATTGCCTGGAGCGTCTGCATGAGGTGGGGCTGCCCGATCCGCCGTCCATGTTGGGGCGCTATGCCCATGAGCTTTCGGGTGGGCAGTGTCAGCGCATTTTGATTGCCATGGCTTTTTCCGGTGATCCGGAATTGATTGTGGCCGACGAGCCCACCACAGCGCTGGACGTGATTACCCAAGCGCAAATCATCCGGATTCTGCGCGATGTACAGCAGCGGCATCAAACCGCCGTGATTCTGATCACTCACGATCTGCGTATGGCTGCCCATGTCTGTGACGAGGTGGCCGTGCTGTATGCCGGGGATGTGGTTGAACAAGGTCCCGCTGCAGATGTTTTGGATACACCTTTGCATCCTTACTCCTGGGCCTTGAAGAATGCGACGCCAGCACTGAATGGCCCTTTGTATGCCTTGCCGTCGCTGGCCGACATCATGCCGGGCTTGAAGGACATGCGGGATCTGCCGGGCTGTCGTTTTGCCCGTCGTTGTCCTACGCGTAATGCGGTCTGTGAACAGCGCGCGCCAGAGTTGGAAGCGGTGAAACCCGGTCATTGGGTAAGTTGTGCCGGTCCCTGTATGACGCGCGATACGGCCTCTCAAACCCAGCTGCATGTCTTGCCGCAAGGACCGTCTGACGAGTCCGCGCCGCTGGTGGAGTTCCAGAATGTGGAGCGCAGCTACCGAGTCACACGCAACGGCCGCCGCAGCCTGATGTATGCCTTGCGGCCCCTGTCCTTGAGCGTGCGTCCCGGCGAGATGGTTGGCGTGGTGGGGGAAAGCGGTAGTGGCAAAAGCACTGTCGCCCGTTTGATGGTGGGCTTGTTGCAACCTAGTGGTGGGCAAGTGCTGGTGCAAGGTCAGTCCCGCGAGCAGTTTGCCAAAGGGCAAGGCGAGTCCTTGTCTCAAACGATTCAGATGGTGTTTCAGGACCCTGACTCGGCCTTGAACCCACGTCGTAGCGTGCAGCAGCTGGTGACGCAGGTGCTGGAGTTGCAGCCGGGTATGACGCCCGAGCAGCGTCGTCAGAAAGCCGATGAATTGATGGCGCAGGTGGGCATTGCCCAGGATGCCTGTTTGCGTTTTCCCTCGGAGCTGTCCGGCGGGCAAAAGCAACGCGTGAACATTGCCCGCGCCTTATGTGTGCAGCCGCGTCTGCTGGTGGCGGACGAGATTGTGTCCGGTCTGGATGTGTCGGTGCAGGCGCTGATTTTGAATCTCTTGCTGCGACTGAATAAGGAGTTGGGCGTGGCGGTGGTGTTCATCTCGCACGACTTGTCCGTGATTCGCTATTTGTGCACACGAGTGCTGGTGATGAAAAACGGTGAAGTGGTAGAGCAAGGAAATACTGCCGAGGTGTTTGCTGACCCGCAGCATCCCTATACCCGTCTTTTGCTGGGCAGTGTGCCGCCGGATGATTCCAGCCAGATCTGGCCTGCGCCTTTGGACTGTCCATCCCAAATCGTGAGTGAGGCTGCACCCGCCTTAGTACCCGCTATGGCGGTCTGAATCCCGTTTTACTCGTATTTACAGGAAGCACTATGAGTTATGCCAATAACGAGGCCGCCTTGTCGGGCCTGACCCAGGACCATCAGGTCCATCGGGATGCCTATCTGGACGAGGATGTCTTTCAACTGGAAATGGAACGGCTGTTCAGCCGTGCCTGGCTCTATGTGGGCCATGAAAGTCAGGTGCCCAAAACGGGCGATTATGTATCGGTGACCTTGGCACAAAGCCCCGTCATCATGCTGCGCCATAGCGATGGCTCGGTGCGGGTGGTGATGAACCGTTGCGCCCATAAGGGGGCCAGACTGGTCAGCGAACCCAGCGGTAATGTGGGCAAGATGCTGCGTTGTCCGTACCACGCCTGGACCTACAAGCTGGATGGCTCGCTGCTGGCGGTGCCGTTGAAAAACGCCTATGAAAACACGGAGTTTTCGCAATGCCCGGCTGCTGGCGGCCTGTCCACACCGGGGGCGGTAGAAAGCTATCGCGGTTTTGTGTTTGCCCGCCTCAGCCAGGAAGGGTTCAGCCTGCAAGAGTATTTCGGTGATGTATTGCAGGCTTTGGACAATATGGCGGATCGTTCTCCGGAAGGGGAGTTGCAGGTGGCAGGCGGTTCGATTCGTACCGTCATCAACTGCAACTGGAAGATGTACATGGAGAACATCAACGACACCGTCCATCCCATTTCCACACACGAGTCCGCATCCAGCTCGGCTGCCAAGGTGGGCGAAGTGTTCAAGGAAGAGGACCCTACCGCGCTGGAACAATTGCTGCCCTTCGGTTCGGGCTACGACTTCTATTCACGTATGGGCGTGGAAACCTACCCGAACGGGCACAGCATTCTGGGTACCAAGTTCAGCATTCATACCGATTACTCGGGGATTCCAGGCTATGAGGCCATGATGAAAGAGGCCTGGGGCGAAGAAAAAGCGGCTCGGGTGCTGGGCTTCAATCCACAAAATGTGGTGTTTTACCCCAGCATGGCAGCCAAGGGTTCGCCGCAGATTATCCGTGTGCTTCGTCCTTTGGCGGTCGATCGTACTTTGCTGGAAGTATGGGTGTTCCAGCCCAAGGGCGCTCCGCGTGAAATGCTGGACCGAGGCCTGACATACAGCCGCCTGGTCTATTCCCCCATGAGCGTGGTCGCACATGACGATGTGCATTTGTTCGAGAGTCAGCAGGCCAGTTTGAAGGCCCAGGGCAACCCGTGGATCAATCTGCTGCGTCAATACGATGAACAGGAAGCCGAGCAGGGCAAGGGTACCTTTGACGACGCGAACAATGAATGGGTAATCCGCAATCAATACCGTGCCTGGAAGCAGGGCATGGTGCAGCAGGAGCAGGAATGATGGGGATGACGCAAGAGCAGGATCGCCAGCAAGGTCGAGGGCAGGATGTGCTGCACGGTCAGCAAGTGGAACAGCAGCTGGAGCAACAACAACAGAAACAGTTGCAGGAGCCGCGGCCGGGTCAGACGAAGCAGCAGTTGAATCAGCCGCAAAGCCAAGAGCAAGGCCAGCGTCAGGGCCAAACGCAGAATCAGCAACAAAGCCTGCAGGATTTTGTGTGGCACGAGAACGCCTTGCTGGACGAGGGGCGTTTTGACGAATGGTACGAGCTGTTCGCACAGGATGGGCTGTACTGGATTCCTGGTGAGTCCGGCCAGGAAAGCCCGGAAGGGCGCATGTGTATTGCCTTGGAGAACCGTATGTTGATGCGCTTGCGTATCGACCGCCTGTCGCACCATCGTGCCTTTTCCTTGCAACCCGGTGTACGTGGTCTGCGTGTGATTCAACATCCACGTGTTCAGTCCGAACATCCTGATGAAGATGGCTGCTATACCGTGCGCACCAATCTGATTTATTCGGAGTATCAGAAGCAAAAAACCGAGGTTCTGCCCGCTACTGCCTCTTACCGTTTGCGCGCCGTCGATCAGGCTTGGGAGATCGTGGAGAAGCGGGTGGACCTGTTGAGTGTGGATGGTTATTTACCCACCATTCAGCTCTTCATTTAGGTCCCATATGCACATGAATGACTCATCACCAGGCTATCGCAGCCTGCCGTGTGAAGGCATGGACGACAGCATGGCTTATCGCCTGCTGACATCTCTGATCGTACCGCGCCCCATTGCCTGGGTATGCACGTTGGAGGAGTCGGGCAGTGTGAATCTGGCACCGTTCAGCTCCTTCAACTACGTGGCGCACAGCCCGCCCATGCTGGCGATCAATATCAACCGCAATGAGGATGGCAGCTTGAAGGATACGGCCCGTAATTTGCAGGCCAATAAAGAGTGTGTGGTGCAGTTATGTCGTCAGTCTGATCTGGCTGCGGTTCATGCCAGTGCTGCTGCCTTGCCGCCCGGTCAGAGCGAGGTAAAGGAGTTGGGCATGCACCTCGTGCCCAGTCAGCATGTGCGTGTACCTCGTCTGGATGGCGCTGCCGTGCAGATGGAGTGCAGGCTGGATCAGGTGGTGGATTTGAGATGGGGAGTTAATCAGCTGCATATTGTGGAAGTGCTGGCCTTCCATGTGGATTCATCCTTGATGGACGAAAAGGGGAAAGTGGATCTGGAGGCGTATCGGCCTTTGGCTCGGTGGGCTGGACCGTATTATGCACAGCGGGGGGATATTCTTCTTCCTTGATGTCATTGTCTGTTGATTGGTTTTCGCCCTGGCTTTGTTTGTAGATCAGTGAGTTCTGGCTAAGGGCCTGCTTTTTTGCTCTACACAGATGACTGGAACATAGACAGCTTTCAAGGGCAGATAGCATCAAGCCAGCAACAGACACTTTCGGCTGGGCCAGAAACAAAAAAAACCGCCTTGTGGGCGGTTTTTTTGACTACTGAGCAAGGCGCAAAACTTAATAAACGCCTTGATGACGCATGGCATTGGCGACTTTGACAAAGCCGGCAATATTGGCGCCGTTAACGTAGTTGATGAAGTTGCTTTCTTGACCATAGTTCACACAATTTTCGTGGATGTCACGCATGATGGAGTGCAGCTTTGCGTCAACTTGTTCGCGTGTCCAGCTCAAGCGCTGGGCGTTTTGGCTCATTTCCAGACCGGATACGGCAACACCGCCCGCATTGCTGGCTTTGCCTGGGGCATACAGGATCTTGGCGTGGATAAAGGCATCGACTGCATCCAGCGTGCTGGGCATATTGGCACCTTCGGCAACGCAACGTACACCGTTCTTGATCAGGATTTCAGCATCCTTGCCGTCCAGTTCGTTCTGGGTGGCGCAAGGCAGGGCGACATCCACAGGGATATGCCAAGGACGTTTGCCTTGTTCGTACAGCAGGTGATGTTGCTGGGCGTAATCGACCAGACTGCCACGCTGTACATTTTTAACGTGCATCAGGGAAGCCAGTTTTTCACGTGTAAAGCCGTCCATGTCCACCACGCAACCTTGCGAGTCGGAAACGGTAACGACTTTGGCACCCAGATCCAGGCATTTTTCAATGGCGTACTGAGCCACATTGCCCGAGCCGGAAACGGACACTGTCATGCCGTCCAAGGACAGCCCTTTACGTGCCAACATTTCCTGTACGAAATATACGGTGCCATAACCGGTGGCCTCAGGACGAATCAAACTGCCGCCAAAGCACAAATCCTTGCCGGTGAACACACTGGCTGCGCTGTTGGAGAGTTTTTTCATCATGCCGGCCATAAAGCCCACTTCACGTGCGCCCACGCCGATATCACCGGCAGGAACGTCAGTATCTGGACCCAGGTGACGGTACAGCTCAACGATCAGGGCCTGGCAAAAGCGCATCACTTCGCCATCCGACTTGCCTTTGGGATCAAAGTCCGAGCCACCTTTGCCGCCGCCCATGGGCAGAGTGGTCAGGGCGTTTTTGAACGTTTGTTCAAAGGCCAGGAACTTCAGAATGGACAGGTTCACCGAAGGGTGAAAGCGCATGCCGCCCTTGAAAGGACCAATGGCATTGCTGTGCTGAATACGGAAACCGCGATTGACCTGAACCTGACCGCGATCATCTACCCAGGAAATACGAAACTGGATGGCACGTTCGGGTTCGACCAGACGCTCGAGCAGACCATGATCGGCGTACTGGGGGTTTTTCTCGATGAAGGGCCACAAGCTGGTCATCACTTCCCGTACGGCCTGCATGAATTCAGGCTGGTTGGGGTCGCGGGACTGCACTCTGGCTAGGAACTGTTCTAGAGAGATAGATTTCATTGCAAGCGAACTCTGTTTGCAATACTGAGAACTCGAGTCGAACTCAGCAGATTGAAAGAATGGATGCACGGGAATGCACCCGATCATACGCCCATCGCAAGCAAGCCTCTCGTATAGAGAGGCTTGCGCAGGATGTTCGATTTACTTCTTCATCATGTCGAAGAATTCGGAGTTGGTCTTTGTGGCCCGGATTTTGTCCAGGATAAACTCCATGGCTTCAATTTCATCCATCCCATGGATGAACTTGCGCAGAACCCAGACCTTTTGTAGAAGGTCGGGCTTGATCAGCAACTCTTCACGACGTGTGCCTGATTTGTTCAGGTTGATGGCAGGGTAAATACGTTTCTCGGCCAGACGGCGCTCCAGATGGATTTCGGAGTTGCCGGTACCTTTAAATTCTTCATAGATGACTTCGTCCATGCGGCTGCCGGTTTCAATCAGGGCAGTACCGATGATGGTCAAGGAGCCACCTTCTTCCAGATTACGGGCAGCGCCAAAAAAGCGTTTGGGGCGCTGCAGGGCGTTGGCGTCCACACCACCGGTCAAAACCTTGCCCGAAGCAGGGACCACGGTGTTGTAGGCACGAGCCAGACGGGTAATGGAGTCCAGCAGGATCACCACGTCTTTTTTCAATTCAACCAGGCGTTTGGCCTTTTCAATGACCATCTCGGCCACTTGCACGTGACGCGTGGCGGGTTCGTCAAAGGTGGAGGCCACCACTTCGCCGCGCACGGTGCGCTGCATCTCGGTTACTTCCTCGGGGCGCTCGTCCACCAGCAGGACGATCATGATGGCCTCGGGGTAATTGGTCGTGATGGCGTGAGCCATGTGCTGCATCATCACGGTTTTACCGGATTTGGGGCTGGCCACGATCAGGGCGCGCTGGCCTTTACCGATAGGCGAGAAGATATCCAGGATACGGCCTGTGATGTTCTCTTCGCTCTTGATGTCGCGCTCCAGGCGCATGGGCTGGTCCGGGTGCAGTGGCGTCAGGTTCTCAAACATGATGCGATGTTTGATGGCCTCGGGCTGCATGCCGTTAACCTTGTCAACTTTTACCAGGGCAAAGTAGCGCTCGCCGTCTTTAGGGGTGCGCACTTCACCTTCAATGGAGTCACCCGTGTGCAGATTGAAACGACGTATCTGCGAAGGGGAGATGTAGATATCGTCTGTGCTGGCCAGGTAAGAGGTTTCTGGCGAACGCAGAAAGCCAAAACCATCAGGCAGGACTTCAAGCACCCCGTCGCCGAAAATCTGCTCGCCTTTTTTGGCGTGCTTTTTCATGATGGCGAACATCAGCTCTTGCTTGCGCAAGCGGTTCGCGTTGTCGATTTCCAGAGTGGCAGCCATTTCTAGCAGCTGCGAGACGTGCAGAGCTTTTAATTCGTTCAGGTGCATGGGAGTGGGGAAGGGCTTTCAGCAGCAGACCGCAGGCCAGCGAAGGGCCTGCGTGCGGTTAATCAGAGATTACAGGGAGCTGTCGAGAAACGCGCTAAGTTGGGACTTGGAAAGTGCGCCGACTTTAGTTTCGGCCACTTTGCCGTCTTTAAACAGCATGAGCGTTGGAATACCGCGAACACCATATTGAGCTGGGGTGTCGGGATTTTCATCGACGTTGAGCTTAGCGATGATAACACGACCTTGGTACAGTTCGGCTGCTTCATCCAGCAAAGGGGCAATCATTTTACAGGGACCGCACCAGGCAGCCCAGTAATCGACCAGAACGGGAAGGTCGGCGTTAAGGACGTCAGACTCAAAGGAGGCGTCCGTGATGTGTTTAATGGAGTCGCTCATGGCTAGATACAAAAAAAGTGAGAATAACGAAAAACTATACGTGTGGCGTGACCTGAGCACAATGTATTCTACGGCCAATTGCGACGGTCTTGTTGCCAATTTTTGACAGGATACCATTGCGTCTGGTTGATAATGTGCATTCGCTGCGCAACGCGCGCCAATAAAGCGTTTCCCCACTGGCGCCTAACCACTCGTAAAATAGCGTTTTTCTGTACGATCTACCGGGAATCAAGTTGTCTACTACACGTTACGACGAATCTTCTATTCGGGTGCTCAAAGGGCTGGAACCGGTCCGTCAGCGCCCGGCCATGTATACCCGCACGGATAATCCCCTGCATATTGTGCAGGAGGTCATCGATAACGCGGCCGACGAAGCCCTGGCTGGTTTTGCCCGCACACTGACTGTCACCTTGCTGGAGGACGGCGGCATACAGGTTGAGGATGACGGGCGCGGTATTCCTGTTGGCTTGCACCCTGAAGAAAATGCGCCGGTGGTTGAACTGGTGTTCACGCGACTGCATGCCGGGGGCAAGTTCGACAAGCTCAATGGCGGTGCCTACGCCTTCTCCGGCGGTTTGCACGGGGTGGGTGTGTCGGTGACCAACGCCTTGTCTCGTCGCCTGGAAGTGCTGGTCTGGCGTGACGGACAAGCCAACGAGATTGTATTTGCCGACGGCGAGCTGGAACAGCCCCTGACCCAGACGGGCACGGTGGGCAAGCGCAAGACCGGCACCCGCGTTCGAGTCTGGCCCGATGCCAAATATTTTGACTCCGCCCAGATTCCCCTGGCTCAACTGACTCACATCCTGCACAGCAAGGCCGTCTTGCTGGAAGGCGTGACGGTGGAACTGGTGCAGCAAAAAACCGGCCAGCGCCAGCAGTGGCGCTACGAGGACGGTTTGCGCGGCTACCTGCAGGAGGAAATGGAAGGGGTGGAGCTGCTGGTTCCCCTGTTTGAGGGCCGCCAGTACGCCCCACAAGATGACGATAATTTCTCCGCCGGCGAAGGTGCGCATTGGGTGGTGGCCTGGGCGCTGGACTCCAATATTGTGCGTGAGTCCTATGTCAATCTGATCCCAACCCCAGCGGGGGGAACACACGAATCGGGCCTGCGTGATGGCTTGTATCAAGCCGTGCGCAGTTTTGCCGAACTGCATAGCCTGATTCCCAAGGGCGTCAAGCTGCAGGCCGAGGACGTATTTGCCCGTGCCAGCTTTGTGCTCTCGGCCAAAGTGCTGGACCCGCAATTCCAGGGACAAATCAAGGAAAAGCTCAATAGCCGCGACGCCGTGCGCTTGGTCAGTGGCTATGTACGCAACGCGCTGGAATTGCATCTGCACGCGAACGTAGACCAGGGCCGCAAACTTGCCGAAGTGGCTGTGCGTCAGGCTCAGGCCCGTACCCGTTCGGCGCAGAAAGTGGAGAAACGCAAGAGCTCGGGCGTGGCCGTGTTGCCTGGCAAGCTGACAGATTGCGAATCGCACGATCTGGAAAGCTCCGAACTGTTTCTGGTCGAGGGTGACTCGGCTGGTGGTTCGGCCAAGATGGGCCGTGACAAGGAGTTTCAGGCTATCTTGCCCCTTCGTGGCAAGGTGCTGAACGCTTGGGAGGTGGATAAGGATCGCTTGTTCGCTAACCAGGAAATTCACGATATTTCCGTGGCGATCGGCGTGGACCCGCATGACGCCCATTCCGAGCCGGATTTGTCCGGTTTGCGCTATGGCCGTATCTGTATCCTGTCAGATGCGGACGTGGACGGCTCGCACATTCAGGTGCTGTTGTTGACGCTGTTCTTCCGTCACTTCCCCAAATTGATCGAGGCGGGCCACGTGTATGTGGCGCGTCCCCCCTTGTTCCGCGTAGACGTGCCTGCCGCCGGCAAACGCCCAGCCCGCAAGATCTACTGTCTGGATCAGGGCGAGCTGGACGCGACACTGGAAAAGCTGCGCAACGAAGGTATACGTAACGAGTCCTGGAGCATCAGCCGCTTTAAAGGTCTGGGTGAAATGAGTGCGGAGCAGTTGTGGGATACCACCATGAATCCGGACACCCGCCGCTTGCTGCCTGTGCATTGGGGTGAGGATGGCCTGAGCGATACCCAAGCCATGTTCACCATGCTGATGGGCAAGGGTGAGGCCTCGGCCCGCCGAGCCTGGTTGGAAGAAAAAGGCAATTTGGCCGATCTGGACGTCTGAGCCCGACTTAAGAGTTATTTATGGACAGCAATCAATTGGATTTTGAACCGGCGGGATCGGACGATAGCATCACGCTGGCAACTTACGCGGAACAGGCTTATCTGGATTACGCCGTTTCAGTGGTACGTGGACGTGCTTTGCCCGACCTGACCGATGGCCAGAAGCCGGTACAACGCCGCATTCTGTACGCTATGGATGCCATGGGCCTGGGCCCAACGGCCAAGCCCGTGAAATCGGCTCGTGTGGTGGGGGATGTGCTGGGTAAATATCACCCGCACGGCGACCAGGCCGCCTATGACGCCATGGTGCGTATGGCGCAGGATTTTGTGCTGCGTTATCCGCTGGTGGACGGGCAGGGCAACTTTGGCTCACGCGACGGCGACAATGCCGCCGCCATGCGTTACACGGAAGCACGTTTGACGCCGTTTTCCCGTCTGCTGCTGGATGAGCTGGACGAAGGCACGGTGGACTTTATCCCCAACTATGATGGCAGCCAGAAAGAGCCGGTGACCTTGCCTGCCCGCTTGCCCATCATGCTGCTTAACGGCGCATCGGGGATTGCCGTCGGGATGGCGACCGAGATTCCCTCGCACAACCTGCGCGAAGTTGCCCAGGCCTGCGTCAGCCTGCTGCGCAACCCGAATTTGAGCGATCAGGAAATACACGAGATCGTTCCCGGCCCGGACTTTGCCGGTGGTGGCCAGATCATTTCCGCCGCTGATGATATTGCGGCGGTCTACGCCCAGGGGCGAGGCTCCATCAAGGCCCGTGCCCGTTGGGTCTTCGAGGAAATGGCCCGTGGTCAATGGCAATTGGTCGTGACTGAATTGCCGCCCGGCAGCTCCTCCCAGCAGATTCTGGAAGAGATTGAAGAGCGCACCAATCCCAAGGTCAAGGCCGGCAAGAAATCCCTGAGCACCGAGCAACAGCAAACCAAAGCCTTGATGCTGAACATGCTTGACGCGGTGCGCGACGAGTCCGGCAAGCAGGCGGCGGTGCGCCTGGTGTTTGAGCCCAAATCCCGCGCTATCGATCGGGACGAGTTCGTGACCACCTTGCTGGCGCAAACCAGCCTGGAGCGCAACGTTTCCATCAACCTGGTGTGTATTGATACGGATGGCCGTCCCGGTCAGCGTTCCTTGCGCCAGGTTTTGCTGAATTGGCTGGAGTTTCGTCGCCATACGATGGAGCGTCGTACTCGTTACCGTCTGGACAAGGTCACCGACCGTATCCATGTGCTGCAAGGGCGCATGGTGGTGTACCTGAATGTGGATGAAGTCATCCAAACTATTCGTGAATCCGACGAGCCGCGTGCCGCCCTGATGGAGCGCTTTGATCTGAGCGAGCGTCAGGCTGACGATATTCTGGAAATGCGCTTGCGTCAGTTGGCGCGTCTGGAAGGCTTCAAGATCGAGAAAGAGCTGAAAGAGCGTCTGGACGAGCAGGAGTCGTTGCAAAAGCTGCTGGACGATCCCAAGGCCTTGAAACGCCTGATGATTCGTGAGATCGAAGCAGACGTTAAAACCTATGGTGATGACCGTCGTACCCTGATTGAAGCGGCCGAGCGCGCTGTGCTGGAAACCAAGGTCGTTGACGAGCCGGTTACCGTGATTGTGTCGCGCAAAGGCTGGCTGCGTTCGCGCCAGGGGCACGGCCATGATGCCTCGCAATTCAGCTTCAAGACCGGCGATGGCTTGCGCGATGCGCTGGAGTGTCGCAGTACCACGGACCTGGTCGCCATCGGCACCGATGGCCGGGTCTATACTGTTCCGGTCTCCAGCTTGCCTTCAGCGCGTGGCGATGGTCAGCCCATTACCTCCATGATTGAAGTCAGCCCCAGTGCGCCTATCGAGCACATTCTGGGGGCGCCTCTGGATCAGAACTACTTGCTGGCTGCCTGCGACGGCTACGGTTTTGTGGCCTCCCAGGGTGACATGAACACACGCCAGAAAGCGGGCAAGCAGTTTGTCACTGTCGAGGAGGGCAAAAAGCTGCTCAAGCCCTTGGCCTTGCGTCCGGACGATCAGTACGTGGGCCTGCTCAGCGAGCAGGGACGTTTCCTGGTGGTGGACATCAAGGAGCTGAAAGTGCTGTCCAAAGGGGGGCGTGGCACGGTGCTGATCAAGCTGAACGAGGGCGATACGCTTAGTCAATGGGTTGCCTTTGGCGAGGCCGGTCTGGCCGTCAGCGGAGTGAACCGCAAGCGTCCGTCGACCATCGTGATGGATCTGGACATGCTGGCCAATTATCTGGGCAAGCGGGCAGGCAAGGGCAAGGCCCTGTCGCTCAAATTGAACGACCCTGTGCTGCATCGGCCTGAAGAGTCCTGAGTTTGTATAGCCGCCGGAGGCTGGCCCTCCGCCTGATAGATTTCTTTTTTGAGTGTTGGATATGAGTTTCAAAGTCACGGTTCAGCCCAGCGGGCACAGTTTTGACGTACAGCCCGGACAGTCTGTGCTGGATGGCGCGCTGAATGCAGGCATTGTTTTGCCCTATAGCTGCCGCAATGGCACCTGTTCGTCTTGCCGTGGCAAGGTTATTGAAGGTGAATACGATGCAGGCCGTGCGCCCGAGCAATTGCTGAGCGAAGAGGATCGCGCTGCAGGCTACACCCTGTTCTGTCAGGCCAAGCCCAGCAGCGACATGCTGATCGAGTCTCATGAAATTCGCATGGCGACTGATATTCAGATCCGCAAAATGCCGTCGCGCGTGGTGGGTCTGGAAAAAGTACGTGATGATGTGATGGTGGTGCGTCTGCAAATGCCATCGTCCGAGCCATTCCGCTACTACCCCGGCCAGTATTTGGAATTCATCCTGAAAGACGGCAGCCGTCGTAGCTATTCCATGGCGACGCCACCACGGGAAGACAATCAGGTGGAATTGCATATCCGTCACATGCCTGGTGGCGTGTTTACCGACCACGTGTTCGGTGCTGGTGCTACGGCCATGAAAGAGCGCGAGATTCTCCGCGTGGAAGCACCTTTGGGTTCTTTCTTCCTGCGTGAAGATAGTGCTGCTCCTATGGTGTTCCTGGCCAGCGGTACAGGTTTTGCTCCGATCAAGGCCTTGATCGAGCGCTTGATTCAAACTGGCAGCCAGCGCGAAGTGGCCTTGTACTGGGGGGGCCGTCGACCCAAGGATCTGTACCAGTCCGAACTGGCCGAGAAATGGGCTAGCGAACTGCCTAATCTGCGTTTCATCCCGGTGATTTCTGATGCTCAGCCGGAAGATGGCTGGACAGGCCGTACGGGCTTTGTGCATCAGGCGGTACTGGCTGATTTGCCGGATCTGTCGGCCTGGCAGGTGTACGCCTGTGGCGCGCCGGGTATGGTTGAAGCAGCCCGCAAGGACTTTGTGGAGCAGGCTCAACTGAATCCGGACAATTATTTTGCAGATGCCTTTACGTCGCTGGCAGACGTCAAGTAAGCGTCTTGATCAATAGCTCAACAAGCGGACAGTACACATGAAAGTAGCAGTTCTGGGCAGTGGCATTATTGGGGTATCAACTGCCTGGTGGCTCAGCCAGCAAGGTTGTGAGGTGGTGGTCGTGGATCGGGGAACCGGTCCCGCGCAGGAAACCTCGCGTGCCAATGGCGGGCAAATCTCGGTCTCGTATGCCGAGCCCTGGGCCAACCCGAAAATGCCGCTCAAACTGCTGAAATGGTTGTTGCAGGACGATGCTCCCTTGTTGTTCCGTCCGCGTCTGGATCTGCGCCAGTGGCGTTGGTGCCTGTCTTTCCTGCGAGAGTGCCTGCCGGGGCGGGTTGCGCCCAATGTGCGCGCTCTGGTGACCATGGCGGAATACAGCCGCAGCACACTCAAGCAATTGCGTCCCAACCTGGATTTTGATTATCGCCATCAGGAAAAAGGCATCATCACTTTTTACCGGGATGCTCAAAGCCTGGACGACTCCCAGCACATGGCCGACGTCATGCGAGATATGGGGGTGGACCGCCGCATCATGAGCGTGGACGAGCTGGTGCAGCTGGAACCTGCCCTGGCATCGGCGCGCGGCCAGATCGTGGGTGGCGACTACACCAAAGATGATGAATCGGGCGATGCCAATCAATTTACCTGCGGGCTGGCGGCCATGGCCAGGCGAGCCGGAGTGGAATTTCGCTTTTCTACTCAAATCACCCGTTTGCTGACGGCCAAGGGCCGAGTGGTGGGTGTGGAGGTCATAGGCTCGGACGGTGCGTACGACTCCATACAGGCAGACGCCTTCGTGGTGGCCATGGGAAGTTTCAGCCCCACCGTCCTGCAGCCGCTGGGGATTTCCTGCCCCGTGTACCCGGCCAAAGGCTATTCGGCCACCTTCCCGGTGCTGGTCCCCGAGGGCGCGCCTACCGTCAGCCTGACGGATAAAGATCACAAACTGGTTTTTTCCCGCCTGGGCGACAGCCTGCGGGTCGCTGGAACGGCCGAATTGTCGGGCTATACGCGTAGCTTGAACCCCGCCCGCTGTCAGGCTTTGTTAACGCATGTGGCTGATCTGTTCCCAAGCGCATTGGATTTTGATAATGTTCATTTCTGGTCAGGACTGCGTCCTGCCACAGCATCAAATGTCCCACTGATAGGCCGATCCTCCATTCCCAACCTGTACCTGAATACCGGGCATGGCACCTTGGGGTGGACCATGGGTATAGGCTCTGGCCGAGCCTTGGCGGACCTGATCATGGGACACAAACCCGAACCTGAATTTCCTTTTTTATCTTGAAGGATGTATGAAAAATCTACGCGGATTACTGTTGAAACGTGGTGTTATGGCTTTGGCGATGGCAGCGGGTGGCTCAGCCGCTTTGCTGTTCGGGTCGACCGCCCTGGCAGCCGTTGATATTCAGGTCTGGACCGCTTTGAACTCGCACAATCAGGACGAGTTCGAACGTTTGGTTCGGGATTTCAATCGTAGCCAGAGCGACGTCAAGGTGTCGGTCAAGGCGCATGACACAGAAGCTTCTTTGGAGCAGGTCATGCAAGCGGGCAAGGATTTGCCCAATCTGGTGCAGTTAGGCGAGATGTCTGGCCTGGACGAGGTCGCCGACCGCTCCTACATCATGCCCATGCACACCTTGCTGGCTCGGGAAAAAATGGACAATGTGTCCTGGTTCCTGGCCTCGAATTCCTTTGTGCGCAATGGCCGTGGCCAATTGCAAGGCTTCCCCTACATGGCCGAAATTCCGGTCATGTACTACAACCTGGAAGCGTTTGATAAAGCCAAGATCGAGCCTCCCGTTCCCAGCCGTGTCTGGCTGGACTTGCAAGCTCAACTGGTTGATCTGGCCAATAAAGGCTCGCGCCGTTGTCCTTTGACCTCCGATCAGTCTGTCTCCATCAATCTGGAGAACCTGGCAGCGGTCAATAACCAGATTTATGGTCTGGCGCCCGGCCCCAAGGTTAAAGGTAAAGTGGGCTTTGATTTTGACGTGATGTATATCCGTCACTTGTCCATGATGATCAGCTGGGTGAAATCCGAGCTGATGGTCAAACCCGGCACCTTGCCCGAGTCGCCCCAGCGTTTTGCCAAAGGTGAATGTGCAGTCATGTTCTCCAACTCCGGCCATATCGGTGAGTACAGCGACACGCGCGGCCTGAAGTACGCTGTGACCGGTCTGCCTTACTACCCTGAAGTCACCCAAACCCCCGGCAAGCCTTTTGTGACCGGCTCGGCGCTGTGGGCGGTGAAAGGCCATAATGCTGAGCAGAACCAGGCTTCGGCCCGCTTCATCAGCTGGTTGGCTCAGCCAGAGAACGCCGCTCGCTGGTATCAGAAAACAGGCTTTTTGCCTGTAAGCCGCGAGGCCTTTAACGCCACGGGTAGCGACTACTACAAGGACAAGGGCGACTGGATGCACCTGGTGGGCGCCTACAGCAGCGGTACATCGGGTACAGCCAAGGGTAACTTCCGTAACTACCGCCAGATTCGCGCCGTGTTCAACCAGAGCTTGGAAAGTGCGCTGGACGGTCAGCAACCTGCCATGACGGCCTTGCGTACCGCTGCCACGGAAGCCAACCGTCTGGTGGCTCAGAAAGGACGCTGATTTATCTGTGCGTACAAGCCGATCTAGCGGCTTGAGCGAGCATCCTTGAAGATAAACCCCATGCCCTTGACGGGACATGGGGTTTTTTCTTTGGGTGCTCGCAATGCGTTTTCTTGTCCGTTTCTGCGTCTTGCTGATGTGTGGCCTGGGGCTGTCTGCCTGTCAGACCAGTCAGGGGCCTGATGGCCTGTTGGCTGATCCGGGAACACGCGTCTTTAACTTCGATTGGCGCTTGTCTGGCGACCCTCAAGTCGGCCCTATGCAGGTGTTTGATAACGGCAGGCGTATCTGGCTGCATTTTGCACCGGAGCAGAGGCTGCCAGCGGTATTGGGGCGCAGGAATGGACAGGAAACGCTGCTGTCTTTGAAGCCCTTGGGGCAGTTTCAAGTGATTGAAGGCCTGTGGACGGAGTTGATATTTCGGGCCG
The DNA here is from genome assembly GCF_032063905.1 of Alcaligenes phenolicus. Classification (NCBI taxonomy): domain Bacteria; kingdom Pseudomonadati; phylum Pseudomonadota; class Betaproteobacteria; order Burkholderiales; family Alcaligenaceae; genus Alcaligenes; species Alcaligenes phenolicus. Next base: position 647,984 of record NZ_DAMBOE010000001.1, read on the forward strand.
GACGAGCACGGGCGCAGGCTAGTTTAGGGCGCAAGAGTACCCATGCTGAGGGTGCTGCAACACTTGGCGTAGAGGCATCGGATGCCTTGCCACAGGACCGTAGTCAACAGAAGGATCAGCAGCAAGCCCGAGCCAGTCTCTCCCAGCGTAGTGATTCTTCGCCAAGCCATTTCCCCCTAAGTCGTTCTGAGATCCGCTCTTCCGAGCAAAGTAGTTTGCTTTCTGGAAAGCCTGCGCCAGATTGGATGGCGGCTCAAGTGAAGGAGGGCGAGCCTGCCCCCGCGAACGTGTTGCAGACACAAGCATTTCAAGCCCGTTCAGAGTTGCTGCCAGTTTCAGCTCCTGGTGTGGATGCACAGTCCATTGCAGAGCCTGTTTTTGAACTGCGAATCAAGGATAGAACCTTGAGGCAGGCATTAGCCCGATGGGCTAAGCAAGCGCAATGGGTTTTTGCACCTGAGCATTGGACTTTGGAGGTCGATTTCCCTATCAAGGCGGCGGCTCGCTTTGAGGGGGGCTTTGAGACTGCTGTGGCTCAGTTGTTGGCGGCTGCCCAACTGAATGCTCATCCTTTGCAGGCCTGTTTTTACTCAAATCAAGTGCTCAGGATTCTGGCTTGGCCGCAAGCCTGCGATCCCAGCGCTTCGCCCGAGGGACAGTCATGAATTATCTCTGTCTCTTGCTTTTGCCGCTGATAGCGGCTTGCAGATTGCAAACAGCAGGGCAGCATGTTGATCAGGCATGGCTGGATGATGCCGTGGTGTTCGATAGCAACAGTCCATCCTCCGTGGCCCATGCTCAGTCTGTCGACAAGCCCTGGTTGCTGGGGGCGGCCGTGCCTTTACGAAAACCGGCTGTCTTGCCAGCGGCATTACGCTCCAGACAAACCTTCAGTTTTTCTTTGGAAGCGCCTTTGCCCGATCTGGATGAGCTGGCGCGTCGTTTGTCTTTATTGTCTGATCTGAGCGTTTTCGTTAGCCCGCAGGCTCGTTTGCCTTTAACGCACTTCCCGCCACGAACCGCTGGGCAGGTGGGGTCGGAATCGGCTCGGCAGGGAGGCCTGATTTTTGAACAACTACGTTTGTCAGCCTTGTTGGATCAGATTGCAGCGGTATATGGACTGAAGTGGCGGTATCAGGCAGGCCGTATTGAGCTGTATCGCGATGAGAGTTCTCTGGCTTTGGAGCAGCAGTCTGGATTACGGCGCGTGGATGAGTCAGGGGCAGAGAACTTAATCGACCGGGGTGTGAAATGAGTTCTGTCTTGCCTGAGCGGGAGTACTGGTTTGGGTTGCAGTGGGGGGATGCCGGGGACGGTATGCGGCGGACTCAAAATCGTCGGATGAAGAGATCGTATTGGACTTGCTTGATGGGAGTGAAAGGGGGGCTGAGAGAACAGGCACCTAAGCAAACGGAAAGGCAAATAGAAGAACTACGACAAGTACAGGAAAAGACTGATGAGGATGTAGCAGGACAAAGAGCAGGGCAAACAGCAGGACGGACAGCAGGGCAGGCAATGGCTTGGGTTCCAAGTTGTTGGCTGAACAGCCGGAGGATCCAATCTGTCTTGCGCTTGGCCCAGAATGGGCCTTCAAAGGCTAGATTGACGCGAGTTCAGGCCTATTCTGCGGCTGCCTGTATGGCTGCCCACCACCCTCTGGACGCAGTTTTTCTTTTATGGACGGTGGCTCCTGGCCGTCTGTGGTTTCTGGTGCTTGAACATGGTCAGGTGATGGAAGGTAGTGATTGCCTCCTGGCTCAGGTTGGCCAAGTGCAGGCCTTGCGGCAGGCTATGCAGGCGCGTTACCCCTCCATACGCGAACTGCGGCAACCAGATGATTTATGGGTTTGTCTGGAGCAAGGCAGAAGACCGCAGGGCCGCATGCAGCGCCAGCCTGTCAGGCATGCTAGGTGGTGTGAAAAGATCCCGCTCCGTCTGGCGCTTTTGTCTTTGTTGGTGATGGCGGCGCTTGGGGGCATGCTGTCCCTTGATCTGCGGAGGCACTTGGTTGCGAATGTGCCTGATTGGGAGCAAAGCCTAACCCAGGAAGAGCTTGGTTTGACCAGTATTCAGGCTGTGTTGAGCTTGATTGAGGAGCTTCCTGCTCAGGGGGCGGACTGGCAATTGCAGCAGGTGGATTGTCGCCGCCAGGCCGTTTTGTGGGAGTGTCAGGCGCATTATGGGTTTGAGGATGTGCAACGTTTTAGTGCGGCCATGCAGAGCCAGATTCGCGAGCCGAATGTGCTGGAGTTCACCGGCTTGGGGCAGGGTGATTTGCGTATCCGGCGCGGGTATCAGACATTGATTCCCCAGTCCTTGGAAACGAAAGATCAGACGCGAATGCCAACTGCGGCATCTCCAGGTTTGCATGCCAAGCTGGCGGCCGTGCAGCCTGCTTTTATGCGCTTGTCATTGAGCCCTGCTCAGTGGGCTGAATCCTACGCCGAAAATCAGCAAACAAGGGCAGGCGTGTGGCGCCGCTCCTGGCTCAGTCAATCACCCCTGCGCTCGGTGTATTTACTGGCGGCCCAGCTTCCTGAACTGCACTGGGAGCGTATGAGCTTGTCATTGAATTCGCGGTCCTACCCCTCGCTGCTGGGCAGCGCTTTTATCGTGGAGCTGGAAGGCTATGTTTATGAATCTGCGCAGCGGGATCTGGCTGATCAGGATCTGGCCGATTACATGCAGACCCCTTTTGAGCATTCTGTTTGGTCTGACGCTGATGTTTAGTGCACCGGCTTGGGCGATGGAAACCATGGCGACGATAGTAAGGGAGATGCTGTTGCTGGAAGCCGAGCAGGCGCGGCAGAACATGTCGTCCTGCTTGAGGACACCAGAGGAGCAGGAGGGGGCGGGTCAGCCTGATGTGGCCAAGATCAACTCCAGTAAGCCCACCCCTGCATTGAAGCTGAAGGCCATCTATGGAAGAGATACCCAGTTGCTGGCCGAAGTGCAGCATGAGCAGCGTCTGCTCCTGTTTCAGCAAGGACAGCTTTGGCCGATAGGGCGTGAGCGAGATAGGTCCATGCGCCTCTTGTCTTTGAGTAGTCGCTGTATTGAGCTTGAAATAGGGCAAAACCAAGCTCAAGCTGCGCAACCGCAACCGCAACCGCAACTGGAATTGCAATCCATCAAGCTATGTTTGCCTTCCGGGCAGGGTTAAGTGTGACAGGACTTCTGCGATCAGCAGAAGCCCAGGCTTACTGCTTTGCAGGTTTCAAACCTGACTGTTCTTGAATCAGCAAGGCCGTGAGTTCGTGTAGCAGCAGACCAGACAGGTAGCTCCATAGACCCGAAGCAAGAAAAAACCCCGACATGATTTTCATCATATCGGGGTTGGAAGTTACTACGGAGCTTGTCGCTCGTCAGGCTTGAGCCTTGTTCTGCATTAGTCGCGGGTACCGCTCCAAGCGGCAATGGCAGCACGCTCTTCGTCGGTCATTTGCGTCATGTTGCCCAGGGGCATGTACTTGGAGTGCACCACGGTTTTCACCTGTTCGGCGTGCAGCACCGTGTTGTCGATGGTATCGAGCAACATGCCGGCAGGGGCAGCCGTAAAGCCGAAGTCGGCATTGGGCTTGACCGCGTGACACTGAACACATCGTGCGTCCATGATTTCCTGGACACGGGCAACACTGATTGTTTCCGCACCGTTGGCAGCTTCAGGTGCACTGGCAACTTCACCCTTCAAGCTGGCAGGAGCCGCCAGGTAACCCACGATCAGCAGCAGCACAACACCGGCAGCCGGGTAGGCAGGCTTTTTGATGCCAGCGTGCATCAGCACGAAGTATTGACGGATCAGGGCACCGGCAAAGATGAACAGCACCATGATGATCCACGCATTGGGGTTGTTATACGTGAACGAGTAGTGGTTGCTCAGCATCAGCAGCAGGACAGGCAGCGTGAAGTAGGTATTGTGTACCGAACGCTGTTTGCCGCGCTTGCCATCCAGAGGGTTGGGCGCCTGACCGGCTTTCAGTGCCTTGACCATGCGGCGCTGGCCGGGAATGATCCAGAAGAACACGTTGGCCGACATGCTGGTGGCCATGACAGCACCCGTCAGCAAGAACGCAGCACGACCCGAGAAGATGTGGGCGCTCAGGTAAGCCACGACCACCATCATGATCGCCACCGCCACGCTCAGCAGTCCATCGCGGTTCATGTTGGGGCTGATCAGACGGCATAGGCCGTTATAGACCACCCAGCCCAGTACCAGGAAGGCAATGGCCATGACGTTGGCTTGCGTGCCTGTCATTTGAGCCGCCCATTCCCAGGGACTGTTGGGGTTGACTAGATAGAACTCGGGCTTGGTCAGGTAGAGCAGAGCGAACAGGAAGAAACCGGACAACCAGGTGGTGTAGGACTTCCAGAAAGACCAGTGCAGGTCATCAGGCAGTTCAGCCGGGTTGGTCAGGTATTTCTGGTTGTGATAGAAGCCGCCGCCGTGGACAGCCCACATCTCGCCAAACACACCGCGTTTCTTGCTTTCTTCGCCTTTGGGCGGTTTCAGGCCATTGTCCAGCATCACAAAGTAGATGGACTCGCCGATCCAGGCGACAGCCGCAATCACGTGCAACCAGCGCAACAGCAGGTTGCCGTACTCAAGTAGGTAAGCGTACATAAAGATCTCGTATCAGAGTGGTTTCGTATAGAAGCGAAAAGTCGACTTGGATACGCGATCAGCTGCCGCGATAGGTAGACCAGGACCAGGGGGTCACGACCAGAGGTACGTGGTAATTGGCATTGGCATCAGCGATACCAAAGCGAATGCCGACCTGATCCACAAAGCGTGGCTCGGGCAGAGCCACACCGCTGGCGGCAAAGTAGTCACCTGCATGGAACACCAGTTCAAAAACGCCCGTGTGCATGGCCTCGCCTTGCAGCAGGGGCTCATCACAGCGACCGTCGCTGTTGGTGTGAGTGGTTTTGATCAGAGTGCGTTGATCGTTTTCGATGGAATAAAGATCGACGCGCACGCCGCTGGCTGGGCGCCCTTGAGTCGTGTCAAGGACATGGGTTGATAGCTTTCCCATAAATGTCTCCGGTTTATGGTGATCAAAAAAGGTCCAGCGAGCCCAGTTTTGAGAACCGGCCGGGGGCCAACGGTGCAAGGATCAGTGCGCTGGGTTGAGGCCCCGAAACTGTCGCTCTGTTTGAGGAATCAGATTGTCGACAATTTATGTTGACGATTTTGTCGGGGTACCGAATAATTGTCAATAGTCAATAACGAGAAATTCTATGCTTCAGATACGGCGGCAAGAGGGGATGAGCAGTGAATCCCAAGCGCCCAGCGCCTCCTCGCTGCTAGAGGGGGGCATGGCAGATAGCGAGGTCGGGCGTGTTTATAGCCAGATCTTTGATGCGGTCGTTGACCGTCGTCTTTTGCCTGGAACCAAACTGACGGAAGCCACGCTATGCACGATTTTCGCGTGCTCGCGGGCGACCGTTCGTGCGGCGCTGGCTGCCCTTGAACACGACAAGATTGTGGTCATTGAGCCCAATCGGGGTGCTTTTGTCTGGAAGCCGACGGCCAAGCAAACACGGGACGTGTTTGAACTGCGGCGTGATCTGGAAGCCTTGATTCTGCAAAAACTGATCAGCTACCCGGATCTGCCGGAGCGTCTGGCTGGCCTGTATGAAATGGTGGAGCGTGAACAGCACGCCTTTGAACATGGCGACCGCATCAGTTGGTTGCGCCTGTCCAATGCGTTTCACGTGATGCTGGCGCGCTGCGCTGGCAATGATGAGCTGACCGAGTTGATGCACACCTTGTGCGCCCGCACCACGCTCATCATTGCGTATCACGACACACCGGGCGAACAGGCGTGTTCGTTTTACGAGCACAAAGAGATTTTGGACAAGCTTAGTCAGGGCGATGCCGAAGGCGCGCATCTGGCTATGCATCATCACTTAAGTGATTGTGAACATCGCATGAGCGAAGCGGGTGATGGCAATGCTGCCGATCCTTGGCTGGCCCTCAGCGTAAAACGCTAAACGGAGACGGTATGTCCTTGAGTAAGTACCCTCGTGACCTGGTCGGTTACGGTAAAAACGTGCCCCATGCACAATGGCCTGATCGGGCGCGCATTGCGGTGCAGTTTGTCTTGAATTATGAGGAAGGCGGCGAGAATTGCGTCCTGCACGGTGACCCGGGCTCCGAGCAGTTCCTGTCCGAAATTATTGGTGCGGCCGCTTACCCGGACCGTCACCTGTCCATGGAATCCATTTACGAATACGGCTCGCGTGCCGGTGTCTGGCGGATTCTGAAAGAGTTTGAAAAACGCGGCTTGCCCATGACCATTTTTGGTGTGGGTATGGCGCTGGAGCGTCACCCCGAGCTGGCACAGGAGTTTGTACGCCTGGGCCATGAAATCGCGTGCCACGGTTACCGCTGGATTCACTACCAGAACGTGTCAGAAGAGGTGGAGCGTGAGCATATGCGTCAGTGCGTGAAAGTACTGACGGACTTGCTGGGCCATCATCCTGAAGGCTGGTACACCGGCCGTGACAGCCCCAACACCTTGCGTCTGGTGGCAGAAGAAGGCCAGTTCCTGTACAGCTCCGACTACTACGGTGACGATCTGCCGTTCTGGACCGAGGTTCAACTCAGCGACAATACGGTCAAGCCGCAATTGATCGTGCCTTACACTCTGGATAGCAATGACATGCGCTTTGCCGCTCCTCAGGGTTTCAATACCGGCGACCATTTCTTTTCCTACCTGAAAGACGCGTTTGACGTGCTTTACGAAGAAGGTGAAGAAGCTCCCAAGATGCTGTCCATCGGCTTGCATTGCCGTCTGATCGGCCGTCCTGGCCGCTTCCGCGCCTTGCAGCGTTTCCTGGATTACGTGCAATCGCACGAGCGTGTCTGGGTGTGCCGTCGTGTGGATATTGCTCGCCACTGGGCCGAGCATCATCCCTATCAGCCCAAGGCCTGATCGGGGCAGGGCCAGGGTTCATGCCTCCTGGCCCGTCAAGACGACATCCTGAATCTGAGCAGGGGGCATTCACATTCCGACTCGCCAGGGTCGGAATTGTTGTTTCTGCCCGCTGAAAACAGTACTATTTGACGCTTACGCAGCCGCTCGTACAGGGAGTGTGGCGTCCTGGCTTCTCACTGCTTTGCCGGGGCGGCAGGTGTTGTGCCAGCGCAGCGCGCGCATGGGCTGCAAGGCTGATCGTCTTATAATAGGCAGTTAAATTTTCCATCGCGTTGCAAGTAATGAAAACCTCAGAAATTCGTCAGAAGTTTCTTTCTTTTTTTGAATCCAAGGGACACCACATCGTTTCCTCGGCTTCGCTGGTGCCAGGCAATGACCCTACCTTGCTGTTCACTAACGCAGGGATGGTGCAGTTCAAAGATGTGTTCACGGGTAAGGAAACCCGCCCCTACAACCGTGCGACCAGCTCTCAGCGCTGTGTTCGTGCCGGTGGCAAGCACAATGACCTGGAAAACGTGGGCTACACGGCCCGCCACCACACCTTTTTTGAAATGCTGGGCAACTTCAGCTTTGGCGACTACTTCAAGCAAGACGCCATTCGCTATGCCTGGGAGCTGCTGACGACGGTTTACAAGCTGCCTGCCGAAAAACTCTGGGTCACCGTCTATCAGGAAGACGATGAAGCCTACGATATCTGGGCCTCGGAAATTGGGGTGCCCAAAGAGCGCATCATCCGTATCGGTGACAAGGGCGGCGTACGCTACAACTCGGACAACTTCTGGCAGATGGCCGATACCGGTCCCTGTGGCCCTTGCTCGGAAATTTTCTACGACCACGGTGCCGACGTCTGGGGTGGCCCTCCCGGATCGCCTGAAGAAGACGGCGACCGCTACATCGAAGTATGGAACCTGGTGTTCATGCAGTTCGAGCGTTCCGCCGACGGCACCATGACACCGCTGCCCAAGCCTTGTGTGGACACCGGCATGGGCCTGGAGCGTATTTCGGCTGTGCTGCAGCACGTGCACTCCAACTACGAAATCGACCTGTTCCAATCCCTGATTCAGGCTGCCGCACGCGAAACCAAGACCAGCGACCTGAGCAATAACTCGCTCAAGGTGATTGCTGACCACATCCGTGCTTGCAGCTTCCTGATCATTGACGGGGTGATCCCCAGCAATGAAGGCCGTGGCTATGTGTTGCGCCGCATTATTCGCCGCGCCTTGCGTCACGGTCACAAGCTGGGTCAGAAGGGCTTGTTCTTCTACCGTTTGGTACAGGATCTGGGTCTGACCATGGGCGAAGCCTATCCTGAACTGATTAGCCAGCGTGAGCGCATCGAACAAGTGTTGCGCCAGGAAGAAGAGCGTTTCAGCGAAACGCTGGAAAACGGCATGCGCATTCTGGAAGGCGCTTTGGCCAACCTGCCAGAGAATGCCAAGCTGGACGGCCAGACGTTGTTCTCCTTGTACGACACCTACGGTTTCCCCGTGGACTTGACCGCCGACATCTGCCGCGAGCGTGGCATTGAGGTCGATCTGGACGGTTTTGAAGTTGCCATGGAAAACCAGCGTCAGATGGCACGCGCTTCGGGCAAGTTCAAAACATCCGAAGGCCTGAGTTACTCCGGCGTGCAAACCCGCTTTGATGGTTACACCACCCTGGAAGGCAGCGGCACGGTTACCGCCTTGTATGTGGATGGCACCTCTGTGCAGTCCGTGGCCCAAGGCCAGCAAGCGGTAGTGGTTTTGGATGCCACCCCTTTCTACGCCGAATCCGGTGGTCAGGTGGGTGATGCCGGTATCCTGAGCGATGCCAAGGGCCTGTCCTTTGAAGTGCAGGATACCCGAAAGATTTCCAATCAGGTTTTCGGTCACCAAGGTGTGCTGAACGCTGGCACGCTGACTGTGGGCCAGACTGTTAACGCCCAGGTAGATACTGAGCGTCGTGCGCGTGTGATCCGTAACCACTCGGCCACGCACTTGATGCACAAGGCCTTGCGTCAGGTACTGGGCGGTCACGTGCAACAACGTGGTTCCCTGGTAGACGCTGAAAAAACCCGTTTTGACTTTGCGCACGATGCCGCCATGACAGCCGAGCAAATCGCTCAGGTCGAAGCCATTGTGAACGATCAGGTTCTGGCTAACCAGGCCGTGCAAGCCCAACTGATGTCGTTTGACGACGCCGTCAGCGGCGGTGCCATGGCTTTGTTTGGTGAAAAGTACGGCGACGAAGTGCGCGTACTGGATATCGGCTTCTCGCGCGAGCTGTGTGGTGGGACTCACGTTCAGCGCACGGGCGATATCGGCTTGTTCAAGATTGTCTCGGAAGGTGGTGTAGCCGCTGGTGTGCGCCGTGTCGAAGCCATTACCGGCACCAACAGCCTGCACTGGGTGCAAGCGCAAGAGCGTTTGTTGAACGACGCTTCCGACAGCCTGCGTACCCAGCCAGAAGGTCTGGTTGCCCGTATCAACGCCTTGCAAGCTCAGATCAAAGATCTGGAGCGCGAGCGCGAACAAATGCAATCCAAGCTGGCGGCTTCTGCCGGCCAGGATCTGCTGGCCCAAGCCGTACCCTTGAATGACAGCAGTCGCCTGCTGGTGGCTACGCTACAAGGCGTGGAAGCCAAAGCCCTGCGCGAAATGGCCGATCAGTTGAAGAACAAGCTGCAGTCTGCCGTGATTCTGCTGTCCATCGTTGCGGACGGCAAAGTCAGCCTGGTGGCTGGCGTGACGCCAGACCTGACTTCCAAGGTCAAGGCGGGTGATCTGGTGGGCTTTGTGGCCTCGCAAATGGGCGGGAAGGGCGGTGGTCGTCCTGACATGGCCATGGGCGGCGGTACCGATGCCAGCGTCTTGCCACAGGCCAATGCCTCGGTGCAGGCCTGGGTCCAAAGCAAGTTGGGTGCGTAATGACGATGTCCGAGACCGGCGCTTTGCCCAACAGCGATCTGCAGGTGGATGCAAGCGGGCTGAAATGCCCCTTGCCCATCTTGCGTGCCAAGAAAGCCTTGGCGCAGCTGGAATCCGGGCAAGTGTTGCAGGTCATCACGACCGATCAGCACGCCATTCAAGATTTTCAGGCTTTTTGTCGCCAAACTGGCAACGAACTGTTGGCTCAAGACCAGCAAGCCGAAAAAACTCTGCATTTTTTACGCCGTCGTTAAGCCGACGGCGGTAGAATACTGCTTTGTCTGTTGCGTATCTAGCACTGAATCTGCTATCTTAGCGTGTTACTTTTGGCATGCCTGCCAGAATAGTGCTAGAATTTTTTGTTTACCTTACACAATAAAGGGATTATCAATGGTGGTAATTCGCTTGGCCCGTGGTGGCTCCAAAAAGCGTCCTTTTTACAACGTAGTAGCCGCCGAGGCGAGCCAACGCCGTGATGGTCGCTTCATCGAACGTCTGGGTTTCTACAACCCCGTCGCTGGCGAAGGTCATGAAAACCTGCGTCTGCAAATGGACCGCGTTAAGCACTTCACCGACAACGGTGCTCAGGTTTCGCCTGCTGTGGCTCGCCTGTTGAAAGAATACTCGGCTAAGGTTGCTTCGGCTGCCTAAGTTGATTCACCTGTTTTTCAGTAGCGTTTAGTGTGAAGCAATCTGCGATTCCTGCTGACCTTGTTGAGCTCGGTCGTATTGTTTCCGCTTATGGTGTGCGTGGTTGGGTCAAGATCCAGCCGCATTCCATGCAGACCAAGGCGCTACTGAATGCAAAGACGTGGTGGTTAAAAACGCCCCGGCCTGAATCTCAGGCGGGCGTTTTTGCGTCTGCGTCACCCAGACAGATACAAGCCGCAAAGCAGCATGGCGCAACCATCGTGGCGCAGTTTGAGGGTCTGGATAATCGAGAGCTGGCTCAAGCTCTCAAGGGACATACCGTTTGGGTATCCCGTGCCGCTTTCCCCAAAGCGGACGAAGACGAATTTTATTGGGTCGATCTGATCGGCTGCCGCTTCTTTGGCGAGCAGGACGGCCAGGCTGAAAGCCTGGGCGAAGTGGTGGAAGTGCTGGATAACGGCGCGCACTCCATTTTGGTCGTGCATCGTGGCTCCTGGGATGCTGAAGGTGTTTTTACACCTGTAAAGGACGAGCAGGGCAGGCCGCTTGAAGAGCTGGTTCCTTTTGTGCAAGCCATTGTGCATACGGTGGATATGTCCGCCCGCGAGCTGCACAGCCACTGGGCGATTTGATCGTTTCACTCCTGCGCACCTGCATGGCTCTGGCCTGACTGGTCGAGTCTTGTAAGGCGTATCTGCCTTTTTCTCTTGCCGAGTCCTCATGCGATTTGATGCCCTGACCCTGTTCCCGGACATGTTTGATGTGGTCAGCGAGGCTGGGGTTACCGGCCGTGCGCACAAGCAGGGCATCTGGCAGATGCGGACCTGGAACCCGCGCGACTACACCACTGACGTGCACCGTACCGTAGACGACCGTCCTTACGGCGGTGGCCCAGGCATGGTCATGCTGGCTGACCCCTTGAATGATGCCCTGGATCAGGCTTTGGCTGATCGTGGCGATAGCCCGGAAGTGATTTTGCTAAGTCCCACAGGGCGACGCTTTGATCAGACAGTGGCTCAGGAGCTGGCTCAAGGTCCTGGCGCGGTTCTCGTTTGCGGTCGCTATGAAGGTATCGATCAACGTTTTATTGATGCGCGCGTCACCCAGGAACTGTCTTTGGGGGACTTTGTGCTGTCTGGCGGCGAAATTGCCTCGCTGGCGATTATTGATAGCGTGATTCGGCTCTTGCCCGGCGTGTTGAATGACGCTGACTCGGCTCGTCAGGACTCTTTCCATGCCGATAATAGTGGCTTGCTGGATAGTCCGCATTACACGCGTCCCGAGGTATACCGCGATCAGGCGGTGCCCGAAGTGTTGATGTCCGGTCATCATGGCCGTATTCAGGCATGGCGGCGTGAGCAATCCCTGCGTTTGACAGCCTTGCGGCGGCCCGAGCTGATTGAGCAGGCCCGTCAGCGTGGCGAGCTTAGTAAAGCAGACGAGCGCTTTTTGGCGTCTTTGGCTTCCTTGGGCGAATAACTTTGTTTAAAGAATTTGCGTAAACCTTCACGGCCCGTTTTGATGCGGGCCGTTTTGTATCTGGGTTGCTTTGTTTAGTCGTACTGGCCAAGTTGTAGTCCCGAATTTTCCGTAGGGGCGTCGCCCTTGGCATGCAGTGTCTGCCGTCCCCAGCTCATCAGGGCCATTCCGCTAATCGCCAGCAAACCTCCGCCGATCAAGGATGGACTCAGGGCTTCTTTAAGCCACAGGCTGGACAGTAAAACGCCAAACAGCGGTACCAGGGCCAGATAGGCGCCTGCGGATGTGGCGCCCAGGCTTTTCACGCCGTGCATATACCAGGCGAAGGCCAGAGCCGTTGAACCCAGGCCCAAGGCCAACACGCTGTACCAGGCTTGGCTGGGCGCATGGCTCAGGCTGCTCCAGGCCGAGACACCCTCGACCCCCAAGCTGCCGATGGACAGAAGCACTGCGCCAATCAATGTGGTCATGCTGGTGGCGGTCAGAGAATCTAAGGTGGTCAGTACGGTGCGGCCAATCAAGGTGTAGCTGACCCAGCACAGTGCACAGCCCAGTAAAAGCCATTCGCCTATTCCGCTCTGGCCCGGCATGAGGCTGCTGATAGAGCCGGCACTCAGGGCATAGAGAGCCCCTGATACGGCCAGGATCACCCCCAGGCTCATCTTTTTGTTGACTGGCTCGCGAAACAGCAAAGAAGCCAGAATCAGGATCAGGACTGGGTTCAGGGCAACAACCATGCTTCCCTTGCCTGCGGGTACCAGTTTCAGGGCCAGAAGAAAGAAAATTGAATAGCCAAATACTCCAAAAGCCGACGCGTTAAGCAGACCTAGCCATTCTCGGGAGCCAAGTGTGCATAGGGCTTTCAGTCGACCACTCCAGCTCATCCAAAGTAGCAGTGCGACGCTGGCAATCAGGAAACGCAGACTGGCTGCCGCCAAAGGCGGCATGGCTTGCGCCACGACTCGGCCCCAGGGCCAGGAGGCCCCCCATAAAGCGGCCATGCCAATCAGACTTAGGTGTACGGAGTAGTTGGGAGATTTCATTAAAGCCACTATGGAGAAGATTTCAGCAGGGGTACTATTTACTTTTATTGCTTCATAGTCGAATGAGTAAACGCTCATGACCTTCACCCAACTTGAAATCTTTTCCGTGCTGGCCAGGATAGGCAGCTTTTCTCGAGCAGCTAGTGCCTTGGGGATTACGCAAAGTGCCGTCAGTCATGCGCTCAAGCAACTGGAGGCCGATTTGGGTGTCTGCCTGTTTTCTCGTGGCCCGACCTCAGTGGAGTTGACGGAAGTAGGAGCCAAATTGCTGCAACGTGCTAACGACATCCTGCAGCAGAAAGAGGCCTTGCATCAGGAAGCCTGCTACGAGCAGGGAATTGCCCGTGGCACCTTGCGTATTGCTTCTTTTGGGGCTTCCTCGTCCTTGCATTTGCTGCCGCATTTATTGGCTTGCTACAGGCAGACGCATCCCGAAGTGGAGGTGCAGATTGATGAGGGTATTGATAGTGAAGTGGCGCAGTGGCTGCTGGAGCGGCGGGTGGAACTGGGCTTCGTGATCTTGCCTGATGATCGCTTTGACTGCTTGCCCTTGGCTCAGGATGAACTGGTGGCTGTGTTGCCAGCAGAGCATCATTTGGCTGTTTGCGCCCGTGTTTCTGCCAGTGACTTTCATGACCTGCCTTTTATTCGGACTGCGGCAGGTTCTGGTCCGCATGTGGATCAGTTTCTGGCAGCGGCAGGGGCGGTCCCCAGGACCTTGTTCCGTTTCGAGCAGTTGTCCTCCATGTTGGGCTTTGTCGCGCAAGGAGTGGCTGTGACCATCGCGGGCAGGCTGGCCTTGCCGGAGCCACCAGTAGGGGTGATTTATCGCAGCCTGGAGCCCTGTAGGCCGCGTGAAATCGCCCTGGCAGCCCTGAACTTCGAGCGGCTTTCTCCTGCTGCTCAGGCGTTTTTGCGGATAGCCCGGAAAATGCATCGCAACAAGTGATGTGCTCAGGATGGTTTTGTTTTTTTGTTGTGTCAGTGCGGGATAACTTTTGTGCGCGACAGGTCTGTGCTGGTGTGATGCTCCTGTGTTCTTCTGTTTCGCATGAGCAGGGAGGGTGCGTCACGGGTGATCTGAGTAGTTCTGCTGCATTGAAGGGCAATAGATGCAAAAAGGCCCTGCACTAGTGCAGGGCCCTCTCTCGTCACCGAGACCTGATTCAGGCAATTAGCCCAGACGATCAAACTGCTGTTTCACCTTGGCCAGTGTCTCACCGAATTGAGCCACGCGCAGGCGCTCCTGTTCAACCACGGCGGCAGGTGCACGTTCTACAAAGCTGGCGTTGCCCAGTTTGGCTTCGGCCTTGTTGATCTCGCCTTGCAGACGTTCGATTTCCTTGGACAGGCGGATACGCTCCGCTTCCACGTCAATCTCTACATGCAGCATCAGCTGAGTGGTATCGACCACTTGCACTGGGGCGCCGGCGTCGGTGGGCAGTTGGTCCACGATGTCCACGCTTTCCAGTTTGCACAAGCTGGCCAGATAGGGGCTGTTGGCGCTCAGAATTGCAGCATCACCTTGGGCCACCAGAGGCACGCGTTGGGCGGGCGAGAGATTCATTTCGCCGCGCAAGGCGCGAATCGCGTCCACTTGGGCCTTCAGTTCAGCAACCTGTGCCATGGCCTGTTCATCAATGGCGGCCGGGTTGGCGATAGGGTAGGGCTGGACTGAAATGCTGGTGGTTTCATTGGCAGCGCGTTTGCCAGCTACCACCGAGACTTTCTGCCACAGCTCTTCCGTAATGAACGGGATGATGGGGTGCGCAACGCGCAGCACCACTTCCAGTACACGGATCAGGGTGCGACGGGTGCCCAGCTGCTGCTCGGGCGTGCCGTTCTGGATCTGGGTCTTGGCCAGTTCCAGGTACCAGTCGCAGTACTCGTCCCATACAAAGTGGTAGATGGCATTGGCGACGTTATCGAAACGGTAGTCGGCAAAACCGCGCTCGGCGTCCTGTTCCAGACCTTGCAGCAGGCTGATGATCCAGCGGTCTGCAAAGCTCAGCTCGGCAGCTGCATCGGTGTGCAGCTCATGGCCTTCGGTGTTCATCAGCACAAAGCGGGTGGCGTTCCACAGCTTGTTGCAGAAGTTGCGGTAGCCTTCGCAGCGCTTCATGTCGAAGTTGATGTTACGACCCAGGGTGGCGTAGGCGGCCATGGTAAAGCGCAGCGCGTCCGTACCGAAGGCGGGGATGCCATCGGGATAGTCCTTCTTGGTGCGCTTGGTGATGCTTTGAGCCTGCTTGGGGTTCATCAGGCCAAACGTGCGTTTGTGTATCAGGCTTTCCAGGTCGATACCGTCGATCAAATCCACTGGGTCAATCGTGTTGCCCTTGGATTTGCTCATCTTCTTGCCTTCCATATCGCACACCAGTCCGTGAACGTAGACGGTGTTGAACGGAACGCGGCCAGTCAGGTGCATGCTCATCATGACCATGCGGGCTACCCAGAAGAAAATAATGTCGAAGCCAGTTACCAGCACGCTGGAGGGCAGGTAACGGGCCAGATCCGGGGTTTCTTCAGGCCAGCCCAGATCGGTGAAGGGCACCAGGGCAGAGGAGAACCAGGTGTCCAGCACGTCCTCGTCGCGGCGCAGTGGGCCGGTCACGCCAGCAGCGCGGGCTTGTTCCAGAGCGTCTTCTTCGGAGCGGGCGACAAACAGGCTGCCGTCTTCGGCGTACCAGGCGGGAATTTGGTGTCCCCACCATAGCTGACGGGAAATACACCAGTCCTGAATATTGTTCAGCCACTGGTTGTAGGTGTTGGACCAGTTGTCGGGGTAGAAGCGCACACGGCCATCGGCCACCACATCCAGGGCAACCTGGGTGATGCTCTTGCCGGGGTGCAGGGAGTCTTCTGGCGCAGGCTTGCTCATGGCGACAAACCACTGGTCGGTCAGCATGGGTTCGATAACCGTATTGGTGCGGTCGCCACGTGGCACCATCAGTTTGTGTGGCTTGACGGCCTTGAGCAGGCCCTGGGCTTCCAGGTCGGCCACGATTTGCTTGCGTGCCGCAAAGCGCTCCAGGCCTTGGTAGGCTTCGGGGGCGGTGTCGGCAATGTGGGCATCCAGCGTCAGGATGCTGATCATTTCCAGGTTGTGGCGTTGGCCAACAGCGTAGTCATTGAAGTCGTGGGCGGGGGTAACCTTCACCACGCCGGTACCAAAGGCCGGGTCTACGTAATCGTCCGCAATGATCGGGATGGAGCGACCAACCAGGGGCAGGGTAACGGTTTGACCGATCAGGCCGATATAGCGTTCGTCCTCCGGGTGCACCATCAGGGCAACGTCGCCCAGCATGGTTTCCGGACGGGTAGTGGCCACCGTCAGGTGGGTCAGATCGCCTTGAGGTGTGGTCAGCGGGTAGCTGATTTCCCACAGATGGCCGTCTTCTTCCTCGCTGACCACTTCCAGATCAGACACGGCGGTGCCCAGCACGGGGTCCCAGTTCACCAGGCGCTTGCCGCGGTAAATCAGGCCTTGCTCGTACAGGCGGACAAAAGTTTCCAGCACGCCACGGGACAGATTGTCGTCCATGGTGAAGTATTCGCGGCTCCAGTCACAGGAGGCGCCCAGGCGGCGGAACTGGCCGGTAATGGTATTGCCCGACTTCTCTTTCCACTCCCAGACTTTTTCCAGGAATTTCTCGCGGCCCAGGTCGTGGCGGCTGATGTTCTGGGCATCAAGCTGGCGTTCCACAATGATCTGGGTGGCAATCCCGGCGTGGTCGGTGCCGGGAATGTAGACCGTATCGTCGCCTTTCATGCGGTGGTAGCGCGTCAGGCCATCCATGATGGTCTGATTAAAGGCGTGGCCCATGTGCAAGGTCCCGGTGACGTTTGGCGGTGGGGACTGGATCACAAAGGGTTCGGACTGATGATCACCCAAGGGCTGGACATGTTGGCCACCCTTGAAAAGGTCGGCTTGCTCCCAGCGCGCGTACCAGCGCGTTTCGATTTCCTGGGGTTCAAAGCTCTTGGATAACTGCTCGTCGGAGGTCGTTGCGGATGAGTTGGTCATGGTGATGCGGTCTGCCTGCCCCTTATTGCACGGTTGGTGCCAGATAGGGCGGGACTAATCCTGGGTAAAAAACGAATTTAAGATGCACTATTTTAAGATGTGGCCGTGCGTCTTTGGCGTGGTAAAATGCCGGGTTGCCGTAAATCTGATGAAAGTGCTTGTTTTCATTAAAAAATTTAGCGCGAACCGTCGGATCTGCATTTTGCTTTACGCAGCAAAGACTACACTATATTGTTCTTATTTGGATTTTCACATGGCTATTGAACGCACTCTGTCCATTATCAAGCCCGACGCTGTTGCTAAAAACGTGATCGGTCAGATTATTTCCCGCTTTGAAGGCGCTGGCCTGAAAGTGATCGCTGGTCGCCTGGTTCACCTGTCCCGTGGCGAAGCCGAGCGCTTCTACGGCGTGCACGCCGAGCGTCCTTTCTTCAAGGATCTGGTTGACTTCATGGTTTCCGGTCCTGTATTCGTTCAAGTTCTGGAAGGCGAAGGCGCCATTGCCAAGAACCGCGAACTGATGGGCGCTACCGACCCCAAGAAAGCTGACGCCGGCACCATCCGTGCTGACTTCGCTGAAAGCATCGACGCTAACGCTGTTCACGGTTCCGACGCTCCTGAAACCGCTGCTGTCGAAATCGCTTTCTTCTTCCCAGAGTGCAACGTTTACAGCCGTTAATTCGTTAAACCGCGCAGTACTGGCGGCACTCTGAGCAAGACTTGCCCGGCTCACCGGAATCGGTGTGCCGGGCAAATCCGCAAAAAGGGGCTTTTTTGCACTCCTGCAAGAAAGTAATAGCCAGAACGCGTGAAGGTATTATTTTTTTATGTCATCGCTCGAACCTACCAATCTTCTGGGCCTGGGCCCGGAGCAACTTGTTGAACTGGTCGCCCAATGGGGTGGCAAGCCTTTCCGCGCGCGCCAATTGCAGCGCTGGATACACCAGCGTCAACAAGACGATTTTGGGCAGATGACGGATCTGGCGCGCGAGTTCCGCGAGCAGCTGACCGCTAATTGCGTTGTCACCGCGCCCAGCATGTCGCACGAACATATTTCTACCGACGGCACCCGTAAATGGCTGTTTGATGTAGGCAGCAATAACGCCGTCGAAGCGGTTTTCATTCCCGAGGACGACCGGGGCACCCTGTGTATTTCCAGCCAGGCTGGCTGCACCGTGGCCTGTCCATTCTGTTCCACGGGCTATCAAGGCTTCAACCGCAACCTCACCACCTCTGAAATCATTGGCCAGCTTTGGTTTGCTCGCCGTGCTTTGCTGAATGCGCCGGAAACCGCCCGTATTGGCGATGCCGAGCAAACCAGCACGCGTGTTATCAGCAATGTGGTCATGATGGGCATGGGCGAACCCCTGCTCAATTACGATCAGGTGCTCGGTGCCTTGCGCCTGATGCTGGACGATAATGCCTACGGTCTGTCGCGCCGCCGTGTGACGGTCTCCACCTCCGGGGTGGTGCCCATGATGGATCGTCTGGCCAAGGATTGCCCGGTCGCACTGGCCGTATCGCTGCACGCGCCCAATGATGCGTTGCGCGATCGCCTGGTGCCACTGAACAAGAAGTACCCGCTGGCCGAGCTTCTGGATGCCTGTAATCGCTATCTGGAGCACGCCCCGCGTGACTTCATCACGTTTGAATACATCATGCTGGATGGTATCAACGATACCGACCAGCATGCGCAGGAACTGTTGGACATCGCACGCATTGTGCGCTGTAAATTTAATTTGATTCCTTTCAATCCTTTTCCGCAGTCCGGTCTGAAACGCTCTTCAGCTGCACGGGTCAAACAGTTTGCCCAACGGCTGATGGATGGTGGGGTGGTAACCACAGTGCGCAAGACGCGCGGCGATGATATTGCTGCCGCTTGTGGACAGTTGGCGGGCGATATTCGTGATCGCACCCGTATCGAACAACGTTTGCCTGATCGTGCTGTCATTCAAATCAAACAGGAACGTGCATGAGCGAGACTCTGGTCCCCTCCAACCAATCTGCTCCGGAAGCGGGCTCAGGTGTAGGCCCGACATTGCGTGAGCTGCGCTTGGCGCGATCCTGTACGCTGAACGAAGCCTCCACCCGCCTGAAGTTTTCGGTTCGCCAGCTAGAGGCCCTGGAAGCTCAGGAGTGGGACCAGTTGCCCGGTGGGCAGCCTTTGCGGGGCATGGTGCGTAATTACGCGCGCTTTCTGGAGGCTGACGTATCAGCCGTGCTGGTCATGCTGGAAGCTCAGGTCAGTGATACCGCTGCGCCCAAGCCCGTACCGCGCAACCATTCCGGTTCGGGCTTGTCCAGTGCGGATTTGAGCCTGTATGCCGACTCGCGCGGCGGGTTTGGCTGGATCTGGATTCTTATCATTATTGTTTTGCTGCTGGTAGCCGGTTTTTACGCCATTGATCGGGGCTGGGTTCCCGAAGAGTGGCTGGTGTTCGATTGGCTCAAGGACTTGAAGAAATGACGCAGGGTCCCGAAACTTCCTCTGCTTGCCAACCTCTGCCGGTGGGCGCCCAACCCAAACGGGTAACCCGCGCAGTTGATGTGCGCTGGGGCGATCATGTTGTGAAATTGGGGGGCTCGGCCCCGGTCGTGGTGCAGTCCATGACCAATACGGATACCGTCGATGCTATTGCAACGGCTATCCAGGTCAAGGAACTGGCGCGTGCCGGTTCTGAAATGGTGCGTATTACGGTCAATACCCCCGAAGCGGCCCGTGAAGTGCCCGCCATTCGCGAGCAGTTGGACCGCATGGGCGTAAATGTCCCCTTGGTGGGGGACTTCCATTACAACGGCCATAAATTGCTGGCAGATTACCCCGAGTGTGCTCAGGCCCTGTCCAAGTACCGGATCAATCCGGGCAATATGGGTGGTGGCAAGCGCCGGGACGATAACTTCGCCAAGATGATTGAAATCGCCTGCCGTTACGACAAGGCTGTGCGAATTGGCGTGAACTGGGGCAGCCTGGATCACGAGCTGATGGCCCGCATGATGGATGAAAATAACGAGCGTGCTTATCCCTGGACGGCTCAGGCGGTGATGCGCGATGCTCTGGTTATCTCTGCCATCAGCAACGCCCAGCGTGCCGAGGAACTGGGGCTATCGGGCAACCGTATCGTTCTGTCCTGCAAGGTCAGCCATGTGCAGGACCTGATTACGGTCTACCAGGACTTGTCGGCACGTTGCGACTACGCCTTGCACCTGGGCCTGACCGAAGCGGGGATGGGCAGCAAGGGGATTGTGGCTTCCACCGCTGCCTTGGCTGTCTTGTTGCAGCAAGGCATTGGTGACACCATTCGTATTTCCCTGACTCCTGAACCCGGTGGCGATCGTGCTCGTGAAGTAGTGGTGGCTCAGGAAATCTTGCAGACCATGGGTTTGCGTGCTTTTACTCCTATGGTGGTGGCGTGTCCGGGTTGTGGTCGCACCAGCAGTACGGTGTTCCAGGAGCTGGCCAACGATATTCAAAGCTATTTGCGTGACCAGATGCCTGTCTGGAAAGATCTGTATCCCGGCGTGGAAACCATGAACGTCGCGGTGATGGGCTGTGTGGTCAATGGTCCGGGGGAAAGCCGCCACGCCGATATCGGCATCAGCTTGCCGGGAACCGGGGAAGTTCCTTCGGCACCCGTCTATGTGGATGGCGAGCGGGTGGTGACCCTGAAGGGTGATACTATCGCTCAGGAATTTCAGACCATTGTCCAGAATTACGTTGAGCGCCGCTACGGCAAAACATCAACGGTTTGATCAACACGCTTGTCAGTCTATGGCGAGCAAACCATTAGAATTATGACGCAGCAGTTTCAAAAGCTCCGCGCCCTGACGGGCATGAAAGACACCTTACCGGGTGAAAGCGCACAGTGGGAAGCCCTGGAGGCTCTGGTGCGGGAATGGTTGGCCAGCTATGGCTATCGCAATATGCGTACCCCCGTGCTGGAACATACCCAGTTGTTTGCTCGTGGTATTGGCGAAGTTACCGACATTGTCGAGAAGGAAATGTATTCCTTTACCGACTCGCTCAATGGCGACAAGCTCACCATGCGTCCCGAATTTACGGCGGGCATGGTGCGCGCCACTATCGAACATAATCTCTTGTACGATCGCCCTCATCGTGTTTATGCGATGGGGCCGGTGTTCCGTCACGAGCGCCCGCAGCGTGGCCGCTACCGTCAGTTTCACCAGATCGACGTGGAAGCGCTGGGTCTGCCCGGGCCGGATGTGGATGCCGAGCTGATCGTCATGTTGGCCCGTTTGTGGAAGAAGCTGGGTCTGACGGACATCCGTCTGGAACTGAACTCCTTGGGCCAGGCTGAAGAGCGTGCCGCTCACCGTGCAGCCTTGATCGAGCACCTGGAAGCGTACAAGGATGTACTGGACGAAGAAGCACAGCGCCGCATGTACACCAACCCCTTGCGTGTGCTGGATACCAAAAATCCGGCCATGCAGGAAATGGCCAATGCCGCTCCACGCCTGTTCGACTTCCTGGGTGAAGAGTCTCGTGCCCACTTCCAGGGCGTATGCGATCGCCTGGATGATGCCGGTATTGCCTACACACTGAACCCGCGTCTGGTGCGTGGTCTGGATTACTACAACTTGACCGTGTTCGAGTGGGTAACGGATCGCCTGGGTGCACAAGGGACGGTATGTGGCGGAGGCCGTTACGACGGCCTGATCGAATTGATGGGTGGCAAGCCTTCGCCCGCCGTGGGTTTTGCTATTGGTGTGGAGCGCTTGCTGGACCTGTGCTCGCAAGATGGCGAGCAGCCCGCCATTCCTGAATGTCAGGTGTATATGGTTCACCAGGGTGAGGCAGCCCAGCGCAAGGCGTCGCTGTTGGCCGAGCAATTGCGGGATGCTGGTTTGCAGGTGATAGTCCATGCAGGCTCCAGCGGCTTCAAGTCCCAGTTCAAACGGGCTGATGCCAGTGGTGCGCAGGCCGCCGTTATTTTGGGTGACGACGAACTCCAAAAAGAACAGGCCAGTGTGAAATGGTTGCGTGCTGCGGATGGCGCCGAGCAGCAACAGTCTGTTGAATTTTCTGAACTCGCCAGTGTTTTGTCAGCAAGGATTTGAGCATGGCCTACGATCTTGAAGAACAGGAAAAACTAGATGCCATGCGAGCATGGTGGGACCGCTGGGGCACCTTGTGCATCGTGTTGGCTTTTGCTGCCTTGGCAGCAGTGGCGGGCTGGCGCGGTTGGCAGTGGTATCAGGGTCATCAGGCTGGTCAGGCCATGGGTTACTTTGAAGCGTTGGAAAGTGCGGCTGCCCAGACAGGCGAAGAGGCCGATGCCCGCGTGCTGGCTGCCAGCACGACCTTGCGTAATGATTTTCCCAAGTCCGGCTACACCTCCCGTGGTGTCTTGCTGGCTGCCCAGGCTTTGCAGCAACGCGGCAATCTTACGCCTGCTCGTGAGCAATTGGAGTGGATGGTCAAAACCAACCACGACCCAGCCTTGACCCCGCTGGCACGTCTGCGTCTGGCTGGTATCTTGCTGGAGCAAAAGAATTACGACGATGCCCTGGCTCAGCTGACGAATCCTCCTGCCAGCTTTGCCGGTCTGTTTGCGGATCGCAAAGGCGATATTCTGGCCGCCCAAGGGCAGAACGATGCAGCACGCGAAGCCTGGACGCAGGCCGTGGAGTTGCTCAAGCAAGACCCTATTTCGCAGTTGGTACAGATCAAACTTGATGCCCTGGCAGGAGCTTAATTCATGTCTCTTCCTACTATTCGCAAATCCCCATCCTCTGCCATGCGTGTCCTGCGCTTGAGCGCTCTGGCCCTGAGCCTGACCGCTTTGGCCGGTTGCTCCATGTTCTCCAGCAAAGATCCTCGTTTCGAGCCTACGCCTCTGACGGAATACACCCCTGGTGTGGCCGCCAAGATCAGCTGGAGCACCTCGATTGGTAGCGGCGCAGACTCCGGCTTTGCACCGCAAGTCAGTGGCTCCTCGGTCTACGCCGCGACGGTCTCGGGTCAGGTCAGCAAGGTGGATCTGGATACGGGTCGCGTGCAGTGGTCGGCCAATGCCGGCAAGAAGTTGACTGCCGGTGCCGGTTCGGACGGTGTGGTGACTGCGGTCGCTTCGGTGGACGGCAACGTCATTGCGTTTGACGACTCGGGCAAGGAGTTGTGGCGCAGTCGTAGCAGCAGCGCTGTGAATGTGCCGCCTGCTGTGGGTGCCGGTGTGGTTGTAGTGCGTACCAGCGACTACCGCTTGCAGGCATTTGATGCCAGCACAGGTGATCTGCGCTGGAGCCTGCAGCGTCCTGGCCCCGCCTTGTCGCTGAAAACCAGCATGCAAATGCGCATTATTGATGGTTTGTTGCTGGCAGGAATGCCCAACGGCCGTTTGATGGCCATTGACGCGGCTCAAGGTCATCTGGTGTGGGAAGGCAGTATTTCGGTCTCCCGCGGCGCGACGGACCTGGAGCGCATTAATGACGTCGTGGGTGCTCCCCAGGTCGTCGATCCCCTGCTGTGCGGTGCAACCTACCAAGGTCGTGTTGCCTGCTTTGACGTCTCCCAAGGTGGACGACTGGTGTGGGATAGGGAATTTTCGGCCGGTACCGGTGTCGCAGCGGACAACCATATGTTGTATGCCGCAAATAGCCGCGACCAGATTGAAGCGTTTGCCATGACAGACGGGCAAACCATCTGGAAGCAGAATGCTTTGCGTAACCGTGGTCTGGCTCCTTTGGCCGTCATGCCCCAGGCGCTCGCCGCCGGTGACATGGAAGGCTATGTTCACTTTCTATCGCGACTGGACGGCACCTTGTTGGGTCGGGTCAGTGTCGGCGGTGGTGCCATTGTGTCGCCTTTGATCGGAACCCCGCGTGGGGTCCTGGTTCAGACCGGCAATGGTAATTTGGTCTTGGTTGGAATCAATTGAAAAGCGTTTCTTTTAAGCCCGTAGTGGCTTTGGTCGGTCGGGCCAACGTCGGCAAGTCCACTTTGTTCAACCGCCTGACGCGCTCGCGCGCGGCTCTGGTGGCGAACTTCCCTGGTCTGACCCGCGACCGTCATTACGGCGAAGGCCGGGTCGGCAGCCGCCCCTATATCGTGGTCGATACGGGCGGTTTCGAGCCTGTGGCCAAAACTGGCATGTTGCTGGAGATGGCTCGTCAGACCCAGCAGGCGATTGCCGAAGCTGACGTGGTCGTCTTTCTGGTCGATGCCCGTGAGGGCGTCAATGCACTGGATCTGGAAATTGCACAGTTGCTGCGCAAGCTGGGTCAGAAAGTGCTGCTGGCCGTCAACAAGGCCGAAGGCATGCGTTACGAGGCCGGTGGCGTGGAATTCCACGAACTGGGCCTGGGTCAGCCTTACCTGATCTCCGCTTCCCACGGCGATGGCGTGGAAGAGCTGATCAACCTGGCACTGGAGCAAGTGCCCAATCCTGAGCCTGAAGAGGATGGCCAGGATGACGATGAGTTTCAGCACCGTATCAAGCTGGCGATTGTGGGTCGCCCCAACGTGGGTAAATCCACACTGATCAATACCCTGGTGGGTGAGGATCGCGTGATTGCGTTTGACCAGCCCGGTACGACGCGTGATGCCATTGAGATCGAGTTCGAGCGCAACGGGGTGGAATACACCCTGATCGACACGGCCGGTTTGCGCAAGCGCGGCAAGGTATTTGAAGCGGTTGAAAAGTTCTCCGTTATCAAGACCTTGCAGGCGATTGAAGCATGTAACGTGGTCTTGTTGATGATTGACGCTCACACCGAAATTTCCGACCAGGACGCCAGCATTGCGGGCTTCGTGGTAGAAACCGGTCGTGCACTGGTGGTGGGTATCAATAAGTGGGATGGCCTGGACGAGTACCAGCGCGAGTGGATCAAGCGCGAGTTCGATCGCAAATTGCGCTTCCTGAACTTTGCCAAGATGCACACCTTGTCGGCGCTGAAAGGGCAGGGGATCAATCCCTTGCTCAAGTCGGTCAATGCCGCGCATGCGGCTGCCTTCTCCAAGCTGTCCACGCCCAAGCTCACTCGCGTCATGCAAGAAGCGGTGGAACAGCAACAGCCGCCACGCAAGGGCATTTTCCGTCCCAAGTTGCGGTATGCTCACCAAGGTGGCATGAACCCGCCGATCGTGGTGATTCACGGCAACGCCCTGGATGCCATTTCGGACAGTTACCGCCGTTATCTGGAGACGCGTTTTCGCGAGGCCTTCAAGCTGGAAGGCACGCCTTTGCGCATCGAATTCAAATCATCTAAGAACCCTTATCTGAAGGACGCGTAATGAGCCGTTTGTGGAGTGATCATGTAGCGGGGCTTTCACCCTATGTACCGGGTGAGCAGGTCAAGCTGGATAACCTCTTGAAGTTGAACACAAACGAACATCCTTTCGGTCCGTCGCCCAAAGCGCTGGAAGCGATCCGCCAGGCGGCGACCGATGATTTGCGTCTTTACCCTTCCTACAGCGCGCAGGAACTGCGTGACGCCGTGGCGCACAACCACGGCGTGAAAGCCAATAATGTCTTTTTGGGCAATGGCTCGGACGAAGTGCTGGCCCATGTGTTCAGCGCCTTGTTCCTGCGTGGCGTGCGTCCGGTCCTGCTGCCCGATATCACCTACAGCTTCTACACCACCTACTGTTCGTACTTCGGTGTGCCCGCTGATATCGTGCCGCTGCGCGAAGACTTCACGCTGAATGTGCAGGACTATGTGCGCAAGCGCAGCCTGCCACCTGCCGGCATCATTTTCGCCAACCCCAATGCGCCTACCGGGATTCCCTTGTCCTTGGCTGACATTGAAACCATCCTGGCTGCCAACCCTGACACCACTGTGGTGGTGGACGAGGCTTACGTCGATTTCGGTGGCACGTCCTCGGTCAGCCTGCTGGAAAAGTACGACAACCTGGTGATCATCCAAACCATGTCCAAGTCGCGTGCTCTGGCCGGTTTGCGTGTGGGTTATGCCTTGGCCAGCGCCGATATCATTCAGGCCCTGGAGCGTGTGAAAGACAGTTTCAACTCCTACCCCATGGACACCATCGCCCAGGTGGGTGCCGTGGCTTCCTTGAAGGATACGGAGTATTTTGAACGTCAATGCCAAGCAGTGATTGATGCACGTGAACAGTTGCGCGCCGATCTGGAACAGCTGGGTTTCGAGATTTTGCCCTCGAAAGCGAACTTTTTGATGGCGACGCACCCTAAGCATTCGGCAGCTGGTATTCAGCAGGCTTTGCGTGAGCAGGGGATTTTGGTTCGCCACTTCCGTCAGCCACGCATTGAGCAGTATTTACGTATTACGGTAGGATCGCCCGAGCAATGTGCCCGACTGTGCAACAGTTTGCGGCAGATTTTAGGGCAAGGCGCCTGATATACACCTATTAGATAAAAATCTCCAGTTTGGAACGTGCGAATTCAGGGAAAACCCGGTAAAGTAGTGGGATTCGCTTCCATTTCTGGAAAAACAACATAACCGGAGCCTCACCAATGAGCAATAAAGGGCAAATTCTACAAGACCCGTTTTTGAACGCGCTGCGCAAGGAGCATATCCCTGTGTCGATCTACCTGGTCAACGGCATCAAGCTGCAAGGTCAGATCGAGTCCTTCGATCAGTATGTCGTACTGCTGCGCAATACAGTCACTCAAATGGTGTATAAGCACGCGATCTCTACCGTCGTTCCTGCACGCCCTGTTACTTTGGCTGCGGATGAGCAGGCTGAATAAATCCTCACCCAGTTCTTTGTACTCTGAAAGACCCGTCTCGCGGTGCCCGCGGGCGGGTCTTTGTTTCTGGAGCAAGCGTTGAAGGCACTGGTAATTAGTGTGGATATGGGCGAGCTGGACTATAAGGCCCATGCTGAAGAATTCGTCATGCTGGCTGAAGGGGCAGGCGCCCAGATTGTGGAACTGATGGTTGTGCGTCGTTCCCGTCCAGACTCTGCCTACTACATCGGTACGGGCAAGCTGGAAGAGGCCGTCGCCCTGGCCAAGGCGACTGGCGCCGAAGTCGTGCTGTTTGACCATGCCTTGAGTCCTGCTCAGCAGCGTAACCTGGAGCGCAAGCTGGAGCTGCGTGTGGTTGACCGGGTTGCCCTGATTCTGGATATTTTTGCCCTGCGTGCGCAAAGTCACGAAGGTAAATTGCAGGTAGAGCTGGCCCAGTTGCAACACCTGACTTCCCGATTGACCCGGATGTGGACGCACTTGGAGCGCCAGAAGGGCGGTATCGGCATGCGTGGTCCAGGTGAGTCGCAGCTGGAAATGGACCGCCGGATGATTGGCGACAAAGTCCGTACCTTGCGTGAGCGTCTGGCCAAGGTTCAACGCCAGCGCAGCACCCAGCGTCGTGCCCGTTCTCGTAGTGGCGCCTTGTCGGTGTCACTGGTGGGCTACACCAACACGGGAAAATCCACGCTATTTAACGCCTTGACCCGTGCAGATGCCTACGCAGCTGACCAGTTATTTGCTACCTTGGATACCACCACGCGTCGTATCTGGATTGAAGGGGCAGGGCAGGTCGTAATTTCGGATACGGTGGGTTTCATTCGTGAATTGCCACCGACCTTGATTGCCGCTTTCCGGGCCACTTTGGAAGAGACCGTTCATGCAGACGTATTGCTGCATGTGGTCGATGCGGCCAACCCTCAACGCGATGAACAAATCGCTGAAGTTCATAAGGTTCTGGAGGACATCGGGGCCCATGAAATACCTCGCATTCTGGTCTATAACAAAATTGACCAGGCCGGCTATGAGCCACGGGTAGAGCGGGATGAACATGGTACTATTGCCCGAGTCTTTGTTAGCGCTTTAGAGCGCATCGGATTGGATGGCTTGCGTACAGCAATCGTCGAATCAGGTCATTTCGCGGAAAACAATGCGTCTGAACAATAAAATATTCAATCTCAATGATCCCGGTTGGGGACGAGACAGTGGCAAAAACGGTTCCGAGCCACCTCGCCGCCCCGAGAAGCAAGATGGCCCGCCTGACCTCGACGAGGTATGGCGTGACTTCAACAGTCGCTTGGGATCTTTATTCGGCAAAAAGGGACGTCGCTCCCCCCCCGGCGGCATGCCTCCAGGTAGCGGTAATGGTCCATCCATCCCCAAAGGCTCGCCCAAGCTGCTGATTATCGGCGGTGTGGTGGCGGTCGGTCTGTGGATGGCCAGTGGCTTTACCATCGTGCAGGAAGGTCAGGTTGCCGTGGTGACTCGTTTTGGCGAGTACACAAAAACCTTGAATCCCGGTTTGCAATGGCGTTGGCCCGCTCCGATCGAGGATCACCAGACTGTGAATATTTCCCAGTTGCGTACCTTTGAAGTCGGCTACCGCGGCAGTGCACGCAATAAAGTCCTGCCTGAATCGTTGATGCTGACAACCGACGAGAACATCGTCGACATGCAGTATGTGGTTCAGTACCGTTTGCTGCCTACAGGCGCACCGGACTACCTGTTCAACACCAATAATCCGGACGAATCGGTACGTCAGGCGGCTGAAACCGCCATGCGTGAAGTCGTGGGCAAGCAGCCCATGGACTCCGTGCTGTACTCCGGCCGTACCCAAATTGCATCGGACGTGCAGCAGTTGGCCCAGTCCATTCTGGACCGCTACCGTACCGGCATTCAGATCAGCACCGTAGCTATCCAGAACGTACAGCCGCCCGAGCAGGTTCAGGCCGCCTTTGACGATGCCGTCAAGGCCGGTCAGGACCGCGAGCGTCAGATCAACGAAGGTCAGGCCTACGCCAACAAGGTGTTGCCCGAAGCTGCTGGTCAAGTGGCTCGCATGATGCAGGAGTCTGAAGGTTACAAGGCTCGTGTAATCGGTGATGCCAAGGGTGATACCGCCCGTTTTGGCAGCGTTGAGGCCGAGTACGTGAAGGCTCCGGGTGTAACCCGGGATCGTCTGTACCTGTCCACAATTCAGGAAATCCTGGAGAGCACCAGCAAGGTACTGGTTGATACCCGTAGCGATAACAACATGATCTATCTGCCTTTGGACAAGATCGTGCGTCAGGTGGGTAGCCGCACAGATATGGAGCCTTCCGCTCCTGTCGCTTCGGCCGCTTCGCAAGGACAGGTCAGCCGTCCAGCTCCCGCTGCGGCGCCCAAAGCGCCTGCGCCAGCCAATCCAGCCGGTCTGGATACCTCGCTGGGCTCTTTGGTCAGTCCTTATTCCCCATACGCACGCTAGGAGAGCTTGATGCAACGTTTATTTCCTGCTCTGGTGGCCCTGGCGGTAATTGTCGGTCTGCTGCTGTCTTCCGTTTTCATCGTGCGTGAGCGCGATGCGGCTCTGGTTTTTGCCCTGGGTGAGGTGCGTGGCACCATCACGACTCCCGGTCTGTATTTCAAGTTGCCGCCACCGTTTGAAAACGTGGTGTTCCTGGACAAGCGTCTGCAGACGATTGAAACCAAGGATCCCGAGCGTATTCAGACGGCTGAAAAGAAAAACCTGTTGATCGACTCGTACGTCAAATGGCGTATTTCCGATCCACGCCTGTTTTACGTGACATTTGGTGCAACGGATCGTGGTGCTGTAGAGCGTTTGCAGGCTCAGATTCGTGATGCCCTGAACGCCTCGGTGAACGTACGTACGGTGAAAGAAGTGGTTTCCACCGAGCGTGACGCCATCATGCGTGAAGTGCTGACGGCCGTTGAGGCCCGTGCCCGTCCTTTGGGTGTGGAAGTGATTGACGTGCGTTTGCGTCGTATTGACTTCGCTCCCGAGATTTCGGAATCGGTATACCGTCGTATGGAAGCCGAGCGTACACAAGAAGCCAACCGTTTGCGTGCAACCGGTGCGGCTGAAAGTGAGCGTATTCGTGCCGAAGCCGAACGTCAGCGTGAAGAGTTGCTGGCTGATGCGTATGCCCAAGCTCAGGCCATCCGTGGTCAGGGTGATGGTGAAGCCGCTGCCATTTACTCCGATAGTTATGGCAAGAATCCCGAGTTCTATCGTTTCTACCGCAGCCTGGAAGCCTACCGCAGTGCTTTCAGCAAACAGACCGACACACTGGTCATCAGCCCTGACTCTGATTTCTTCAAGTACTGGGGCAAGCAAGGATCACCCGCAGCACCTGCGAACTGATCCCCGCTAGAGAACTTAGGGCCGCTGGGTGTTCCACCCGCGGCCCTGATCGTTTATACTAGCGTGTAAGTTACTAACACCACTTCGCATGCGACTTGGGCGGCTTACAGGCCCCAAGTCGCTTTTTGTTTGGCTGGAACTTTCGTTTATAAGTAGTCCGAGGCACGAGTATGTCCAATTGGTTGTTGCCAGAGAGCCTGGCTGATATCTTGCCTGCAGAGGCGCGCCGCATCGAAGAACTGCGCCGCGATTTGCTAGACTTGTATCGTACTTACGGGTTCGAACTGGTAGCTCCACCTCTGGTGGAGTATCTGGAATCCCTGCAAGCGGTTTCTGGCACAGATCTGAATCTGCGTACCAGCAAAGTCGTCGATCAAATCTCGGGTCGTACCATGGGCGTACGCGCCGACATGACCCCCCAGGTGGCACGTATCGACGCTCACTTGCTTAACCGCGAAGGCGTCACTCGGCTTTGCTACTGTGGTTCGGTCTTGCATGCCCGTCCGGCTGGTTTGTTGTCGGATCGTGAATTGCTGCAGATTGGCGCGGAAATTTTCGGCCATGCCGGTATTGAGTCCGATCTGGAAGTGGTGCAACTGGCGCTGGAAAGTGTGGGTCGGGCAGGGGTGCATCATCCTCGCCTGGACTTGAACTACCCCGATCTGGGACGCTTCCTGATCGAGCGCGATCCTATTTTGAAAACCCGCGTGGCAGAAGTGTGTGAGCTTCTGAACGCCAAAGATGTGTCGGGCCTGCGCGCCCTGGGTCGTGAGTCGGGCTGTCTGCCTGAAACCACCCGCTATCTGCTGGCTTTGACCTCGCTGTATGGCGATGGCAGCGTACTGGAGCGTGCCCGCAGTGTTCTGCCGGACGAACCGGAAGTGCGCGAAGCTCTTGGTAGCCTGCGCAGCTTCATTGATGCCTTGCCTGGCCACGAAATTACGGTGGACCTGGCCGACATCGGCAGCGGTTATGCCTACCATTCGGGCCTGATCTTTTCGGTGTACGCCGAAGGCTGGCACGATGCCTTGGTCAAGGGCGGACGCTTTGACGGTATTGGCCGCATGTATGGTCGTGCTCGTCCTGCAACCGGCTTCAGCCTGGATTTGCGCAAGCTCTCGGCTGGCTTGGCACCGGCTCAGGCAGCTCGTGCAGTACGTGCTCCCTGGGGTAGTGACGCGGCCCTGACTGCAGCGGTCAAGCAGCTGCGTCAAAACGGTGAAATTGTGATTCAGATGCTGCCCGGTCAGGAGCTGAATCTGGATGAATTCGTGATCGATCGCGAGCTGGTCTCGTCGGACGGTCAGTGGCAAGTTAGGGCGCTGTAAGCCAGGCGGCTTGTAGCGTTGGTGATTGTTATTGGTCCGGCACCGTGCCGGCCTCCTTTATTCTGATACTAGACATGAGCAAAAACCTTGTGGTGATTGGCACCCAGTGGGGTGACGAAGGCAAAGGCAAGATCGTCGACTGGCTGGCCGAGTCCGCGCATGGCGTGGTTCGTTTCCAGGGTGGGCATAACGCTGGCCATACATTGTGGATTAATGGCAAAAAGACCATTCTGCGCTTGATTCCGTCGGGCATCATGCACGAGCACGTCACTTGCTACATTGGCAATGGCGTGGTGCTGTCGCCTGAGGCCCTGTTGACTGAAATCGCCGAACTGGAAGCTGCCGGTCTGGACGTGCGTTCGCGCCTGCAGATCTCGCCTGCTTGCCCGCTGATTTTGCCCTACCACATCGCCGTGGACCAGGCTCGTGAGAAGCGTAAAGGTGATGGCAAGATCGGTACGACCGGTCGCGGCATCGGCCCTGCCTACGAAGACAAGGTGGCACGCCGTGCCCTGCGTGTTCAGGACCTGTACGATCCCGAAATCTTTGACGAAAAACTGTCCGAAGCGCTGGATTACCACAACTTCGTGCTGACCCAGTACCTGGGCGCTGAAGCTGTTTCCGCTGAACAGGTTCGCGACCTGGCCATGAAGCACGCTGAACAGCTGGCTCCTATGGTTGCTGACGTATCCAACAACTTGTACCAGGCCAAGAAAGCAGGGCAGAAACTCCTGTTTGAAGGTGCTCAGGGTGCATTGTTGGATATTGACCACGGTACATACCCCTTCGTGACCAGCAGCAACTGCTTGTCCGGTGCCGCTTCCGCAGGTTCGGGTGTGGGTCCTCAGGAATTGAGCTACGTGCTCGGTATCGCCAAGTCCTACACCACTCGCGTGGGTTCGGGTCCATTCCCGACCGAGTTGCTGGATGACACTGGCATGCGCCTGGCTACGGTGGGCAAGGAATTCGGCTCCGTAACCGGTCGTCCACGTCGTTGCGGCTGGTTTGATGCGGCGGCCATGAAGCGTTCGGTCATGATTAACGGTATTTCCGGTCTGTGCATTACCAAGCTGGACGTGCTTGACGGCGTTGAGCAGATCAAGATTGGTGTGGGTTACCGCTACAAGGGCGAGTTCCTGGACGTCCTGCCCTACGGCGCACACGCGGTTGCCGAAGCCGAGCCCGTTCTGGAAGAAATGCCCGGCTGGACCGAGTCCACCGTGGGCGTGACCGACTACGACAAGCTGCCTATCAACGCTCGTCGTTACCTGGAACGCATTGCTGAACTGTGCGATGTACCTATCGACATGGTTTCCACAGGGCCAGATCGCAACGAAACCATCGTATTGCGCGATCCGTTTACCAAATAAGCGATTTATCGCGGTATAATGCCTTGCACCGTTGTACGGTGCGTACAGAGCGGCCTGAAGGGCCGCTTTGTCGTTCTGGACGCTGCGTTGGCCTACCAGACTCTTGTTTTGCAGGTACCAAAGCGCAGCTAGTGCATTTATATCTGGAATACATATGAGTCTGCCCCCAAATAGCGATACTGATGAATGGGTTTCCTGGGAACAATACAATCGCCTGATTGAACAATTGGCCCTGAGCATTCACGAATCAGGCTGGAAATTCGACAAAATTGTTTGCCTGGCCCGAGGCGGCATGAGAGTGGGAGACGTTATTTCGCGCATCTATGATGTACCCCTGGGTATTTTGGCCACCAGCAGCTATCGCGAAGCCGCCGGTACCGAACAGGGTGATCTGGATATTGCGCAATACATCACCATTACCCGTGGCACCCTGGATGGCAATGTGCTGCTGGTCGATGATATGGTCGATACGGGCAAGACTTTTATGCGTGTACGTGATCACCTGCGTGCACAGTTTCCCGCGATCACCGAGCTGAAAACCGCCGTTTTGTGGTGGAAAGGCCACGCCCAGGTCGACCCAGACTACTACGTGTCCAAGTTGCCCACAAATCCCTGGATTCATCAGCCTTTTGAGGACTACGATAGCATTCGCCCTCATCAGCTGGACGCCTGGATCCGTAAGGGTACCGGCCAGGCTTGATCGCTGGCATTCAGATAATTGGTGGATAGCCTAATTGCGCCTTGCTTGGTGTATGCCAGCAATCGTGCTACCATATTGGGCTATCTGTTACGCTAACTCTTTTTACAAAGGTCAGGGATTACATGTCCATTGTTCGCCTGAAAGAAAACGAACCCTTTGAAGTTGCTCTGCGCCGCTTCAAACGCACTATTGAAAAAACCGGTCTGTTGACCGAGCTGCGTTCGCGCGAATTCTACGAAAAGCCAACGGCTGAGCGCAAGCGCAAGCACGCTGCCGCCGTGAAGCGTCACTACAAACGCATCCGCAGCCAGCAACTGCCTCCACGCTTGTATTGATCCCTGAATCTTTTGTTCAGGAACTGCTCGCCCGTGTCGATGTCGTAGATGTCGTCGGGCGGTACGTGCAGTTGCGTAAAGGCGGGGCCAACTTGCTTGGCCTGTGCCCTTTTCACAACGAAAAATCCCCTTCATTTACAGTCAGTCCCACCAAGCAGTTTTACCATTGCTTCGGTTGTGGCGCTCACGGATCGGCTATCTCGTTCCTGATGGAACATACCGGGGCTTCATTCCCCGAGGCGGTACGCAGCTTAGCTGGTTCCGTCGGAATGACTGTGCCCGAAGCAGATCGCACCCCACGCCAACGTGCTGCCGATGCGCGTCGTAAAGACGAGTTGTCGCGTCAGCATCATATTCTTGAAACGGCACAGGGGCATTACCTACGTCAGCTAAAACAGTCACCCATTGCCATCGACTATCTAAAACGTCGTGGTCTGGATGGGGAGACGGCTGCCCGTTTCGGTTTGGGCTGGACAGGTACGGAGCGACGCGGCTTATCGGCTGTATTTCCGCAGTACGAAGACAAGCAGCTGGTTGAGTCCGGCCTGGTGATCGAGTCCGAAGATGGTCGTCGCTACGACCGTTTCCGTTCACGCATCATGTTTCCGATCCGCAGTACCAAGGGCCATATCATTGGCTTTGGTGGCCGTCTGATCGAAAAAGGCGAACCAAAGTACCTGAATTCGCCGGAAACCACGCTGTTTTCCAAAGGACACGAGCTGTACGGCTTGTGGGAAGGACGTCAGGGCATACGCAAAGAAGGCTTTGTCCTGATTGTTGAAGGTTATATGGACGTGGTGGCGCTGTCGCAACATGGCTTGCACAATGCCGTAGCGACTTTGGGCACCGCGACAACCGAATACCACATCACCAAATTGATGCGCGCCAGCGACAGGCTGGTGTTTTGCTTTGATGGTGACGGGGCAGGGCGCAAGGCCGCCTGGCGTGCCTTGAATACCTGCTTGCCGCTGGTTCGTGATGATGTGTCCATCCGCTTCATGTTCCTGGCGGATAACCACGACCCCGATTCTTTTGTTCGTGAGCACGGCGCTGCCGCGTTTCGCGAGCAGGCCCAGGAAGCAGCAGCTTTGTCGCGCTTCTTCCTGGACGAGCTGGCGGCCCGCCATCGCATGGACGAGGCCGAAGGTCGCGCGGCCTGCGTGCACGAGGCCTTGCCTTTGCTGCTGGAGCTGGCTGACAGTACCTTGAAGGTGCAGATTCAGCACGAATTTGCCCGCATGGTGCTGCTGACGCCGGACGAGCTGGCGCAGCGCCTCAGTACCGTAGAGCCGGTTCGTCGGCCTGCTGTGGATACAGCGCCTGCTCAGGATGGTCTGGTAGCCAGACCACCGGTTCCGGCGCAGCCAGCACCGTCTTCAGATGGCATGGAGCCGTTTGAGGACGGTTTTGATGGTTCGTTTGCTGACAGCCTGCCTATGGACGGCTGGCAGGATGAGCCCGATTGGCAGCCTCAGGAGCAATATCAGGAGCGGCCAGCATCAGGTCGCGGCAAGGGTGGCAAGAATAATCGTCAACGGCAAGAGCGCGCTGTCCTGGGTGGCAGCCGCGCCGTGACTCCGATGGCCAAGCGATTGCTGCGCTTGCTCATTGGACATCCAACCCTGGTGGGCGGGCTGGGCGATCAACAACTTGAAATTTTGGCGCAAAGTCCCCACTTGCGTTTAGTACAAGAGCTGATTGCCTTAAGCAATGTCAGCTCGGCGCGTCACGCAGGTGCGTTGCTGGAGGCCGTGGACCCCGAGTCCGACCTGGCCCCTGTGCTCGAAGCGCTGGCCACGGAGCTTTTGGGCGAGGAAGAATTGCCTGATCCCCAAGGCGAATGGCGTGATGCGCTGCATCGCATCGAACTGGATGCGATCAAGGCAGAGCAGTCGGCGTTGGTGGCCACGGGCTTGCAAGAGCCCGAACAGCGTCAGCGTTATCAAGAATTGACACGCCGTATTGCTTTGTTGAATGCTGCTTATACTCGGCAAGTGAAGTAAAATATTGGGTTATGTGTTGTGTTTGTGGCCGGCCAGGGGGTTAAAACTGGTACGCGAGCAAATGCGGCGGGTTAGCGGATTGTGAACCACCTTATGCCTTGAGCCCATGAGCCAGGGATTAAATGACTTAGGGTTCGCTCGCGCAACACGCCCAGGAGCAAGCCGGCTGTGAACACGCTCATTATCAGGCTCTTGCCTGTACGACTCGGTGGCTACATATTTAGTGCCACAGGGGTAAATGGCGTCTATGGAAGAAAATATGACTCAAACGACTGGTAAAACCTCGACGACGGTCTCTCGGTCTGCTAAGAAAACCTTGGCCGCGACAGCAAAATCAGGGGCATCAAGCTCGGTAGAGCTCGATGAGCTTCACGAAAGTGGAGAGCCAGGCGCAGCGCCTGCCAAAAAGGCAGCTAAAAAGGCGGCTGCTAAAAAAACGGTAGCCAAAAAAGCGGCTGCCAAGAAAACAGCGGCTAAAGCCGCTACCGGTGGTCGCCGTGGACGTCCTGCAAAGAATGCCAATAACGACGGTATCGACTTTGTCGATGACGACGAAATGGGCGAAGAAGAGGTCATTCCTGATCTCAAGCCGGTGGCCAAGCGTGGTGCCAAGCGCGCCAAAGCCGAAAAAGATGTATTCGGTGTCCGTGGCCAACTGAGCCCTGAAGAACAGGAAGCCCGCCGCAATCGTCTCAAAGCCCTGATCAAGCTGGGTAAGGATCGCGGTTACCTGACCTACAGTGAAATCAACGATCACCTGCCCGATGATCTGGTGGATGTCGAAGCCATTGATGGCATTATCGGCACCTTCAGTGACATGGGTATTTCGGTTTACGACCAGGCTCCCGACGCTGACACCTTGCTCATGAGCGATAACGCGCCCATGGCATCCAGCGACGACGATGTCGAGGACGAAGCTGAAGCGGCTCTGACCAC
Organism: Alcaligenes phenolicus; assembly: GCF_032063905.1. NCBI lineage: Bacteria > Pseudomonadati > Pseudomonadota > Betaproteobacteria > Burkholderiales > Alcaligenaceae > Alcaligenes > Alcaligenes phenolicus. The sequence goes on from NZ_DAMBOE010000001.1 coordinate 684,756, forward strand.
GGTGGACTCTGACTTCGGTCGCACGACTGACCCTGTGCGTATGTACATGCGCGAAATGGGTTCGGTGGAACTGCTGACCCGCGAAGGCGAAATTGAAATCGCCAAGCGTATCGAAGATGGCTTGAAGCACATGGTGATGGCTATCGCCGCGTGCCCAACCACGGTTAACGAGATCCTGGCCTACGTTCAGCGTGTACGCGAAGGCGTCATGCAGATCGACGAAGTGGTTGACGGTCTGGTGGACGATGATGGCGAAGAATACGCCGGTTCCGGTGTAACCGCTGACGACGAGGACGAAGGTCCCGCTGGCGGCATGAGCAGCAAGCAGATTGAATACCTGCGCAACAAGTCGCTCAAGAAATTCGACATCATTGGCGAATGGTTTGACAAGATGCGTGTGTCCTTCGAGTCCGAAGGTTACAAGAGCGCAGGCTATGTGCAAGCCCAGGAAACCATCCTGAACGAATTCATGGGCATTCGCTTTACCGCCAAGATGGTGGAAAAGCTGGCTGATACCATGCGTGAGCAGGTTGCCATCGTGCGTCAGCACGAGCGCGAAATCCTGAACATCTGTGTGGATCGTGCTGATATGCCACGTGCACACTTCATCAAGGCTTTCCCCGGCAACGAAACCAATCTGGACTGGGTGGTGCAGGAGGTGGCAGCAGGCCATCCTTACAGCTCCATTCTGGAGCGCCACATCCCTGCCATTCAGGAAGTTCAGCAAAAGCTGATCGACCTGCAAACCAGCGTTGTGCTGCCTTTGAAGGACCTGAAAGAAGTCAACAAACGCATGACCACGGGCGAAGCCAAGGCACGTAAAGCCAAGCGCGAAATGACCGAGGCCAACTTGCGTCTGGTGATCTCCATCGCCAAGAAGTACACCAACCGTGGCTTGCAGTTCCTGGATTTGATTCAGGAAGGCAATATCGGTCTGATGAAGGCGGTGGACAAGTTCGAATACCGTCGTGGCTACAAATTCTCCACGTACGCTACGTGGTGGATTCGTCAGGCCATTACGCGTTCGATCGCTGACCAGGCCCGCACGATTCGTATTCCGGTTCACATGATCGAGACGATCAACAAGATGAATCGTATCAATCGTCAGATCCTGCAGGAAACCGGCGTTGAGCCCGATCCCGCAACCCTGGCCCAGAAGATGGACATGCCCGAAGACAAGGTTCGCAAGATCTTGAAGATCGCCAAAGAGCCTATCTCCATGGAAACGCCTATCGGTGACGATGACGATTCCCACCTGGGCGATTTCATCGAGGACAACAACACCGTTTCGCCATCGGATTCCGCTTTGCACGGTTCCATGCGCGATGTGGTGAAAGATGTCCTGGATTCCTTGACGCCACGCGAAGCCAAAGTGCTGCGCATGCGTTTCGGTATCGAGATGAGCACTGACCAGACTCTGGAAGAGGTGGGCAAGCAGTTTGACGTTACGCGTGAGCGTATTCGTCAAATAGAAGCCAAGGCTTTGCGCAAGCTGCGTCATCCTAGCCGTGCCGACAAACTGAAGAGCTTCCTGGAAAGCCAGTAAGTCTTTAGCAAGTCTGCTTGAGCAAGATAAAAAAACCCGGTCTGAATAAGACCGGGTTTTTTTTGCTCATTGCCCTGCCTTTTAAAATCTCTTTTCAAGGGTTAGGCGCTGCAGTTGATAAAAACTTACTTGGACTTTGGTCTTGCCTGTCGCAATGAGTTTTTGGAGCTCTTGGCGACACCGTTCGTGCAGATAAGCTTGCCGTTTCAGGATATCAAGACGGATCCAGATCCAGCTTGAATATACAGCCTTTGCCATTCGGCCCGCTTTGTACACTTAAACTCCAGCCTTGCGCCAACGCCAGTTGGCGTGCCAATGCCAGGCCTATGCCTCTGTGGCCTTCTTCACGCAGTCCTGTCGTCAGTTGTTTCCCCTGGCTGTAGTGGCGCTCAAAGATCAGGATTTGATCTTGTTTGGCAATGCCGGGGCCGTCGTCTTGCAAAGCCAGGACTGAGGGGGCAATCCAGCTCAGTTGCAGCTTGCAGGGCGCGGCGTGGTCGATGGCATTGCGCATCAGGATGCGCAGCAACATGGACAGGGCATAGGGGTCCAGCGTGTAGAGCAAGGTGTCAGGTACCAAGTTGCTCCAGCGTACTTGCTGGCTATCCGCATCTAGCAGGGCGACGGCCTGCCAGGTCTGTTGAGCCAGCTCGTGGACCTCGACTTCGCGCACATGGCGCTCTGCGGTGTAAGCCAGGCTTTCTGCGGCATCCAGGCTGGCGGTGACGGCATCGGCGTGGACCATCATGCGTTGCAGGCGCTGTTGTTGCGCGCCTTCGGGCAGCTGCAGCAGTAAAAGCTCGCAATCGCTGCGTATGGCGGTCAGCCCTGTACGCAGCTCGTGGCCCAGATTGGCGGCGAACTCGCGTTCATGCGTCAGTAGTTCCTCAACTTGCTCCTGCATGCGATTAAAGGCTCGGATCAGCCGGCCAGCTTCATCATCCTGATGTTCGGGCAGGCCGGAGCGGCCGGGTGCCCAGTTTTCCAGATGGCGGGACAGGGTCAGCATGGGAGCCACAGCGTGGCGAGCTACTCGACGCCCGAGTAAAAACACCAGCAAAATCGTGGCTGACCCGATCAGGAGCAGAATCAGGCCAAACTCGCGTACCCGGTCTTCGTGAGGGGTGGCGCGATACACCAGATACAGATGGCCTTGCTCTTTGTCCTGGCGCAGCACGTGCCAGGTGTCGCTGCCTAGATGGAATTCGTAAATGCCCGGTTTAGGAACGCGGGCAAATTCGGGCAGATTGTCCAGAGTTTGGCCCGGCAAAAACCAATAGCTGTCCAGCTCTGCGCCCAGGGCTTCACTGCGGTCGTATGCGCTGTCGGGTAAAAGAGTGGGGTTGCGAGCGTAAGAGACCAGCATGGCGTTGACCATCTCGTCTTCCATGCGCGCAAAGGCGACATAGGCCAGCCCACCCATAATGATGACCAGCAAGGCGGCAATCAGGGTCAGGGCCCAGGATACACGCTGGGTAAGGGTGCTCATGAAGCGGCTGCGGCGCGGGGCTTTGGCCATCCCTTAGCTCTCCTGTTGCAAACGCCAGCCCATGCCGGGCAAGGTTTCAATGGTGCCTGCGCCAGCCTCGGACAAGGCGCGGCGCAAGATATGGATTTGACTGCGCAAGGCTTCTGGCGACGGAGCGCCTTGGGGCCACAGGGTTTTTTCCAGGGAGCGGCGTGTCAGAATGGCTTGCGGGTCGCGTAACAGGGCTTCCAGCAACTGGCGGGCTTTGAAGCTCAGGTGCAGTTCCTGACCGCTGACGCTAACCAGCGCCGTATCCAGGTTGTATTCCAGACGGCCCCAATGCAGTGAGCCGTGCTGCACTTGTGGTGGGCCACGACGCATCAGAGCGCGTAGCCGGGCTTCGACTTCAGCCAGGGCAAAAGGTTTGATCAGATAGTCGTCCGCCCCCAGGTCAAAGGCCGTGAGCTTGCTTTCCAGCTGGCTGCGGGCTGTCAGTACCAAGGTCGGGATGGGTGTTTGACTGGACTGGCGCAGGGCCTGGAGTACACCAAAACCATCCAGACCGGGCAGGCCCAGATCCAGCACCAGCGCATCAAAATCCTGTTCTTGCAGCAGTGTCAGTGCACCATTGCCGTCGTAGGCGGCATCCACAGCAAAGCCTTTCAGCTCCAGATAGGTATAAAGGTTTTCGGCAATGGTCGTATCGTTTTCAACAATCAGGACACGCATGGCAGCTTGTTCCACAGGGTTGGGACAGTTCTTGTGCAGCTTACTGCACTTGGGGGCGGTCAGGGTAGACGCAGAAGTACGGGTACCCAGCCATTGATCTGCAACCACTGCGCCAGGGCAAAGACAGGCCAGATCAGGAAGTAAGGCAAGGCATCGCGCAAGGTGCGGGCCAATCCTGTCAGGGAAACTTGCAGTTCGTTCGGGCTGTTCCAAAGGCTCAGGCGTGGGATCAGGCGGGGCACGCGCTGGCAGTAGTCCTGATAATCCTGACCAAAAACTTTGTGCAGCAGAACCTGCTCTTCGTCGATCACATTATTGAAGACGGCGTAGACAAACAAGGCGAGTATGGGGCCAAGCAGCAGGCTGCCGGACAGTGCACCCATGCCGGTGACGGCACACAGGGAAAACAGATACAGCGGGTTGCGGCTGATGGAGTAGGGGCCTTGGCTGATCAGGCTGGAGCCTTTATGACCGCCCAGGTACAACATGCACCAGCAGCGGCCCAGGACGGCAATCAGGACCAGCCCCAGACCGGCCATGCGGGTGAATTGAAAGACCAGCGAGTCGGCCGCCCAGGTAGAGGCGAAGAAAGGCAGAATCACGACCATCAGGCCACCAAACACCCCCAGGCTGCGGCGACGTTGCACTTGAATGCTGGCCAGATGTTCCCAGGCTTCTGCAACCGTGGCGCGTTCGCTATGGGAAGCTGACCAGCGTTTGGGATTCACGATCAAGGGGTAGAAGGCGATGCTGCCCAGCAACCAGACAAGCGCCAGCGAGGCAAACACTTGAGTCAGATTGATACGCTCTTGATCGGCTTCCAGCAAACCCAGCAAAAAGGCGCAGAGCAAACCGGCCAGCAGGCCACCCCAGCGCAGGCGGGCCTGGTTCAAGGCCCAACCGGCAAAGTACAGGTGTAGCAAGCCAGCGCCCACGGCGACGATGGCACCCACTTCCAGTAAGGGTTTGATCTCGGGTATCCGGTGATACAGCGATTCCAGACTTGGGGAGGCGGCGGAGTGTTGCAGAAGCAGCATCAGCAAAGGCACGGCCAGGAACAGGCTGGTGCCCAGCAGCAGGATGCGTTTGCCTGGCATGGCCTCTTGTCCGCGCAGCTGGCGCAGCTTCCAGGCCGCCAGGAACAAACCCGCGGCGGCAATCAGGCCGGTCAGCAGACCTTGAGCCTCTTTCATTTCATGGGCCATATGGCCAGGTTGCTGGCTTGATGCCAACAAGGGATTGAGCGGGGACCAGTCTTGGGTCAGGCTGGCCAGCCAGAGAAACAAAAAGGTCACTCCCACAACCTGCGTCAGCAGGTAGAACAGGGAGTTGCGTTGCACCAGTGTCGATGTGCCGGACATAATCAAATCTCGCCAAGAAGAGGGGGAACCGGGGCTGGCTCCCTACTGACGGGATCAATGTATCGTTGGCACCGTAAAATCCGCGTTAAATCGAAAAATGCGTGCAGATATTTTTTGGGTAGATGGAAAAGAGTCCCTGGCGGCGGTTTTAATGATTGGAGTTGCCCGCCAGGAACCGGCTTCAGTTGTGTTTAGTGGTCGCGCTGATGCACGCAGCGGCCTGCGCTGTAGCTGGCTTGAATGCAGCGATCGTCACCCAGCAGGGCCAGCATGAATAATTGCTCTTCCAGCGAATTCAGCATGGTGCTGCGGCGGGCCATCAAGGGGGTGGCCTTGGGATCCATCACAATAAAGTCCGCCTCGGCACCAGGAGCCAGCGTGCCGATTTGACCTTGCATGTCCAGTGCCCGCGCGGCTCCTTCGGTGGCCATGTAGAACATGGATGCGGCGGTCAGATGGTAGTTGTTCAGACGGGCCACTTTGTGGGCCTCGTTCATGGTGCGCAGCATGGAGAACGACGTCCCGCCGCCCACATCGGTGGCCAGGGTGTGCAGCACCTTGCTTTGGCGAATGGACTGAAAATCGAACAAGCCAGAGGCCAGGAACAGGTTGGAGGTGGGGCAGTGGGCTGCGATACTGCCGGTATCGTGCATGCGAGCGCGATCCTGCTCGTCCAGCCAGATACTGTGGCCGTAGATGGCGCGGGGGCGTAGCAGACCAAAGCTGTCGTACACGTCCAGATAGCTGCGGTTCTTGGGGAACAGCTCGCTTACCCATTTGATTTCGTCCTTGTTTTCTGCCACATGGGTTTGCAGAAAAACATCGGGGTAGGCGCGGGCCAGTTCACCACAGGCGGCCAATTGCTCCGGGGTGGAGGTGGGCGCAAAACGGGGTGTCAGAGCGTACAGTTGGCGGCCCTTGCCGTGCCAGCGCTTGATGAGGTCTTCCGAATCGCGTGCGCCTGACTCGGCGGTATCTTGCAGATAGTCCGGGCAGTTGCGGTCCATCATCACCTTGCCTGCAATCATGCGCAGATTGCGCTCGTGGCTTTCTTCAAAGAAGGCATCCACGGATTGGCGGTGCACACTGCCATAGACCAGGGCGGTGGTCGTGCCGTTGCGTAGCAGTTCGTCCAGAAACACGCCAGCCACTTCCCGGGCATGTTCACTATCGCCAAAACGGCCTTCAGTTGGGAAGGTATAGGTTTCCAGCCAGGGCAGCAGGCCGCTGGAGGGAGAGGCAATAATGTCGGTTTGCGGAAAGTGCAGGTGGGTGTCGATCATGCCTGGCATGATGATTTTCCCGCTCAAATCCACGGTCTTTGTATCGGCAGGCAGGCTGCGCGCCAGTTCGGCCCAGTCGCCACAGGCCTGAATCTGGCCTTGTTCGTTGACCAGCAGCAGGCCGTCACTGTGATAGCGCACGGCTTCGGCAGGATCTTCCAGCGTGGCGGGGTCCGCTACAAAGTACAGCAGTTGGGCACGGTAGGCGCAGGCGGAGTGTAAAGAGGTAGTCATAGTGTCCTTGAAGTCGAGGTCGCATCAGCGACTGAGCTGGCCCATTTCATAGGCGTGGGCCAGCAATTCGGCGGCGACAGCCACGGCAATAATCGAGGGGGCCTTGCCCTTGATCTCTGGCACGCCAATGGGGCAGACCAGTTCCTGAATACGGGATTCGGGCATGCCGCGTTGCTGCAAGCGGCGCTCGAATTGACGGCGTTTGGTCATGGAACCGATCAGGCCGACATAGGCCGTATCGGGGCGGCGCAAGATCTTCTGGCACAGAGCCAGATCGAGGCCGTGATTATGCGTCATCACCAGAAAATAGCTATTGGTCGGGGCTTGTTCGATCAGCGCATCGGGGATGTCGGTAATTTCCAGGCTGACATTGCTGGGTACCTGAGCGGGAAACAGTTCGGGGCGTTCGTCAATCCACAGAACCCGGCATGGCAGGGTGCCCAGAATCTGCACCAGTGCCTCGCCCACATGACCGGCCCCAAACAGCAAAATGCTCAATGGCGGGGGCGGCAGGTCTTCCATCCAGACGCCTTGCGAGCCGTCGTACTCCAGTCGGGACTCGTCCACAATTGAAGGGCTTTGGATATCAACCTGCTTGCTGCCATCCGACAGCAATTGCGAACGGCGACTGGTCGCCTGACCGGCCCGCACGGCGCTATCCAGCTCTTCCAGCCAGCCCAGATCCTCGGCACTCAGGGTTTCGTACAGCAAGGTAACGACCCCGCCGCAACATTGGCCCAGACTGGGGCCCAGCGGCAGGCGGCTCATGCTCCAGCCGGGTCCGGAGGACTGACTGAGCATGACACGTGCCTGTTCTGCCGCTATCCATTCCAGGTGCCCGCCACCAATGGTCAACCACTGCTCAGTTTGGCTGAACAGCATGGCGGTGCCCGTGGTGCGCGGGGTGGAGCCTTTGGCCAGCGCCACCGAGCACAAAACCAGCCGCTCGCCCGCTTTCACACGGGCGAGGGCAAGAGATGGCCAGCTACTCATTTCGCTTTGCGAATAGCCGCAACAGCCCGCATGACGGCTTCCGCAGTCGCAGGTGCGTTCAGCACGGGCTCAATCTGGTAGTTGCCTACACTGGCAACCGCATCACGGATCGCGTTAAAGACGCAGAACGGCAGCAGCAAAGGCGGTTCGCCCACGGCTTTGGAGCGGTGAATCGAATCCATGGCGTTGCGGCCATCGAACAGATTGACGCGGAAGTCCATGGGGCAGTCGCTAATGGCCGGGATCTTGTAGGTCGACGGTGCATGCGTGGTGAGCTTGCCTTCAGCGTTCCAAACCAGCTCTTCTGTTGTCAGCCAGCCCATACCTTGAATAAAGGCGCCTTCAACCTGGCCAATATCCAGGGCCGGATTGATGGATTTGCCCACATCGTGCAGCACGTCGGCACGCAGAAGGCGAGATTCCCCAGTCAGCGTGTCGATCAGCACTTCAGCGACGGCAGCGCCGTAGGAGAAGTAGTAGAAGGGATTCCCCTTCATGACTTTGGAGTCCCAGTGCAGGCCGGGGGTGGCGTAAAAACCGTCGGACCACAGCTGGACGCGGGCCTGATAGGCGTGCTCAACCAGTTGGAAAAAGGGCATGGTTTGGCCACCGATCTCGACCTGACCTCGCTCGAATTTCACGCTGGATTCTTCAACCGAGAACAACTGGGCCGCCACCGTCGTCAGACGCTGGCGAATCTGGTAGGCCGCATCCTGGGCAGCTTTACCGTTCAAGTCCGTACCTGTGGACGCGGCAGTGGCCGAGGTATTGGCCACTTTGGTGGTATCGGTGGCCGTGACCCGGATGTGCTCCAGGTTCAGGCCCAGCTCATGAGCAACTACCTGGGCGACCTTGGTATTCAAACCCTGTCCCATTTCCGTGCCACCGTGGTTCACCAGAACCGTGCCGTCACGGTAGACGTGGACCAGAGCACCAGCCTGGTTGAATGCGGGTACGTTAAAGGAAATACCGAATTTCACCGGGGTCAGTGCCAGCCCCTTTTTCAGTACCGGGCTGCTGGCATTGAATTCACGGATTTGTTCACGGCGCTGACGGTATTCACTGGTTTCCTCCAATTCGGCCACCAGCTCGTGAATGACGTTATCGACCACGATCTGGTCGTAAGGCGTCACATTACGGTCTTCTTTACCGTAAAAGTTGATGCGGCGCACATCCAGCGGATCTTTGCCCAGACGGCGAGCAATCGTGTCCAGCGCCACTTCCATGACCAAGGCCCCTTGCGGGCCACCAAAGCCTCGAAAGGCCGTGTTGGATTGGGTATTGGTGCGACCACACAAGGCGCTCATGTCTACATCAGACAGGTAGTAGGCATTGTCAAAGTGACAGATGGCGCGGGTTGCCACCGGGCCGGACAAGTCGGCGGAAAAACCCGAGTTGGCCGTCATGTCCAGACGGGCACCCAGCAGGCGGCCTTCGTCGTCGTAACCAATATCGTATTCATAGTAGAAACCGTGACGCTTGCCGGTAATCATGAAGTCGTCGTCGCGGTCCAGGCGCAGCTTGATCGGGCGCTGCAGCTTGACGGCAGCCACACTCGCCACGCAGGCGTACAGGGCCGATTGAGATTCCTTGCCACCGAAACCACCGCCCATGCGACGGCATTCAACGTGTACCTTGTGCGCGCCAACGCCCAGACAGTGGGCAACCAGCTGCTGCATTTCCGAAGGGTGTTGCGTCGAACACCAGATATGCACGGCGCCGTATTCCTTGGGCACGGCGTAGGAAATCTGGCCTTCCAGATAAAACTGTTCCTGACCATTGCATTGGAAGGTGCCTTGCAGGCGGTGCGGCGCTGATTCCAGTGCTTTTTTGGCATCGCCTTGTTTCAAGTTCATCTGGGGCAGAACACCGGCGTTTGCGGCCTTGGCTTCTTGTGGAGTCAAGATGGCAGGCAGCTCTTCATAGGTGATCTTGCCCAGACGCGCTGCACGGCGTGCCTGGTCGTGGGATTTCGCAATAACCGCAAAAATGGGCTGGCCAAAGTAATGCACCACGCCATCGGCAAGAATGGGGTCGTCATGCAGAATAGGGCCACAATTATTTGCGGCGGGAATGTCGGCAACCGTCAGGACGGCAAGGACACCGGGCGCCTGACGCACGGCTTCCAGATCCACGTCCAGCAAACGGGCATGGGCTTTTTCCGACAGGCCCAGCGCAATATGGGCCGTGCCCTGCAATTCAGGCAAATCATCGGTATATGTGGCCGTGCCGCTAACGTGCAGGTCTGCCGACTCGTGCAGAAAGGACACGCCGACTCGTTGAGCCGTGGCGGTGTTCAGGTGGTCGATACTGTCAATTTTCATCACAAAGTCTCCAGGCTGGCTTGAGCTCGGTGAAAGACATTCAGCTGGGCGGGACTCAAAGCGTGTTCAGGGTGGGTTTCCAGGAAGAAGCGGTACAGCAAATTGGCCGCACTTTGATTACGGTATTCGCTGCTGGCACGCATATCGCTCAGGGCCTGATAGTCCTGTTGCAACGCCTGCATGGCAGCTTGTACGTTTTCCTCGTTCCATTCCTGGCCTTGCAACACGTGCTCGGCATGGCTGGCGCGTTTAGGGGTGGCAGCCATACCACCAAAGGCGATGCGAGCCTGTTTGACGATCCTGCCATCCAGTTCCACCGCAAAGGCGGCGCACACGGCAGAAATGTCCTGGTCGAAACGCTTGGATAGTTTGTAGGTGCGGAATTGCCATTGTCCCTTGTTGCGTGGGACCAGCAGGCCTTGCACGAACTCGCCCGGTTCCATGGCGGTTTTCTGGTAGGCCAGATACAGATCTTCCAAAGGCAGCACGCGCTCGACTGCGCCTTTGCGCAGCACCACACGGGTACGCATGGCAATCAGGGCGGGCATGGAGTCGCCAATGGGCGAGCCGTTGGCCACGTTGCCGCCCAGGGTGCCGGCGTTGCGGATAGGGAAAGAAGCAAAGCGCTGGCGCAGTTCTGTCAATTCGGGGTGGTCTTTGATCAAGGCGTCAAAAGCGTCGTTCAACAGCACGCCTGCACCGATATACAGATCGCCCTCGGTGGTTTTCAGTTCGCGCAGCTCGGCCACCTGACCGATATAGATCAGATGCGGCAAATCGCGGAATTGCTTGGTCACCCACAGGCCAATATCGGTACTGCCAGCCAGAATGCGGGCTTGCGGATATTGCTCGCGCAACTGGGCCAACTGGTCCAGCGTGCGGGGGGCGTGGAAGGTTTGGCCCTGGTATTCATAGGCCAGCATGCCGTCCTGACGAATGGCACGCAGCTTGTCTTCAATGGATTGGCGATCCATGCTGACAGCCGGATAGCTGTGCATGGCCTTGGCCGCATCAATAATGGGGCGGTAGCCGGTACAGCGGCACAGATTGCCCGAGAGCACATCGTCGATCTGTTCCCGGGAAACCGGCCCGTCTTCGGGCGAGTGCGTCATGTACAGGCCCCACAGCGACATGATGAAGCCGGGCGTACAAAAGCCGCACTGGGCACCGTGCCAGTCCACCATGGCCTGTTGTACGGGGTGCAGGGTGCCATCGTCCTGGCGCAGATCCTCAATGGTGTAGAGCACCTTGCCGTCCAGCGTAGGCAGCAGCTGGATACAGGCGTTTACGGCACGCAATTGCAGTTGATTGTTCTGGTCCAGTTCGCCAATCATGACCGTGCAGGCGCCGCAGTCACCCTCGGCACAGCCTTCTTTGGTGCCGGTGCAGTGCAGATCCTCACGGATATACTGTAAAACGGTTCGCGTGGTTGGGGCCTGAGCCACTTCCTGTACTTCGCCGCGATAAATAAAACGAATTGGTCTTGTCTCCATGATCTCACTCGACTGGTTTTTTACGGATCGAAGATAGCATTTGCTCAGGATGCGAACATTTGCTTGGAATGATGTTCACTATATAGGCGTATGAGTGTCTACACCGATCAACGAGGCGGGCCAGCGCTTGTATTATTTAAACCATGCCAAAATTACGAGAACAACTAGACCTGCATTTGCTGCGGGTATTGCAGTCGCTGCTCAAGGAGCACAGCGTCTCGCGTACGGCTATCCGCTTGGGCATGTCCCAGCCAGCCGTTAGCAATGCCCTGCGGCGCTTGCGCGAAATCACGGGCGATCCGATTTTGTTGCGCGGTAAAAAGGGAATGGTGCCTACCGAGCGCGGCCCCTTTTTGCTGGCACATGCCACGGAAGCCCTGCAAGCGATCGAGCGAATTTCTGCTACCGCGGAACCCATGGATCCCAGTCAGTCTACCCGGGTTTTCAACCTGGGAGCACCGGACTATCTGGACGGGGCCTTTATCCCGGATATTGCGGAGCGGGTGCGTCGTCAGGCGCCCCAGGCCCGCTTGGTGGTTCATACCATCAATCCCGATCTGGACTACGTGCAGGCCCTGGAGGAGGGCGAGCTGGATGTGGTGATCGGCAACTGGCTGGAGCCGCCGGAAAAGCTGCACCTGGCGCGTCTGTTTGATGACGAGGTGGTCTGTATGCTGGGCCGCCATCACCCGCTCGCGCAGCGCGGGTTGTCTTTGCAGCACTATCTGGAAATGCCCCATCTGGCTCCGTCTGCCCACGTGACCGACAAGCGCGGCTTTATTGACGGCTGCCTGGCCGAGCAGGGCATCAGCCGTCAGGTACAGATGGTGGTGCCGTATTTCGGCCTGGTGCCCGGTATTTTGAGCCGCACGGACATGGTATTTACCACTAACCGTCAGTTTGCCGAGTACTATGCCCGCATTCTGCCAATTACCGTGTTGCCTTGTCCGGTTCATTTTCCGCTGATGCGTTTTTACCAGCTGTGGCATCCGCGCACGCATAATGCGGCAGAACTGCTGTGGTTCCGGCGTTGCATTGCCCAGGCCGCAGGCAGGTTGGATGGATTATCAGAGGGAACTCCATGAGCTTGAGTATTGATTTGAACTGCGACATGGGCGAGAGCTTTGGCCCCTGGGTCATGGGCCATGACGAGCAGGTGATTCCGTGGGTGACGTCGGTAAATATCGCCTGTGGCTTTCATGCCGGAGATCCGGGCACCATGCGTCAGACGGTGGCCCTGGCCCTAAAGCATGGCGTGAAACTGGGCGCACATCCCGGCCTGCCGGATCTGGCTGGTTTTGGTCGCCGGGTGATGGCGGTTACCCCCGAGCAGGTGTATGACATGGTGGTGGTGCAGGTGGGAGCCCTGGCTGCCGTTGCACGCACCCAGGGTGCTGCTTTGCATCACGTCAAGGCACATGGGGCTCTTTACAATATGGCCGCCCGTGATGGGGCCTTGGCAAAAGCCATTGCCCAAGCTGTGGCCGATATTGATCGCAGCCTGATTCTGTATGCGCTGGCAGGCAGTGTGCAAGTGCAGGCCGGTCGTGAGGCGGGTTTGACGGTGGCTCAAGAGGTGTTTGCCGATCGCAGCTATCAGGACGATGGCAGCCTGACCCCTCGTCAGCAAGCTGGCGCCATGATTACCGATGCCGATCAGTCCGTGCAGCAAGTGATGCAGATGATAGAGCAAGGCACCGTTACCAGTCTGTCGGGTAAAACGGTGCCTTTGTCTGCCGATACCTTGTGCCTGCATGGGGATCAGGCGGGGGCGGCCGAATTTGCGCAGCGTTTGCATCAAGCCTTCGAGCAAAGCGGCGTGCGCGTTCAAGCTGTCTGATTACTCCTTGTGTTCAGGCAGGTTGCGGCGCGCGGTATCAGTGCTGGCCAGTTCTTCCAGCTCCTTGGTACTCATGGTGTTGTACATTTCCAGCGATGCGCCTTTCAGACTGGCTACGGGAGTTTCCCCGCGTTTGGCGGACAAGGCTGCACCGGCAGCTTTTTGTTGGGCTTGAGATAAAGCAGGCATGAAGCACCTCCGTTAAAGAAAAGTGGTCACGCCTTTAGTGTGCCAAATGAAAAAGACGGCAAAGCAAGCAAATGTGAGGCTTGTTTGCCGTCTTGAACAGACGCCGGGGGGATAGCCGGATCAGGACACTTTTCGTTTCTGAATCAGATATATAGCCATACCAAAAACCAGACCCCAGAAGGCGCTGCCGATATTGAGCAGACTCATGCCTGACGCGGTGGTCAGAAAGGTGACCAGGGCGGCGTCACGGGTGTCTGGGGCTTCAAGCGCCATGTGAATGCTATTGCCTATGGTGCCCAGCAAGGCCAGACCGGCAATGGCAGCAATCAACTCGGTTGGGAAGGCGGCAAACAGGCTGACCACGGTGGCACCAAAGATACCGGCGGCAAAATAGAAAATCCCGGCCCAGACACTGGCGCGATAGCGCTGACGCGGGTCTGCATCCACTTCCGGAGTCATGCACAGGGCGGCACTAATGGCGGCCAGGTTGTAGGCATAGCCACCGAAGGGGCCAAAGATCAGGCCCACAATCCCGGTCCAGCTAATGACGGTGGAGTTGGGCGCATCGTAGTTATGCGCCTTCAATACAGCCACGCCCGGAATGTTCTGCGAGCTCATGGTGACGATGAAAAAGGGAATGCCGACACCAATGAGTGCCGTCCAGGAAAACTCGGGCCAGACCAGCACCGGCGTGGCGGGTGTCCAGCTCAGAATTTCCATTTTCAGCAAACCTTGCATGGCAGCAATCGTGACACCGGCCACCAGTGCCAGCGGCACGGCGTAGCGGGGCGACCATTGGCGCACCACCAGGAACACAATGAACATGCTCAGGCACAGCAGCCATTGAGTCTGCATGGCACCAAACAGGTCCAGGCCAAAGCGCAGCAAGATGCCGCCCAGCATGGCACCGGCAATGCTACGCGGCATGTACTGCATCAACTTCTGAAAGCTGCCGCTAAGACCACAAATAGTGGTCAGCAAGGATGAAAACAGGAAAATGCCCACGGCCTGGGACATGGGCAGGCCCACCAGACCTGTGGCCAGCAGCGCTGCGCCAGGTGTGGACCAGGCAGTCAGAATTGGAATCTTGTAGCGCAGCGACAGACCTGCCGACAACAGGCCCAGACCAATACCCAAAGACCACATCCAGGAGCCGAGCTCGGCGGTGTTGGCACCGGCCGCTTGAGCGGCCTGAAAAACAATGGCAGCAGAACTTGTGTAGCCCACCAGCACGGCAATCAGCCCCGCCGACATGTGAGAAATCTGGAACCAACTCAATAAGCGCTGCAGATATCCGGGGCGGGACAGGTGTGTGGAAGACATGGATGCGTGTGGTGAGGGTAGTAGGGACTTAAGAAGAATGGGTTTGGCTCAAGTAACGGCTGGGGGTTTCGCCCAAAATAGATTTGAAAACGGTAATAAAGGCACTGATAGAGGTGTAACCCAGTTCCCTGGCTGTACTCTTTACGGACATTCCCGAACCCAGTTTTTGCAGGGCCAGCATAATCATGAATTGTTGCCGCCAGCGCCCGAAGCTCATCCCTGTGTGTTTTAGCATATGTCGGGCCAGGGTGCGCTCACTCATGGCCAGTTCTTTTGCCCAGTCAGCCATCGTAGGGCGCGAGTCGGGCTGTTGCAGCATATGTTGCGCAATCGTTTGCAGAACTTTGTCCTCGGGCACCGGCACATGCAGCTGACGGGTGGGCATTTGATTCAAGGTTTCCAGCAGCACCAGTGCCAGGCGATGTGTCTGGCTGCCCGGCTCGTAATGGGGATTCAGATCACTTAAATGAATGATCATCTCGCGCACCATGGGGCTCAGGTCCAGGGTGCTGCAGTGATCGGGCAGTTCATCCAGACCGGGCTGTATGTACAGGAAATGAATCAGGGCCTGATCGTCGGCGCGGGCACGGTGACGGATACCCACCGGCACCCAGACGGCGCACAGCGGCGGCACCATCCAGTAGCCCTGGTCGGTTTGCAGGGTGACGGAGCCATATTGCGTCATGATCAGCTGTCCATTGGGATGGGTATGCAATGGATTTTCAGTATTGCTGCCCATCGCCATCTTGATGCTGAAAATAGGCCCGCCTTGCGGATTGGAGCTAAAACTCATGCTTTGTCTGGTTTGAGGTATAAGTTGTCATAATATCCTGTTTGCGTCGGCATCGAAACAGGATAGAGTAGGGTTTTCACCTACTGGCTACATTTCATGTCCCTCTCTCGACTCTCCTGGCTCTCTCACCCCTTACTGGTGTTGATTGGTGTCTTGCTGATTGCCGGCAATCTGCGAGCCCCGATCACGGGTATCGCCCCCTTGCTGGAGCTGATCCAGGCAGATCTGTCTCTGTCGTCCACGCAGGCTGGCTTGCTGACCGCCATGCCCTTGTTCATTTTTGCGGTGATCTCCCTGCTGGCCGCCTCCATGGCGCGGGTGGTGGGCTTGTCCCGTTCCCTGTTTATTGCTTCCGTACTGATTGCGGTAGGTGTGGTGGTACGTATCCTGGGCGGCACGATAGAGCTGTTTGCCGGTATCGGTTTGTTGGCTGTCGGGATTGCCTTGGGTAATGTGCTGTTGCCTTCTCTGGTGAAACGCCATTTCCCCATGCGTATCAGTTTTGTAACGTCGCTGTACGTTTTGTTCATGGGTCTGGTCGCGGCGTTCAACTCCGCGATGGCGGTCCCTATGGCGGAGTGGACAGGCCAAAGCTGGCGCTGGTCGTCCTTGATGGTGGTCGGTGTGATGGCATTGGCTAGCGTAGTTGTCTGGGCTACCCAGTTGGGAGCGGATCGACGTGCGGCACAAAATGCACCTGCTGGCGCGGCGACCAGCTCCTCGGTGTGGCGTTTACCCCTGGCCTGGCATATCACCCTGTATATGGGTTTGAACTCGGTGGCTTACTACATGATTGCCAGCTGGTTGCCGGTGATGTTGGTGAACTATGGCTTCGAGCCGGATCATGCGGGCCAGATTCATGGTTTGATGCAGTTGGCTACCGCCGTACCGGCCTTGCTGCTGATGCCCGTGTTGAGCCGTGTGCACGACCAGCGTGCGGTGGCCTTGGCGGGTGCCTTGCTGCAGACCCTGACCTTTTTGGGTTTTCTGGTCTTGCCGTCCTGGTCCTTGTTGTGGGCGGTGCTGTTTGGCTTTGGTAGTGGCAGCGTTTTCCTGATTGCCTTGGCCTTGATTGGGGTACGTTCTACGTCTACCTCGCAGGCGGCGTCCCTGTCGGGTATGGCACAGTGCATGGGCTATTTGCTGGCCGCGTTTGGGCCTCCCGCCATGGGCGGTTTGCATGACCTGTTCAATAGCTGGGGCTGGGCCTTGGGCTTGTGCATTCTGGTCAGCTTTGGAATGGGCTACGCCGGTTGGTTGGCGGCTCGCCCCGCAGCAGCAAGCAAAGCCTGAGCTGAATTGCTGAAAGCCAGGTAGTCGGACCTTCGAGAGAGGGCCAAACGAAAGCGGCCTGTAATTGAAATACCCTTAGGGGCATCCACTTACAGGCCGTTTTGTTTTTTTGGGTTACTGGCAGAGTTCAGTTTTGCAAAGGCTATTCCTGTGTTCAGCGTCTGTCGCCTACGACAAAATTGCCTGCTCCGAGTCACCCGTTCTGAGGTCTGACTATTCTTTAATGCGCAGCGAAATGGTGTGCAAGGCCAGGCCACCCAAGGCCAGCAAGGCACCTACCCAGGCGGTCGAAGTCCAGCCCCAGCCAGCGGCAATCGTCAAACCACCCAACCATGCACCTAGCGCATTGGCCATATTGAAAGCCGAGTGATTCAGCGCAGCCGCCAGCGTCTGTGCATCACCCGCCACATCCATCAAGCGAATCTGCAAAGCGGGGCCCAAGGCCACCAGGGTGCCGATCAGCATAATGTTCAAGGGGCCAAGAATAGGGTGGTGGGCCGTGATCATGAACAGCAAGAGCACGCCGGTAGCCCAGATCAGAACCAGGCGAATGCTGCGATCCAGGTAGCGGTCCGCATAGCGGGCGCCCAGCAAATTGCCCAGCACCATGCCAACGCCAAACAAGGCCAGCACGACAGGGATGGCGCTGACCGACAGGCCCGCCAGTTCCATCAAGGTGGATTTTACGTAGCTGAACACCGAAAACATGCCACCAAAACCAATTGCGCCTATGCCCAGCGTCAACCAGACTTGCTTGCGCTTCAGGGCCCCCAGTTCGCGCAAGGGGCTGGCCAGCGTATTGGCGGGGATGAAGGGCACAAAGCGCAGTACCAGTCCCATGGTCAGCAAGGCGATCAGGCTGACGAAAGTAAAGGCCGCCTGCCAGCTCAGCCATTGTCCCAAGGTGGTAGCAATGGGTACGCCCAGTAAGGTAGCGACTGTCAGACCCAGCATGACGTAGGCCACGGCCTGTGCGCGGCGATGCGGCGGCACCAGACGAGCGGCTACCAGGGCGGCAACACCAAAGTAGGTGCCATGCGGAAAGCCGGCCAGAAAGCGGGTGATCAATACGGTTTCATAGCTGGGGGCGATCACGGTCAGGAAATTGCCCACGGCATACGCGCCCATCAAGGCAATCAACAGACGGCGCCAGGGCCAGCGTGCGCCCAGCACGGCCAGTACCGGAGCGCCGATCACCACGCCTAAAGCGTAAGCGCTGATCAAGTGGCCCGCGGTGGGAATATCGATACCCAGATCCTGGGCGACATCGGGTAGCAAACCCATGATGACAAATTCGCCGGTGCCGATGGAAAAACCACCCACAGCCAAGGCCAGAATGGCCAGTAAAACTTGGCGGGAGGATAAGGAAGAGTGTGAAGAAGACAAGATAAACGCCTGAGAATCAAGAAGGGCAGTGTGCCCAACCCGTAAGAGGCCTTATTGTCGCGCAGTCATGGGGCAAGGCTCAAGATTTCTAAGGACGCAATAGGGTCATGTAACTGTAGGGAATTGAAGGTTTTTTTAAGTTTTTAATTTTTATTACGTCCTAGCACAAAATAATTTATCAAGCTATAGCGTCAGCCCTAAACAACGTATGCAGATTTTTTTTAGTTTTTTATATAGAATCTCGGTATTGGGTGTTTTGTATCCAATCATTTTCCTGTGGTAGCTTTCCCCTGATTTTGCAAGAAATCGGGGGTTTTTTTTATTCTGATTATTTTGGATTTCAATCATTAGTGCATTGAAAGTCCAATGCCAAAGCGGCTTGCCAGCTTGATGGGTGGCCCTGTCGGGCGACGTGTAGTTGCAGAAATAATTCATGAATGGGCCGGTGCTGCTTAGCACCTGGCCCATTATTTTTGGCTCGTTTTTATCCAGTTTTAATTTGTTTTTATTTAATCCTGATTCCGCTTTTTTGATTATGTCCGGTCATATTTAAAATGGAATTCTACCCTTATAAATAATGGATCTTTGCAGAGCAGTTTGGTAGGTTAAGGAAGTTGCTTTGCAAGTTCCATGTGATTTTGTCCGGCTTAATAAAAGAATCATTTTTGCCGATTTGCATATTGTTTGTGATATTGCAAATATAAGAGTTATTTATATCTCATTATCATATATCTGCTGATTAAAGCTGATCTTAAAACTCGAACTCAATTGAGTTTCGAGCTAATAGGGATAAATAGGATTGAACTGCCCAGGCAAAATAGACAGCTCAAACTGATTGTGTTGATGCTTGGGTTTGCTGCTATGCAGATGGCGCTTTGTTTCAGAGATTGATCGCTTAATTGCCTGTCTGTTGGGGTAGAAATATCCTTTGATTTGATTCGGGTGTTTAGCGTGGTTAAACGCATTCAAGGTGTTGACCTGATTAAAATTTATTTTTAATTGCAGTTTGTGTCCGAATTTTTACATGATGGGAAGTGGGGAAATGAGAAGCTCATCTGTTGGGGTTGAACGACGGGTGTGCTTTGATCTCTGACCGCCTGGTGATCAGTTTCTCTGCTTTGTTTGCTGGCTGGCCTAGGCAGTTGGCTGCGTTAGAATCACTTAGGCAGCACCGCAAAGGAGGTGGTCATGAAAGTTGCATTGGGCCAGATGGCCGTATCCAAAGACTCGCAGGAAAACCTGAGCGCTTGCCTGGGTTTGATTGAACAAGCCTTGCGCTCCGGCGCGCAGTTACTGGTTTTGCCTGAAGGTGTGCTGGCCAGAAATGTGGCCGACCCTGAAGTGGTCCTGAAATCCGCACAAGCCCTGGATGGGGAGTTTGTCAGCCGACTGAGCGCTGCCACCCGTGATACTGATTTAACCGTGGTGTTCTGCATTCATACCCCGGCCGGAGAAGGCAAGGTTTGGAACACCTTGGTGGTGCTGCGCGATGGCCAGGTTCTGGCGCATTACAACAAGCTTCATTTGTACGATGCCTTCTCGGTACAAGAATCACGCTATGTACAGCCAGGTACAGAAATCCCCGCCTTGATTGATGTGGCCGGTTTCAAAGTAGGTTTGATGACTTGCTACGACCTGCGCTTTCCTGAGCTGGCCCGACGCTTGTGCGTGGATGGGGCGCAAGTCTTGCTGGCGCCGTCGGCCTGGCTGAAAGGACCCTTGAAGGAACACCACTGGCGTGTGCTGACGACGGCTCGCGCTTTGGAAAATACGGCCTATATGGTGGCCGTCGGTGAATGTGGTGAACGCAATATTGGCCAAAGTCTGGTGGTGGATCCCTTGGGTGTGATCGTGGCCCAGGCGGCAGAAACTCCCACTTTACTGTTGGTTGATCTGGATCGGGAGCGTTTGGCGTATGCCCGCCGCATTTTGCCCGTACTGGAAAACCGTCGCTTTGCTCCGCCCGAACTGGGCTGATCTAGCGGGGTTCAGCCTGCTTTTCTGAATGTCAGATTGACCCGGCCTGTGCCCCATAGCGGATGGGCCGGGCCCTCCAGTCTGCGTACCCCATGGAAATTCAATCTGGATGGCCCCCACCAGACCAGCACATCACCATCGCGCAGTCGCAGGGTACGCACCGGGTCGCTGCGTTTTGCGCCGCCCCATAAAAACAAGGCCTCACGTCCCAGGGAGACCGAGACAATCGGGTGCTGCAAGTTGCGCTCGTTTCTGTCCTGATGCAAGGACATATGGGCTTGCTCGTCGTAGTAATTGATCAGACAGGTATCGGGTTGCAAAGGGCCCTGGCCCGACTCCTGGGCAATGTGCGCTATCAAGTCCTTGAATACAGCAGGCATGGCGGGCCAGGCCAAACCGCTTTGCGGGTCCGTGGGGCTGTAACGGTAGCCGTGTTCGTCCGATATCCATCCCAGATCACCACAACTGCTTTGTGCGGCCGACATACGATGCCCTGAGGGAACCTGCATATGCCGCCAAGGAGCGCTATGCACCAGTTCTTGAACCGCCTGTGCCAAGCTGGCGGCATAGGGCAGGGCCAGCCCCGGAAGGGCGATCAGGCCGGTATTCAGAGTCAGGACCTTGCCGGGAACGGGATCAAAGAGGGAGAGCGTGGACATGCGCGATAGGGCGAATAAATCAGGGACCAGAGTATAGTAATCGGGATTGTATTTTTGCGACTTCCCAGTAGAGGTGTCTATGGTCGAGCTGCTTATTCCACAACGTCAACACAGTATTGGTGCATTTGAAGTGGGGCGCGTTCTGCCCTTTCGCCAACGACGTATGGTGGGGCCTTTTATCTTCTTTGATCGTATGGGGCCACAAGAGCTGACGGCACCTGTAGGGACAGAAAACGATGTGCTGCCACACCCGCATATCGGCCTGTCTACCGTTACCTATTTGTTTGAAGGTGCCATGACACACCGCGACAGCCTGGGGGTGGAGCAAGAGATTACGCCCGGCGCCTTGAACTGGATGACCGCTGGTTCAGGCATCAGCCATTCCGAGCGCTTTGAGCCCATGCGTACCCAAGGAGGCCGTATGGATGGCATTCAGGCCTGGGTGGCTTTGCCGGAACACAGGGAAGAGCAGAACCCGGATTTCGTGCATTACGAAGCCGAACAACTGCCTTTGATTCAGGACACGGGCCTGGAAGGTCGCCTGATAGCCGGATCGGCGCTGGGCCTGTGCAGTCCTGCCAGTGTGGCCTCACCCTTGTTCTATATGGAACTACGCGTACAAGCGGGCCAGTCTGTCCCCTTGCCAACCGGCCATGAAGAGCGCGCCATTTATATCTGTACGGGCGGGTTGGAGGTAGGCGGTCAACGCTATCGAGCCGGTCAGATGCTGGTCTTCGCGAAAGGCGACAGCCCTCGCATCCTTGCCGAGCAAAACAGTCATTTGATGCTGCTGGGCGGCGAGCCTTTGGGACCACGCCATATCTGGTGGAACTTTGTGTCCTCGCGCAAGGACCGTATCGAGCAGGCGAAGGACGATTGGCTCAATGGCCGCATCAGCCTGCCACCACTGGACGATGAGCAGTTTATCCCTTTACCTGCGGTGTAATGCTCTTTACGTCGATGGTGGAGGTGCTTGACCTTGCACGTGGACCGTGACCTCATGGTGAATCGGAGTGTTGATGGAGCGGGCAATAAAGCAGTATTCACCTACGCGATCGTGAAGCGATTTGGACAAGGCAAGGTCACTGTCCGGTGTGATCGTGACGAAGGGGCGCAAGGTAACACTCTCGAATTGCCCAGCCCCGTTGGCCTCTTCAATCATGATGCCGGTAGGGTGGTCTTCATAGGCCGTGACCACAATGCCGGCTTCTGCCGCTATTCCCAGGTACCAAAGCATATGACACTGAGCAATCGATGCCAGGAAAAGCTGCTCTGGGTTCCAGCGGGCTGGGTCGCCTCGAAAGGCAGGGTCTGAGGAGGCAGCAATGGTCTCCAGGCCAACTGCCATCACGTCGTGGTTACGTGAGTAGGAGCGAAGGGTGCGGGTGCCGCTTCCGGTGTTGCCGGTCCAACTGATCAACAGTTCATAGTGGTGCGTTTTCATGGCTCTGCTCAGGCAAAGTGGCAAGGAGCAAAAAGAGTAGCAGCGGGGGCGCCAAATTGTACAAACAAAAAAAAGCCCTGGAAAGAATCCAGGGCTTTGAAGGCTTGCTCATCAGGCTGGTGGATTTGCCTGTATCCGCTCTATGAGCAGACTGGTTTTTTGATTGATGAGCAAGCCGGGCAAACGGAATAATACCGCTTGCGCAGAATGTTTAGGAGGCCAATTGTACGGACTGGCGCCAAGCGAAACAAACAAGACCAGTTTGATAGCAGGGCTATTGCAAATTGGCTTATAAGCATTGATTGGCGCTGCTTATCCATCAATCACGGGCAGGAATGTTCAAGCCGCGTTGTACTGCCGGGCGGGCCTGAAACTGGGCCAGAACACGGGCCACATTCTTGAACTGCTCGTACTCCACCAGCTCGCCTGCGCCATAAAAACCGATCAGGTTGGCAATCCAGGGGAACAGGGCAATATCGGCGATGGAGTAGCTGTTGCCCACCATCCAGTCCTTGCCGTCCAGATGCTTGTCGATCACGCCCAGCAGGCGCTTGGATTCGTTGACATAGCGGTCGCGGGGGCGCTTGTCTTCAAAGTCCTTGCCAGCAAATTTGTGGAAGAAGCCCAGCTGACCAAACATGGGGCCTACGCCACCCATCTGGAACATCAGCCATTGCAGGGTTTCATAGCGTTGGGCCGGGTCTGCGGAGAGCAACTGGCCGGTTTTTTCTGCCAGGTAGATCAGGATGGCACCGGACTCGAACAAGGCCAGCGGCTTATTGCCGGGGCCATTGGGGTCCAGAATTGCCGGGATCTTGTTGTTGCTGCTGAGCGAAATAAATTCCGGGCTGAGCTGATCGTTGCGCTCAAAGCTGACCAGATGCGGCTCGTAAGGCAGGCCAATTTCTTCCAGCATGATGGATACCTTGACGCCGTTGGGAGTAGGCAAGGAATACAGTTGCAGGCGTTCGGGGTGCTGGGCCGGCCATTTGCCGGTGATGGGGAATGCGGAGAGATCGATTGTCATGACGTCCTTCACAATGGGGTGTAGAGGAAGTCTTGATAGTAGCAAGCTGTACGGTGACATACCGCCGCAGCCCGCTGCCTGGTAAGGTATTTGTTCCACTTAGCGGCTGCGCGGGCGCAAGGGGTCCAGCAAGGATTTCAGGCCGTTGTGATCCAGCTCGTGCATCAGGGCCAGCAATTGACCCAGTCTCCCGGAAGGAAAGCCTTCGCGGGCAAACCAGTTCAGATAATGCCCCGGCAGGTCGGCCAGCAAGCGACCTTTGTATTTGCCGTAAGGCATGGTGGTATTTAGCAGGGCAAGCAGGTCGTCGCTGGATTCAAGCATGGGGGCTTAACGCAGATGTTCGGCAAAAAAGGCTAGTGTACGTTCCTGGGCCAGTTTGTAGGACGCTTCGTGGAAATCGGGGCGATGATCGCAGCCAAAACCATGCCCAGCAGGTTCGTACACGTAAATGGCCACATCCTTTTGCGCGTCTTTAATCGTCTGAATGGCGCTGGCAGGAATGGAGTGATCCTGGGCACCAAAATGCATTTGAACCGGAATCCTAGGCTGTTCCTGGGCGTTCTGGGCAATTTGCGAACCATACCAGCAACTGGCGGCTTTCAGGCCTTGCAAGCGGCAGGCGGCCAGCCAGCTCAAGGAGCCACCCCAGCAATAGCCGACAATACCAATCTTGCGTGAACCCAAGGCGTCCACGCAGGCCTGGATATCCAGCAGGGTCTCATCCTGGGCAATGCCGTTGCGCAGTGCCAGACCTGCTTGCACATCCTCGGCGGTATAGCCCAGCTCTACATTTTTCTCTTGCCGGTCGAACAGGGCGGGAGACAGGACACGGTAGCCTTGCTCGGCAAAGCGTTCGCAGGTGTTGCGTATGTGTTGATTGACACCAAAAATTTCCTGCAACACGATCAAGCCGCGTTCGGCCTGTTCATCGCCTGCGGCATAGGCTTCGAAACGGTGCTGGTCTGCGCTGGTCAAGCTAAGCGTACTCATGGCGTGTCCTTTAGCTGTAAAACAATAATTCTCTCTTATAACAGTCGCCCGTACTGGGAGGCCAGCCTCAGGACGTTTACAATCCACCCAGAACGGCGGGGGTGTCTAGCTCTCGCCCAAGCCCCTCCTACTTCAATGGAATAATGATGCGTGACGTGCTAATGGACAGTCTGTTCTGGACGATTGTGATGCCCTGGTTCTTGTTTTTAGGGCTATTTCTTGTTCCCAAGAAACCTTCCTGGTTGCGAAACTACGCCTTTCCCGGTGTGTTTATTGCAGTAGGTTTGGGTCTGGTGGCTGGGGTGGCAGTCGGTGTGGGCATTTTCAGCATCGTGCTGGGCCTGATCGCCTTTGTCGTGTGCTACGAAAAGCCGAAAGCCAGCGCCTGAGTTAGGAGCAAACGTTTGATGAAAAACCATCGCGGCGTGCTGCCTGCGATGGTTTTTTTTGTCGCCGGGCCGCCCCAAGGCTCGGCGCCCCTAGCGAATCCTAGCGGCATACAAGCCGCGAGGTGGAGCGCAAGCCGAAAGCGTAGCGTGGGGTTTTTTTTGTGCTTCAGCCGTCTACCGGCTTGGCAGGCGTATCCAGCGTCAGCAAGTAGAAGGCGACATCCAGCCAGCGGCCAAATTTGAACCCCACTTCCTTGAAGGTGCCCGCATGGGTGAAGCCCAGGCTTTGATGCAGATGGATACTGCCCGCATTGCTGGCATCAATACAGCCTACCAGGGTATGCACATTGGCCAGACGGGCACGCGTGATCAGCTCTTGCATCAGAATCTTGCCCAGCCCTTTGCCGCGGTGCTCCGGGTGCACATAGACACTGTGTTCCATGGTGTATTTGTAGGCGGGAAAGGCGCGGAAGGTGCCCCAACTGGCAAAGCCCATCAAGGTTCCTGCATCGTCAATGACGCCGACCACGGGAAAGCCGTTGGCGCGTTTGGTGGCAAACCAGCTCACCATGGCTTCGGGCGGGCGTGGCACATAGTCGTATAGCGCGGTGGAGTTCACGATGGCGTCGTTCAGAATTGCCAAAATAGCGGCTGCATGCTGCTCTTCATTGCAGTCTATAAAACGCAAGCCGCTTTCGCTGTCTTTCATTGATCCTTTCCTGTCAGGGGGAAGACCAGGGCTTCGTCGCCAGTCGCGACGAGGTACTTGGCGGTCCGGGTGTATGGATTGCTACAGCTCAAGAGCGCTCGCTCTGGCCTATCGTGTGGCGTATTTTATTCCACTCTATTGGGTTTCTCATGGGAAATTCCCATTAAGAAAATGCCGTGATTCCCCCTGGTTTGAAGCCCTGGGTTCTGGCATCCAGACCCGTGCTTCAGGAAAAGAAAAACGCGCAGCGTGGGCTGCGCGTTTTTTGCACTCTTGCTGTCCAGGTCAAGGCGGATCTGCTTGCCTAAGCATCCATGTCCAGCAATCAATCGTAGCGAGCGGCGATATTGCGTTCGCCAATGGCCAGACCCGTGGTCATCCCCAAGCCCGTGTGCATGACCGTCACTTGCGTACTGCCATCTGCCTGCAAGACAGAAAATGGAGCCGGGCCCTTTGCACCGTATACCCCTTGCCAGCGTTGCAGCACCTGCACCGGGCAACCCAGCACGGTTTCTGCCAGAGCCAGCAAGTACTGGTCTGTTTCTTCCTGGTTGAAGGGGCTGGCTTGCTGGCCGTAGTCGTGCGAGTCACCAATAATCAGATCCCCGTCCGGGGTGGGGCTAATCAGCAAATGAATGCCTTGATCCAGCAGGACGCCATGACGTTGCTGTACTTGCTCGCGCAGTGTGTCTGCCAGAGGCAGATCGCTAAAGGCACCATAGTGCAGGCAGGACAAACCTGTCAGCAAAGGTCGGTCCAAGGCCCAGCCTGCGTCCTGTGCACGCACTTTCAGCATTTGCAGACGTGTCACCGACGGTTTGACGGTATCGAGCAGTTCGCGATGCAGGCTGTTGTAGTCGTGACCGGGGCACACAAAAATGCTGTTGGCGGTGAAGTTGCCCACGCTGCTGTGTACCTGCCCCTCTTGGGCATAGTGCACATGCGCTTGGGTATACACATCCACGCCCATGGCTTGCAGGCTGCTGGTAATGGCGGGCAGGGCGTCGCGCGAGTAGATCTGCAAATCATCCAGACCTTGCAGCGCGCCGTGGTGATGCCCCAGACGGCCTTCAAATAGTGTCGCCAGTTCCTTGCCGCTGAGCATCTGGCAGGCCACGCCTTCGTCCTTGGCTCGGCCTTGGGCAAAGTCTTCCAGCAGTTCCAGTTCCAGATGATTGCGTGCAAGGACCAGCGAACCGTTGCTGCGCACATGAAAGCCCGCTTGTGCCGCCAGATCCAGCCACAGACCTCGGCTTTGGCGTGCCAGTTCCATCATTATGCCCGGCGCCTGACCGGTCACCAGTACCTGACCGAAATTACGTATGGTGGCGCCTTGGGCCTGGTGGCTGCGCTCGAGCACAGCCACGCTAAGCTTGCGGCGGGCAGCCGCCCAGGCATGTGCCATGCCCAGGATGCCGCCCCCCACCACGATGACATCGTAGTGTTGTGTGCTCATTACTTCTTGGCTTCCGATTTACCGTCGTAACGTTTGGTCCACTCTTCGATGATGCGCTCGCGGTTTTCAGCGGCCCAGACGAAGTTGTTGTCAATCAGACGCTGGTTCAGGTCTGCTGGCAGGTGCGGGTTGGCCGTGGCGATAGAAGGGATGGCCAGCACGGCAAAGTTGGTCTTGTACAAGTGGTTGGCTTCTTCGCTGGCGGAAAAGTCAGCCAGTTTCTGCGCGGCTTCCAGGTTCTTGGTGCCTTTCATGATGGCAGCGGCTTCAATTTCCCAGCCCAGGCCTTCTTTGGGAAACACCAGTTCCAGCGGAGCGCCTTCTTCTTTCAGGCGAGCGCCACGGTAGTCAAAGGACACGCCAATCGTGTATTCGCCAGCGGCAGCCATATTGCAAGGCTTGGAGCCGGAGTGGGTGTAGGCACCGATGTTCTTGTGCAGGCCGTCCATGAAGGCCCAGCCTTTTTCTTCACCAAACAGTTGCAGCCAGGCGCTCACGTCCAGAAAGCCGGTGCCCGAAGAAGCGGGATTGGGCATGACGATCTTGCCAGCGTACTCGGGCTTGGTCAGATCTTCCCAGGACGTGGGCATGGGCAGCTTGTTCTTTTCCAGCTCAACGGTGTTCACGCACAGGGCGGCGGCAAAACCGTCCATGCCAACCCAGCTGGGTGGGTTGTTTTGATCGCGCATTTTTGCGTCGATCTTGTCCAGACCCTGCGGGGCGTAAGGCTGCAGCATGTTCTGGCTGGCCATCAAGCCCAGCGAGGAGCCGGCCAGACCCCAGACAGCGTCAGCCTTGGGGTTGTTCTTTTCAGCCAGCAGTTTGGCGGTAATGATGCCAGTGGAGTCACGTACCCACTGGATCTTGATATCGGGGTTCTTTTTCTCGAAAGCAGCCTGGTAAGCCTTGAGCTGATCGGCTTCCAGAGCGGTGTAGACGGTCAAGGTCGTAGCGGCTTGAGCCAGGGAAGCGGCGCCCATCAAAGCGGCAGCCAAGGAGCTCAGAACAATGGTTTTCATGGAGAAGTGTCCTTGTGACAGCAAAAGGGGGGTGGGGTTAGAGAGAGTCGCCAGGGCATTCGCCCTGGGCCATCCGCTCGGTGATTTGTTCAACCACGGCAGGCAGTTGGGCAACGGTGTCGATCAGGTAATGCGGTTGGGCGTTGGCGAAGGTGGCCGCGGCGCGATCACGCAGGGTTTGGCGGCTTTCTTCGTCCAGAGCCAGAAATTCCAGTTCGGTCAGTCCGGCGGCATTGCCCGACAGCAGCAAACCTACCGTCCACATACCAGCATTGCGGCCTTCTTCAATGCCGACCGGGGTGTCGTCAATCTTCACGCAGGCACCGACATTCCTGATTTCCAGGCGAATGACGTTTTCCAGGGCCATGGCAGGCCAGGGGCGCGCTTGCGGGACTTCGTCAAAGGCGACGTGGTAGTCCACCAGTACTTGTTGGCGGTGGGCGTGTTGCAGCAGGTTGTCCAGGACCAGACGCGGGTAGCCGGAGCAGGAACCAATTTTCAGGCCTTGGCGGCGTGCCCAGGACAAGGTTTCGCGGGCACCGGGAATGGCGGCGGAGAACTCGCCCACGCGTTCGTTCTGCATGGGCAGGAAGGTGTTGTAGATACGGTCTACATCGCTGTCATCGGGTTCGCGCTCATGCAGAGCCACAAACTGGGCGTGCACTTCAGGCAACTCCAGCATGGCCTTGATGTGATCCCATTTACCGATGCCCATCGCGCTGCGGGCCTGGTCCAGGTTCAGATTCAGATCAAAGCACTTGAAGGCCTCAACCAGAATCTGGGTGGGAGCAAAGGATCCAAAATCCACCAGTGTGCCGGCCCAGTCAAAAATCAGGGCTTCAAGGCGTGGAGTCTGGTGATTTGGCATATCAAGCGATGTATTCGCGCAAGTTGGGGATGACATTGCGGTCCTATCAGGTTGAGGAAAGAGAAGAAGGGGAGCGCCAGGCCTGGCTGCGGCGCAAGGAAGCGCGGCTCAGAACGTGAACCAGGACGCATACAAAGCCGGAGCTGAGCATGATGACCGTGCACATGGCGGCGGCCGGGCCGATAAAGCCGGCGTCGTCCATATTCATGACCGCTACCGAGGCCAGCACGGTTTGCGGGCTGTACAGAAACACCACGGCAGACACGGTGGTCATGGCCGAGACGAACAGGTAGCGCGCCACCGACAGCAAGGCAGGCAGACATAACGGCACGGTGACACCCATCAAGGTGGACAGACGCGGAGCCTTCAGGGAGGCGGCAGCGGCTTCCAGTTCGCCAGGAATGGCTTTCAGGGCCGTCACAAAGTTCAGGTGGGCACTGGTGTACAGGTGAATCACCGTGCACAGGACCAGCAAGCTCATGGAGCCGTACAGACCGGACAAGGGGTTGTTGGGGTGATTGAAAAAGAAGATGTAGCCCAGGCCCAGCACCAGACCGGGAATGGCCATGGGGGCCAGCGCCAGCATTTGCAGCACGCCGTACAAGCCTTTTTCGGACTGACCACGGGCAGGCAGTTTCTCCAGTACCCAGGCACCCAGAAAGATCAGGGCCGAACCCAGAATGGCGGTAAGCAAGGCCATGGTCAGGCTGTTGCGCCAGGCCAGCCAGCCGCCACCGTCCATATTGTTGAAGTCGTAGGACTTCAGGGACAGGCTCAGGTTGTAAGGCCAGAACTTGATCAGGGACGCCCACACCGCCATGCCCACAATGCTCAGAATGGCCAGGGATACCAGTACCAGAACGAGAGTGAAGTAACGGTCGCGCTGACGGTGTGGCAGGGGCGAGTAGGCACTGAGCGAGCCTTGAGCCTGACCGCTGGCACGAGCACGCAGATGACGGTCCAGAAAGAAGGTCAGCACAGCGGGAATCAGCAGCAGCACGCCAATGGCCGCGCCTTTGGAAAACTGCAACTGACCGACCACGGCTTTATAGGCTTCCATGGCCAGCACGTTGTAGGAACCGCCCACAACTTTGGGCACACCAAAGTCGGTGACGGTCAGAGTAAAGACCAGGCAAGCGGCGGAAAAAACGGCATAGCGGCTGGCGGGCAGGGTTACCGTCAGGAAGCGACGCCAGGAGTTGGCACCCATGGCGCGGGCAGCGTCATACAGACGAGCATCGGCCAGGGCCAGACCGGTACTGAGAATCATCAGGGCGTGGGGGAAGGTGTAGAAGGCTTCGCCCAGCACAATGCCCCAGAAACCATAAATCGTTTCACCGCCCAACCAGTGACGCAGCAAACCTTGATTGCCAAACAGGTAGATCAGGGACAGGCCTGGCATCAGCGATGGGGCCAGCAAGGGCAAAAGGCCAAGCGCACGAAATAGTCCGGCACCGCGTATGCAGCAGCGTTGCAGGGCAAAGGCGAATGCGTAGGCGGCGGGGATCACGATCAGCAAGGTGGTCACGCCCACCAGAATGCTGCGGCCCACCATGGACATGAAGCCCGGGGCGCTGATCACCGACCAGAACTGACCCAAACCCACCAGTTGCCCGTCGCCGTCCTGAATGGCGCGCAGCAAGATGAACAGCATGGGCAGGGCCAGGAACAGAACCAGCAGGGCAAACAGAGCAATCAATAAAGCGCGTCGCGCCGTCGAGCCTAGCCAGACAGGCAAAACGGGACGGGTCAGGGGATGGTTCTTCACGCTAGTTTCAGCAACGGGCAGGCCATACAGGCTGGTGGAGCGCAGGGACGCCGCGCCAGGCTGTGGTGTGGAATCAATGGTGGGCATGCAGCGCCTCGCTGGGAAGCTGAATGCGGCAGCGACGTGCGGCCAAGGGGTCAAGCAAGCGATCCCCTTGTTCGGGGTTGACGATGGCCTGGACAGTGAGCCCGTCCATGCCTTCGGGGCGCAGAATCAGCTTGTAGTGACGGCCCAAAAACACGCCGTCCACGATGTCGGCCAAAAAGGTATTGGTCGTGGTGGCCGGGCTGCTGTTATCCAGTACCCGAATGTTTTCAGGGCGGATGAAAAGACGTCCTGCTGCAGTAGGCGCTTCCTGGCCCAAGTCCAGACGAACGCGCTCGACCAGCACCGAGCAATCGTGCAAGGGCGTAAAGGGCAGCCAGTTGGCTTCACCGATAAAGCCCGCCACAAATGGATCAGAAGGTGCTCGGTACAAAGCCTGGGGACGATCAAATTGCACCAGTCGGCCCTTTTCCATCACGGCGATACGGTCCGCCATGACCATGGCTTCTTCCTGATCGTGCGTCACCATCAAGGTGGTGATGGACAGTTGCTTTTGCAGCGCACGCAGCTCGATACGCAGACGCTCGCGCACCTGGGCATCCAGCGCCGACATGGGTTCGTCCAGCAAGAGCAAGGAGGGTGAGGGGGCCAGTGCACGAGCCAGGGCCACACGCTGCTGCTGACCGCCCGACAGTTGTGCCGGGTACTTGTTTTCCGAACCGGACAGGCCGACCAGATCCAGCATCTCGGAGACGCGTTGACGCACTTGGGCGGCCAGGTTCTTGCGGGGCGACAGGCCGTAGGCAATGTTCTGGGCCACGGTCAGGTTGGGGAACAGGGCGTAGGACTGAAACAGAATGCCGTAATCACGCTGTTGAGGAGGCAGGTGAGTAATGTCACGGCCCGCCATCACGATGATGCCTTGATCGGCTTGTTGCAGCCCGGCAATGCATCGCAGCAAGGTGGTTTTGCCACAGCCCGAGGGGCCCAGCAAACACACCAGTTCACCGGCTTGTATATCCAGGCTGACCTGGTCCAGGGCAGTAAAGGAGCCGAACTGCTTGTGCAGTCCTTGTATGGTTAAAAATGCGGGCTTGGCGCTCATCCTGGGTTCCGACTTGTCATGAATGTCATGAACGTCAGTATGGGAGTCGGATATGGCGGCACTATGACAGTACAACTAATTTCTGTAATACGAGCATCGGATAATTTGGGCTTTGATTCTTCCCCGAGGAGAGCGGCAGCATGCTGGCTCTGGAACTGAAGTCCTTTCACGCCACGGCCCATTGTGGCTCTATTACCAAGGCTGCCCAGCAATTGGGGATCAGCCAGCCCACCGTGACCTCGCATCTGCGACAGCTGGAAACCCGTTATGGCGTGGAGCTGTTCTATAGGCAAGGCAAGGGGGTGTACTTGAGCCAGCAAGGGGAACGCCTCTTGCCCCAAGTCGAGCAACTGATGCAGCAAGCTGCCCAGATTGATTTCAGTTTGCGTGATCTGCGCGATCTGAAAAGTGGCATGTTGCGGGTGGGCGCGACCGGGCCGTATTACATCATGGCTGTATTACGGAATTTCCATCAGGCTTATCCCGGCGTGAAGATGCGTTTGAGCATTGATAATTCGCAACGGGTCTTGAGTGCCTTGCATGACTATCAACTGGATGTGATTGCGTCCTCGGCGCTGGTTGATGATCCGCGTCTGGTGCGTCTGCTGCTGGCCTCTGATCCCTTGGTGGCCGTATTGCGAGTGGATCATCCTTTGGCTAACCGGCAGCGTGTGCGTATTGTGGACCTGTGCCGCCATCCCATTCTGATGCGTGAGCCTGGGTCCATGACACGGGAGCTATGCTATCAAGTGTTCCAACAGGCGGGGCAGGAGCCGACGCAGTTGCTGGAGATAGGGAGCCGGGAGGCGATAGGGTGGGGAGTGGTGTGCGGCATGGGGGCCAGTTTGCTACCCTTGCGTGAAGTGCCTGCGCATCCGGACATTATCAGCCTGCCACTTAGTGATGTGTCGGCTCATTTGAGCGAGTTTGTGTATTGCTTGAAAGAACGCGCGCAGGGCCATGCCATACGCGCGTTTCTGGAGCAGGTGCAGGCCGAGCTGCCTGCACCTGCATAAGGCCAGGATCAAGCCAGTTCGGCCAGACCTTTCTCAAAAGCCTGACGGGCCTTCTGTACAGCGTCGCGCTGTTCCTGAACGGCTTTGCGCTGGCTGGCTATCTGGTCTTCCTGCTGGGCCAGTTGCTCGCTGAAACGCTGACCCAAAGTGCTTTGTGCACTGACGGCAGCCAGGTTGGCGCGGATGCGTTCCTGTTCAGCCACGGTTTCGTTCAGGGACTCAACAGCCTGATTCTGCGCTTGCTGGGCCTGACTCAGCTGACGACGCAGCTCGATCAGCTTGTCCATCCTGGCTTGTTGCGCGCTGTCCTGGCCGTTTCCACGCCACTGCAGCAGCATGTTCTCGTCGATTTCTTCCAGGCGCAATTCCATATGGTCTTGCAGGCTCAGTTGGGCCGTCACGGTGACCGTCTTGCCCTTGGCAACTTTCACTTTCAGGCGGTGCTCCTGGGCGGTATCGCTATCATGTGCGTCGGACTTGAAGGTCCAGCCGTCCTGACGGGGCAACTGGATCAGCACGGTGCGATCTTCATCGGCTGGACCCTTGATCTCGTAGCGGAAGTTCTGCAAGCGCGTCCATTCCGAACGGGCAACGCCATCAGTCACACGGGTTTTGCTCAGGCGGTATTCATCCGTTTGCTCTTCGCGGATTTGAACTTTGCTGTCTTGGGCAAAGTAGATCAAGCGCTGCTCGCCAGCAGGCAGACCGGCCAGCTCTGCATCACCCACGTGACCGTCCTGTTCATTAAAGACGGTAATAATGCCGGGCGGCAGGCTATTGGCCTGTTCGTTCTTCACCCAGATGGCGGCTGTGGGGTAGTTGCCAGCTTGACCGCTGCGGTAAACCGAAAGGGCTTCCGCTTGCAGGGACGTGTCGATAAAGGGCACCGAAACGGTCTGGCCGGTGGGTACGCTTAGCGTTTGTGGCAGGCTGAAGCGCACTTGAGTCTGACCTTCCTGTGCCTGGGCGCTGGCACCGGCGCCGCCCGAAGCCCACTGCTTGGCCATGCTGGCATCGGCCGCATAAGCGGCGCTTTCCATCATGATGGGGGCGGGGGCGGCTGGAGCCATGCGAGCCCGCATGGCCTCACCTGCTGCTTTGCGGGCGTGATTGGCGCTGACAGTGGCTTGAGTGTCGGCTTGCGGCGCGATGGAGCTACCTACCGCCACCGGCAGCTCAGGGCGCTCGTTCCAGTAACGCTCCAGCAGACGCTGGCGCAGCATCACAGGTGAGCCTGAGCTTAACGTGACCTTCACATCTTTCCAGTCCTCACCGCTGGTGTTCTCAAAAATGGCCCAGGCCTGCAGGCGGGCTTTGCCGTCCTGCATCATCAGGCGATAGGAGCTTTTCCATACCGGTGCAGGAATCAGGTAGGACAGGCGGGCTGTTTTGGTGTCGGTCTTGTTCAAGACCAGTTGAATATCACGCGACTGCTGATTGCTTTGACCGGCCAGCACTTCGGTGGCCTGCTGCAATTGCTGTTGCAAGGTCTTGTCCAGTACTTCCAGGCTGGTGTCCGGGCCCAATTCCAGGGTTTGGATCTGGCCCTGTTCTGTCAGCACGCTCAAGATGGCCTGGGCGGGATGTTCTTTGGTGGCCGCAGTCGCTTGCACTCCCAGGACGGCACCCCGCACCAGGCGACCTTGCGAGCTGGCGCTGACTTGCTGGCCGCGCAGCGCTTGTGCCAGGGTAGCGGGCGAGCGCAGGTCTTTGGCCGAGAAGGGCAGGCTGTCAAAGCTCTCTTTCAGTGGGGCCAGACCCGACAGGGTCAGGGAGTCGATGCGGTTCTTGCCATCAACGGCCATCAGGGTTTTCAGAATGTCATCAACCTGGGTCAGAGGCACACGCAACTGAGCAGTGCCGGCGTCAGAGATGGGGATTTGTCGCTCGATCTCGGCCATACCGGCACTGGATAAGGTAATGGACTCGATCTGCTGGGCCCAGGCGGTACTGGCTGCCGAGCCCATCCAGACCAGGAGCAAGGCGCCGGTCAAAAAGCGCAGGCGAGGCGTACGCGCAGCGTGGGGCACAAAGTGGTTCATAGCGCTTCCTTATTCATCCGTAAGCGAAACAAAGGGTTGAAGCGCATTATGCCTAGCCTTGCCGGGCTCTGTCTGTCATTCGGGTAACAAAAAAATGCCATGATCCCGCTTTGCTCCCCCTGGAGCAAAAAATGCTTACGTCATCAAAAGCACGCAAGGCTCTGCTAGGATTTGGGCAGCGTGGCTTGTGCCAGCGCGCGTTTATCAATCTGGTGAAGGATCAATATGATGTGGACGTCGTGGGGCAATGCCTGGGCGGGAATGGGGCTTGCTCTGATCTTGGCGGTCTGTTTTTTCTGGCCAGCCCGACACCTGTCCTGGAGCCTGCCTGTAGAGCTGGAGCCTGAGTTGGACGGGCGTTCGCCGCGTGCTCATCGTCAATGGGGATGGGTATGCCAGAGTCTAGCCCTGGTCCTGATGTTGTGGGCCGGTTGGCGCTGGCAGTTGACGCCTGCAGCAGTGGCGGCCTGTGTGTTTATCGCCGGTACTGCTCTCTTGGCCTGGATTGACGCGGAAACCGGCTATTTACCTGATCGCCTCACCTTGCCCTTGCTGTGGCTGGGTTTGCTGGTCAATCTGGATCACACCTTTAGCAGCTTGCCCTTGGCGGTGATTGGCGCGGCATTGGGCTACAGCTTGCTGTGGCTGTTAAACCATGTGTTCTTGTTGCTGACCGGGCGTGCAGGCATGGGCTATGGCGACTTCAAGTTGCTGGCTGCTTTGGGAGCCTGGCTGGGGGCCACCGCCTTGCCGGGAATTCTTCTGGCGGCATCGGTATTGGGCTTGCTGGCGGCTCTGGTCTTGCGCCTTGGTGGGCGTTTGCAGGCCGGGCAGGCCATTCACTTTGGTCCGTATCTGGTCCTGGGGGGCTGGGTCATGCTGTTTTCCCTGCCTCGCATTCTGTAAAAATATGTCTCAGATTTTCAACAATTATTAAAAAAAATTACTGCGGCTTTTCCTCTGCTGTCATAGTGGCGGGAAGCAGAACAGCCGGTTCAGGAACAGTCTGCCCAGACGCCTCCGGCCCTTCTTGATTCTGTTTCTTGCCATCACGTTTACGCGCACCGATACGTCGACTCCATAGCGATGATCGAAGGGGACCATTATGAAACGTCGCGATTTCTTGTTCAGTGCCGCTGCGGCCAGCCTGAGCTCACCTATCTGGTTTAAATCTGCCATCTCGCCGTTGCAGGCTCAGGAGCTGGCGCCCAAAGGAGCTAAAATTGCCCGGGTGGCCATTTTTCCGGCTATCGGCTTTGCACGGGTCGGCAATGCCAGTGAATGGTTTTATGCCCCTGAAGTGCCTGGTTTGATGGATGAGCCAAAGGGCGGCTTCAAGGATGCGCAAGGTCGCATCAAGAAGCAGGCGCAGCGCTTTCGTTTATATGGCTATGACGATCAGGGGCGGGTCGTGCGTGAGCTGGACGCCAGCTTCAACCCCAAGTGGACGGTGCACGTCGCCAATACCAAAGCGGCCTGGTACGGTTTTGTAAACGCCATGGACCGGGGTGATGCCGCCCCCGGAGTGCCCGGCGCTCAACGCAATCCCTTTATTGCTGGCGACAAGCGGCGCGACATGCTGGTGATTGATCCCGGCCCGGTTTCCATTGAAGGCAAGTCGACAAATACCGATGGTGCCGATACCGCCTACCGCATGCAGGGACGTTTCTGGCAAAGCCTGGATGTGCCTTTGGGGCATTTGCGCACAGACGAAGCAGGGCGTTTGCTGGTGTTCCCCGCTGACGGGGTCTCGCGCACAGCGATTGAACAAAACCCGGTGCGGGACTTCACCAATAACGACGGCTGGCACGATGACTGGTGCGACGGCTGGGTGAAAGCCACGGTGCAGATCGACGGCAAAACCCTGGAGTGCGAACCGGCCTGGGTCGTATCTTGCGGCCCCAAGTTTGCCCCGCAAATGGAGCCCATTGTCACGCTCTACGATGCGGCGCGTGAAGCCATGATTTCCCTGGGCCAACTAGCCGAACCCAGCGACAAGGTTTCTTTCCGGCGCGATGTGCTGCCTATCTTGCGCCGCAGTGGTCAGATGCAATGGGTCGCCAGCGCCACCTTCCTGGGCACGGCCTGGCAGAAAGTGGGCGACTTGTCGGACCCGGACACCCTGGCAGCCTTGGCCGAACCGGGCGAGCAGGCTCGCGCGCAACGACAGCGTGTGCTGGAAGCTTTCCGACGCCCCGGGGGTGACGATACCCGCGCCCATGCCTTGCCCTTGATGCTGGGTGACGGCGTGAACTATCCCGACAGTCCACACTCCTGGCTGACGCTGACCAACACGCAATACAACATTCTGAGTTTGTGGGCACAAGGCAAGTTCGACAACGATTTCCACGACGCGAAGATGGATGCCTACACCTCCCTGGATAACATTCCGCTGGAGCTGCAACCTGAGGCCTTGACCCGGGCCGCTCTGGACGCCTGCTCGGGCGGGGCCTTCCACCCTGGTGTGGAAATTACCTGGCCTATTCGTCATCCCGAACTGTTCCAGGGCAAGGACCAAACCCGCTTGCCGTTCCGTCTGGCCTTGTCGCCACGCAAGAATTTGGTGCAGGACATGGGCTATCAGCTCAATCCGGTCAATGTCTTTGCGGGCAATCCGAATATGACTGACCAGGATGAAAAGGGGGCACCTATCGGTCCACAAGCACCGGGCGATCTGACGCGCTGGATGGGTGTGCCATGGCAAGGGGATGCTTTCAGTTGTCAGGCTGTGCAAACGGCAGACAGTTTTCCCACGCCTATCTGGTGGCCAGCTCTCTTGCCGGTCGATGTCTTGCCTGAAGCTTTTTACACGCAATTGATGGACAAGGATTTAAGCGTGGAAGAGCGTCTGCGTTTCTATCACAGCCGTGTGCCTTGGGCGCGAGGTGCTTCGGGGATCGGCTTGCACGTGGAAGCGGGTTACACCGATGGCCTGCGCCGCATGATCGAGCTTTGGACTCGTATGGGAGTCGTGGTAAAACGTCCGGGGCCAGTCGGGCTGGCGGGAGTTCCGCCCGAGCTGTATGTGGAAGTACAACGCGGTTCCATGGACATTGTCCCGCTGACAAAGCAGACGGGAACCTGAGGATGAAGGCATGATTATTGTTGTTGGCGCCGGTGTGGCGGGTTTAGCGGCGGCGCGTCGCCTGAGTATGCAAGGTCAGGAAGTGACGCTGGTGGCTCCTCAGGAGCCCCAGCCCTCGTTTGGGGAGACCTTGTCCGAACGCGGGGCCGTGGTCTTGACCAGTCTGGGCTGGGCAAGCTGTCTGGATGAGACGGTGGCCTTGCGTTCACAAGGGCGTTTTTCGGTATGGGGTGGCGCAGGATTGCGTACCGTGCAGGATGAGGACGGGCAGGGCTATCTGCTGGACAAGGCCCGTCTGGAGCAGGCGCTGTTTGAGCGCGTGCAAAAAGAAGCGAAGGTCAGTATTCGCCAGACACGAGTTCTGGGCCTGGAGCACCAGCCTGAAGGTGTGATTGCCAGGCTGGCAGATGGTAGCAGCCTGGAAGCTGCTGCCTTGATCGATTGTACGGGTCGTGCCGCCTTGTCCGCCGGAGCGGCCGCCGAGCGTCATCGTCTGGACAGGCTGGTTGCTGCCTGGCACGTCTTTGATTTGCCCGAAGGGGCCGAGCCATTGGCCGCTTCGCTGGTGGAAGCCGTCGAATTGGGTTGGTGGTATTTGTCCCCCATGCCTGGCCATCGTTTGATGGTGGCCTTGTTCTCGGACTCGGATCTTTTGCCCGATGGCTTGAGTCGTGATGGTTCGGTATGGGCCGGTTTGCTGGGCTGTGCCGACGCGGCACGGGTGCGTATGGAAAGCCTGGGTCTGGATAGCCAGATGGCGGATCACACTCCTAAAGTCAGCGCTGCCGCCAGCTGCACGGTGTCTTACTTCGTGGAAGGCCGCATCTTGCGTGCCGGTGATGCGGGTGCGGCCATGGATCCCTTGGCTGCCAATGGCTTGGCAACGGCCTTGTGGAGCGGATCACAATCGGCACAAGCTGCCGTGGCCCTGACGCAAGGCAATCCGGAGCCGGCACGTGCTTATGAGAAAGACTATTTGTTGGGCTTGGTGCGTCACCTGAATTCCCAACATGCCCTGTATGGCATGGAGCAACGCTACGCGGCGCAGCCTTTCTGGCAGCGTCGTCATCGCGCCTTGGAGTGACGGTAAAGAGGGCAGGGCAACGAAATAGCTTGCTGTAAGACCGCCAGAATCAAAAAAGCCGAAACAGTGCTCATGCTGTTTCGGCTTTTTTATGGCTGATTGTTCTTGGGTAAGTCAGGGAGGTGTTTCGAGTCCGTCTGCCTTCAGTCCAAAAGGAGTTTGATCTTTCGGAAGGTCGTACTGCTGGAAGAGGGGCGCGGTCATATCAACACTGATTGGATCTACGTATCTGACTTCCTCGTCTTCAAACAGGGGGGGGCAAGCTGCTTGCTTTCAGACGGAAAAAACAAAAAGCCGACCATCTTGCGATGATCGGCTTTTTGAGGAATTTGTGGTGCCCAGGAGAGGACTCGAACCTCCACACCCGAAGGCACATGGACCTGAACCATGCGCGTCTACCAATTCCGCCACCTGGGCTTTTGATCAAGGCTGCTGCCCGTCTCAAGCATTCAATTATAAAGTGAGTTTCCTTGGGAAAGCAAGCATTTTCCACTCAATAAATTTAATTTCAATTTATAGTTGATTGGCATTCTCATTATCATTATATTGTGTCATGTGATATAGCATAAGAGTATGGACATGAAATTCAACACGATGGATGTCGAGCGGATGCTGCTGGATATGGGCCAGGGCCGAAAATACTCTGCTCGGGCTATGCAGCTCATGCTGATGGCTCTGCTCAAAGAGGGCAGTACTCACGGTTATCAACTGATCCGCCGTTTCGCGCAGCTTAGCCAGAACAGCTATGTTCCCAGCGCAGGTGCGGTGTATCCCGCCCTGGCGTATTGCGCCACGCAAGGCTGGGTGTTGATTGAAGAAGAAGGCCGTCGCAAGATGTACAGCCTGACCAAGGAAGGGCACACGTATCTGGAAGAGCAAAAAGAAAAGTGCGATTACCTGATGCAGTCCCTGACCTATCGCGGGCGCAAGCTGGTGTGGATACGGCAGATGCTGGCCGAACACAATAGCGACGAGGATTTGAAGGCCGCGCAGGAACAAACAGGTTGGTTGCCGGAGTTTGTCCAGGTACGCCACAGCCTGAAGCAGGCCATGTTTGAACAATCGACAGCCAGTCTGGAACGACAGGCAGAGGTGGTGGCCATTTTGGAAAAAGCCATCGCTGACATACGGAACTTGCCCAAGGAGTCTTAAGAATGCAGTCCGAACAATTAACGCAGAAAGTTGCTCATACCTTGAAGTTGCGTTTGCTGACCGTAAAAAAACGGCGCGAACTGGGGCCTGATATGGTGCGCATCACCCTGGAAGGCTCGGATCTGGAAGGTTTTCATACCCCTGGTTTTGATGACCACGTCAAACTGATTTTCCCGGACCCTGTCACTAATGAATTGCGACTGCCTCAAATGGGCGAGCGTGGCATGGTCTTTGCTGCAGGTCAGGAAAAGCCACCTATCCGCGACTACACTCCTCGCGAGTTCCGCGAGCAGGAAAAGGAGATGGATATTGATTTTGTGGTCCACGGTGAAGGCCCTGCATGCCAATGGGCCACGCAAGCTAAAGAGGGCGACAAGCTCGGTGTGGCCGGTCCGCGTGGCTCCTTCCTGGTCAGCAAGGACCTGGACTGGCAAGTTCTGATTGGCGACGAAACCGCAGTGCCTGCCATGGCACGACGAGTGAAAGAACTGCCTTCCAATGTGAAGGTGCAGGTTTACGTATTGGCACGTAATCTGCTGACAGTCGGTGCGATGGAGGCACCGGACCATGTCACGGTGAACTGGATTCCTTCGCTGGCCGGTCTGAATGGCATTCTGGACGCATTGCGTGCCGCACCCGAGTTGAGCGGCACCGGCTATGTGTGGGTCGCAGCAGAATATTCCATCGCTCAAAGCTTGCGTGAGTACTGGGTGCAAGAACGCGGCCTGGATAAAGGCGCGATTCGGGCCAGCAGCTACTGGCGTCAAGGCGATCAGGGCGACGACGCCCCACGCTTGGACTAAGCGGCTTTTTGCTGAGTGTAGGGCTGGGCACGCAAGCGTCCGCCCACGTTCAACACGGGCTGTAAATCCGTATCCAGCACCGTATCGGGATGAGCCAGACGGTGCTCGTCAATCAGGCGAGCAATGGCATCCATGTTCAGCAACAAGGTGCTGTCAATATCGTGCTGGAAGCGGGCCCAATAGCCACCGCGGCAACTGGAACCCAGCCAGCGCGGCTCGTAATCTCCGACCTTGTCAGCATGCGCTTCGCACACGACGGCCAGCCGGGAACAACCGGGGTGCAGAATAATGCGGTAGCTGTGCTGTTCTAAAGTCAGGTGATAGCAAAACGGTGCAGACATGAAACACTCCTGTTTAGCTCTTGGAAGGGACTTCCGGGTGAGCAAGTTGGATTAAAGGACCCTTTGCCTGGAAACGACCAAGCATAAAAAAACCCGCTGGCAGCGGGTTCGTGTCTTGATGATCCCATTGATTGCCAGATGGCCATATCTTGAATCCACCTTGTGCGGGTACACAGGTTGGCATGGGTTACCCCAACTCTTGATATAGCAATAAGCATAAAAGCGATTCTTATGAAGTGCAAGGGCTGTGCTTATTTCTGTCAGGCATGAAAAAAAGCAGAAATAGTTTGCACTCTTTCAAAATCATGTTATAGTTCTTTTCTGTCTTGCAGAGACGAGTTGAAAAACAAATCCAGCAGTCAGAGCCCAGGTGGCGGAATTGGTAGACGCGCATGGTTCAGGTCCATGTGCCTTCGGGTGTGGAGGTTCGAGTCCTCTCCTGGGCACCAAAATTCCTCAAAAAGCCGATCATCGCAAGATGGTCGGCTTTTTGTTTTGTGTGTTCACAAAAAGAGGCGTGGGCAACTAGCTGCAGAGCATTGTTACAGCCAACCTAAAGGAAAGCTCAGTCATCGTTTTATTTCAAGCTTCCTTCAGTTCCCGGATCAAGGCTTGCAGAAAAGTGTTGACGCTTTGAGGTAGTGCCCGCTTTGCCATACTTAAAACCTGTAGATCCCTGCCCAGGCGGGGGTCCAGTATGGGAACGATTTTCAGACCGTGGTCCATGCTGCTGCGATGGCTGATCGATGCCCCCAAGGCAATCGCGTTGGTACGACGGACGAACTCGTGCAGTACTCCCGAGTAATTGCAGGTAAAGACCTCGTTGAAGACCAGCTTCTCCATCTGGCAGACATGATTAAACAACTGCTTTTGAGTTAGCTCTTCCCCGGGCATCACAATGGGGTAGGGCTGCAGCTGGTTCAAGGATAAACTGCGTGCCGCATTCAGGGGGTGCCCAGGTTGCATGATGGCAAAAATAGGTGAAAGGCAGGAGTAGTTCACTTCAATGTCGGGTATCGGGGCCGTGCTGAAAATGACCCCGATATCGACCTCTCCGCTTCTGACCATTTGCACACAGTCATCGGGCGAGCTGACCTTCAAGACGAACCGCGCCAAGGGGGTTCGGTTGGAAAACTCAGCCATGACCATGGGTAGAAAATAGCGGGACAGGCCTTCTGTGGCTGCTACTCGTATCAAGTGTGCCTGGGCATAGTCGTTCTGCCGCAGGC
Source organism: Alcaligenes phenolicus (assembly GCF_032063905.1). NCBI lineage: Bacteria > Pseudomonadati > Pseudomonadota > Betaproteobacteria > Burkholderiales > Alcaligenaceae > Alcaligenes > Alcaligenes phenolicus. The sequence continues at coordinate 727,222 of NZ_DAMBOE010000001.1, forward strand.
TTTGCAAGATTGCTTCTTCCTCCAATCGCACACGCAGGGCATGTTCGGCCAGGGCCTGACCTGCTGCCGTCAGTACCATTCCCCGCCGTCTGCGTTCGAACAGCGTAACGCCTATGGACTCCTCCAACAGGCTGATTTGCCGGCTGATTGCGCTGGAGGCAATGTGCAGTCGTGCACTGGCTGCTGCCAGTGATCCTGTTTCCATCACCGCCAGAAAGTACTTGTAGTCCATGATTTTGCTCAGCTAATCCCGTCGTATCGATAGTTTAGGACTTAACTTAAGAATTCTAAAAATTAGCTCATTCTATTCTAAAGATAGAAATATACAGAAGGTAAGACGAATTCTATAGTCCTCTTTCCTATCAATAAGACAACGAGACAAAAATGGGAAAAAGTAAAGCCTTGTCCAGGGTGCGCGCCTATTTTGAGGAGGGCGGTTTCGAGCAGGACTTGCGCCGTCGTGTCGCGATTCAAAGTGACAGCCAGACTGCAGAGAAAGCGGATCAATTGCAGCTCTACCTGGATCAGGAGCTGGGCCCTTCCTTGGTGAAACTGGGGTTTGAGGTCCGTATCCTGGCCAATCCCAAAGGGGCAGGCCCCATCCTTCTGGCTCACCGACATGAATCCGATGAACTACCCACGATTCTGACCTATGGGCATGGCGACGTGGTGCCCGGACATGACCATCAATGGCGTGAAGGCTTGGCGCCTTGGGAATTGAAGATCGAAGGGGAGCGTTGGTACGGCCGGGGGACGGCGGACAATAAAGGCCAACACAGCATCAATCTGGCCGCACTGGAACAGGTCATTCAAGCTCGCGATGGGCGTTTGGGTTTCAACCTCAAAGCCATCTTTGAGACGGGTGAAGAGCGTGGCTCGGTCGGTTTGCGCGAGTTTTGCGAGCAACATGCACAGAGCTTGTCGGCTGATCTGTTTCTGGCCTCGGACGGCCCGCGCTTGAACGCCAATCAGCCGACCTTGTTCTTGGGCTCGCGTGGCACTGTGCTGTTCTCGCTGGAGGTGATTTCGCGTGAAGGGGGGCTGCACTCGGGCAATTGGGGCGGGGTGATGGAGAACCCCGCGGTGGTGCTGGCCAACGCTCTGGCCTGTCTGGTGGGGCCTCAAGGACAGCTGTTGTGTCGCGAACTGACGCCAGGCCCCGTACCGGAGGACGTGCTGGCTGCCATTGCAGATTTGGAGATTGGTCAGCATACCTTGGGGCTGGTCTTAAATGAGCATTGGGGCGAACCGGGCCTTAGCTACGGCGAACGTCTGTTTGGCTGGAACACCTTGGAAGTGCTGGCACTGGATGCCGGGAATCCGCAAAAACCAATCAATGCTATCCCGCCTCGTGCTCAGGCTTTTTGCAATTTGCGTTTTGTGCGGGGAACGCAGATAGAGGGCTTGGAAAGCACCTTGCGCCAGCACCTTGATGCGCATGGCTTCGAGCAGGTGCGTATTCATATGGGCCAGATCATGCCTGCCACCAGGCTGGATCTGGGCAACAAGTGGATCGCCTTGATCAAGGATGCGATCAGCAAAGTGACGGATCAGAAAATTGCCGTGATCCCGAATTTGGCAGGAACTGTACCCAACGATATTTTTGCCGATGTACTGGGTCTGCCCACGATCTGGGTGCCACACTCCTACCCCGGCTGCTCTCAGCACGCTCCCAATGAGCACATGCTGACTCCCATTATCCAAGAGGGGCTGGACATCATGACCAGCGTTTTCTGGGAACTGGGCGAATTGAACAAGAATACTTAAAAAAACAGACGCCGTTCAGAAGTAACGGCGCATTGCCTTCGGAAACACCGGGGGCAGGAGGAGATAGAAGATGGAGCAGACCAAAAAAGCGGTGGGGCCTTTACCGCGTTCGTTCTGGAAGCCGGTTGCCGCGTCCGTGGTGGGGAATACCTTGGAGTGGTTTGATCTTGCTGTATATGCCTACTTTGCACTGACCATTGGTCGTGTTTTTTTTCCGAGCTCAGACCCTACCGTCTCTTTGGTTCTGGCTTTTGCCACATTCGGGATTTCATTTCTGATTCGGCCCATTGGAGCCGCTGTTATTGGCTCCTATGCGGACAGACACGGACGCAAGAAAGCCTTGTCCCTGTCCATCCTCTTGATGTTATTGGGCACGTTCATGATTGCGGTCATGCCTGGTTATGAAACGCTCGGGCTCATTGCGCCTATCGGTATTTTGATTGCGCGTTTTATTCAGGGTTTTTCGGCAGGGGGCGAATTTGGCAGTTCTACCGCATTCATGATGGAGCATGCTCCAGAACGCTCTCGCGCATTTGTGGCCAGTCTGCAGTTTGCCAGTCAGGGCTTTGGTGTCGTGCTGGCTTCTTTGTTTGGCTATGTGTTGACGTCCACCTTAAGCGAACAGCAGATGCTGGATTGGGGGTGGCGTGTTCCCTTCTTCTTCGGCTTGTTGCTGGGGCCGGTAGGATATTGGATCCGCAAAACGGTGGATGAGTCTCCGGACTTCAAAGAAAGTGAGCCGGGCGGTCAGCCGGTGCGAGAAGTACTGAGTTCACAAAAGGCTTTGCTGTTGATTGCTTTGGGCACCTTGATCTTGTCTACCGCCTCCAACTACCTGATTACTTATATGCCGTCCTATGCGGCGACCACATTGCATGTTCCACAATCCGCCGGATTCTTGGCAACCTTAACAGCAGGCTTGATTCTGACTATTGCTACGCCAGTGGTGGGCTATATCGCCGGTAAAGTGGGTCGGATCAAGATCATGCTTACCGCTGCTGTACTGTATGCGATTGTGATCTTCCCGTCCTTCATGTGGTTGAACAGCGAGGCGACCCAAACGGCGCTGATTCTGGTTGTAGGTTTAATGGCTTTGCTCAAGGCCGTGTACTTCGCCCCCTTGGCCGGATTGATGGCTGATGTCTTTCCGGTACGTACCCGTGTTACAGGCATGTCCTTGAGCTACAACATCGGCGTCACTGTCTTTGGTGGTTTTGCACCTGTGATTGCTACGGGTCTGATTTCACTGACCGGCTCTCCGGTGGCGCCCAGTTACTACCTGATTCTGGCCGCGACGTTGAGTATCGTGGCCTTGCTGGCAGCCAGTCGCAAGCTGGGGATGAAGTAAGTTAGGGTTGCGCAATATATGGAATGAAGGCAGGCACCTTTACAAGTAGAGGGGCCTGTCCACAAAGCAATTTTTCAGCTGGTTTGCTTGTGGTCAGCGGGCAAGCTGGCTTTTTTGTCTGCGCCCAAGCTAGTGGGCCGCTCTTGTTCAGATAGCTTGCCGTATTTATAAGATGTATTTAATATATATCTTTATGGGCGGTGGCGATTTCATCAACTGCCTCACCTCATGTTAAAGGGATAAAAAATGCAAGTTGGAATGCTGAAACTGGCGGGTCTGCAACACCCTGAATGCGCCGATAAAGTGGCTATTGCCTTGGCGGCTATCGAAGGCGTACAAGCGGCAGATGCCTCGTTCGAAAACGCAAAGGCATCGGTTCGTTTTGATGAAACCCAGGTCTCGCTGGAAGATTTGCATGCTGCCGTCGAGCGGGCCGGCTATCAAATCGCCAAACCTGCGCATGGTGAAGATGGTGCATGTTGCGGTGGCTGCGGCGGTTAAACCTACTGCATCCTGAGGCTGAAAACCGACTGTAGAAGCACAGTCGGTTTTTTTTATGGCTGTACAAAGCAGGGCAGGCGATGTCTTGCTTTGAGTGTGTTGCCTTGGCTCCTCAGGTGCTTGCTGCAAGCGGTATTCACAGGCCTGTAAAGAAAGCAGCCGATCATGCGGTAGTGATTCTTTATGTGGAAATGGCTGTGTTTAAAAAAGAAGGGGGTCGTATTGCTGCTCGTTTTCTGCCACAGTCAGACGTAATCGGATTGATGCTGAAGGATAAAAAATTTGTGGAGCAACAAAATAAAAAAGGCCGATCATTGAAAAATGATCGGCCTTTTGGGAATTTGGTGCCCAGAAGAGGACTCGGTCACACGGGCGCGACCCCGGTCGGGCTTGCATGCCCGACCTTTCTCGCCCTCACGTCAGGTGCTCAAGCACCTGACTTTCTGGGCTGGAAAGCAAAAAGCCGACCATCTTGCGATGATCGGCTTTTTTGGAATTTGGTGCCCAGAAGAGGACTCGAACCTCCACACCCGAAGGCACATGGACCTGAACCATGCGCGTCTACCAATTCCGCCACCTGGGCATATCGTTGTATGCTTATGGCTGTGCCAAAAGCCTTTAACGACTTTGCTGCGTGAGCAGCAAAGAAAAAGGATTATAGGCATACTTTATTAATAATGGAAGTGTCCTTTTGAATAAAAAACATCAAGACAGTACTGAGGACCGTATTCAATCAACGGGCCGTTATGAGTTGCCGCCTGACTTCGACCCGGATACCCCGACGCGGGAAGTGATCCTGGCGGGGCTGCGCGAAGATGCAGATGGCCTGACCATGCAGGCTTTGGCGAAAAAGCTGGGCCTGGGCAAAGAAATTACGGTGGGTTTCGAGCGGCGTGTGCGCGCAATGGAGCGCGATGGTCAGCTGCTGATTTCCCCCGAAGGCAAAATTCGCAAAAATAACCAAACTGGTTTTATCGCCGGCAAAGTGTTGGGCCATCGCGACGGCTTTGGTTTCTTGCAGCGCGACGATGGGCAGCCTGATCTGTTCTTGTCGCCACGAGAGATGGCCAAAGTGTTGCACGGCGACCACGTTATGGTGCGTATCGTCGGTGAATACCGCGGCAAGCCAGATGCCTCGATTGTAGAAGTTACCGCGCGCCACACCAGCAAGCTGGTGGGCCGTTTCCTGCGCGAGCGTGGCACGTTCATCGTGGTGCCCGAAGATCAACGCATCAAGCACGACATCCTGATTCCAAACGGAGATCAGGGCGAGGCCGAGCCTGGTCAGGTTGTGACGGTAGAGATTACTCAGCAGCCCGAGCGCCATCGTCAACCTTTGGGGCGTGTGATTGAAGTGCTGGGGGAAATTGACGATCCCGGTATGGAAATTGAAATTGCCGTGCGCAAGTTTGAAGTGCCGGTCGATTTTTCCGAGAAGGCGCTCAAGCAGGCTGCGCGCATTCCCGCCAAGGTCAAGCCATCGGAATACAAAGGCCGCGTTGATTTGCGCGATGTGCCTTTCATCACTATTGACGGTGAAGACGCACGAGACTTTGATGACGCGGTGTACTGCGAACGCGTCGATATCGGCACGGGCAAGCGCTCGCGCTGGGCATGGCGTTTGCTGGTTGCGATTGCCGACGTCAGCCATTACGTGCGTTCTGGCGATGCCCTGGATGAAGACGCTCTGGAGCGTGGCACCAGTGTGTATTTCCCGCGCCGCGTGATCCCCATGCTGCCAGAAAGCCTGTCCAACGGGATTTGTTCTCTGAATCCGTCGGTAGACCGTCTGGTCATGGTGTGCGATATGGTCGTGTTGGCCGATGGTGCCAAATCCGGCACCGTGTCGGCCTATCAGTTTTATGAAGCGGTCATTCATTCACACGCGCGCACCACGTACACCGATATCTGGAGCGCCTTGCAGCAGCCCACTGGCCCGGCGGCCACCCAGATTCAGCACGTGCTGGAGCCTGTGCAGAACCTGTACTCCTTGTACCGCCTGCTGGCCGAGCGCCGTACTGCACGTGGTGCGATTGACTTCGATACGGTTGAAACCAAGATTGTGTGCAACCCCTTGGGTCGTATTGAACGTATCGAACCCTTGGTCCGTAACGATGCGCACAAGCTGATTGAAGAGTGCATGTTGGCAGCCAATACCTGTGCTGCAGACTTTATTGCCCGCAGCCGTCGCAACGGTTTGTACCGTGTACACGAAGGCCCAACGCCGCCCAAGCTGGAAGCCTTGCGTGAGTATCTGCGCAGTTTAGGTCTGACCCTGGAAGGAGGCGACGAGCCTACTTCTGCTGATTACGCCAAAGTCGTGGCTGCAGCCCGTGGCCGTTCTGACTTCGCCGTCATTCAGACCATGTGTTTGCGTTCCATGCAGCAGGCTATCTACAGTCCGGAAAAAACGGGGCACTTCGGTCTGGCCTATTCGCAATACGCGCACTTCACCTCGCCGATTAGACGTTACCCGGATTTGCTGGTGCACCGTGTCATCAAGGGTATTTTGAAGGGCGAGCGCTACATTCCGGCTATCGACGAAGATCCGGGCGATGCCGCCTTGCCAGCCAGCAAGCGCGACTTTGCACGTTGGGAAAAATTGGGTGCCTTGTTGTCGGCGCGCGAGCGTCGTGCTGATGAGGCTTCCAAAGATGTGGAAGCCTGGCTCAAGTGCTGGTTTGTTAAAGAGCACGTGGGCGAGGAATACTCCGGCAAGATCAGCGGCGTGACCAGCTTCGGTCTGTTTGTGACGCTGGATACCTTGTATGTGGAAGGTCTGGTCCATGTCTCCGAGCTGGGTGCGGATTACTTCCAGTACAACGAAACTTCGAACGAGCTGCGTGGTGAGCGCACCGGTCTGCGTTATCGCCTGACCGACGCGGTGCAAGTCCAGGTCGCTCGCGTTGATCTGGAAGCGCGCCGTATCGAGTTCCGTCTGGTCAAGGGTGTGGGCTACAAGGCGGTCAAGGCAGCGGCGGAAGGGGCTGAGCCATCCGAGCGTCCTATCAAGAAAGCAGCGTCTACCAAGCCGCTGGCCTTGAAGGGCACCACAGCATCCCAACGACGTGCTTCGCAAAAGCAGGCCGAGCGCGATGAAAAACGCAGTACGGAGAAGGCGGCCAAGTCCGCAAAATCCACGCGCAGCCCTAGAGGGCGACGCCGATAGGCGTACAATGCCAAGCCGGGCTTTTTGCCCGGCTTTCTTTATTTGCTCTTATTTCCCCCAAGGATTGTTATGCCTCAGCAGGTTTTGGCCGGTTTCCATGCCGTTATTGCCCGAGTTCGTTTTAGCGCCGCTTCGGTGCGCGAGGTCTATGTGGATCAGACCCGGCGCGATAAACGGATGCAGGCCTTTATCGAACAGGTAGAACAGGCTGGCTTGAAAGTCATGGCCGTGCCGGTCGAGCGTCTGGATGGCCTGGCCAAGGGCACTCGCCACCAGGGCGTGGTGGCATTGGCTCTGGAGCAAGAACTGGCCGTCGATGTCAATGAATTGCTGGACGATCTGGAAGAGGCCGGTCAGGTACCTTTTCTGTTGATTCTGGATGGAGTGACAGACCCCCACAATCTGGGAGCCTGCTTGCGTAGCGCCAATGCGGCAGGTGCCCACGCCGTAATTGCGCCTCGTGACCGCGCTGTGGGTCTGAATGCCACCGTATCACGCGTGGCTTGCGGCGGTGCTGAGTCTACGCCTTACATTACGGTGACGAACCTGGCCCGTACCATGCGCATGCTGCGCGAGCGCGATGTCTGGCTGGTCGGCACCAGCGACCAGGCCACGCATACCTTCCACCAGGTCGATGCCCGCCGTCCCATGGCCTGGGTAATGGGTGCCGAGGGCGAGGGCATGCGTCGTCTGACCCGTGAAACCTGCGACGAGCTGGTTTCCATCCCCATGATGGGCGCAGTTGAAAGCCTGAACGTTAGCGTCGCCAGTGCGGTTTGCTTGTACGAAACCTTGCGCCAACGCAGCCAGTCTTAATTTCTTTTAAGTCTTGTTACTTGCTTAATTACTTATTTGTATAAAAAACGGCGGGTTTCATCCGCCGCTTCACCAGATAATAGGTAATTGGCCGTCAGCCGGGCAAAACCCGATCGGCGCTGACGGTGTGTACACGCATTATGGGCTTGGAAACGATCATGGAAGAAAACGGCTTTATTACCTCTACCTTGCACTCTGACCGTCGCTTGGGCACGCAGCATGGCGCTATCCATCAGCCATTGCACCCATCGACCGAGTTCGGTTTTCAGGATGCGCGTGAGCTGGCTGCGGTCTTTCAGGGCAAGTCCGGCTTTACCTATTCCCGTCAAGGCACGCCCACCACGGCGGCGTTGGAAGCCAAGATTACACGCATGGAAAAAGGCATAGGCAGCGTCAGTTTTGCCACAGGTATGGCGGCGCTGACAGCAACCTTGTTTACCTTGCTGCGCCAGGGCGATCACCTGATTGCCAGCAAATACCTGTTCGGTAATACCAATAGCTTGCTGGGGACTTTGCGCGACCTGGGTGTACAAACCACGCTGGTGGATGCAACTGATCTGGCCCAGGTGCAAGCCGCACGGCAGCCCAATACCCGGATGGTCTTTGTTGAGACCATTGCCAATCCCGGTACACAGGTAGCTGATCTGAAAGGGGTGGGGCAGTGGTGTCAGGACGAGGGTTTGCTGTATGTGGTCGATGCCACCTTGTCTTCGCCGTATCTGTCGCCCGGCCGTGAATTCCAGGCTTCTCTGGTGGTCAACTCCCTGTCCAAACACATTGGTGGTCACGGTAATGCCCTGGGTGGCATGGTGACGGATACCGGCCTGTTTGACTGGACGACCTACCCCAATATTGCCGAGGTCTACCGCACGGGCAATACGCAGAACTGGGGTTTGGTACAGATTCGGAAAAAGGGCTTGCGCGATATGGGCGGCACCTTGTCGTCTGACGTGGCTCACCGCCTGGCCGTCGGTTCGGAAACCTTGCCTTTGCGTATGGAACGTATCTGTTCCAACGCGCTGGCCTTGGCGCGCCATTTGAAGGCGCATCCCAAGGTCAAGCACGTGCAGTATCCCGGCCTGGAAGATCACCCGCAGCACGAGCGCACGGCTCAATTGTTCGGCAATCGCTTCGGGGGCCTGATGAGCGTAGTGCTGGAAGAGGGCATTGAAATCTTCGACTTTCTGAATCGCCTGAAAGTCTTTGTATTGGCTACGCACTTGGGTGACAACCGCAGTCTGGTGCTGCCCGTGGCCCACACCATCTACTACGAGATGGGCGCTGAGCAGCGCGCTCTGATGGGCATTGCCGACAATCAGCTGCGTATCTCCGTGGGTATCGAAGAGATTATCGATCTGACCTCGGATTTTGATCAGGCGCTGGCCCAGTCCTAAGCTCTTTGTACATCTAGCCATGGTTCAGCCTGGGCTGTATCAGGGCTAGATGCTGCATTGCTTGTTGCAATTCCCTGCATTCCAGATTCGCATAGCCAAACAGCAGATGGCGTGGATTCGTGCTGTCTGTTTCCTGGCTGGCGGCCTGTGCCAAAGGGTAGAGCCGTATGCCATGGCGCAGTGCCGCAGCGGCAACGTGGTGGGCATTTGGGCTTTGTTGTGGCAGGCGAAAAGCCAGATGCATGCCAGCATTGTGTCCGCTGACCACGCCCGTATTTCCCCACACTTTTTTCAGTCCTTGCAACAGCGTATTGCGTTGCTCCAGATAACGGCGGCGCAAGTATTGCAGGTGCCGTGGATAGTCATACTCATCAAAAAAACGTGCCAACACGGCTTGTGTTAGCCAAGGTGACCCGTTGTTGAGCAAGGCCTTGCGGGCAATAAAATCCTGGCTCAGGTGGGGAGGACAGACCATATAGCCCAAGCGCAAACCAGGGCCCAAGGTTTTGGAAAACGAACCCAGGTAAATCACCTGTCCGGGGCTCATGGCCTTCAGTGGAGCGGGTAGGGCCGGGCCATAACAGAAGTCCCCGTCATAATCGTCCTCAATAATCAAAGCGCCACTGCTGCCGGCCCAAGCCAGCAGCTCCTGCCTGCGACTTACCGTCAAGGTGTGCCCCAAAGGGTACTGATGGGAGGGCGTGACGAAAGCTAACTGAACAGCCTTGTCAGGCAATTGATCCGTGCGCAAGCCGTGCTGGTCCACAGGCACGGGAATACTTTGTGCGCGGTGCCGCGCCAGCAAATGTCTGAAGCCGTTGTAGCCGGGCGACTCATGCACCGCAGAGCTTTTTTCGTCCAGGAAATGAGCTGCGATCAAACTCAAGGACTCCTGTGTTCCTGCAGTGATGATGATGTGCTCCGGGTCAGCCAGTATGCCCTTGTTGGCCGCCAGATAATCCGCGATTTGCAGCCGCAAACCCCATAGACCTTCAGGCGGCGGATAGTCCGCCATGGCAGAGCCTGCGTAACGCAGTAGCTGGTTGGACAAATAAATGAACTGTCGCAGCGGAAAAGCATGGACCGAGGGGCGTCCAATCTTGAAATCAAAACGAACGGGCACGCTGGCGGCAGGTACATGCACGCCGCTGGCCTGGGCCGTGCTGGTACGTGGGCTGCGTGAACAGTGGGCCGTCTCCAGCACAAAATCCGGTGCCAGGCGACTGCGACCATTGCGGGTAGGCGTAGCTACAAAAAATCCCCGGCTCGGTTCGCTATGAATCAGATTGGAATCGATCAGCAAATCATAGGCACCCATGATCGTATTTTTAGAAACCTGCAATAGAGACGCCATTCGGTTGATCGAAGGCAAGCGATTACCTTCTTGCAAACGCCCTGAACAGATCAGGGTTTCGATTTGACGTGCAATTTGGCGTTTATACGGTGGGCTATGAGTATGAGAAAGCGTAATCGGTAAAGAAAACATGGCGGGACCGGAAAAATAATCAAAACCATCAAGGGCGAGCCAAGCCGGGCCACTATAGGCAGCAGCCTCTAGTTTTAACTTGAGTTAGGTCAAAATGATTATTCGTTCGTGATAAATTTGTCCCGCTTATTGATCTGCCAACTGGCGCCTTGTCATGGATGTTTTTATCTAGGTAAGAGTATTTAATTTCTCGTAATTACGATATAAAAAAACCATCCCCATTATCTAATCTGTATCCATACCTTCTCAGTAAAAAATAACAATCGTTATAGTTTGCTTGGTCTTGCCGTTTAGCAAGGCAATTGTTGGAGGTAATGGAATGTATAGAAAAATGATGACCCTGGCCTTCCTGTCTACCACCGTCAGCGCGGCTTTGGCGGCCCCGACGGAAGAGCAAGTGCGGGTAGATAACTTGTTTCAGCAAAACTGTGCGGTGTGTCATGCAGCCGACCGGGGAGGGTATATCGCTCCGGGCCTGCACAGTGACCGCCTGGTTCAAAGTGAGATTGCCTTGCGTGGCACCATCATGACCGGGATTCCGGATACCTTGATGCCACCTTTTGTCGGACGCTTGCCCGACGAGGATATTCGCGCATTGGCCAAGATGATCAAGAACGAGCCCGTGGTGGAACGCACTTGGGATATGGATCAGATACGTGCCAGCGTGAAAGTACTGGTAGACGAATCCACCTTGCCCGGCAAACCCAATTACGAGATTGACTCTGTCTATGACCTGATGGTCATCATGGCCCGCGGGCGTTATGGGCGGGGCGATGGTTCCAATCAGGCTCGTGCCGTTTTCATCAATGGCAAGAACAACCAGAAGGTGGGTGAAATTGCCACGGTTGGCGCGCCACACATCATGGAATTCAGCCCCAGCCACGAGCGCTGGGGATACCTGAAAAGTGATGATGGCCACGTCTACAAAATCGACCTGTACACCTTGCAGATTGTTCGTCAGGCCAAGGTGGGGCTGACTGGTACGGGTATTGCCTTATCCAAAGATGGCAAGTGGCTGGCATTGAGTTCCTTCGTACCCAACAGCATGGTTATCCTGAAAGCCGACACCCTGGAGCCAGTGAAATATATCGCTCTGGAGGGCGAGGACCCGGACGGCAATTTCATCAAATCCGCCGGTGGTCCGATTATTGGTAGTCGTATCAACAACAAGTTTGCATTGACATTGCGCCAAGCCGGGCAGATCTGGATTATTGATCCGGACAAGCCGGATATGCCGGTCACCAAACTGGCCAAGGTCGGCCGCATGTTGCACGACACCTTCCTGACGCCGGATGGTCGTTATTCCATGGTGGCCTCTTACGACGACAACAAGTACGTGGCTATCGACCTGAAGGACGACAAGGTGGTACGTGACATTCCGGCTGGCTGTCAGCCCCACGCAGGCTCGGGTGCTGTCACGGAAGTGAACGGCCGCATGCTGGCCTTCGGCACCAATATGGGTAGCTGCAAGTTGGGCTCCGTGGTTACTGCCTGGGATGTCAAAGACTTCTCTGTGGTGAAACAGATTCCCGTTGCTGGAGCCACTGAATCCCCCGCCGCCCATCCTAATGCCCCGTATGTGGCGGTGGACATTATCGACAAGGACAAGCGCGCTTCCTGGATTCAGCTGATCGATAAAAACACCTTGTCCGTGGTGAAGACTTTGGACGTGGGTGGTCATGCCTTCTTCCCCAACTACAACCGCACGGGCGATTACCTCTACGTCAGTTCGGGTTATTGGGGCGATCGCTTGAAGATTTACGACAGCCGCAGTCTGGAGCTGGTAGCTGAACACAAGATGGAAAGCCCATCGGGCATTTTCTCGCGTGCCCGTACCCGTTGGCTCACCATTGGTCAGCCTGAAACCCAAAAATTCTGAGCAAAGGAACGTCATGAAAAAGCTTTTTATGGGTATGGCTCTGGTGGGCCTCCTGGGTTCCAGTGTCGCTTTGGCAGCGGACAAACCAGTGGGTTTGCAAGGCTCGCATGGGCAGTCGCAACTATCGGCTCAGGCATCGTCCATGCTGCCTTTGTGCGCGTCCTGCCATGGGCTGGAAGGTGTCAGCACGGAAGGCATGTATCCCAACCTGGCGGGGCAGAAGGTGGAGTATCTGGTCAAGCAGCTACAGCAGTTCAAATCGCGGGAGCGTAACGATCCCATCATGAGCCCGATGGCCGAGCCTCTCAGCCCGGAAATGGTGAATGAACTGGCTGCCTACTTTTCCAGCCTGAAGTAAGTGTGAATCGGGCGCCAGTGTCTGCTGGCGCCTTAAGGATGTCGTGTAATGAATGTGTTTCCCTTGTTCTTCAATCTGACCGGTAAGGCGGTTGTCGTCGTAGGTGGCGGGACGGTTGCGGAGCGTAAAGTTCGGCTCTTGCTGCGTGCTGGCGCGCGAGTCACCGTAGTCGCACCGGAGCAAACCTCCTGGTTGAGGGCCAGTGCCCAGGCGGGTGCTTTAAGCAGCTTGTTTACCTCCTTTGTTGCCGAGCATATTCACGAGGCCTGGCTGGTTGTTGCAGCAACTGGACGGCGCGAGATAAATCGCATCGTGGCGCAGGCAGCCGACGCCTTGCGTCTACCCTGTAATGTGGTTGATGACGGGCAACTGTCCACCGTACAAGTGCCTGCCATGGTCGACCGTTCGCCCTTGATGATTGCGGTTTCCTCTGCGGGGTCTGCTCCCGTGCTGGCGCGGCGCGTTCGGGAGTGGATAGAAAGCGAGCTGCCTGAGTCAGTAGGGGACTTGGCCGGTTTGCTGGCTCGCCGCCGAGCCGATATCAAACAGGCTTTCCCCGAGGTGCATACCCGTCGTCATTTCTTTGATTATGTGCTTGATAGTCCTATCCCCGATCTCCTCGCACAAGGCAAGGCTACGGAAGCGCTGGCAGCTTTTGATGCTGCTTTGAAGACAGAAACTCCCCAGCAGCATATTCAGGTCACCATTTTGCCTATCGCTGACTTGGAAGCAGTGGACTTGCTGACGTTGCGCGCCTTGCGCAAATTGAACCAGGCAGATTGGGTCTTGTACCTGCCACTGATTTTGCCTGCGATTTTGGAGAAGGCGCGTCGTGATGCCCGTTTGATGGCCTTGGATCAGGCGGGAGTAGTCTTGCAAGACACCTTGTTGAATCGTGATTTCTGGGCACCCCTGTGCCAGTCCTGGGTGCCAGGCGAGCGCATCGTGATTGCTTGGAAATCGTCGTGGGATGTGCAGCCTTTGCTTGAGCTGTTGCAGCAGCAAGGCTTGATCTGTGAGCTGGCCTAGCTGCGCTATCAGCTTGTTTAGGTGAGCTCTGTGATGAAGAACTAAGTGAAGTGTTGTTGTTGTTGTTGTTGTTGTTGTTGTTGTTGTTGTTGTTGTTGTTGTTGT